>AP019701.1:425000-1042500 GCA_006738865.1 Allostella sp. ATCC 35155
CGACCCTGTCGGCCCGGGTCGGCTCGATCGGGGACAACCGCCTCGGCGGCTGGTACGGCTATCGGGCCTCCAAGGCGGCGCTCAACCAACTGGTGCGGACCGCCGCGATCGAGCTGGCGCGCCGGGCGCCTGACGCGGTCTGCCTCTCCCTGCACCCTGGGACAGTGGCGACCGGGCTGTCCGCGCCCTTCGTCCAAGCGGGGCCGAACCTCCACACCGCGCAGGCAGCCGCCGCCCATCTGCTGGCGGTGTTGAACCGGGTCGGCCCGCAGCACACCGGCAGTTTCCTCGACTGGCGCGGCGAACCCATCCCTTGGTGAGCAGGCCTTGCGTCTCCTGCGGTCCTGCTAGTGCTGCCGGTCGGGCCTATCCTCGGAGGGCGCGGCGCAGCACTTTGCCGGTCGCGGTCTTGGGCAGGCTGTCGCGGAACTCGACGCGTCGCGGGTACTTGAAGGGCGCGATCTGGCTCTTCACGAACGCCTGCAGCTCGGCGGCCAGAGCGGGCGAGGCCGCGACGCCGGCGCGCACCACGATCACCGCCTTGATGATCTCCCCGCGGTCGGCATCGGGCGCGGGGACGACCGCGCATTCGGCGACGGCCGGATGGCGCGATAGGGCCTGCTCGACCTCGAACGGCCCGACCCGGTAGCCGGCCGTGTTGATCACGTCGTCCGATCGTCCGACGAAGGCGAAGGTGCCGTCGGCGCGCTGCTCTGCCTGGTCCTCCGTCAGGTACCAGTCGCCGCGCAGCGATCCGCCCTCCGTCAGTCGGCCGTCGACGAGATAGCCCAGCATCAATCCCGGGTGCCGGCGGTCGACGCCGATGATGCCCGGCGTGCCGGGAGCCACCGCGTCGCCGGCCTCGTCGACCAGCGCGATGCGGTTGCCCGGGAAGGGCTGGCCCATGCCGGGATCGCGGCCGCTGTCGCCGGGGCGCGCGCACAGCATCATCGGGGTCTCGGTCTGGCCGTATCCGCCGACGAGCTCCGAGCCGGTCAGCGCGCGCCAGCGCTCGAAGAGATCGGCGGTGACCGCTTCGCCGGCCGACACGGTCAGGCGCAGGCTTGAGAACGCGGCGCCGTCCGCGCCCGAGAGCAGGATCCGGCGGATTTCCGTCGCTGACAGGCAGAGGTGGGTAATGCCGTACCGCGCGACCTCGCGCACGACGATCTCGGGCGAGGGCGCCTCGTGCATGAATGCGGTCGCGCCGTGGTACCAGGCGCCGAACAGCTGGGTCGTCGCCGCCTTGGTCCAGCCCGTGTCGGTGGTCGCCCAGACGAGATCGCCGCGGCCGAGCCCCAGCCATCGCCAGGGCTGCCAGCAGCGGGCCAGCACCCCGCGTGCCGCATGGATCACGGCCTTGGGCGCGCCCGTCGAGCCCGAGGTGAAGTAGGCGAGCGCCGGGCGGTCGATCGGCATCGGCTCCGGCGGGCAGCTGCCGGCGCCCGGCCGCAGCCAGGGCCAGCCGGTCAGGTCGGCATCGACGCAGAAGCGGTGCGGCAGCCGGTCGGCGCAGGTGCGGAACTTCTCGATCCCGGCCGCTGCCGTGATCGCGCCGACGATGCCGGCCGCCGCGACCCGGTGGGCGATCTCCTCGGCCGACAGCATCCAGACCGACGGGACCGGCACGATGCCGGCATGCATGCAGGCCGTCATGGCGATGTGCCATTCGGGAACGCGCGGCAACAGCACCAGAACCCGGTCGCCCGGTCGTAGTCCGGCCGCCAGCAGCGAAGCCGCGGTGCCCGCGACCTGGGCCGCCGCCTCGGCGTAGGAGATCCGGATCTCCCGGTCGTCGCGTCCGCGCCAGACGATCGCCGGGCTGAGCGGTTGCTCGGCCGCGCGCGCGGCCAGCGCGTCGCCGGCGAAGTTGAAGCGTTCCGGGAGGTCCCACCGGAACGGGCGCTCTGTGCCTGGTGCCTCGATCATGACAGTCTCGCCTCTTCCCCGGACTTGGAGGTGCACGGATGCGTGCGGTCGTGGTGCGTGAATTCGGCCCGAGCGGCCATCGGATCGAGGACTTGCCGGACCCCGAGCCGGCCGCCGGCGAGGTCGTGATCGCGGTCGAGGCGGCGGGATTGAACTTCCCGGACCTGCTCGTCGTCGAGGGCCGGTATCAGGTCCTCCCCGCGCTGCCGTTCGTGCCGGGGAAGGAACTGGCTGGGCGCATCGTCGCAATCGGCGCGGGAGCGGGCGGGCTGGCCGTCGGGCAACGGGTGATGGCGACCGTCGAGAGCGGCGCCTTCGCTGGTCGCGTCGCCGTTCCCGCCGGGCAGTGCGTCCCGGTTCCGGCGGGAATCGCGGCCGATGAGGCGGCCGCGCTCGGGCTCGCCTGCCTCACCGCCTATTTCGCGCTGATCGACCGCGCCGGCTTCGCGCCCGGCGACCGCGTCCTCGTAACCGGCGCGACCGGTGCCGTCGGCACCGCGGCCGTGCATCTCGTGCGGGCGCTGGGTGGCCGGGCGTTCGCCGGGATCGGCAGCCCGGCCAAGCGCGATGCCGCTACCGCGCTCGGCGCCGAGGCGGTGATCGACTTCTCGGGCCCCGACGCGCGCAATGCCGTGCGCGATCAGGTCCGCGCCGCCGCCGGGCCGGAGGGCGTCGACATCGTGCTCGACATGGTGGGCGGAGCGGCCTTCGACGCAGCCTTGCGCTGCCTCGGCTGGCGCGGCCGCCTGATCGTCGTCGGCTTCGCATCCGGCACCATTCCCAGCGTCGCCGCGAACTACCTGCTGGTCCGGCAGATCGGGGTGCTCGGGATGCAGCTGCGGGACTTCCGCATCCGGCAGCCGGACCGCTATCGCGCTGCCCAGGAGGAGATCCTGGCGCTTCGAACATCCGGCCGAGTGCCGGCGCCGCCGATCGAACGATTTGCGCTGGACGACTTCGAGAACGCGTTCGCCTGCATCCGGGAGCGGCGTGCGATCGGCAAGCTCGTACTGGTTCCCGGCCCATAGGCCGGGGACGAACGCGCAGGTTTGGAATGACCGCCGTTGCATGAATTGCCGTTGCATGACCGCAGAATCTGTACCAACATTCGGCCCACTGTTCCAACATGCTGAACGGACGGCCGGAACATGGATGCCATCGAACCGCTTCTCGACTTCGGCCTGGGCCTCCGGTTCCAGGACATTCCGGCCGAGCTGATCGAACGAACGAAGCTCGGGATCCTCGATACGCTCGCGGCGACCGTGGCCGGCGCCACCGGCCAGTCGGTACCCGAGCTGACGAATCTCGCGATGGGGTGGGGCGGTGCGCCGGAGGCCACGCTCGCCAGCAACGGCGAGCGCCTGCCGGTGCCGCTGGCGACGCTGGTCAACGGCATGGCCGGCCGGGCCTGGGACCTCGACGACGTCCACGAGCAGAACACCTGCCACACCACGGTCAACGTGGTGGCGCCGGCCCTGGCGCTGGCCGAGGCGCGGGGCGGGGTCGACGGACGGGCGCTGCTGGCGGCGGTCCTGGTCGGCAGCGAGTTTATCTGCCGCATGGCCGCCGCGCCGCGGCTCAGCTTCAGCTTCACCGGGATGTCGCTCAGCTACCAGTGCGGCTATCTCGGAGCGGCGCTCACGGCGGCACGCCTCATCGGGCTCGATCGCGACCGGACGCGCCACGCGCTCGGCATCGCCTATGCGCGCCTGGCCGGCAACCAGCAGGGCTATGTCGACGGGGCGACGACGGTGCGGCTGATGCAGGGCGTGGCGCCCGAGGGCGGCGTCGTGTCGGCGCTGATGGCCGAGTGCGGGATGACGGGCGCCCGCGAAATCCTGGAGGGGCGGTTCGGCTACTACCCCGTGTTCCATCGCGGCGTCTACGAGCGCGCCGACCTCGTCGATGGGCTCGGCGAGCGCTGGCGCTATCCCGAGACGAGCATCAAGCCCGTCTATCCCTGCTGCAAGTACACCCACGGACCGATCGAGGCGACGGTGGAGGCGATGCGCGAACTGGGCGCCGGCGCCGACGCGATCGAGCGCATCGACGTCGTCGTCAGCAACAAGGAGGTCTATGACCTCGTCTGCCGCACCGAGGAGCAGAAGTGGAACCCGCAGTCGGTGGTCGATGCGCAGTTCAGCCTGCCCTTCACCGTCGCCAGCGCCGCCGTCCACGGAGCGGTTTCGCTCGACACGTTCCAGCCGGCGGGGCTGGCCGACGCCGCGGTCCGCGCGCTCCTGCCGCGCGTCCGGGTGACGCTCGAGGTCGAGGCGCAGGGCGAGGGACGGGGAACCTTCCCCATGCCGGGCGTCGTCACGGTGCGGCTCGCCTCGGGGGCGGAGGCCAAGGCGACCAAGGTCTACGTCACCGGCCACCCGAACAACCCGATGACCTTCGAGGACGTCGCCCGCAAGTTCCGGATCTGCGCGGACTTCGCGGGGATGGAGCGGTCGGCCGCCGAGCGGGTGATCGCGCTGGTCCGCAAGCTCGAGGACGTGCCGGACGCGGCGGAGATCGCACGGCTCGCGGCGGTGCGGCCGGCCGCCGCCGCCCGCCCGCGCTTGGCCGTCTGACCGGGCGCCGCCGATGGTTCCCGCCAATGCTGCGAAGTGGCGAGGCTATGCCGTCTCGGCGTTCGCCATCGGCACCACGATCGTCCACCTCTACGCCCCGGTCTATGGCCTCTGGGCGTCGCTGCGGCCGGTGTCGGTGGCGCTCTTCACGATCCTGGGGGTGCTGCTCTTCCCGCTGCGGCTGCCCGGAGGACAGGTCGGGCAACTGGCGGCGAGGGCGATCGACGCGGCGCTGATCGCGGCCGCCGCGGTGGTCGGATACTATGCCGGGTCCGACTACAACGAACTCCAGCTCCATTCGGGCGACCTGTCGACGACCGACATCGTCCTCGGCATCGCGCTGGCGGCGACGGTCCTCGAACTGACCCGCCGCACGCTCGGGTTCGGCATGGTCGGGCTGGCCATCGCGGCGCTCTGCTACGCCGTCTTCGGGCAGCACATGCCGATGGTCATCGCCCACAAGGGCGCCGACCTGCCGACCCTCGTCGACTACATCTTCATTTTGCCGGAGGGGGTCTACGGCCTGCCGGTCGGTGTCGCCGCCACCTACGTCATCATCTTCGTCCTGTTCGGCAGCCTGCTCGACGCCTGCGGCGCCGGGCGCTACTTCATCGAGTTCGCCAAGACGCTGCTCGGGCGCACGGCCGGCGGCCCGGCCAAGATGGCCGTCGTATCGAGCGCCTTCATGGGCTCGATCTCGGGCAGCGCCGTCGCCAACGTCGTCACCACCGGCACCTTCACCATTCCCCTGATGGTGCGCAGCGGCATGACGCCCCGCGCCGCCGCCGCCGTCGAGGCATGCGCCTCCACCGGCGGCCTCATTCTGCCTCCGGTCATGGGGGCGGCCGCCTTCGTCATGGGCGACATGCTGGGGATCGGCTACTCGAACGTCGCCATCGCCGCGGCAATTCCGGGGCTGCTCTACTATCTCGCGCTGTTCGTCGTCATCCACTACGAGAGCAAGCGCGACGGCCTCAGCGGCATCGTCGGCGAGGCGATCGTGCCGATCGGGCGGCTGGTGCGCGAGAGCTGGTGGATGTTCCTGCCCATTCTCGTGCTCTTCCTCGCGATCATGCAGCAGATGAGTGCGATGCGCTCGGCCGGCACGGCGCTGCTCAGCCTCATCGTCCTCGTCGTCGTCGTTCAGGGGCCGCGGCGCGGGCTCCGGGCGATGGTGGAGGCGCTCGACAACTGCGCCCGCGCCGTCGTGCCGGTGATGATGGCCTGCGCCTGCGCCGGCATCGTCATCGGCGTCATCCTGCTGACCGGCATCGGGCTGCGTTTCACCAGCATCGTCCTGTCGCTCGCCGGGGATTCCAAGTTCCTGGCGCTGTTCTTCACCATGATCATCACCCTCATCCTCGGGATGGGGCTGCCGGCGACCGCGTCCTACATCACGGCGGTCACCCTGGCCGTGCCGGTGCTGAAGACCCTCGGCGTGCCGCCGCTGGCCTCGCACATGTTCGTCCTCTACTACGCCGCCCTCTCGGCGATCACGCCGCCCGTCGCGCTGGCGGCCTTCGCGGCCTGCGGCGTCGCCCGCACCCGCTATTCCGGCTGGGGCGGGCAGGAGGTCCGGCTCGGCATCTCCGGCTACGTCATTCCCTTCTTCTTCTGCTACGGCACGCCGCTGCTGATCATCGGCAGCGAGCCGGGCGCCATCCTGCAGGCCGCGGTCACGGCGACGCTCGGCGTCTTCTCCGTCGGCGTCGCCGTCGCGGGCTTCTTCCACACGCGCCTGTCGCCGCTGCAGCGGCTGCCGCTGCTGGCCGGCGGGCTGATGCTGGTCGACCCCCACTGGCTCACCGACACGGCCGGCCTCGCCCTGATCCTGGTGGTGCTGGGGCCACGGGTGCTGCGCGGGGTGCAGCAGCGGCGCCTGCGCGCCGGGGCCGACGCCTGAGCCGACACAATCCATTCGAACGGCGAGAGATGGTGATGCGAGGGAACACGGCACGACTCGGTTGCGACATCGGCGGCACATTCACCGACTTCGTGCTCATCGACGGCGAGACCGGGGCGCTCAGCGTCGAGAAGGTGCTGACGACGCCGGCCGACCCGGCCACCGGCATCTTCGACGGCGTCGGGCAGCTCGAGCGGGCGACGCCCGGGTTCCTCGCGCGGGCGGCGACGGTCATCCACGGCACCACGCTCGTCATCAACGCCTTGATCGAACGCAAGGGCAGCCGCACGGCGCTGCTGACCACCCGCGGCTTCCGCGACGTCCTCGAGATGCGCGACGAGCTGCGCTACGACGTCTACGACCTGCAGCTCGAATTCGCGCCGCCGCTCGTCCCGCGGCGCCTGCGCTACGAGGTCGGCGAGCGCGTCGGCGCCCGCGGCCAGGTGATCGAGCCGCTGGACGAGGCCGCGCTGCCGGCGCTGCTCCAGGCGATCCGGGCCGAAGGGGTCGGCGCGCTGGCCGTCGTCTTCCTCCATGCCTATGCCAACCCCGACCACGAGCGCCGGGTCGGGGCCTGGTTCGCCTGCCATGCGCCCGAGATCGCGGTCTCGCTGTCGAGCGACGTCCTGCCCCGGATCAAGGAGTACCAGCGCACCAGCACGACGGTGGCCAACGCCTACGTCAAGCCGCGGGTGGCCGCCTATATCGGGCACCTGGAGGACGGCCTGCGCGCGCGCGCGTTTCCTGGTGACCTCTACATCATGCAGTCCAGCGGCGGCGTCATCGAGGCGGTCAACGCCAAGGCGTTTCCCGTCCGCATCCTGGAATCCGGCCCCGCCGGCGGGGTCGCCGCATCGCGCTGGTGGGGCACGCTGGCCGAAGAGCCGGACCTCCTCTGCTTCGACATGGGCGGCACCACGGCCAAGCTTTGCGCCGTCGTCGGCGGCGAGCTGCTGGTCACCGACGAGTACGAGGCGGCCCGCCATCAGCACTTCAAGAAGGGGTCGGGCATCGCCATCAACGTGCCCGTCCTTGACCTGCTCGAGATCGGCACCGGCGGCGGCAGCATCGCCCGGATCGACCGGCTGGGCCTGATGAAGGTCGGCCCGCAGAGCGCCGGCGCCGTTCCGGGCCCGGCCTGCTATGGCCGTGGCGGGACGGAGCCGACGGTGACCGACGCCGACGTCGTGCTCGGCATCCTCGATCCCGACCACTTCCTCGGCGGAGAGATGCGCCTCCACCGCGACGCCGCCCTCGCCGCCGTTGCGGCCGGGGTCGGCGGCCCGCTGGGCCTTGCCGTCGAGGCGGCGGCGGGTGCCATCCACGACGTCGCGAACGAGGACATGGCGGCGGCGGCACGCCTCCACCTCGCCGAACGGGGGCAGTCGGCCGAGGGGCTGACGATGGTGGCCTATGGCGGGGCCGGCCCGGTGCACGCGTTCGGGCTGGCCGAAAAGCTGGGCCTGCGCCGGATCCTCGTCCCGCCGGCGGCCGGCGTCATGTCGGCCCTGGGGATGCTGGTCGCGAACGTCGCGGTCGACCGCTCGCGGACGATGCGCCGGCAGCTGGCGGCGGTCGATCTCGCCGAGCTGTCCGAGGCCCTGCGCGAGCTCGAGGCGGACGCGGGTGCCCTGCTGCCGCAGGACCAGGCGCGGCCGACCCGGGTCCGGCGGACCGCGGAGATGCGCTACGCCGGCCAGGGCTACAACGTCCTGGTCGATCTGCCGGTTGCAGCCGACTGGCCCCGGTTCGCGGTCGAGGACCTGCGGGCGGCCTTCGAGGCGTCCTACCGGCGCGGCTTCGGCCGCGTCTATCCCGACGTCGCGGTCGAACTCGTGAACCTGACCGTCGCGCTGGAGCAGGAGCCGCCGGAGCCCTGGATGCCGACCCTGCTCGCGCCGGCCGACGCGCCGGTCGAAACGGCCCGCCGGACGTCGCGACTGGTCCATCTTCCCGGCCGCGAGGCCGCGGTCTGCCCGGTCTACGACCGCTACCGTCTGCGTCCGGGACATGTCGTGGAGGGGCCGGCGCTGGTCGAGGAACGGGAAACCACGGTGCTTGTCGGCCCCGGCGCCCGGCTCGAGGTCGACCGGTACGGCATCCTCGTCATCACGCTCGCCGCCGGAGACGCCCGATGAGCCAGCTTTCCCCGATCCAGATCGACATCCTGTGGAAGCGTCTGGTCACCGCCGTCGACGAGGCGGCGACGACACTGGTGCGCGCCTCCTTCTCCAGCGTCATCCGCGACTTCCACGACTATGCCTGCGCCCTCTTCGACCGCCGCGGGCGGATGCTGGCGCAATCGACCCATTCGACGCCGGGCCTGCTCGGCATCCTGCCCTTCACCATCCCGGGCTTCCTCGCCCATCCGCTGGCGAAGGAGCTGCGGCCGGGTGACGTCCTTGTCACCAACGACCCGTGGCTCGCGAGCGGCCATCTCATCGATGTCACCGTCGCGACGCCCGTCTTTCGCGGCGACGAGGTCGTCGGCTTCGTGCTGTCGGTCGTCCACCATCTCAACATGGGCGGCCGGCTCGCCACGCTGGCGAGCCGCGACGTCTACGAGGAGGGGCTGAAGATCCCGATCCTCCGCCTGTTCCGCGAAGGGCAGCCGGAGGAGGCCGTGTTCGAGTTCATCCGCGCCAACGTGCGCGAGGGGGGCAAGGTCATCGGCGATCTCCGCGCCCAGGTCGCAGCCAACGAGGCGGCGGCGCGCAAGCTGCTGGACACCATGGAACTCGCCGGCCTGACCGAGCTGGAGACCCTGGGCGACGAGATTATCAGCCGGTCCGAGGCGAGCATGCGGGCGGCGATCCGCGAGCTGCCGCCGCTGGAGGTCCACCGCTCGATGCAGCTCCGCGGCGTCGCCGGCTACGAGGAGCCGGTCACGCTGGCGCTCACGGTCCGCATCCGCGACGGCGAGGTGGAACTCGACTTCGCCGGCACGTCGGCGCAGATCCCGCGCGCGGTCAACGTCACGCTGAACATGACGCGGTCCTACTCGGTCTATCCGCTGAAGTGCGTGCTCGATCCGGGCATCCCCAACAACGAGGGCTGCCTGCGGCCGATCCGCATCCTGGCGCCGGAGGGCAGCGTCCTGAACGCCCGCTTCCCGGCGGCGACCTGGGGCCGGACGGTGGTCGCCCACATGCTGCCCGAGCTCATCATCCAGGCCCTGTCCGAGGTCGTGCCGGGCCGGCTCGTCAGCGGCAGCGGCTCGACGCCGCTCTGGTACGGCAACCTCGCCGGGCGATACCGGGACGGCCGCACCTTCTTTGCCGTCGTGACCATGAATGGCGGGCTCGGTGCGCGCGCGACCCGGGACGGGATCGGCGCCATCTCCTATCCCGCCAACGTCGCCAACATCCCGGTCGAGGTCATCGAAAGCGATGCCCCGATCCTCTTCGAGTGCAAGGAACTGGCGCCGGAAGCGGCCGGCGCCGGCCGGCATCGCGGCGGCGCGGGCCAGCGGATCGTGCTGCGCGTGCCGGAATCGGCCGCCGAGGAACTGGACGGCACGATCCAGGCGAGCATCCGCGGCGGACGGTTCGGCGTGCCGATCGAAGGGCTGCAGGGCGGCCTGGACGGCGGCATCCCCTTCGCGGAGCTGAACGGCCGCCCGGCGCCGCTGGGCTCCTCGTCGGAACTCGCGCCCGGCGACCGGCTGGAACTGGTGGTGCCCGGCGGCGCCGGGTACGGGCCGCCCTCGGAGCGGGCGACTGCCGATATCGAACGGGACATCGCCGACGAACTGATCGGCGAGGAAGAGGCGCGGCGCCTCTACGGCGACCGCGCGACCCCGGCGGCTGCGGACTGACCGCCGCGACCGCCTGTCTGGACGAGGCGAACAGGGAAAGGAGAACACAGCAATGCAGCAGCGAAACAAGCTACTCGGGGCGCTGGTTGCCGGCGGGCTGGCGATCGCGGCATCCGCGGCCGTCGCCCAGGACAAGCCGAAGTTCTGGAACCTGGCCGGCGGCGGCTCGGCCGGCTCCTGGTATGTCGGGGGTGCGATCATCTCGGAGATCGTGAACTCCAACCTCAAAAACGTGCGGCTGACGCCGCAGCCGGGCGGCGGCGTCGTCAACATGCGCTCCCTGCAGTCGGGCAAGGCGGACTTCGCCTTCATGTTCACCTCGACCTCGGCACAGGCGCTCGCGGGGGAGGGGCCCTTCAAGGGCAAGCCGCTCGACAAGGTGCGGGCGATCATGGCGCTGTCGCCCATGTACGTGCACCTGGTGGTCCGCGCCGACGGGCCGATCAAGACCTATGGCGACATCGCAGCGCGCAAGATCTCGCCCGGCAAGCGCGGATTCACCGGCGCGGAGACCTTCCTCCAGCTCATCCGCGAGCACGGGATGAGCGTCGAGAGCATCGAAGGCAAGGGCGGGCGCGTGCTCTGGCTCGACTATGCCGACGCGACCGAGAACATGCGCGACGGGCTGGTGGACGGTCTCTTCTCCACCTCCGCCGTGCCGCATTCCTCCTATACCGAGTTGGGGTCCGCCTTCCCGATCCGGATCGTGCCGCTGGAGCAGAAGGTGATGGAGGGCTTCGCGAAGAAGACTCCGGGCTGGGCCGTCGGCGCGATCCCGCCGAACAGCTATCCCGGCCAGACCCAGGCGGTGCCGACGCTGGTCGACGCGATGGGCCTTGCGACCCACGCCGACCTGCCGGAGGAGGACGCCTACCAGTTCACCAAGCTGGTGTGGGAGCACCGCAAGCGCCTCATCGAGGGCTACCCCGCCTACAAGGACCTCACGGCCGAGGTCGCGATGAACGAGGCCGTCAAGAGCCTGCCGATGCATCCGGGCGCCACCCGCTACTGGCGCGAAGCCGGCCTGCTGAAGTGACGCGACGGCGCGGCGGCGAGCGCCGCCGCGCCGATACCTTCTGGAGCTGAGACATGAAGTATGCGGTGGTGGGGGCCGGCAACATCGGCCAGGCCCTGATCGAGGATGTGCTCGCGGTCGAGCCCGATGCCGAGTTCGTCGCGGTCGACCGGTTCGCTGGCGCGCTCGGCCAGGTCGAGCGGCGGTTCGCCGGCCGGGCGGTGACCACGCGCCAGGTCGACGGAACGGATGTCGGCGTGCTGCGCGACGCGATCGCCGGCGCCGTCGTCACGGCCAACTGCTCGGAAGGGTCGCAGTCGGTCGAGATCCTCGAAGCCTGCATCGCGGCCGGCAGCCACTATGTCGACGTCCACGGGACCCTCCTGGTGGACGAGCGGCTGGCCCGGTCCGACAAGGCGAAGGCGGCCGGCGTGACCGCCGTCATGGGCATGGGCTGCAGCCCCGGCGTCACGAACATGCTGGGCGCCTATGGGGCGCGCCACGCGTCCGGTCGGGTCAGCGTCGATGTCGAGTATGTCACGCACCGGCCGCTCAATCCGTCCGGCGGCCTGCTGGAGACGGCGCTGCGGCAGTTCCGCAGCCACGTCCGCGCCATGACCTACGAAGACGGACGGATGGTCCCGCACAAGCCCTTCGAGGGCAAGATCCGGACGAGCCTGCCGGGGATTGCCGGCGAGGTGGAGCTGATCTACACCCCGCACTCCGAGCCGCAGACCATTCCGCTCTTCGTGCCGGGCCTGCACCGGGTGACGGTGCGCGGAGCCTATCATCCGGAGATGATGACGTTGCTGGAGTCGCTCTACCGCTTCGGGCTTCTGGATGCGGGCCTGGAGGTCACCGTCGACGGCAAGCGCGCGAACTTCCAGGCGCTTCTTCGCGAGGCGCTGTTCGGCGACGGGACGCTGCGTCCGTCCGGCATCGCGCCGCTCTATATCCTGCGCGTTCGCGTGACGGGCGAAACCGATGCGGGCACCCAGGTGGACGAGATCACCGTCGGCCACGATCCCGGCTGGGACACGCTGCCCCAGGCCCGGATGACGGCGCTGCCGACGGCCTACACCGTGCGCCTCGTCGGCAGCGGCCAGTTTCGCAACCCCGGCGTCCACGGGCCCGAGCTCTTCTCGGACGCCGACGTCGAGGGTTGTCTCGCGCATCTCGAATCGCGGGGTCTCTGGGTCCATCGCGTGCGCCACGACGGCTCCGGGCGATCCGCCGCCGCATGAGCAGGGGCGGAGCGGACAGCCCGGGCGAGAAGGACAAGGATCCGGGCGGCTCGATCGGCAAGGCGATCGCCGTCATCCGCTGCTTCATCGACGGGCAGGACGAATGGGGCGTGCGCGAGCTGGCGGCGGCCCTGTCGCAGCCGGCCAGCTCGGTGCATCGGCTGCTGCGGGTGCTGATGCGCGAGGGCCTGCTGGCCTTCGACCCGGTGCAGCAGAAGTACCGGGTCGGCATGGAACTCTACCGCATCGGTTCGGCCGTCGGCCACCGGATGCGGTTCGGGCAGATCGCCGAGCCGGTGATGAAGGAGCTGGTCGACGAGACCGGCGAAAGCGTCTGGCTGGCGACCTTCGATGCCGACGACCCGCGCCGCGTCGTCTATGTCGAGGAGCGGGCGCCGCCGCAGCGCCTGCGTCAGCCCGCGCCCATCGGGCGGACCTGCGGCATCGCCGACGACGTGGCCGGGCTGGCGGTCCTCGCCTTCCTCGGCGAGGGCGAGCGGGCGCGCTCGGGCGTCGACGCGGCGCGCCTGGCCGAACTGGAAGGGCGTCTCTGCACCATCCGGCTCGGCGGCTATGCGATCGACGTGTCGGACGATCCCGATCCCGTGGTGCGCATCGCGGCGCCGACCTTCGACGGCAAGCGCCGTCCCAACGGCGCGGTCGTGCTGGCCGTCCCGTCGCATCGCTTCGACCGTGCGCGCGAGGCCCAGTTCGGTGCGCGCGTCGCGGTCGCGGCCGACCGGCTGTCCCACTTCCAGGGGGCCCAGCTGCTCGGTGGCGCCGGCGCCGGCAGCTGGCACGACGGGCTGGAGGTCATCGGCGGGCTGATGCGGCCGCACGTCTCCGGCATGGTCGCGACGCCTTCCCTCGGCGGCGGCGCGCGCAATCTCGACGAGCTGCAGGACGGTCGCGGCGCCTACTGCATGACGACGGCCGCCAGCCTGCGGGCGGCCTACGAAGGGTTGCCGCCCTTCCGCCAGCCGCACGATCGGCTGCGGGCGGTGATGAACCTGTCGCGCCTCCATCTCCACATCATCGTGCGGGCAAGCACGGGCGTGGGGTCGTTCCGCGACCTGCGCCGCCTGCGCCTGTCGCCCGGCCTGCAGGGCTTCTCGACGTCGCATCTCTTCGACGACCTGCTGGCGCTCGCGCGGGTTTCGGCGGCGAGCATCCGGCGCGCCGGCGGCGACGTCGTCCATTTCGACTATCCCGAGGCGCGGCGCCAGTTCGAGGCCGGCCATATCGACGCGATGATCTGGCTGACCGGGTTGCCCAACGCGCTCTACCGCGACCTCGCCGCCACCGGCGATGCCCGGCTGGTGCCGCTCGACCGGCCCCTCATCGAGGCGATGGCGGCGCAGAACCCGGCCTACGAGGCCGGGGCGCTGCCGGCCGGCATGTACCAGAACCAGCCCGATCCGGTGCCGACCCTCGGCGTTCGCACCGTCCTCGCGACCACCGTCGACCGTGACCCGGCCGAGGTCCGTGCGGTCACGCAGGCGGTGTTCGAGCGCCGGCAGGATCTCGTGCGCGTCTCCTCGGCCTATGGCGATCTCGACGCCACCTTCGCCCAGGGGATGATGACCGTCCCGGTGCATTCGGGCGCCCGCGACCACTGGGACGCGATGGCCCATTCGTGATTGGCTCGTCCGGCCGGCGCACGGGCCGACCGGAGCAACTGGAGGCATGTCGACAGATGGTGCGCGTATCGGCCGAAGTCCTGAACTCGTCCCGGCCGCCCTATACCCCGGGCCAGTCCCGGGAGGCGGTGGCGGCCCGCTTCGGCCTGGCGATCGAGGACGTCGCCAAGCTCGGATCGGCGGAGAATCCCTTCGGCCCCTCCCCGAAGGCGGCGGCGGCGGTCGATGCCGCGCGGTCGCGCATCGACAATTACCCGGACTGGTCCTCGCGGGCCCTGCGGGAGGCGATCGGCGCGAAGTACGGCTTCGATCCCGACTGCGTCGTCTGCGGCTCGGGCGAGACCGAGGTCATCTCGCTCGTCCTGCGGGCCTATTCGCGGCCGGGCGACCGCATCCTGATGTTCGCGCCCTGCTTTCCCGTCTATCACATCTTCACCGAGCAGGAGGGGCGGGTTCCCCTCTTCGTCCCGCTGGCCTCCGCCACGGATTTCGACTTCGACCGCTACCTGGAGGCGCTGCGGGCCGAGCGGCCGGCAATCGCCTTCGTGACCAATCCGCACAGCCCGACCGGGCGACTGCCGTCCGAAGCGGACATCCGCCGCGTCGCCGAGGCGGCCGCCGGGACCGATACGCTGGTCGTCCTCGACGAGGCCTATATCCACTTCACCGAGACGCCCGGCCACATGGCGCTGACCCGGGACTATCCGCACCTCATCGTCCTGCGAACCTTCTCCAAGGCCTTCGGGCTGGCCGGATTGCGGCTCGGTTTCGGCGTCGCCGCCAATGCCGGGCTGGTCACGCCGCTGCGCAACATCAAGCCGACCTGGAACCTCGGCTGGATGCAGACGGCCGGCGGCATCGCTGCGCTCGACGACGATGCGCACGTCGCCCGCACCGTCGCCATGGTCGTCGAGATGCGGGCCTACACCGCCCAGGCGCTTGCGGGCCTGAACCGCTTCCGCATGGTGGACGGGTCGCGCAGCAACTTCTTCCTGGTCGAGATCCTGGACCCTGAACTGACCTCGACGACGGTCTTCGAACGCCTTCTCGAGAAGGGGGTGATCGTCAAGGACTGCTCGATCGACTTCGTCGGCTTGGGGGACCGCTTCCTGCGCGTCGATGTCGGCGTGAAGAAGGACATGGACCGATTCATCGGCGCGCTGCGCGGTCTCGATCGAAACTGGTGAGACACCGGCGGCCGCGGGCGCTCCATCCGGAGGGTCTCGCTGGCGATCTCAGCAATTGTGCGCGCCGCGCATCCAGTCCGGCTTCGGGCCGGTCTATGCTGGAACGCAGACGACGAACTGTCGGTGGTTTGCTGTCCCCGCAACCAATTTGACTTGCTCAAACAGACGGCCGTCGCGCTCACCCGCGGCGGCCGTCTGCTTTTGTGCGCCACAAAGCCACAGCATCCGCGCGAGGTCGCCCTCCAGTTCGATCGTCAGCGTGCCGTTCTCCGGGACGAGGCGGATCACCTCCACCAGAGAGCGGATCGCGTCGAACGCCTGCAGCAGCATCGCCGGAAGCAGCCACTCCGGCGCGACCGAGGGGCGACCTGTTCGGGAATACGGGCGGTTTGCTTGGCCCTAGAGACAAAACTTCGGTTATCCAAAAATGGATCGAAGTGGGCCGAAACCCTCAACCGCTCAGATTGACGCAACACACCTTCGGGATTCACGGAGTCCGCTAGTCTATGGTGCCGGCCGTCGCCCGGACGTTTTGCCATCCGGCCGGGGGGCGGAACGGGGAAGCTGCCCGGGCGCTCTGTCGTGCGGCCGGGCGCGGGAACGGGAAGGCACGATGCTCTTGCAGAACGCAACCGCGGTCACGCCGCGCATGGTGGCGCTGGCGACGGCCGTGCCGGCCCATGTGCTGGAGCAAGGGGCGGTGGCGGAGGCCGCGACCACTATATTCGCGGGCGCCTGCGGAGGGTTCCAGCACTTCGCCCCCGTGTACGACCATGCGGACATCAACCGGCGCCATTCCTGCGTGCCGCTGGAATGGTTCGGCTTGGCGCACGACTTCGCCGAGCGCAACGGGCTGTTTCTTGATCATGCCGTGGCCCTTCTGGCCGAGGCGGCTGACGCAGCCCTGGTCGCGGCCGGCCTCGGGCCGCGGGATATCGATGTACTGGTAACGGTATCGTCGACCGGTATGGCGACGCCGGCGCTGGATGCGCGCGTGATGAATCGCCTCGGCTTCCGCCCGGACGTGGAGCGCCTGCCCATATTCGGGCTCGGTTGCGCCGGCGGTGTGCTCGGCCTGGCGCGCGCGGCGGCCATGGCCCGGGCTGCGCCGGGCGCCCGGGTGATGCTGCTGGCGGTCGAGCTGTGCAGTCTGACGTTCCGCCGCGACGACCGGTCGGTGACCAACATCATCGCCACCGCCCTCTTCGGGGACGGCGCCGCAGCCGCGATCGTCACCTGCCGGGACGACCGGCCGGGGGTGGTGCTCGGCCCATGGGGCGAGCACACTTGGCCCGGCACGCTGGACGTGATGGGTTGGGATATGGCCGCCGACGGATTCCAGGTCGTCTTCTCGCGTGAGATCCCGGCACTGGTCCGCGACCGGCTGCGGCCGGTCGTCGACGACTTCCTTGCCCGCCACGGGATCGCGTGGAGCGGCATCGCGGGTTTCCTCTGCCATCCCGGCGGCGCCAAGGTGCTGGATGCACTGGCCGACTGTTTCGTGCTGGACGCAGCACAGCTGCGCCATGCCCGAGCGACCTTGCGCGACCATGGCAACATGTCGTCGGTCACGGTCCTCTTCGTGCTGCGGGCCGCTATGGATGCTGTCGCCAGAGGCCGTCACCTGATGACCACCCTGGGCCCCGGCTTCTCTGCCGGAATGCTGCTGGCCGACCTCGGATGATGATCTGGATGCTGGCGCTGGTCGCGGCGCAGCGCCTGGCGGAAATGTTGTGGGCCGGGCACAACACCCGCCGGCTGCTCGCCCAGGGCGCCCGCGAGGTGGGCCGCCGCCACTATCCGCTGTTCATCGCACTGCACGCCGCCTGGCTGTCCGCCATCTTGGCGACGACCCCCTTCGACCGGTCCCCGGACTGGGCGCTGCTCGGCCTGTTCGGGCTGCTCCAGTTCGGCCGCCTGTGGGTGATCTGGACGCTGGGGCGGTTCTGGACGACACGCATCGTCACCCTCGATGCAATGCCGCTGGTGCGTTTCGGCCCGTATCGCCTCGCTCGGCACCCCAACTACTGGATCGTCGCGGCGGAGATCGCGGTACTGCCTCTGGCGTTCGGCAACTGGACCGTCGCCGTCGTCTTCTCGGTTCTCAACGCGGCGCTGCTCCGCCACCGCATCCGGATTGAGGATGCGGCCCTGGCGGGGCGGGCATGACCCCGGTCACCGACCGGCCCGATACTGGCGCAGCGCGTCCGCCAACCGGGCGATTTCAGTGAACCGGGTTATGCCCCGCCAACCGCCCAGTTCCACCAGCCGCGGAGTCAAAAAAGCCGCTATGCCGCGGTTCACGGTGGAGTAGTGTCGACCCCGGGTATACCAGTTGCTTCATCTGATCGATCGAGATCGGAGGCGGGCGCGCGTAGTTCCGGGACATCGTGCCCTGATGGGTTGCATGTGTGGGCTATGTCATAGCTGAGTCCGGATACTCGGTGGTTTCCTGTCCCCGCAACCCACGACAGCACACAACGCCCGCCTCCCCAAATAGGCGGGCGTCTTGCGTTGCACGCCGCGCTGGCCCAGATCCACTATCCCTGCCAGCGTGCCATCCAGCTTGGCGACCGGCCCGTCCGGCGACATGCCGACGCCGACTGGGTTGGTCACGCTTCCGGCTCCACTCGCTGGTAGACTGGGAGCGGCAGCGGGGTGGGGCCAGCGAGGGCGGCGATGACCGAGGTCAAGGAAGCGATCTTCGACTATTGGACCCGCTGGGCGCCGCACTTCGACGGCAGTGCCTCGCATGTCCGCCATCCGGCGGCATGGCAGGCGGTGATCGCCGCCGCGGTGCCGGGTCCGCCTCGGCGCTGCCTGGATTTCGGCACCGGCACCGGGGCCTGCGCGCTCGCCCTGGCGGCGCTCGGCCATCTCGTCGTCGGTCTCGACGGGGCGCCCGGCATGCTCGCGCAATGCCGCCGCGTCGCTGCCGAGCGAGATCTCGACATCGTACTCGTCCGCGGCGACGTCGAGGCGGTTCCGTTCGCCGACGCCACGTTCGACGTCGTCGCGGCCCGGAACCTCTTCTGGACCCTGCCGGACCCGGACCGCGCGATGCGCGAGATCGTCCGGCTGCTGCGGCCGGGCGGGATCTTCCTCTTCTCCGATGGCCTGTGGCTGACCGGATCGGTGCCGCCCGAAGCCTCGTCCCACGACATGACCGACTATGTGCCGCTGCTCGACGAACTGCCCTACTATCGCGGCCTGTCCCCGGAGAAGGCGCGGTCGCTGCTGGCATTCCACGGATTTGGCGCGCCGTCGCAATGGGAGGCCGCATTCCCGATCCATCCCTACGCGCATCAGGCGACCGGCGCGCGGCACTTCTTCGTCATGACCGCCGCGCGCCCGGCGGAATGAAGAGGACGTCCGCCGATGCAGAAGCCCCCGGCCGGCCGGGCCTGGCAGCGCATGCTGTCCGGCCGTCGGCTCGACCTCCTCGATCCCTCCCCCCTCGACGTCGAGATCGAGGACATCGCGCTCGGCCTGTCTCGGGTGGCGCGCTGGAACGGCCAGACGACGGGCGCGCACGGGCTGTCGGTGGCGCAGCACTCGCTGCTGGTGCTCGACATCCTCGAAGCGACCGTCAGCCGGCCCAGCCGGGAGCTGCGCCGTGCGGCGCTCCTCCACGACGCCAGCGAGTTCGTCACCGCCGACCTGATCACGCCCTTCAAGCGGGTGATCGGCGACTCCTACAAGGCGGTGGAGGTCCGAGTGCAGGAAGCGGCCCATCTCCGCTTCGGCCTGCCGGCGCGGTTGCCGCAGGACTGGACCCTTGCAATCAAGCGGGCGGATGGCGACGCGGCCTTCTTGGAGGCGGTGGCGCTCGCGGGCTTCACCGAGGCGGAAGCGAGGCGCGTCTTTCGCTATCGCCGGACGCGCCGGGCGGGCGAGCTCGTGCCGTGGCCAGCCGAGGAGGCGCGCTGCCGCTTCCTCGATCGGTTCGAGCAGCTGCGGTCCTGACCGCAATGGTCCAGGCCATTCGCGGCGCGGGATGGGGTTCCCGTGCGCGCATCGACGAGGTCGGCCGCGCCTGCTAGGCTGCATCCGCCTCGATCGAGGAGGGGCCGATGGCGAGGGGGGCGAACAGCGTCGGCGGGCGTGGCTACACGGCGCCGGCCCGCGGCGCGCATTGGATCACGGCGGCATTGCTGGCGGTGTCGATCCCGCTGGGGCTGGTCATGACCCGCATCGAGGGGGACCTCAAGTTCACCCTCTACCACTGGCATGAGTGGATCGGGTTTCTCGTCTGGTGGCTGACGCTCTTCCGGGTGGCCTGGCGCATCGGCCATCCGCCGCCGCCCCACCGGCCGCCCCTGCCGCGGCTGCAGGCCATCGCCGCGGAATCCGTGCACGGGCTGCTCTATCTCGCCCTTCTCGTCATGCCGATCGCCGGCTGGATCGGCAATTCGGCATTCGGCTTCCCGCTCGAGCCGTTCGGCCTCTTCCAGCTGCCGGATCTCGTCGCCAAGGACGAGGCGCTGGGTCGCCGTGTGCTCGATCTCCACGGCTGGGCCGGCTGGGCGGTCATCGTCCTGCTCGCGATGCATGTCGGCGCGGCCCTGCACCATCACTTCGTGGTGGGCGACGCGACCCTGCGTCGGATGCTGCCGCGGGCGCTCGGCGGGCTGCCACCCGGCTAGGCGCCGGAGATCAGGATGCGGGCTGGGGCGGGGGCGGCGCCGCGCCGCAGGCCGCGTCGGCAACACCCTCCGGAGGTGCGCAGAACGCCGCGTGCAGCGCGCGCATGACGGTCGCTACTTCGGGGCGCGTGATGCGGTAATGGACGTTGGTGCCCTCCCGGCGCGCCTCGACCAGCCCGTCGGCGCGCAGGCGCATGAGCTGCTGCGACATCGGCACCTGCTCGATCCCGAGCGCCTGACGCAGCTCCGCCACCGACCGTTCGCCCTCGACCAGTGCACAGAGCACCAGCAGCCGTTGCGGGTGCGACAGGCTCCGCATCAGGTCGGCCGCCGATTCCGATGCGGCCTTCATGCTTTCGAAATTCATGATATTGAATTTATATAGTGTGAATGTTACCTGCAAGACGTCTTCCCGCTGCCGGCCACCCTGGTTGGGCCGCGAGGGACGGGAGAGGGGAACGGAATATGACGATCGATCGCGCAGTCCTGATGTTCGCGGGTTTCATGATCCTGGCCTCGCTGGCGCTCGGTTTCTACCTGTCGCCCTGGTGGTATCTGCTCACCGCCTTCGTCGGGGTCAACCTGATCCAAGCCTCGGTCACGGGCTTCTGCCCGGCGGCGATGGTGTTCAAGGCGCTGGGCGTCCGCTCGGGCCGTGCCTTCGACTAGCTGCGCCGCAGCCTTGAGAAAGGTCCGACCGTCGATGGTTCTGCTGCCCATGTTCCGGCAACGCGTCTCGCGGCCGGGCGTCCGGCCTGCCACGGCGATCCTGGCATTGCTGGCGGCGCTCTCCGCCGGCGGTGCCGGGGCGGCCGAGTTCGTCGTCACGCCCGTCACCGTCACCGAGATGAAGGCCGTCTTCGGCCGCGTCGAGAGCCGGATCGTGGTCCCCGCCCGCGCCCGCATCGGCGGCTCGGTCCGCGAGATCCGCATCGCCGAGGGCGACGAGGTCGCGGTCGGCCAGGTCGTCGCCGTCGTCGTCGACGAGAAGCTGGCGCTCCAGCTCGATGCTGCCGACGCCAAGCTCGAGGCCCTCAACTCCCAGCTCCGCAATGCGCGCATCGAGCTCGAGCGCTCGCAACAGCTCCGCGCCTCCGGCACCGGCACCCAGTCCCGGCTCGATCAGGCCCGGATGCAGTACGAGGTCGCCGCCAACCAGGTGGCCGCCGCCCGGGCCGAAAAGGCGGTGGTCGAGCAGAGTGCCCGGGAAGGCGCGGTCTTCGCCCCCGCCGCCGGCCGGGTGCTCACGGTCCCGGTGACGCTGGGCTCGGTCGCCCTGCCGGGCGAGGAGATCGCGCGCATCGCGCCCGGGCCCTATCATCTGCGCCTCTCCCTGCCCGAGCGGCATGCCGCGGAGATCGTCCGCGGCGCGGACGTCGTCGTCGGCGCGCGCGGGCTGGCCCAGCCGGTCGGGCAGCGCGTGAGCCCCCGGACCACCCCTGCCATCACTGGGCGCATCGTCAAGGTCTATCCCGAGATCGCCGACGGCCGGGTGATCGCCGACGTCGATGTCGCCGGCATCGGCGACTACTTCGTCAACGAGCGCATGCTGGTGTCGGTCCCGGTCGGCAAGCGCAGCGTGCTGGCGGTGCCGCCAGAGGCGGTGCGCACGGTGCACGGGGTCGACTATGTGCGGCTGGCGACGGCAGCGGGCGGGTCGGACGTGGCCGTGATCCTGGGCGAGACCTTCGCCGAGGGCGGGGCGACCCGGGTCGAGATCCTCTCCGGCCTCCGCGCCGGCGACCGGGTCGTGCTGCCATGAGGCTGGGAATCGCCGGCGGGCTGACGCGCGTCTTCGCCGTCTCGCCCCTGACGCCGCTCTTCCTGCTGGCGGCGCTGGCACTGGGAGTGGTGGCGTTGCTCGGCCTGCCGCGCGAGGAGGAGCCGCAGATCTCCGTGCCGATGGTCGACATCCGGGTCGAAGCCAACGGGCTGCGGGCCGAGGACGCCGTCAAGCTGGTCACCGAGCCGCTCGAGACCATCGTCAAGAGCATCGGCGGCGTCGAGCACGTCTATTCCCAGACCGAGGATGACGGCGCGCTGGTCACCGCGCGCTTCGCGGTCGGCACCAGCGCGGACGCTGCCATCCTGCGGGTGCACGAGAAGATCCGTGCGAACATGGACCGCATCCCGGTCGGTATTCCCGAGCCGCTGATCGTCGGCCGCGGCATCGACGACGTCGCCATCGTCGTCGTCACCCTGCGCCCGGCGCCGCGGGCCGCCGGGCGGTGGACCGCCAACGACCTGACCCGGATTGCCCGGGAACTTCAGGTCGAGATCGCCAAGCTGCCCGACATCGGGCTGACCTACGTCGTCGGCGAACAGCCGGAGCAGTTCCTGGTCGAGCCCGATCCGGAGAAGCTGTCGCTGTTCGGGATCACCCTGCAACAGCTCGCCGCCAAGCTCGAGGGCGCCAACCGCTCCTTCCGGATCGGCACCGTCCGCGACCAGGGTGGCCAGCGCGCCATCGTCGCGGGCCAGACGCTGCAGGGGCTGCCGGCGATCGGCAACCTGCTGCTGACGGCACGCGACGGCCGCCCGGTCTATGTCCGCGACGTCGCCGACATCGCCTTGTCGACCGCGCCGGCCGAGCGCCGCGTCAGCGATATCCGCCGGGGCCCGGACGGCCTCGACCGTGCGCCCGCCGTCTCGCTCGCCATCGCCAAGCGGCCCGGCACCAACGCCGTGATCATTGCCGAGGAGATCGTGCATCGCCTGGACCAGGCGCGGGGGCGGATCTTCCCGCAGGACGTCGAGATGACGGTCACGCGGAACTATGGCGAGACCGCCGACGCGAAGGCGAACGAGCTGCTGTTCCATCTCGGACTGGCGACGATTTCGATCGTCGTCCTGGTCGGGTTCGCGATCGGCTGGCGGGCGGCGCTGGTGGTGGCGGTGGTCATCCCGACGACGATCCTGCTGACGCTCTTCGCCGCCTGGATCATGGGCTACACCCTGAACCGCGTCAGCCTCTTCGCCCTGATATTCTCCATCGGCATCCTCGTCGACGACGCCATCGTCGTCATTGAGAATATCGCCCGCCATTGGGCCATGGGAGACGGCCGCTCGCGCCTGCAGGGCGTCGTCGACGCCGTCGCCGAGGTCGGAAACCCGACCATCGTCGCTACGCTCACGGTGATCGCCGCCCTGCTGCCGATGCTGTTCGTCTCCGGGATGATGGGCCCCTACATGAGCCCGATCCCGGCCAACGCGTCGGCCGCGATGCTGTTCTCGTTCTTCGTCGCGGTGATGCTGACCCCCTGGCTGATGCTCCGGATCGGCGGAGGAGGGGCTGCGGCGGCGCACGACCCGGCGGCGGCGGCCGGCGGCCGGCTCGGCCGGCTCTATGTCGCGGTCGCGGCGCCGATCCTGGCCAGCCGTGCCCGCTCCTGGACGTTCCTGCTCGTGGTCGGCTTCACGACGCTCGCCTCGCTGGGGCTCCTCTACACCCGTGACGTCACGGTCAAGCTGCTGCCGTTCGACAACAAGTCCGATCTCCAGGTGGTGGTGGATCTGCCGAAGGGCGCGTCGGTGGAGGATACCGACCGTACCCTGCAGGCGGTGGTCGACGGTCTTGCCGCAGTGCCGGAGATCGTCTCGTTCCAGACCTATGCCGGCACCGCGGCGCCCTTCGACTTCAACGGGCTGGTGCGCCACTACTATCTGCGCACCGGCCCCGAGCAGGGGCAGGTCGCGGTCAACCTGTCGCCCAAGGGCGAGCGCGAACGGCCGAGCCACGCGGTTGCCCTCGACATGCGCCGGCGCCTGGGCGCCCTGTCGCTGCCGGCGGGCACCGTGCTCAAGGTGGTCGAGCCGCCGCCGGGGCCGCCCGTCATCGGCACCCTCCTCGCGGAGATCTACGGTCCCGACCCGGAGACGCGGCGGGCCGTCGCCGCAGGCGTGCGCGCCGCCTTCGAGAGCGTGCCCTTCGTCGTCGATATCGACGACAGCTATCGCAACCGGCCGGAGCGCGTCCGCGTCGCCATCAACCAGGACAATCTCGAATACCGCCAGGTCGAACAGTCCGACGTGTACGATACGCTGCGCTACCTCTATGCGGGCGCCACCGTCGGCTATTCCCATCGCGGCGAGGGTCGCCAGCCGATCCCGATCCGGATCGCGCTGTCGAAGAAGGGGGGCACGGTCGGCGAGCGCGTGCTGGCGACGCCCGTCCCGGCGAATGCGCTGCCCGGCGGCCGCGGCGTGGTCGAACTCGGCGACGTCGTGGAGATCCGGCGCGAGCCGGCCTCCTGGCCGATCTTCCGGCACAATGGCCGGGCTGCCGAGATGGTGATGGCCGAGCTCGCCGGGGCCTACGAGGCGCCGATCTACGGCATGCTCGCCGTCGCGGAGGCGATCGAGCGCGCCGACTGGGGCGACGTGCCGAAGCCCGTGATCGCGCTCCACGGCCAGCCCGACGACGAAAGCCGCCCGACGCTGCTCTGGGACGGCGAGTGGGAGGTGACCTGGGTCACCTTCCGCGACATGGGCGCGGCCTTCATGGTGGCGATCCTCGGCATCTATATCCTGGTCGTCGCGCAGTTCGGATCGTTCAAGGTGCCGCTCGTCATCCTGACGCCGATCCCGCTCACCTTCATCGGCATCCTCGGCGGGCACTGGCTGTTCGGCGCACCGTTCACCGCGACCTCGATGATCGGCTTCATCGCGCTCGCCGGCATCATCGTGCGCAACTCGATCCTGCTGGCGGACTTCATCCGCCATGCGCGCACCCCCGGCCGGCCGCTGGTCGAGGTGCTGCTCGAAGCGGGCGCGATCCGCTTCAAGCCGATCCTGCTGACGGCGCTCGCCGCCATGATCGGCGCCGCGGTGATCCTGGCCGATCCGATCTTCCAGGGCCTGGCCATCGCGCTTCTCTTCGGTCTCGTCTCCTCGACCCTGCTGACAGTGCTCGTCATTCCCGCGATCTATCGCGTGCTGCGGAGCTGACGGGGCCTCGCCCGGCCGCCGATTGCGCTGAATCAAGGCCTCGCCCGCGGCGCACGCCGAGAATGCGGCGCAGGGCCGGCCGGCGGCCCGGTGTGCTGCAGAAGGAGGAAGGCGGTTGGCAGTGCAGACTTCCCCTGGCGCAGACACCGGTCCGTCCCTCCCGCCGCCGCGCGGCCGCAGCGCCGGCCGGTTCGTCGCCCGTCGGTGGCGGTGGCTGGGGCTGCTCGCCGTGCTCGCGGGCGCCGCCGCCTGGGCGCTGCCGCAATGGCTGGTCGGTCCCGAGGTGGCGGTCCATACCGTCGTGCGCGGCGAGCTGGTCCACAGCATCGTGGCGACCGGCCATGTCGAGACTCCCTACCGCGTGGAGATCGGCAGCCAGATCACCGGCACGGTGAAGGACGTGCTGGTGGAGGAGGGGGAGCGGGTGCGCCCCGGCCAGCCGCTGATCGTCCTCGACGCGACCGAACTCGATGCGGCGGTGGCGGCGGCGGAGGGCGCGGTCGCCCAGGCCGAGGCGCGGCTGCGCCAGATGCGCGAGCTGACCCGGCCCGCCGCCGAGGAGGCACAGAAGCAGGCGCGCGCCAACCTGGAGAATGCGCGCGTCGCCTACGATCGCGCGGCCCGGCTCGCCCGGTCCGGCAGCGGGACGCAGGCGACGCTGGACGAGGCGACGCGCGCCCTCAACGTCGCCCAGGCCGCCATGCGCACGGCCGAGCTCCAGGTCTACACGTCCGCTCCCGGCGGCAGCGACTACGTCATGGCCGAGACCCAGCTCGGCCAGGCCCGAGCCAACCTCGCCACGGCCCGCGCCCGCCGCGGCTACGCCACCATCGCCGCGCCTCGCGACGGCACGCTCATCACCCGCAGCGTCGAGCGCGGCACGGTGGTGCAGCCGGGCAAGGCGCTGCTGGTCCTGGCCCCCGCCGGCGACATGCAACTCGTCGTCCAGATCGACGAGCGCAACCTGAGCCTGCTCGCGCTGGGCCAGGAAGCTCTGGCGTCGGCCGACGCCTATCCCGACCGGCGCTTTCCTGCCGTCCTGCGCTACATCAACCCCGCGGTCGACATCGCGCGGGCCTCGGTCGAGGTCAAGCTCCAGGTGCCCGATCCACCCGACTACCTGCGGCAGGACATGACGGTTTCGGTCGACATCGCCGTCGACCGCCGGCCGGATGCCGTCGTGGCGCCGACCCGCGCCATCCATGACATGGCCTCCGGTTCGCCCTGGGTGCTGGTGGTGCGGGACGGGCGCGCCCAGCGGCAGCCGGTCCGTCTCGGCCTGCGGGCGATGGACCAGGTGCAGATCCTGGAGGGCCTCGCCCCGGGCGAGGCGGTCCTGCCGCTGACCTCGGGCGTCGCCGCCGGCCAGCCGATCCGCCCGGTCGCGCCATGAACCGGTGGCTGCCGTTCGAATGGATCGCCGCCCTGCGGTTCCTCGCCGAGGGCCGTATGCAGACGGTGTTCATCCTCGGCGGCGTCACCATCGGCGTCGGCGTCATCGTGTTCATGTCGGCGATGCTGGCGGGGCTGCAGGCCAACTTCATCCGCCGGGTGCTCACCTCGCAGCCGCAGATCCAGCTCCTCCCGCGGGAGGAGGCGGCGCGACCGCTGCGCGCCGTGCGGGGCGTCATCGAAGCTGCGGTGGTGCAGCGGCCGACCCAGCGCATCCTCTCGATCGACCAGTGGCAGGCGATCGCCGCGGCGGTGCGCGCCCGGCCCGATGTCCTGGTGGTGGCGCCGACCGTCGCCGGGTCGGCGCTGGCCGTCCGCGGCGACGCCAGCCGCAGCATCTCGGTCGTCGGCATGGATCCCGCCCAGTATTTCCGGATCGTGCGGGTGCCCGACTATCTGGTGGCCGGCGAGGCGCGGCTCGGCACCGACGACATCGTCGTCGGTTCGGAGCTGGCGCGGAATCTGGGTGCGGGCGTCGGCGACAGGATCAACGTCACCACCGCCCGCGGCGGCCAGCGCACGCTCACGGTCACCGGCATCGTCGATTTCGGCAACAAGGGCGCGAACGAGCGCAGCACTTATGTCGCCCTGCGGACCGCGCAGAGCCTGCTCGACCTCGTCGGCGGCGCCACCACCATCGACGTCACCGTCGCGGATATCTACGCGGCCGATGTGATCGCGCGCGACATTGCCGGGATGGCACCCGTCAAGGCGGACAGCTGGATCACCACCAACGCGCAGTTCTTCACGGCCGTGCGGGCACAGCAGACCTCCAACACCCTGATCCGCCTGTTCGTCGGCCTGTCGGTGGCCTTCGGGATCGCGGCCGTCCTTGTCGTCTCGGTCATCCAGCGCTCGAAGGACATCGGTATCCTGCGCGCGATGGGCGCATCGCGCGGGCGCATCCTGCGGATCTTCCTGGTCCAGGGCGGCGTGCTGGGCTTCGCCGGATCGGTTCTCGGTTCGGTGCTGGGTGCCGGTTCCCTGTTCCTCTGGCATCGCTGGTTTCGCCAGGCGGACGGGTCGGAGCTGTTTCCGCTGGTCCTGACCGCCGACCTCTTCGCCGCCGCCGCCATGTTGGCCGCGCTGACGGGAGTTCTCGCCGCCCTCGCGCCCGCGGTCCGTGCCGCCAGCATCGACCCGGTGGATGCGATCCGTGGCTGAAATCCTCGTCCTGGAGGCGGTGCGCAAGTCCTACGGCATCGGCACGCCGGTCGAGACCGAGGTGCTGCACGGCATCGACCTCGCCGTCCGGGCCGGCGAGTTCCTGGCCATCATCGGGCCCTCCGGTTCCGGCAAGAGCACGCTGCTCAACATCATCGGCCTGCTCGACCGCCCGACCTCCGGCCGGCTGGTCATCGACGGGACGGACACGACGGGACTGGGCGACGGCGACCGCACCCGCCTTCGCGGTCGCACCATCGGATTCGTCTTCCAGCATCACTACCTCATCTCCGCCTTCACGGCGCTTGAGAACGTGATGATGCCGATGATCGTGGACCGCGGCCGCGCAGATCCGGCGATGGCCCGCCGCGCGGAGGAGCTGCTCGGGTGGATGGACCTCGAGCGCTGGCGGAACAACCGCGTCAACAACCTCTCCGGCGGCCAGCAGCAGCGGGTCGCGGTCGCCCGGGCACTGGCCCTCGACCCTCCGCTGGTGCTGGCCGACGAGCCGACGGGAAACCTCGACACCGCCGCGGCCGAGGGCGTCTTCGCGCGGATGCGCCGGATCAACCGGGAGCGCGGAACCACCTTCCTCCTCGTCACCCACAATCTCGCACTGGCCGAGCGGTGCGACCGCATCGTCGAGGTCGTGGACGGCCGGATCGCTGCCGAGCCTGCGGGCGCCCATGCCGGGCCCGCTGCCGGCTGAGGCGGCGTAGGCCTGCCGGCCGCCGCACGCCGGGGCCGGTGACTCACCCGCCGTTGGCGGTGTGCGGCGCCGTCATCTCCGCCTTCAGCACCTCGCCGAGCCGGCGGAACGTCTCCTGCCGGCCGGAGGTGCGCCGCCAGACCAGGCCGATGCGCCGGTGCGGCAGGTCGCCGCCCAGCGGCACGACCGACACGTCGAGGCCGCGGACGATGCCGGCGTCGATCGCCATCTGCGGCAGCAGCGTGACGCCGAGGCCGTTCGCGACCATCTGGACCAGGGTATAGAGGCTGGTTCCCTGGAAGCCGGAATTGCGGCGGGCGCTGCCGAGTTCGCAGGCCGCCAGCGCATGGTCGCGCAGGCAATGCCCGTCCTCCAGCAGCAGCAGGTTCTCGGGCGCCATCTCCTCCGGCCGGGCGACCGGGCGGTCCTCCAGCCGGTGGCCGGCGGGCAGCACGACCGAGAAGCGGTCCTCGCCGAGGTCGAGGCACTCCGCATCGCCCAGGGCATAGGGCAGGGCGAGCACCGCGGCGTCGATCTCGCCGGCTTCGAGGCGTGCCAGCAGGACCGCCGTCTGGTCCTCGCGCAGATAGATCTGCAGGTCCGGAAAGGACCGCCGCAGGGCGGGCATGGCCCGCGGCAGCAGGAACGGCCCGATGGTCGGGATCATGCCGAGATGCAGCGGGCCCGCCATGGGCAGGCTGGCGCCCTGGGCGATGTCCACCAGATCCTCGGCGCCCTGCAGGAGCGCGCGGGCACGCTCGGTGATCTGGCGCCCGAGCGGGGTCGGGACGACCGACCGCTTCGTCCGCTCGAGCAGCTGGGCGCCGAGCAGCTCCTCCAGTTCTTGGATGCCGGCGCTGATGGTCGACTGGCTGACGAGACAGGCTTCCGCCGCCTGGCCGAAATGGCAGCGGTCGACGACGGCGACGAGGTAGCGGAGCTGGCGCAGGGTGGGGGCCGGTTTCATGAAACTTATATAGTGACTCAGTCGATTAATACGATCGGTATTTTGCGCTTCAATCGGACAGTGCCCGCCCCTATCTATCGGTGCGACGGCAACGAGGGGCTTGGCGATCCGCGCCAGGGCGTTGCCGTCGGCCGGAACGATACGCGGCCCGAGCGAATTGCGGAGTGAGTTTCATGTCCTTGATCAACACCGAGATCCTGCCGTTCAAGTCGACTGCGTTCCATCAGGGCAAATTCGTCCCGGTGAGCGATGCCGACGTGAAGGGCAAGTGGTCGGTCTTCTTCTTCTATCCGGCCGATTTTACCTTCGTCTGCCCGACCGAGCTCGAGGACCTGGCCGACAACTATGCCGAGTTCCAGAAGCTCGGCGTGGAGATCTACAGCGTCTCGACCGACACGCATTTCTGCCACAAGGCGTGGCACGACACCTCGCCCGCCATCGGCAAGATCAACTATCCGATGATCGGCGATCCGACGCTGGCGATCTCGCGCAACTTCGGCGTCCTCATCGAGGATGCGGGCCTTGCCGACCGCGGGACCTTTGTGGTCGACCCGGAGGGCAAGATCCAGATCGTCGAGATCACCGCCGGCGGCATCGGCCGCGATGCGACGGAACTGCTGCGCAAGGTCAAGGCGGCCCAGTACGTCGCCGCCCACCCGGGCGAGGTCTGCCCGGCGAAGTGGCAGGAAGGCGAGAAGACCCTCGCCCCGTCGCTCGACCTCGTCGGCAAGATCTGACCGCACGTTCGAGCCACCCGGTTCCGGCTGCCCCGCCGGAACCGGGCCTCGCCGCCGCCCTCCCACCCATATTCCATCCCGATCCGTCAGAACCCGTCGCCTGGAGTGCTCGCCATGTTGGACGCCGCCCTGAAGACCCAGATGCAGGCCTATCTCGGCCGGATCACCCAGCCGGTCGAGCTGGTGGCGTCGCTCGACGAGGGCGCCAAGTCGCGCGAGCTGGAAGAACTCCTCCAGGAAATCGCCGGCATGTCGGATCGCGTGACCTATGTCCGGCGTGACGACGACCTGCGGCGGCCGTCCTTCGCCATCAACCGCGCCGGCACCGACATCGGCGTCCGCTTCGGCGGCCTGCCCATGGGCCACGAGTTCACCTCCTTCGTGCTGGCGCTGCTCCAGGTCGGCGGCCACCCCTCGAAGGAAGCGGCGGAGACCATCGCGCATATCCAGGCGCTCGACGGCGACTTCTGGTTCGAGACCTTCTTCTCGCTGTCCTGCCAGAACTGCCCGGACGTGGTGCAGGCGCTCAACCTGATGAGCGTGCTGAACCCGCGCATCCGCCACGTCGCCATCGATGGCGCGCTCTTCCAGCAGGAGGTCGAGGCGCGCGGCGTGCTCGCGGTCCCGGCCGTCTTCCTCAATGGCGAGCCCTTCGCGCAGGGCCGCATGACGATCGAGCAGATCCTCGCCAAGCTCGACACCGGCGCGGAGGCCCGCGAGGCCGAGAAGTTGAAGCACAAGGGCGCCTTCGACGTGCTGGTGGTGGGCGGCGGCCCGGCCGGCGCGGCGGCCGCGATCTATGCCGCGCGCAAGGGTATCCGCACCGGTATCGTCGCCGAGCGCTTCGGCGGCCAGGTGCTCGACACCATGGGCATCGAGAACTTCATCTCCGTCTCGCACACCGAGGGTCCCAAGCTGGTGGCGCAGCTCGAGCAGCATGTCCGCGACTACGGGGTCGACGTGATGAACCTGCAGACGGCCGTGCGCCTGGCGCCGGCCGCCGTGCCGGGCGGCCTCGGGGAGGTCGAACTGGCCAATGGCGCGGTGCTGCGGGCCCGCTCGATCGTGCTCTCGACCGGCGCCCGCTGGCGCCAGATGAACGTGCCGGGCGAGGCCGAGTACCGCAACAAGGGCGTCGCCTACTGCCCGCACTGCGACGGCCCGCTCTTCAAGGGCAAGCGCGTCGCGGTGATCGGCGGCGGCAATTCCGGCGTCGAGGCGGCGATCGACCTCGCCGGGATCGTCGCCCATGTCACCCTGATCGAGTTCGACGTCAAGCTGCGCGCGGATGCGGTGCTGCAGAACAAGCTGCGCTCGCTGCCCAACGTCACCATCATCACCTCCGGCCAGACGACCGAGGTGCATGGCGACGGCGCCCGGGTGGTCGGCCTGTCCTACCAGGACCGCATCACCGGCGAGACGAAGCGGGTCGAACTCGAGGGCATCTTCGTGCAGATCGGCCTCGTGCCGAACACGGAGTGGCTGAAGGGCGCGATCGAACTCAGCCCGCGCGGCGAGATCGAGGTCGATGCCCGCGGCCAGACCTCCGGCATCGGCATCTTCGCCGCCGGCGATGCGACGACCGTGCCCTACAAGCAGATCGTCATCGCCATGGGCGAAGGGTCGAAGGCGGCACTTTCGGCCTTCGACTACCTGATCCGCAACGAGCCGGTCGACCTCGCCGCAGCGGCCTGACCGCGGCGCGGAATCGGGCTGCGGCCGCCGCCGGACATGGCGGCGGCCGCGCTCATTGCAGGTCTCGCGCGCAGCGGAAGCCGATATAGACTACCGCGGTCCCGGGTGGCTTGTGCGCGCGATGGTCGCGGTGCATCTGCGCTGCGCCGTACCACCAGGATCCGCCGCGGGTGATCCGCTCGCTCCCCACCGCGCCGTCGACCCATTCCCAGGCGTTGCCGCCCATTTCGAAAAGTCCGTTCACCCCGGCGGCCGTCGTTCCCGCGCGAGCATGCCCGCGACCGCGCGTCAGAACGGCAGTACGATCGATCGCGGGCGCCGGTCCGCAGTCGTCGAGGCAGTTGGCGCCCGCGGGGCTGTCCCCGGTCGGGTAGGGATAGGTGCGGCCGGTGACCAGCGGCGCCGGCGGGTCGGCCCGCCGCTCGACATACGCTGCTTCCATCCACTCCGCGTCGGTCGGCAGGCGCTTGCCAGCCCAGCGGCAATAGGCCGCCGCCTCGGCGAAGGTGACATGAACCGCCGGCTCGTCGGCCGACGCCGGCTCGCCAAAGGGCGTCTTCCAGGTCCAGCCCGCCTTCTTCGTCCAGCCGGCCTCGTAGACCTGCCCGCCGCCCGCGCGCTCGGCCTCCGTTGCCGTTCCGGTGGCGGCGACGAAGGCCGCGAACTGGCCGACCGTGACCTCGGTGCGGTCGATCGCAAAGCGGCCGACAGGCTGCATCTCCGCCGCGGCCGGCGCCGCACTGGCCAGCAGGGCGAGAACCACGGCCGGAGGCGGCGTCCAGCGGATCATCCCGCACCGATCCCGACGAGGGGCCGCACCGGTACCCCGGTATCGGCTGCGATCGCGCCCACGATCTCGCCCAGCTCGTCCGACAGCTGCCCCGGCAGGCGTCGCCGGAAGGTGTCGGCCAGCGCGGCATAGTAGGCGATCGTGTCGGCCGCGGAGGCGTTGAAGCGCCCCCAGACGGACGCGCCGACCCCCGCCGTGCGCAGGTCGCGCAGGATCGAGCGCGCGTTGTGCACCTTGTCGGCGAGCGAGACGAGCAGGACGTCCCCGCCGGCCGCATCGAGATGCTGGAGATAGTCGAGCTTGCGCTGCCGCCAGGGCGGCTTGGCGCCGCCGTCGGTGGCCTGGCTGTCTGAACAGGCCAGCACGATGTCGGCGACGCGCTCGCCAAAGCGGTCGCGGATGTCGGCGAGGCGCGGCAGCCCGCCCTGGTCCTCGACCGCATCGTGCAGCAGGCCGGCGATCGCGAGATCCTCGTCGCCGCCATATTCCAGCACCGTCGCCGCGACCGCGAGCAGATGCGCGATGTAGGGCACCCTTGTGCCCTTGCGCGTCTGGTTGGCGTGGGCCTGCCGCGCGTAGGCGAGCGCGGCGTCGAAGCGGGTTCCGAGCTGCACGTTGTGGTGATCCTTCCGGGAACCAAGTCGTGGTCCAACCATCGCGCCTCCGGCGGGCGGCAGGCAATAGCGGGGGCGCACACGTCCGAATGCGACACCGCGACGTATCCGTCGATCCCAGGCAGGAGAAAAGTGGAATGGTCGATCGGGTGGCGGTGATCGGGGCGGGAATGGCCGGGCTGGCCGCGGCGCGGCGCCTGCGCGAGGCGGGCGTCCGGGTTGCGCTTTTCGACAAGAGCCGCGGGCTCGGCGGCCGCATGGCGACGCGTCGCATGGACGGCTGGCAGTTCGATCACGGCGCGCAGTACCTCACCGCGCGCGGGCCGCGCCTCGCCGGGCTGGTCGCGGGCTGGTGTCGCGCCGGCACCGCCGCGCCCTGGTTCGAAGGGGCCTTCGTCGGTGTCCCCGGCATGAGCGCGCCGCTGCGCACCATGCTGGACGGGGAGACGGTGGTGACCGCCTGTCCCATCGCCCGGCTGACGCACGATCGGGCCGGATGGTCCGTCCACACCGCGGAAGGTCCGGTGGCGACGGACGGAAACGGCCGTTTCGCCGCGGTGATCGTCGCCGTTCCGGCACCGCAAGCGGTACCGCTCCTGGAGTCGGCCGGCATTGCCATGCCGGAACTGGAGCGCGTCCGCTATGCGCCCTGCTGGGCGCTCATGCTCGCATTCGGAGCGCCTGTCGGGCTGGACTTCGACCGTTTGCGCATCGACGAGGGCGAGATCGCGTGGGTGGCGCGAGACGGGGCCAAGCCCGGGCGCGCCGTGCCAGGGGATGCGATCGTCGTGCATGCCGCGCCCGACTGGTCGCGCCGGCATCTCGAATGGCCGGCCGACCGGGTGGTGCCGGAACTGCTGGAGCGGTTCCGGGTCCTGGTCGGCAGCCGGGCCGAACCCGTGCTGGCCGTAGCCCATCGCTGGCGGTTCGCCCAGGTCGAAGTCGCGGCCGACCGTCCATGCCTGTGGGACGCCGAACGCCGCCTCGCGCTGGCCGGGGACTGGTGCCTGGGACCGCGGGTCGAGGCCGCCTTCGACAGTGGCGAGGCCGCGGCCGACCGGGTTCTCATGGCGCTCGACATCCGGCCCACGGGGTGATGACGGGCGACCGCCCGGCCACTATCCTGCTCCGGTCAACCTGCGGGGCCGCCCGGTTCCCGCCGTATCCCGGAGAGGGTTCCGATGGAACGAGGCATGGTCGTCGCGCCGCAGAACGATGCGGCCGAGGTGGGGGCACGCGTCTTCCTGGCCGGCGGCAACGCCGTCGACGCGGCGGTCGCGACCGCCTTCGCCCAGGGCGTCATGGACCAGATGATGTGCGGCATCGCCGGATTCGGGGCGGGCCATGTCTACCTGCCGAAGCAGGGCGTCCATGCCGTCATCAACTTCTTCGCGAAGGCGCCGCTCGCGGTCCGCCCCGACATGTGGCGCGACCTGCTGGAGTACGAGACGCGCGACGGCTTCGGCTTCGTGCTCAAGGGCCGGGTCAACGACCTCGGCTACCAGTCGGTGGCGGTGCCGGGCACCGTCGCCGGCCTCCATGGCATGCACAAGCTCTATGGCCGCCTGCCCTGGGCCGAGGTGGTGCTGCCGGCCGCCCGCATCGCCGAGGACGGCTATCGCATCACCCCGCACGTCCACACCTACTGGACGACGACGGAGAACATGGGGCGCGTCGAGGTCATCGAGCGCATCCGCTACACCCGCGAGTATGCGTCCCTGTTCTTCGGGGCCGACGGGCAGCCGCATCCGCCGGGCACCACCGTGACCAACCCCGACTATGGCAGCAGCCTGCGGGCGATTGCGGCCGACGGGCCGGACGTCTTCTATCGCGGTGCCATGGCGCGGCGGATGACGGAGGATTTCGCGGGCCATGGCGGGTTGCTGGCCCAGGCCGACCTCGACCGGTACGAGCCGGAATGGACCCCGCCGGTCTGGGGCAGCTACCGCGGCCTGCGCGTCGCCGCCAACCCGCCGCCCGGCTGCGGCGCGATGCTGCTGCGGATGCTGCACATCCTGGAGCATTTCGACCTCAAGGCGATGGGCGTCAATTCGCCGGAATACATCCGCGTCGTCGCCGAGGCGATGAAGCGGGCGCAGATCGTCAAGGACCGCGACATCGGCGACCCCCACTTCGTCGACGTGAAGGCGGAATCGATCTTCGACCGCGAGGCGGCCCGCGCCGACGCCGAGGCCATCCGCCGCGGCGAGGTCGCGCATGTGCCGCGCGCCGGCGGCTCGAAGGAGGGGGCCGACACGACCCATCTCTGCACCTTCGACAGCGAGGGCAACGCCGTCACCATGACCCACACGCTGGGCATGCAGTCGGGCGTCATCACCCCCGGCCTCGGCTTCATGTACAACGGCGCGATGGCGATGTTCGACCCGCGCCCCGGCCGGGCGCAGTCGCTGGCGCCGAACAAGCGCCGGGTCAGCTCGCTGGCGCCCACCATCCTATTCAAGGGCGACGCGCCATACCTGATCCTGGGGGCGCCCGGCGGCTCGAACATCCCGATGGGCATCCTCCAGGTGATCCTCAACGTCGTCGACCACGGGATGTCGGCGCTGGAGGCCGTCAACGTGCCGCGCTTCTCCGCCACGGGCGACGCGATCGACGTCGCCGCGCGCATCCCGGTCCTCACCTGCGAGGCGCTGGCGGCCATGGGCTACCGCACGATCCGCAGCGTCCAGCCCTACATCTGCGCGCGCGTCCACGCCATCCTGGTCGATGGCGGGCGGGTGACCGGCGGCGCCGACCCCTCCTCGGGCGGATCGGTGATCGCCGTCTGAATGCCGGGGCCGGGCGGCGGGCGGGTCAGCCCCGTCCGCCCTCCGCCTCGTCGAAGCTGCGCTTGATCAGGGCGAAGATATAGACGATGGCGGCCCCTGCCATGGCGAGGCCGAGCGTGTAGAAGCCCGTCTGGTGGATCGTCGCCGCCATGGCGAGGCCGACGATGCCGATCACGCCGACGATGCCGCCCACTACCCAACGCCTGACCATCTCGCTGCCTCGTACGCTTCCTCGGATCCGGTGGCATATGGATAGCGCGGATCGGGGTGCCGACCCAGCCCCCGGTCGGGGCCGGTGGCGCCGGTCAGGCGGCGCGGCGCGCCTCGTCGGCCGGGTGCGGCAGGCGGAGGCGGAACACCGTGCCGTCGGCATCGCTGCCGGCCAGCGCGATGTCGCCCCCGTGGGCCCGCATCAGCTCGCGGGCGATGGCGAGGCCGAGCCCGGTGCCGCCGCTGCGTCCGGCGCCGGCGAAGGGCTGGAACAGGTTGGCCAGCGCCTTCGGCGGCAGGCCGGGGCCGTCGTCGGACACCTCGATCTCGAGATCCGAGCCGGCCGCCGCGGCAGCGATGCGCAGGCGGGACGCCCCGGCGGCCGCGGCATTGTGGGCCAGGTTCGAGAGCACGCGGAAGAGCAGGTCGCGGTCGGCTTCGACGGCGATCTCCGCGGCGACGGCATTGTCGATCCGGAAGTCGCGCCCGTCGGCCGCCCGGACGACCGGCGCCAGCTCCTCCACCAGACCGGACAGCGCAAACCGGCTGCGCTTCAGCAGCGGCCCGCCGTCGCGGGCGAAGTCGAGGGTGCGCTGGCAGAGCTGGACGGCGCGGTCGATGGCGGCCATCAGCGTCGGCGAGACGCGGCGGACCTCCGGGTCGCCGCTGGCGCCGAGCCGGTCCGAGAGCAGGCTGACGGTGGTCAGGATGTTGCGCAGGTCGTGGTTGATCCGGGTCACCGCCTCGCCCAGGGCGGCCAGCCGGGCCCGCTGGCGCAGCGACTGGCGCACCGTCGCCTCCATCGCCGCCAGCTCGCGGCGCACGGTGCCGATCTCGTCGCTCCGTCGCGACGGCGCCTCGCTCCGGCTGGCGTCTTCCGGGTTCTCCTTGAACCGCACCATGCTGCGCGTGACCTCCCGCAGCGGGCGCACGATCATCCAGCGCAGCGTCACGAAGATGAGCGCGGCGGTGACGAACGAGATCAGCAGCGACAGGCCGAGAATGCGCCAGGAATAGGCGACCATGGCGCGGCGCAGCGGCGCCTCGTCGAGCAGCAGGTCGATCCGGCCGCCGATGAGGTTGGGGGCGGTCGCCTTGATCCACAGCACGCGGTCCTCGGTGTGGAGCAGGGTGCCGAACGCATCCCAGATCGCCACCGGCATGGCCTGCTCGCGCAGGTCGACGGAGACGTCGGCCGAAGGCGGCATGTCGCGGAAGACCCCGCGGCGGATGCCGGTGTTGCTGGGCGGCACGACGATGCCGTGGGCTCCGACCTGGTCGAGGAGGCGATTGGCGAGTTCGGCCGTGACCGCCTCGTCGGGCGTCGCCTCGAGGGCGATGATGGTCAGCTGGGCGGCGTTGACCCGCTGCTCCAGCCAGTCCAGCCGGAAGCGGGCGACCGAGGGGGCATAGACGAACACTTCGACCAGCATGACGAAGCTGACGGTCATCAGCAGAAGCCGGCTCGACAGGCCGGTCAGAGGTCGCATCCGGCGTCGCATCGTCATCCCAGGCGGCCGAGGAGACGGACCAGACGGCGCATGCCGGGTCCGAACAGGGTGGGCGCGAACCAGTCGCCGGCGGCGCGCCGCCCGGCCTCGCCGAGGGTCGGATAGGGGGCGACCATCCCGGCCATCGCGCCGATGCCGAGGCCGCGGCCGATCGCCAGGATCCAGGGCTGGATCAGTTCCCCGGCATGCGGCCCGACGATGGCTGCGCCGAGGATGCGGCCGCGCCGGCCGATCACCACCTTGACCAGCCCCTCGGTCCGGCCCTCGGCGCGCGCGCGGTCGTTCTCGGAGAAGGGCGCGCGCAGGACCCGCACCGGGTAGCCCAGCGCACGCGCCTCCGCCTCCGAGCAGCCGACCGCGGCCAGCTCCGGATCGCTGTAGGTGACGCGCGGCACGGCACGGATGTCGACGCGGGCCGGCCAGCGGAAGAGAGCGTTGCGCAGCACGATACCGGCCTGATAGCCCGCCATGTGGGTGAACCGCCAGCCGCCGTCGACGGCATCGCCGAGGGCGAAGATCCGCCGGTTGCTGGTGCGCAGCCGGCGATCGACCGTGATGCCGACGGCGCTGAAGGTGACGCCGGCCACCTCCAGCCCGAGGTCCGCGACGCGCGGACGCCGGCCGGTCGCGACCAGCAGATGGCTGCCGACGACCGGGCCGGACCCGGCCTGCCCGGAGAGGGCGACGGAGACCCGGCCGGATTGCCCGGCGATCGCCGATATGTGCACGCCCTCGCGGATCGTCACCCCCTCGTCCGTCAATCGCTGCCGGACGACGGCCACCAGCTCGGGATCGTCGCGCTTCAGGATGGTGCCCCGTTCGAGCAGCGTCACCCGGCTGCCGAGGCGGCGATGGGCCTGCGCCATCTCGATGCCGACGGGCCCGCCGCCGATGATCAGCAGGTGCTCGGGCAGGTCGGCCTGCCGGAAGAGTTGCTCGTTGGTCAGGTAGGGGACGCTTTCGAGGCCGGGAATGTCCGGCACGGCGGGCTCGGCGCCGCTTGCGATCACGAACCGGCGCGCCCGGATCTCGCGGCCGTCCGCTTCGACCGCGCCGGGGCCGGTGAAGCGCGCCGCGGCGCGGATCACCGTCACGCCGAGGCCGGCGAAGCGCGCCTCCGAATCGTGCGGGGCGATGGCCGCGATGGTGCCGTCGACGTGGCGGCGCACGCGCGCGAAATCGACGGAGGCGGGGCCGGCGTCGATGCCGAACCGCGCGGCATCCGCCACGGCGAAGGCGGCTCTCGCCGCCGCCAGCAGGGCCTTCGAAGGGACGCAGCCGGTATTCAGGCAGTCGCCGCCCATGGTGCCCTTCTCGATCAGTACCGTGCGCGCGCCCATCTGGACCGCGCCGGCGGCGACCCCCAGGCCGGCCGCGCCGGCGCCGATCACGCAGATGTCGGCTTCGATTCTTTCCATGCCCGACTCCTGCCGCCGCGGCCGCTCGTGCGTTGACTTGCTCCCGGGCCTCCCGTATAAGCCCGCACTCTCGAAAAACGACGAATTTCCTCGGAGCTCGTGCCGTGAAGCGCACCTATCAGCCGAGCCGCCTCGTTCGCAAGCGCCGCCACGGATTCCGGGCCCGCATGGCGACCGTCGGCGGCAAGAAGGTCATCCGCAATCGCCGGGCGCAGGGGCGCAAGCGCCTCTCGGCCTGATGCCGCCGGCCGTCGGACGGCTGACGCAGCGGTCGGAATTCCTGCGCGTCGCCGCCGCACGGCGAAAATGGGCCGCTCCCGGGCTGGTCCTCCAGGCCTGTGAACGCACGGACGACGCGACGGCCGCAGAGCCGCCCCGCGTCGGCTTCACCGCGACCCGCAAGATCGGCGGCGCCGTGGTGCGCAACCGGGCGCGTCGGCGACTGCGTGCGGTCGCCGCCCAGCTGCTGCCCAGTCTCGGCCGGGCCGGCTGGGACTATGTCCTGATCGCGCGTGATGGGACCGTCGAGCGCCCGTTCGGCGCGCTGCTCGGCGATCTCGAGACGGCGCTGGCGCGGGTGGAACGCCGACGGCCCGTCGCGCCCGATGCGCCCCCACCCGATGCGCCCACGCCGCCCGCAGCGGCGGCCGACGCGCCATGAGCATCCCGGCCCGGTTGCTGGTGATCCTGGTGCGTGCCTACCAGTGGATCCTCTCGCCGATCCTGCCGCCCTCGTGCCGTTTCGAGCCGACCTGCTCGTCCTACGCCGTCGAGGCGCTGTCCCGTCACGGGGCGGTTTGCGGCGGCTGGCTCGCCCTGCGTCGACTGGCCCGTTGCCATCCGTGGAGTTCTGGCGGATACGACCCCGTACCGGCCGCCGGTCGGGCCGACCACGACCATACCCATTCCCGCTGCGCCGGACATCGGCGGTAGCCATCCTCCCGTCGGGGACCTTCCGATGACCGATCAAAAGAATCTGATCCTCGCGATCGCGATCTCGATCGCCATCCTGCTCGGCTTCCAGTTCTTCGTGCAGAAGCCCCAGCAGGAGGCCGCGCGGCAGCAGCAGCAGCAGACCGATCCGACGGCGCGCCCGTCGGGCGATGCGGTGCCGCCCGGGGTGCCGGGCGCCCAGCCGACCCCTGCGCCCGTCGCCGGCGGGGCGATGGAGCGCGACGCCGCCCTGCAGCAGGCGCCGCGCGTGCCGATCGATTCGCGCCGCCTCAAGGGGTCGGTGTCACTGCGCGGCGGCCGCATCGACGACGTGACGCTGAAGGACTACCGCGAGACGGTGCAGCCGGGCAGTCCCCTCATCGACCTCCTGTCGCCGTCGGACACCGCGCGACCGTACTTCGTGCAGTTCGGCTGGGTGGCGGGGACCGACAGCGCCGACGTGCCGGTGCCCCGCGACGACACGGTGTGGCGGGCGGAGGGCCCGGTGCTGAGCACGGACCAGCCGCTGACGCTGGTCTGGGACAACGGCCAGGGGCTGGTCTTCCGGCGCACCATCGCGCTCGACGCCAACTTCCTGATGACGGTCACCGACCGCGTCGAGAATACCGGGTCGGCGCCGGTGACGCTGCTGCCCTATGCGCTGGCCAAGCGCTGGCCGACGCCGCACACCGAAGGTTTCTACATCCTGCACGAGGGCCTGATCGGGGTCACGGACGGCACCCTGCGCGAGATCAGCTATTCCGGCATCCGCGACGACCGGGAGGTCAAGCAGACCACCACCGGCGGATGGGTCGGCTTCACCGACAAGTACTGGCTGGTCTCGCTGATTCCCGACCAGACCGAGACGGTGGAGAGCCGCTTCGTCTGGGCCAAGCGCGGCGCGGCCGACAGCTACCAGGCGGACTATCTGGGCGCTGCCCGGCAGGTCGCCCCCGGGGCGTCGGCCGAGGCGACCCACCGTGTCTTCGCCGGCGCCAAGGAGGTGCACCTCCTCGACGACTATCGCGACCGGCTCGGCATCCAGCGCTTCGACCGCGCCATCGACTTCGGCTGGTTCTACTTCCTGACCAAGCCGATCTTCTACGTCATCGACTATTTCTACCGCTGGCTCGGCAATTTCGGCCTCGCCATCCTGCTCCTGACGGTGCTGATCAAGCTCGCCTTCTTCCCGCTCGCCAACAAGTCCTACCGGTCGATGAGCAAGCTCAAGCTGCTCCAGCCGAAGATGATGGAGCTGCGCGAGAAGTACGGCGAGGACCGCCAGCGCCTGAATCAGGAGATGATGAACCTCTACCGCAAGGAGGGGGCGAACCCGGCGTCGGGCTGCCTGCCGATCCTGGTGCAGATCCCGGTCTTCTTCGCGCTCTACAAGGTGCTGTTCGTCACCATCGAGATGCGGCACGCGCCGTTCTACGGCTGGATTCGCGACCTCTCGGCACCCGATCCGACCAGCATCTTCAACCTGTTCGGCGTGATCGACTGGACCCCGCCCCACATGCTGATGATCGGCGCCTGGCCGATCCTCATGGGCATCACCATGTTCCTGCAGCAGAAGCTGAACCCGCAGCCGCCGGACCCGATCCAGGCCAAGGTGTTCATGGTCCTGCCCTTCGTCTTCACCTACATGCTGGCCGCGTTCCCGGCGGGCCTCGTCATCTACTGGGCCTGGAACAACCTGCTCTCGATCCTGCAGCAGTGGGTCATCATGCGTCGGGCCGGCGCGGCCTGAGGTGAGCGACGACCGCCCCGAGGTCCAGCAGGAGCCCGATCTCGACGCCGAGGCGGTCGAGGCCGGGCGCCTGCTCTTCGCCCAGGAGTGCGCCTTCTTCTGGGCGGCGACGACCGCCAACGACCTGCCGCCGATCGAGCTGCCCGAGATCGCCTTCCTCGGCCGCTCCAATGTCGGCAAGTCCAGCCTGATCAATGCTCTGACCGGCCGCAACGCGCTCGCCCGCACATCGAACACGCCGGGGCGCACCCGCCAGCTCAACTTCTTCCGGCTCGGCGACCGGATGACGCTGGTCGACATGCCGGGCTACGGCTACGCCAAGGTGTCGCGCACCGAGACGGCGTCCTGGGTGCGGCTGATCGACGCCTATCTCCGCGGCCGCCCGACGCTGCAGCGTCTCTGCCTGCTGATCGACGCCCGCCACGGCTTCAAGGACAGCGACCGCGACTGGATGAAGATGTGCGACCAGGCGGCCGTCTCCTACCAGATCGTGCTGACCAAGGCGGACGAGCCCAAGCAGTCGGAGCTGGAGCGCACGCGGGCCGCAGTCGCGAAGGAGGCGGCGGGCCATGTCGCGGCCCATCCCGTCGTCCTGGAGACGAGCGCGCGCGAAGGCCGCGGCATCCCCGAACTGCGCGCGATGCTGGCGCGGCTGGCCGAATCGGGATCCTGAGCCCGACGTCCTGAAACCGTCACGCGCGGGCGCGTTGGCGGCGCCCCGGCGATCGGATACAGTCCCGGCCCTTTTCCTGCCCACGGCCCCGGGGTCCGACCGATGAGCGCTGCCGACATCTCCCGCAACGAATGGCTCGCCAAGGCCGCGACGCTGTCCGAGGCGCTGCCCTACATGCGGCGCTATGCGGGCAAGACCTTCGTCGTGAAGTATGGCGGCCATGCCATGGGCGACGAGCGGGTGGCGGAGCTGTTCGCGCGCGACATCGTCCTGCTGCGCCAGGTCGGCATCAATCCCGTCGTGGTGCATGGCGGCGGTCCGCAGATCGGCGCCATGCTGTCGCGGCTCAAGATCAAGAGCGAGTTCATCGACGGGCTGCGCGTCACCGACAAGGAGACGGTCGAGATCGTCGAGATGGTCCTGTCGGGTGCCATCAACAAGCAGCTCGCCGCCATGATCAGCGCGGCGGGCGGCGTTGCGGTCGGCCTGTCGGGCAAGGATGGCGGCCTCATCCGCGCCGAGAAGCTGACCCGCACGAAGCGCGACCCCGACAGCAACATCGAGAAGGTGCTCGACCTCGGCTTCGTCGGCGAGCCGAAGACGGTCGACACCGCGATCATCGGCTCGCTGCAGAAGGCGGGCATCATCCCGATCATCGCGCCGATCGGCCTCGGTCCCGAGGGCGAGACCTTCAACATCAATGCGGACACGGTGGCGGGCGCCGTCGCCGCCGCGCTCAAGGCGACGCGCCTCCTGTTGCTGACCGACGTGGCGGGCGTCAAGGACAAGGCGGGCGACCTGATGCCGGATCTGAGCGACGCCGACGTCCGCCGGCTGATCGGCGACGGCACCATCACCGGCGGCATGATCCCCAAGGTCGAGACCTGCCTCGAGGCGGTCGAGGGCGGCGTCGAGGCGGCCGTCATCCTCGACGGCCGGGTGCCGCACTCGGTCCTGCTGGAGATCTTCACCGCCCACGGCGTCGGCACCCTGATCCGCCGCGACCGGGCCTGAGGGTCGGCAGCGGGCGGGGCCGTCGCCGGCCGTGCCCGCTGCCCGCCGGTCAGAGGAGGAAATAATCCTCCGACAGCTGGTTGATGCCGGAGACGGTGAGGACGTCGCCGCTGCCGAAGTCGATGCTGATCGAGCCGGCGGTGCTGGTCAGCGTCGTCGCCGACAGCAGGGCGTTGAAGCTGGCGAAGCCGAACTCCGACAGGTCGACCAGATCCTCGTCCGGGACGAAGTCGTTGATGCGGTCCTGGTCGTCGCCCGGCGAGAACACGAACTGGTCGTCGCCCGAGCCGCCGGTCATGGTGTCGTTGCCGATCTGCCCGGCCAGCACGTCGTCGCCGGCGTTGCCCAGCAGGATGTCGTCATCCTTGCCGCCATTGACCGTGTCGTTGCCCGAACCGCCGACGAGCAGGTCGTTGCCGGTATTGCCGAAGATGACGTCGGCGCCGCTGCCGCCCTCGGCGGTGTCGTTACCGACGTCGCCGAACAGCGTGTCGGCGCCCGCCTGCCCGAGCAGCAGATCGTCGTCGGCCCCGCCGTTGACGGTGTCGTCGCCGTCGCCGCCCTCGACGGTGTCGCGGCCGCGATTGCCGTTGATGAGGTCGTCGCCGAGATCGCCGCGGATCGAATCGTCGCCGTCGTTGCCGTAGAGGAAGTCGTTCCCCCCACCGCCATAGACCTGGTCGTTGCCCTGGCCGGCATAGGCCGCGTCCCGGCCGGCCGAGCCGTAGAGGATGTCGGCGCCCTGGCCCGCGAGCAGCAGGTCGTCGCCGTCCAGCCCGATCATCGTGTCGTTGCCGACGCCGCCCTCCAGCGTGTCGTCGCCACCCGCGCCGTTGATGCTGTCGTCCCCGTCGAGCGCGCGGATGAGGTCCGCCTCTTCCGTCCCGAACTGGACGTCGTTCCCCTGGGTGAGCACCAGCACCGCCATATCCTGTCCCCTCGTTCCGCCCTGGATTGACTAGTGGTAGTATAGCATCCGGTCGGGGTCGCTTTATATGCCCTTCCGGCGATGATCGCGGGCGCCGGTTGACAGGTTCGGGCGGGCGCGGCCAATGTTCGGCCCCATTCCCGCCCCACCCCCGCACTCCCGGAAGGCCGACCGCGATGGAACTCGACCGCCTGCAGCCCGTCATCGACGACGCCTGGGAGCGTCGCGCCGAGCTTTCGACGTCCACCCGGGGCGAGGTGCGTGATGCCGTCGAGGCCGCGCTGGACGCGCTGGACGGTGGCCAGGCGCGCGTCGCCGAGCCGAAGGACGGCAAGTGGCAGGTCCATCAGTGGCTGAAGAAGGCGGTGCTGCTGTCCTTCCGCCTCAACGACATGGTGCCGGTGCCGGGCGGTCCGACCGATCCGGAGCGCGGGCCCTCGCCCTGGTTCGACAAGGTGCCGTCGAAGTTCGCCGGCTGGGGCGAGAACCGCTTCCGCGACGCCGGCTTCCGGGCGGTGCCGAACTGCGTCGTGCGCCGCTCCGCCTATATCGCGCCGGGCGCGGTGCTGATGCCGAGCTTCGTCAATGTCGGCGCCCATGTCGGCCAGAACACCATGGTCGACACCTGGGCGACCGTCGGCTCCTGTGCCCAGATCGGCAAGAACTGCCACCTCTCGGGCGGCGTCGGCATCGGCGGCGTGCTGGAGCCGCTGCAGGCCGACCCGGTCATCATCGAGGATGACTGCTTCATCGGCGCCCGCAGCGAGGTCGTCGAGGGCGTCATCGTTGAGCGCGGATCGGTGCTGTCGATGGGCTGCTTCATCAGCGCCACGACCAAGATCGTCGATCGCTCCACGGGCGAGGTGATGTATGGCCGCGTCCCGGCCTATTCGGTGGTGGTGCCGGGCTCGATGCCGGGCAGGCCGCTGGCCGACGGCAGCCCGGGCCCGAGCCTCTATTGCGTCGTCATCGTCAAGCGGGTCGACGAGCGCACCCGCTCGAAGACCTCGATCAACGACCTGCTGCGCGACTGACCCGATGAACCTCACCCTCGACCCGGTCCGGCTGACGCAGGCCCTCGTCCGCTGCCCCAGCGTGACGCCGGCCGAGGCGGGGGTGCTCGACACGCTGGGCGGACAGCTCGAAGGGCTGGGCTTCCGCACCCGCCGGATGCCCTTCTCCGAGCCCGGCACGCCGGACGTCGACAATCTCTTCGCGCGCCTCGGCGAGGGGCGGCCGCATTTCTGCTTCGCCGGCCACACCGACGTGGTGCCGACCGGCAAGGCGGATGCCTGGCGCTTCGATCCCTTCGCCGGCGAGGAGCGCGAGGGCTGGGTCTGGGGGCGCGGCACCTCCGACATGAAATGCGCGATCGCCGCCTTCACGGCTGCGGTCGCATCCTTCCTCGCCGATCGCGGTCCCGACTTCGGCGGCTCGATCAGCCTCCTCATCACCGGCGACGAGGAGGGGCCGTCGATCAACGGCACCAAGAAGATGCTGGCGGCGCTGGCCGAGACGGGCGCGATCCCCGACGACTGCATCGTCGGCGAGCCCACCAACCCCAAGGCGCTCGGCGACATGATCAAGATCGGCCGCCGCGGCAGCCTCAACGCCTATCTCACCGTGCACGGCGTCCAGGGACATGTCGCCTATCCCCACCTCGCCGACAATCCCATCCACCGGTTGGTGCGGATGCTGGCGAGCCTGACGGGAGAGCCGCTCGACGACGGCACGGCGCATTTCGAGCCCTCGACGCTGCAGGTCGCGACCGTCGATGTCGGCAACCCGGCGACCAACGTCATCCCGGCCGAGGCCACGGCCGTCTTCAACATCCGCTTCAACGACGCCCATACCAGCCAGACGCTGATCCGCCGCATCCGCGAGCGGCTGGACGCCGTCGGCGGCCGCTACGACCTCGACATCAAGGTCAGCGGCGAATCCTTCGTCTTCCAGCCGGGGCGCCTCAGCGGCCTCGTGCAGGATGCCTGCGAGGCGGTGGTCGGCCGGCGGCCCGAACTCAGCACCACCGGTGGCACCTCCGATGCCCGCTTCATCCAGGCCTACTGCCCGGTGGTGGAGTTCGGCGGCGTCGGCGACACGATGCACCAGATCAACGAGCGCCAGCGCAGCGACGACATCCGCAGCCTCGCCCGGATCTACGAGCGGGTGCTGCAGGACTATTTCCCGCGGCCGGCCGCGTAGCCGGAGCCGGTCTTGGCCATTCCCTCCCGGGGCGAAATCCTGGTGGCGCTGGAAGGCGCCTGGCGCCTCGCCTGCCGCGATCCCGATGGCATGGCGCGCTTCGACGGCAGCCTCGACCAGTTCTGGAAGTCGTTCTTCTCGGCAGTGCTGACCCTGCCGTTCTTCGCGCTGCTGATCGGCATGCGCGACCTGCCGGCCGACCCCCGCGGCGGTCTCGGGGCGATGGCGCTGACCGAGGCCATCGCCTATGTCGCGAGCTGGACGGCGTTCCCGCTGGCCATGTTCCACCTGACCGGCGCGATGGGCCGCCGCGACCGCTATCTCGCCTTCATCGCCGCCTTCAACTGGTCGGCGCCGATCCAGGTCTCGCTCTTCGTCGCTGCGACCGGGCTGGCCGCCATCGGCCTGCTGCCGGACGCCATCGTCCAGGGCGTGACCTTCGGCGTCACCATGCTGGTGCTCGCCTACGAGTGGTTCATCGTCCGCACGGCGCTCGCCGTCGGCGGCCTGGCCGCGTTCGGCATCGTCGTGCTCGACCTCGCGCTCGGCATCATGATCAACAGCATGGCGCAGTCGATCTACGGATAGGCCCGATCAGATGCCTGCTCGCCGAAGCGAGATGGGCGCCCCAAGGCGCCCATCCGCTACGCGAAAGACCCTCTTCGGCCGGCCGTCAGAAGGTCAGGCCGAAATTGAACACCGGACGCGGCGGCGGCGCGTAGTAGCGCGGCGGCGGCGGAACATAGTAGGCGCGCGGCGGCGGCGGCGCATAGTAGCGACGCGGCGGCGGGGCGTAGTAGACGGGCGGCGGCGGCGGCGCGTAGTAGCGCGGCGGCGGGCTGCACACCCGGTTGCCGTAGCGATCCCACCAGCAGCGGGCCTCGGCGGGCGCCGTCGCGGCGAGAACGCCGACGGCGGCAAGGACAGGAAGCGCGATCTTCATAAGACGGTTGGTCATCGAGGGTCTCCTCGTTGCACGACTATCGAACGTCCGTCGCCCGGACCCTATTCCCGGTTCACGCTAATCATAGCAGACCCGGACGAAGTAGAGGCCGTCGGGCGGCGCGGTCGGCCCGCCGGCGGCGCGGTCGCGACGCTCCAGCGCGCGGACTACGTCGTCGCCGGACCATTTGCCATCCCCGACCAGCTTCAGCGTACCCACCATGTTGCGGACCTGATGATGCAGGAAGGACCGGGCCTCGGCCTCGACCCGCAGCTCGTCGCCGTCGCGCGTCACCGCCAGACGGTCGAGCGTCCTGACGGGCGACGCCGCTTGGCATTCTGCCGCACGGAAGGTGGTGAAATCATGGCGCCCCTCGAGCAGCCGGGCGGCGGCCGCCATGGCTGCGGCGTCGAGGCGCCGGGGCACATGCCAGACCCGCCCCAGCTCCAGCACGGGCGGTGCCCGCCGGTCGCTGATGCGGTAGAGATAGCGGCGGTGGCGGGCGTGGAAGCGGGCATCGAAATCGTCCGCCACCCGGTCCGCCTCCAGGATCGCGATGCGATGCGGCTTGAGATGGAAGTTGAGCGCGTCGCGCAGCGTCGCCGGCGGCCAGTCGCGTTCGAGGTCGAGATGGGCGGCCTGGCCCAGGGCATGGACGCCGGCATCGGTGCGGCCGGCGGCATGGACGCGGACGGCGCCGCCGACCAGTCGCTCGACGGCCGTCTCCACGGCCTCCTGCACCGATAGCCCGTTGCGCTGACGCTGCCAGCCGACGAAGCCGCCGCCGTGATACTCGATCCGCAGTCGGAACCGCGGCATCTCAGCGGCCGGACAGGATCGTGCCGGCGACGATGGGAAAGCCGCGCAGCAGGGCGTCGGCCTCGACCGGGGCGCGGCCGGGCCGCTGCAGGCGCTGGGGCCGGAAGGCGCCGTTGCCGCAGGCGACGGTCAGCCGATCGTCCAGCACCGTGCCGGGCGGGGCCGCTCGGCCGGCGGCCGGTTCGCCCGCCAGCACGCGGATCCGTTCGCCGGCCAGCTCGAACCAGGTTCCGGGCCAGGGATTGAGCGCGCGCACCGCACGGTCGATCGCGTCCGCGTCCGATCCCCAGTCGATGCGGCCTTCGCTGCGGTCGAGCTTGGCGGCGTAGGTGACGCCCTCGGCCGGCTGCGGCTCCGGGTGGAGGCGGCCGGTGGCGATGCCGTCCAGCGCCGCGACGACGAGGCGCGCGCCGAGCCGGGACAGCGCGTCGTGCAGCTCGCCCGCCGTCATGCGCGGCCCGATCGGCACGGCCTCGGCCAGCAGCATCGGCCCCGTGTCGAGCCCTTCGTCCATCTGCATGATGGTGACGCCGGACCGCGCGTCGCCGGCGAGGATGGCGCGCTGGATCGGCGCGGCGCCGCGCCAGCGCGGCAGCAGCGAGGCATGGACGTTGATGCAGCCGAGGCGCGGCGCCGCGAGCACGGGCGCGGGCAGAATCAGGCCGTAGGCCGCAACCACTGCGGCGTCGGCCGCGAAGGCACCGAACTCCGCCTGGACCTCGGCCGTCCGCAGGCTGCGCGGCGTGCGGACCGGGATGCCGAGTGCGTCGGCGCGGGCATGGACGGGGCAGGGCTGCACGCGGTGGCCGCGTCCGGCCGGCTTCGGCGGCTGGGCATAGCAGGCGACGACGGAGTGGCCGGCGGCGATCAGGGCCTCGAGGATCGCCACCGAGAAGACCGGCGACCCCATGAAGATCAGGCGCATCGGCGGCGGCTCAGGCGCTGACGCGCTTGGCCTTCAGGAGCTTGCGCAGGATCATGTTGCGGCGCAGCGCGGAGATGTGGTCGATGAAGAGCACGCCTTCGAGATGGTCCATCTCATGCTGGATGCAGGTCGCCAGCAGCCCCGAGGCGTGGACCTCCCGCGACGCGCCGTTCTCGTCGAGATACCGCACCTTGACCTCCGCGGGCCGCACCACGTCGGCATAGTGCTCGGGCACCGAGAGGCAGCCCTCGTTGTGCTCGGTATCTTCGTCCGACGCCCAGACGATCTCGGGATTGACGATCTTCATGGGCTGCCGCGGCTCGCCCTCGCGGGCGAGGTCGAGCACCAGGATGCGCTGGGCGACCCCGACCTGCGGCGCGGCCAGCCCGATCCCGGGGGCCGCGTACATCGTCTCCAGCATGTCGTCCAGCAGCTTGCGGACCGTCTCGTCCACCACTTCGACCGGCTTGGCCTTGATCTTCAGGCGCGGGTCGGGGGCGACGAGGATGGGAAGAGTCGCCATGATCCTCGTGGTCTCGGATAATTCTCGGTGTTCCGGATGGCCTTGAGATAGGCCCCCGGGCCGCCGCCTTCAAGCAAATGTCGCGCCCCGACTACTCGCCCGGGGGTGGATCGCCGGGCGGCGGCTCGGCCCATCGGCGCTCGAAGGCCCAGACCTTCTCGAATCCCATCAGGCGGGTCATGTCCGCGAACGGGTGGAGCGGCGTCGCGGCGCCGTTCGTCGTGCCGGTCTCCCGCAGCGCGCCATAGATGCCGGAGAGGGCCGCGGCCGCCGCGAGGAAGCCCGACGCGGGGTAGATCGCCATGCGATAGCCGATCGTGTCGAGCCGCTGCGGCGTCAGCATCGGCGTGCGGCCGCCCTCCACCAGGTTGGCCAGCAGGGGTGCTGCGATCCGCCGGCCGATCGCCTCCATCTCGGCCTCGCTCTCCGGCGATTCGACGAACAGGATGTCGGCGCCGGCCGCGCGGTAGGCCTCGGCCCGGCGCAACGCCTCGTCGAGGCCGAGCGTCGTGCGCGCATCGGTGCGGGCGACGATCAGGAAGTCGGCATCGCGGCGCGCATCGGCGGCGACCCGGATCTTGCGCACCATGTCCGCCGTCGGGATGACCCGCCGGCCGGGCGTGTGGCCGCACTTCTTGGGGAACTCCTGGTCCTCGATCTGGATGCCGGCGGCCCCGGCCGCCTCGTAGCCGCGCACCGCATGGGCGACGTTGAGCAGCCCGCCATAGCCGGTGTCGGCATCCGCGACGATGGGCGTCGCCGTGCCCTCGGCGAAGCGCGCCACCCGCTCGACCATGTCGGAATAGGTCGCAAGGCCGGCATCCGGCAGCCCCAGGAGCGAGGCGACGGTGCCGAAGCCGGTCATGTAGAGGCAGTCGAACCCCAGACCGTCGGCGATCCGCGCGGAGATCATGTCGAAGATGCCGGGCGCGACGACAAACCGACCCTCCCGAACCTGTCGGGCGAGGCGGCGGCGCTTGTCCCCGGCGGTCGGCTGCTCGGTCATGGGTGCTCCCTCCCGTGGCCCGCCGTCAGCGGCGGCCCTCGATCGCGGCCAGCGCGGCCTCGTAGACGCCGGGTGCCAGGCTCTCCAGCGCGGCCTTCTCGACGATCGGCAGCGCCTTCTGCCGGAATGTCGGGCTCGGGTCCATCCGGACCATCCCGGCGGTCTCCAGCCGCTCCAGCAGGCGGGCATTCTCGGCCGCCGCCATCCGCGTCGCCGTCGCCCCCGCCGCGACGATCGCCGCCTGGAGCCGGCCGCGCCGCTCGGGCGAGAGCTTCTGCCAATAGGCGCGGCTGGCCAGGACGGAGGCGAACCCGTGCTGGTGCCCGGTCGCGATCAGGTAGCGCTGCGCCACGACGATGCCGCGGCCGACGATGTTGGACAGGACGTTCTCCTGCGCGTCGACCGCGCCGTCGCGCAGGGCCTGCGGCACTTCGGGTGCGGCGATCGGCGTGACCGCCGCGCCCATCGCGCCCCAGATGCGGATCCAGAGCGGCACTTCCGGCATGCGGATCTTGATCGTCGCAAGGTCGTCGGCCGTCGCGATCGGGCGGTTCGCCGTGGTCCAGCGCGGTCCCAGGTCGTAGGTGCCGACGAGGACCGCCTTGCCGCGGCGTTCGAGCGCCTCGCCCATCCGGCGGCCGACCGGGCCGGCGAGGAAGCGTTCGACGGCGGCGAAGTCCGGGAAGAGGTAGGGAACCAGGGTCGCGTCGAGCTCGGGGTAGTAGACGGCCCCGTGAATGGTGCCGACATGCAGGTCGTGGTCGCCCGCCTTCAGCATGTCGAGCAGCTCCGTCTCGCCGCCGCGCCTGCCGTCGAGCGACAGATCGAGTTCGACGTCCGGCATGCGCGTCCGCAGCTCGGCCACGAGGGCGTCGACGAAGATCCGGGTCAGCCCCGCATCGGCCATGGCGGACGCCAGCAAGGGGCGGGCACGCGACTCCCCCGGCCAGGAGGCGAGCAGCAGTCCAACGAGGAGGATGGCGAGACGCATCGTCATAGTCCGAATGTCGGCGGCCCCGCCCGGCCCCGAACCCTATGGGACGAAATCCCCGGCGTCAAACGACCATGGGGGCGTCGGCTCCCGAACTCTCATCGTTTGGTTGATCAGCTGCGAAATCTGGTCTAATCATAGGTCGAGAAAATGCAGGGAGGATCGCGACTATGCGAATTCGAGCCTTGGCATTGGGCCTGCCGTTGCTGCTTCTGGCGATTCGTCCGGCGTCGGCCTATCAACTCTGCGCCGACGTGTTCATCACGATCGATCTGCCGGAGATCGTCATGAACGTCGGCGGGCAGACGATCACGTTTCCCGCCGGCAGGAGCACGCCCGTCCAGACCTGCAAGGAGACGACCGCTTTCGGTGTCGTGAAGGCGGGCCGCTGGATCGGCGACGAGAAGCCCTGCGACGACACGATTCCGCCCGGCAATGCATTGCAGAAGAGCTACTACATCCGCTGGGTCAACCCCGGAATGGGCAGCGCGCAGCCGGCGATCACCTGCCGCATCAAGTAGCGGCGCGACTGCCGGTCGCGCCTAGCGCGGCGCGCCGCCGCGCGAGGGGCCGGTGGCCTTGCGGCCGACCTGCGCCTCGCGCCAGCCGACATAGACGGCGCTCGTCAGGATGACGGCGGCGCCGGCCAGCGTCCATTCGGTCGGCACTTCGTCGAAGACGAAGTAGCCGACGGCGATGGCGAAGAGCAGGCGGACATAGCCAAAGCCGGCGAGATAGCCCGCATCCGCCTCGGCATAGGCGCGCAGGAAGCAATAGTGTCCGGCCGTCGCCAGCAGGCCGACGCCGACGAACAGCACCCAGTCGGCCGCCGTCGGCCACTGCCAGAACCAGATGCCGAGCGGTGCCGCGAGCACCAGGGACAGCATCGTGTACCAGATCGTCACCTGCATGGCCGGCTCGTGCCGCAGCAGGTTCTTGGCGGTGGCGACGCTGAGGCAGGTGACGAAGGTGCCGAACAGCGCGATCCCCAGCGCGTCGAGCGGCGTGCCGGCACTGGGCTGGGCGATCAGCACCACGCCCGAGAAGCCGACGCCGACCGCCGACCAGCGCCGCCAGCGCACCTTCTCGCCGAGCAGCAGCACCGCCAGGACGGTCATGATCAGCGGGCCGGTGAAGCTGACGAGCGTGGCGTCGGCCAGCGGCAGGCGGGTCAGCGCGAGATAGCTGCAGCACATGCCGACCGTCGACAGGACGTTGCGCAGCATGTGGCCGCCGAAACGCCGGGTGCGCAGCCCGACCGGACCGAGCCTGGCGATCGTCGGCAGCAGCACGACGAGGCCGATCGCCAGCCGCAGGAAGACGATCTGGAAAATGGAATGGTGCGCCCCCAGCCACTTGATGAGGACGAAGGTCGAGACGAGGAAGGTCTGGTCGGCGAGGAACCAGCAGAGGCCGCGGCTCGCCGGCTGCAGGGCCGACCAGCGCGCGCCGAGCGCGGGGGGGATCATGGGGCCGGCCGAGGCTAGGGCCTGGCCCGTCGCCGGGCAAGCACGGCTTCCCGGCTTCCCGGCTTCCCGGTCGGTCGCTAGCCGGGCCGGCTGGCGATCCAGATGCCGACCGCGACCGCGGCAAGCCCGCCGAGCAGCGGCGGGGGAACGGGCTCGCCCAGCAGGAGCAGGCCGAAGATCGCCGCGGTGACCGGGTTGACGGTGACGCTGGTCGCGACCCGCGTCGGCGTCGCCCGGTCGAGCGCCCAGGCCCAGAGCCAGAAGGTCACGGCCGCACCGACGATGCCGAGATAGGCGACCGCCAGCCAATCCGCGGCCGCCAGTTGCGGCAGCTGCGCCGCGCCGCCCGTCGCCAGCGACGCCGCGAAGAGGGCGCCGGCCCCGCAGGCCATGCCCGTTGCGGTGTAGGGCAGGACGGCGCTGCGGCGGATCAGGGGCCGCGACCAGACATTGTAGAACGCCATGCAGAGGGCGCCCGCCGCCATCAGCAGGTCGCCGCGCCAGGCGCCGGGCGGGGCGAGCGACAGCCCGGAGGCGAGCGCCAGCAGTACGCCGCCCATCGCGACGGCGACGCCGGCCGACTTCCGCAGGGTCAGCCGCTCGACGCCGAGGATGGCCGCCACCGCCATGGTCAGCAGCGGCAGCGTCGACAGGGCGAGCGCGCCGCGGGCGGCGCTGGTCAGCGCCAGCGCGGCATTGAACAGGCACGGAAAGACGGCGAAGAACAGGAGCCCCAGCGCGGCGGTCTTCGCGCGGTCTCGCCCGCGCGGCCAGGGTCGACGGGCGAGGAGCGCCACCGGCACCAGCAGCGCGGCGCCGACGGCGAAGCGCAGGAAGCCCAGCGTCACCGGGTCGATGCGGCCGGCGAGAAGGCGGGTGGCACCGATCGCCGTCCCGCCCAGGCCGCTCGACAACACCGCCGCCGCCACCCCGATGCCTTCGCTCATGTCACTGCATCCCACATGCGGCCGAGGTTTGGCAGAGGCGATGCCATCACGACAGCGAATATCCTTTATGGCCGGCATCGCATATCGTGATGCGATGCCGGCGGCCCTCGAACTCGAACTGCTGCGCGCCTTCCTCGCCGTCGTCGAACACGGCTCCTTCACGCGCGCCGCCCGCGCCCTCCACCGGACCCAGTCGGCGGTGAGCATGCAGGTCGCGCGCCTGGAGGCCCGCCTCGGCGCCGATCTGCTCGATCGCGGCGGCGGCTCGGTCGCGCCGACCCCGGCCGGCGAGGCCCTGATGGGGCCGGCCCGGCAGATGCTGCGGCTGGAGTCCGAGGCGATCGGCCGGGTCCGCGACCATGCCGCGGCCGGCCGGGTCCGCATCGGCGTCATGGAGGACTATGGCACGCTGGTCCTGCCGGCGATGTTGGCGGCCTTCGCGCGGGCCTATCCGCGCATCGCGATCACCATGGAGACGGGTCTGACCCGGGCCATGCCGGAGCGGCTGGGGCGGGATTTCGATCTGGTGCTGGCGATGCACCGGCACGGGACCGGCGGCGGCGAACGGGTCGCGGGCGAACGTGCCGTCTGGGCCGCCGCACCCGACTGGCGACCGCCCGCCGGCCAGCCGCTGCCGGTCGCGCTCTATCCCGTCGGCTGCCTCTTCCGCGAATGGGCGATCGCGGCCCTCGACCGCGCCGGGATCGCCTGGCGCCTCGCCTATGTCGCCGAAGGGCAGGCCGCCATCGAGGCGATCGCCGCGGAGGGCCTTGCCGCGACCGTCGTCAAGGCGGGCACCTTTCCCGCCCGGCTGTCCCGCCCCGGGGCCGGGCTGGACCTGCCCGAACTGCCGGCCGCGGATATCCGGCTGCATCGCGCCGCCGATGGCGAGGGGCCGGACGCGCGCGCCTCGGAACTGCTCGCCGGACATCTCGTGTCCGCGTTCGCGGCGCGATCGGCATTATCTTGACGGCCGCGCCTGCCTATCTGTAACGCCTCGAACGAAGCCATCGGGGCGAACGGCCCCCCGCATTCCCAACGGAGCATCCCCGCATGTCGGCGACCCCCGTCACCGTGCTCACCGGCTATCTCGGCGCCGGCAAGACCACGCTTCTCAACCGCATCCTGACCGAGCAGCACGGCAAGAAGTACGCCGTCATCGTCAACGAGTTCGGCCAGATCGGCATCGACAACGACCTCGTCGTGGACGCGGACGAGGAAGTCTTCGAGATGAACAACGGCTGCATCTGCTGCACCGTGCGCGGCGACCTCATCCGCATCATCGAGGGGCTGATGAAGCGGCGCGACAAGTTCGACGCCATCATCATCGAGACGACCGGCCTGGCGGCGCCGGCGCCGGTCGCCCAGACCTTCTTCGTCGACGAGGATGTGCGCAAGCGGACGCGGCTCGACGCGGTCGTGACGGTGGTCGACGCCCGCCACGTCCTGCAGCGGCTGGCCGACACGCCCGAGGCCGAGGACCAGATCGCGTTCGCCGACGTCATCCTGCTGAACAAGACGGACCTCGTCTCGGCCGAGGAACTGGCGGCGGTCGAGGCCCGGTTGAAGCAGATCAATCCGCTCGCCACCATCCACCACACCGAACGCTGCGAGATCGCGCTCGACCAGGTGCTCGACCGCGGCGCCTTCGACCTCGACCGCATCCTTGCGATCGAGCCGCACTTCCTCCAGGCCGACGACCACGATCACCATCATGACCACGGCCATGGTCACGATCACGACCACGGCCATCATGGCCATGGGCATGCGCACGAGGGGCATGGTCACGAGGGGCATGCTCACGACGGGCATGGCCATCGCCGGCACTATCACGACGAGGACATGCACAGCGTCTGCCTGCAGTCCGACCGGCCGCTCGACGAGCGCAAATTCGACCAGTGGATCTCGAAGGTCCTGGCCGAGCAGGGGCCCAGCATCCTGCGCGCCAAGGGCATCATCGACCTCGCCGGCCGCGACCGTCGCTTCGTGCTGCAGGCCGTCCACATGATCAAGGAAGGCGCCTTCCAGCGGCCGTGGAAGGAGGACGAGCGGCGCTGGAGCCGCCTCGTCTTCATCGGCAAGGAACTGGACGCCGCCGGACTGGAGGCGGGTTTCGATGCCTGCCGCGCCTGAGACGGCGGGCGCGATCCGGCGCCGCGTCCGGCGCTGGAACCTCCCGGCGGCGGTGACGGCGGTCGCCGCGGCGACGGACGGACGCTCGGGCGCCTTCGCGCTCGGCGACGGCAGCCTGCGCCGGGTCGGCTTCGCGGAGGACGCGGCGATCGACGCGGTGGCGCTGCACGAGGGCGCCGTCCTGGCGCTGGCGGCGGTGCCGGGCGGCTTCGTCACCGGCGGCGACGACGGCCGCGTCGTGCTGGCCGAAGCGGGCGGCGAGCGGGTGCTGCACCAGGAGCCGCGACGCTGGGTCAGCCACCTTGCCGTCCATGCCGGCAGCCGGACGGTGATCGCGGCGGCGGGCAAGGCGGCGATCGGCGTCGACCTCTCCGGCAATGCGCTGGGGCGGTGGGAGGGGCATCCCTCGACCATCACCGGCATCGCGCTGAACCCGACCGGCAAGCGGCTGGCGGTCGCCCATTACAACGGCGTCAGCCTGTGGTGGCTCGCCTCCAAGCAGCAGAGCCCGACCCGGCTCACCTGGAAGGGCTCGCACATCAGCCTCTCCTGGTCGCCCAACGGCAAGTACCTGATGACCGCCATGCAGGAGAACGAGCTGCATGGCTGGCGCGTCGCCGATTCCTCCGAGATGCGGATGGCGGGGTTGGCCGCCAAGGCGAAGTCGCTCGCCTGGTCGCCGGACTCGCGCTGGCTCGCCAACAGCGGCTCCGACATCGTCACCTGCTGGGACTTCTCCGGCCGCGGCCCGATGGGCCGTCCGCCGGCCGAGATCTGCCCGGGCGAGGGGGCGCTCGTCACGGCCGTCGCGATCCATCCCAAGATGGCGATCGTCGCGGCCGGCTACGAGAACGGCGCCGTCCGCCTCGGCCGCCCCGGTCACAACCGCACCACCGACCTGGAGGCTGCCGGCAGCGGCAGCGTGGCGGCGCTGGCCTGGTCCCCCTCCGGCGACCAACTGCTCGCCGGCACCGAGGATGGTGGTACCGCCCTCTACGACTTCACGGCGGGGTAGATCAGGCGCCCGGGGCATGATATACGTAAAGTGTATCGTATATCATTGAGGTGAAGCCATGCGCGTGGCGAGATGGGGCAACGGCTTGGCGGTTCGCCTGCCAAGTTCGGTGGTCCAGTCGCTGGACCTGCGTGAAGGTGACGAGATCGACCTGCAGGTGATCGATTCCCGCACGCTGGCGGTCGAGCGGTCTTCGGGAACGGAAGAACTGCTTGCCCGCTTGCGCAGCTATCGGGGTCGGCTCCCTCCGGGATTCCGGTTCGATCGACTGGAAGCGAACTCCCGGTAGGTCCGCCCGTGCCGAAGACAGTCTGTTTCTTCGATACGAATGTCCTGCTCTATCTGATCTCGCCCGATGTTCGAAAGGCTGCGCAGGCAGAGGCGCTGATGCTCGACGGCGGGCTCGTCAGCGTCCAGGTACTCAACGAGTTTGCGTCGGTTGGAACTCGAAAGGCGGGTTTGTCCTGGACCGAGATCCGCGAAGTCCTGGAACTCCTTCGCCGCTTCCTGCTGGTCGTCCCAGTGGATCTGGATATCCACCTTCGCGCCCTGGACCTTGCCGAGCGCTATCGGCTGTCGTTCTACGATGCCGCCATCGTCGCCGCTGCGGCCCAGTGTGGTTGCTCGATTCTGTGGAGCGAAGATATGCAGTCGGGCCAATCGTTCGGCGACCTTCGCATCGAGAACCCGTTCGCGGCGTCACTTCGGTGAACGCCTCCCGGCGGGCGCGGGCGCGCCGGGAGGCGCCGACTTCAACCGAGCGCCGGGCGTGTGCGCAGCGTCGTTGCGGCGCCGGGCCGCAGCGCGGCCACGCCGTCGCCGAGCAGCGCTTGGACGAACAGGGTAACCGTCCAGAAGACGGGGTATTCCCAGCCGCCGCCCTTGGCGCTGAAGAGCCAGCCGTTGGGGACGTGCTGCAGGGTGGCGCCGATCATGATCGGGACGAGGGCGAGCGCGACCCAGCGGGTCCAGAGACCGAGGATCAGCGCCGCGCCGCCCAGCGCCTCGGCGGCGATCACGAGGTAGGCGAGGGCGCCCGGATAGCCGATCGACTGGAAGAAGCCGACGGTGCCGGGAATGCCGAAGACGAAGACCTTGAGGCCGGCATGGGCCAGGAACATCACGCCCAGGCTGACGCGGAGCAGCGTGGCGGCATAGTCGGCGGAACGGGTGTCGGACATCGGTGCTCTCCCGAGGAGGGGGCGGCGATGCCGGCCCCGATTGCGATGCCGCGAGAGGTAGCGCCTTTCCGGGTGCGGGATAATTCGGCCAGACGACGACTTATTGGTTCCTGGTGGTTGACGGTCGCGGGGCGTAGGCGAGCGGCAGGGCGGTCGTGTACTTGATCTCCTCCATTGCGAAGCTCGAACTCACGTCATAGAGGTCGATGGCCGCGATGAGGCGCTTGTAGACGCCGTCATAGGCGGCGATGTCGGGAACGACGACCCGCAGCAGATAGTCGATCTCGCCCGCCATGCGATAGAACTCGACGACCTCGGGAATCGTCTCGACCGCCGCGGCGAAGCGCGCGAACCACTCGGCGTTGTGCTGGTTGGTGCGCACCTGCACGAACACGGTGACGCCGACATTGAGGCTGTCGCGGTCGAGCAGGGCGACGCGGCGACGGATGACGCCCGCCTCCTCGAGCGCCCGGATGCGCCGCCAGCAGGGGGTGGGGGACAGGCCGACCCGGTCGGCGATCTCCGCGTTGGAGAGGCCGGCGTCCGCCTGCAGCAGGGCAAGGATCTTCAGGTCGATCGCGTCCATGGGAAGAATTCTCCCACAGACGCAAAATTAGTAGAATAGCGTTCTCTCAATCGGTAGATCACGGGCCGATTTTGCAAACCGATTTCCGCTCGAGCGCGCTAGCCTCCGTGAAAATCAGCGTTCCGGGGGCTTTCACGGCGATGTCGATCATCCGTTCCTTCAGCGATCATCCGGCCGCGGTCGGCGAGACCTACGGCCAGCACATGGGCTTCGCCATGGGTGTCGGCGGCCGCATGGTGCTGGCTGGGCTCGCCTGCATGCTGCACGGCATCTTCCCGTTCCTCTGCGAGCGCACGGGCAGCCGCACGATCCTGGCCCTGCACGCCCGCGTGACCGCCGGCCAGCGCGCCGCCTTCACGGCCGCCGACGCCAAGGCCGCGCGGCGGGCGGCCTGACGCCGCCCGCCGCGTCGTCTCGTCAGCCCGCGCGGGCCAGCTGGCCGCGCCGCACCGTCAGGCGGCGAAGTCTCGCAGCACCCGGCCCGGGCGCCGGGCGGGGTCGATCACCCGGTTGTCGGCGACGATGCGGGTGCCGTTGACCCAGACGCCGTGCACGCCCTCGCCCGCGGTGACGAGCCGCGGCGCACCGGCCGGCAGGTCGTGCACCTTGCGCTTGGGGCCCCGGCCCACGGTCAGCGGGTCGAGCAGCAGCAGGTCGGCGGCCATGCCGGGTGCGAGGCGGCCACGATCGGCGATCCCGAAGAGATCGGCCGGCTGGCCCGTCAGCCGCCGCACCGCCTCCTCGAAGCCGAGCGCGCCGCGCGCACGCACCCAATGGCCGAGCAGGTGCAGCCCGAAGCCGGCATCGCAGAAGAAGGTGAGGTGGGCGCCCGCGTCCGACAGCGAGATGTGGGTGTCGGGATCGGTCAGCAGCGGGACGACGCCCGCCTCGTCGGCATTGAGGAGGATGGCCGTGTACTCCGTGTCGAGCGCCTCCGCGAGGCCGATGTCGAGCATGCAGTCGAGCGGATCGCTGCCGCGCTCGGCCGCGATGTCGGCCAGCGAGCGGCCCTCCAGGCCGGCATGGGCCGGGGTCGCGGCATTGACGAGGTGCAGCCGGTCCCACTGGCTGTTGAAGAGTCGCCGGCCGCGGAAATCGCGCAGTTCCGCCTTCACCGCGGCGCGGAAACCGGGGTCGGCATAGACCTGCGCCACCGCCGCGCCATGGGCCTCCATGGCCGGCTTCCATGCCGTCAGCCCCTCGAAGACGTAGGGGTTGTGCAGCGTGAAATCCATCGTCAGCGGGCAGCAGGAGACCTGGGTGTAGACCGGGTGCCCGCGCTCGCGCGCCGCCCGGGTCTGGGCCAGGGTCGTCGTCGAGGCCGTCGGGTTCGTGCCGTTGTAGAAGGTGGCCGCGACGATCACCGGCCGGCCGCTGTCGGCGGCGAGTTCCTCAAGGAAGTCGATTGTCGTGCGCTGCCCGCGCGTCAGCATATAGACGCCGCGGCCGCCCTCGCCCATGGCGCCGACCAGCGCCCGGATCTCCGCCTCGTCGGCGAGGCGCGACGGCATCGGGATGCCGTTCTCGCCATTGTGCGTCTCGGCCGTCGAGGTCGCGAAGCCGACGGCGCCCGCCGCCATGGCGCCGCGCACGAGGTCGGCCATGCGCGCCACCTCGTCCGGGGTCGCGGCGCGCCGGGCGGCATCGTCGCCCATGACGTAGGTGCGCACCGACGAATGGCCGACGAAGGCGGCGACGTTGGGGGCGACGCCCTGCCGCTCCAGCATGGCGAGGTACTCGGGGAACTGCTCGAACTCCCAGCGCACGCCCGTGCGCAGCGCATCCAGCGACATGCCCTCGACATGGGTCAGGTTGCGCATGGTGAGGTCGCGGTCGGCGGGCCGGCACGGCGCGATGGTGAAGCCGCAATTGCCGATGACGACGCTGGTGACGCCGAGCGCCGGCGAAGGGTCGGCATAGGCGTCCCAGGTGAGCTGCGCGTCGTAGTGCGTGTGGCCGTCGATGATGCCGGGCATCAGCACCAGCCCGCCGGCGTCGACCGTCTCCTTCCCGGCGCCGAGCCCGGGGCCGATGGCGGCGATGCGTCCGTCCTGGACGGCGAGGTCGGCGGTGTAGGACGGGCGGCCGGTGCCGTCGACGATGGTGGCTGCGCGGAAGACCGTGTCGAACATGGGCGTCACTCCCTTTTTCGGTCGTCGCGTCCGGCCGCCAGCCAGGCGGCCGCCGCGAGGTTGAGGGCGGCGAGCGTCAGGAACGCCGCCGGGTAGGACCCGGTCGCGGCGAGGATGCCCGTCACCAGGGGCGGGCCGAAGACGACGCCGCCGAAGGTCATGAACATGGCGCCGCCGGTCGCCTCGCCGGCGCGCCCGGGCGGCGCCAGCCGGGCCACCTCGGCAAGATAGAGGCCGGTCCAGCCGATGGCGGTGGCGCCCAGCAGCGCGGCGATGGCGGCGAGCAGCCAGAAGGGCCAGGTCGCGTCGGCCTGCACCAGCACCGCCATGCTGACGGCGGTCGCGATGCCGACCAGGATCACCAGGGTCCGGGTGCGCAGCACCGTCTCGGCCAGCGCCCCCCAGATGATGCGGCCGACGACGCCGCCGGCCTGGGCGATGGCGTAGGCGATGCCGGCCAGCGTCAGGTCGAGGCCGATCGCCTCGACGAAGAAGACGACGAGAAAGGCGCTGACCGAGAGCTGCATTGCCGAGAAGACGAAGGAGGAGAGCGCCAGCCGCCGCAGCCCGGGGTGCGAGAAGATGAGGGCCAGCGGCCCGCGGATGCGGATGGGTGCCCGCGGTCCGTCGGGGCGGCGGTCGCTGTCGAGCCAGCCCCGCAGCGGCTGGATCGCGAGCGCGCAGGCGATCCCGGCGGACGCCAGCACCAGCGCCGCCCCCTGCCAGTCGAGCAGCAGTACGAGGGGCGGGGCGAGCAGCCCCGCCAGCGCGCCGCCCATCGGCACGCCGGTCTGCTTGATCGAGAAGGCCATGGGCTGCAGCGGCGGCGGCGTCTGGCGCGCCAGGATGTGCGAACTGGCCGGCGTCGCCGGCCCGACGCCGCAGCCGATCGCCAGCGCGCTGACGATCACGGCGAACGGGTGACCGATCGCGAAGAGGATCAGTCCGAGCGACGCCATCAGGAGCGCCACCTGCTGGATGCGCAAGCCCCCGTAGCGTGCCAGCAGACCGCCGGAGATCGGGCTGGTGACGGTCGCGGCGGCATAGACCAGCGCCGTGTAGGCCCCGATGTTGCCGGGGTCGATGCCGATCGTCTCCGCGGCGCGCGGCGCCAGGACGGGCACGCTGAGGCCGCTCATGGTGACCAGCGACTGGCCGGCGACCGTCGCCAGCACCGGCACGCCGACCGCCACCGAGAAGAGTGCGCGCATCCGGTTCAGGTCCTCGGGAAATGGCGGGGCGGGGGGCCCCCGCCTGGTCGACACCCCATGGCGGTCAGACGATGCCCTGGCGGCGGAGTTCGGCGACCTCTGCCCCGGCATAGCCGAGCTCGGCGAGGACGGCATCCGTGTCCGCCCCGAGCGCGGGGGCGGCGGCCAGCGGCGGGCGGGCGCCGTCGACCTTGACCGGGCCGGCGATCGCCCGGAATGCGGCGTCCCCGGCGGCGACGTCCTGCAGGCGGTCGGTTGCGGCCACGAAGGGATTGTCCAGCGCCTGGGCGATGTCGTGAACGGGGGCGGCCGGCACGCGGCCGGCGAAGGCGGCCATCCATTCCGCGGTCGTCCGGGCGGACAGCGCCGCGTCGAGCAGTTCCTCGATGATGGCGCGATGGCGCAGCCGGTCGGGAAAGCGGCGGAAGCGGGGATCCTCGACCCATTCGGGGCGGCCGATCGCGCGGCACAGCGCGCCCCAGAACTTCTCCTTGTTGCACATCAGGTAGATCCAGCCGTCGCCGGTGCGATAGAGTTGGCAGGGCACCAGGGCGGCATGGGCCGACCGCCGTTCGCGCCCCTGGACATGGCCATGGGTCAGGCGCCACTGGCCGATATAGCTGAGGTGGAAGAGGGCGGTGTCGAAGAGGCTGACGTCGATCTCCGCCCCCTGGCCGGAGGCGCGCGCCGCCATCACCGCCGAGACGAGGCCGAGCGCGGCCGACAGTCCGGCGGCATAGTCGATCATCGGCAGGCCGAAGCGGGACGGGGCGCCGTCCGGCTCGCCGGTCAGGGCGAAGTGCCCGGCCTCGGCCTGCATCAGGAAATCGTAGCCGGGCCAGGCCGCGCGCTCGGGCTCGCGCCCGTAGCCGGTCAGATGGACGACGACGAGGCGGGGATTGGCGGCCGCGAGGCGCGCGCGGGTCAGGCCGAGCTTGCCCGGCACGTCGCCACGCAGGTTGTGGATCAGCGCGTCGGCCTCGGCCGCCAGCCGCTCCAGCACGGCCAGCCCCTCCGGCCGGGCGAGGTCGAGGGTCAGGCTGCGCTTGTTGAGGTTGAGCGCCTGGAAGAGGCCGCTCGCCGCCGTCGGGTCGAGGCCGGCGATGAAGTGCGGCCCGACGGAGCGGCTGACGTCGCCGCCCTCCTTCGGGTTCTCGATCTTGATCACCTCGGCGCCGAGATGGGCGAGGTGGAGCGTGCCGAAGGGCGCGGCCCCGTACTGCTCGACCGCGATGACCTTGAGACCGGCGAGCGGTCGCGGAGGCGCGCCCATCGCCCGGGCGCTCAGGCCGACTTCCGCGTCGGGTCGGGGACGTTCGGTGCGGCGGCGTCGAAGATGGCCGCGACGCTGCCGCGATCCATGCCCATGATCGCCTGGAAGAGGCGCGCCTCCTGGGCGGCCCCGATCACCGGCAGGACGAGGGCGGCATACTTGGCGCGCAGTTCCTCGGCGGTCTGGAAGTTCTCGGGCTCGCCCTTGGGGATCGGCACGAAGACGCGGTCGCGAACGCCGTCCGTCGTCTCGATCTCGACCGCCGCGGAGAACTGGCGGGGGTACTCGGCCTCCGCGGCCGCATCGTGGCCGACCTCGACCTTGGCGAGGATCGCCGACGTGCGCGGGTCGCCGATATGCGTCGCATAGTCGTCCCAGCCGAAGCGGCCCTCGCGCAGCGCCACGCCGACGCCGAAATGGCAGGAAAACTGGCCGTCGACGACGTTCTGCGGCACGCGCTTCTGCTCCTGCGGCAGGCCGACGAGGCGCAGCGCCGTGTCCGCCAGGCCGATGCGGATGGCCCGCACCCGCTCCTCGACGAGGTTGTGGCGCGCGCGGAGCTGGATCACGCCGTCGACCGCGGCATGCATGGCGCGGCAGGCCGGGTACGGCTTGACCGCGATGCCCGCCGTCTCCCAGGCCTGCCCCAACCCCTCGACGGCGCGCTCGGGCACGGCGTTGCGGGCATAGGCGTGGAAGAAGCCGTAGCGGCCCTCGAAGGCGGGCGCGGCGCCGCGATAGCCCTTGCTCGCGAAGACCGCCGCCATCAGCCCCGCCATGGCGGAATGGCCGACCTGGAAGCGCTTGGTCCAGGCGCCGTTGGCGAGGAACTGCAGCGATCCCGCCGCCTCCGAGAGCGCGATGCCGAAGGCGTCGGCGGTCTGCGCCGCATCGAGGCCGAGGACGCGGGAAGCGGCGGCAGCCGCCGCGAAGGCGCCGCAGGTGGCGGTCGGATGGAAGCCGAGATCGTAGTGCTCGGACGGGATCAGCGCGCGGCTGATGCGGCAGATGACCTCGTAGCCGGCAACGACGCCGACCAGCGCATCGGCGCCCGACTTGCCGGCCATTTCGGCCGCGGCCAGGGCGGCCGGCACCACCGGCGCGCTCGGATGCAGCGAGGCCGGTGCGTGGGTGTCGTCGAAGTCGAGGCTGTGGGCGAGTGCCCCGTTCAGCAGCGCCGCGCCGGCCGGCGACCAGCCGTCGCGCTCGCCGAAGACCCGGGCCGTGCCGTGGTCGAGCCCGAGCGCCCGCGCCGCCTCCAGCATGGGCGGCGTCGAATCGGTGTCGTGGCGGGCGCGGACGGCGATGCCGACCGTGTCGAGGATCAGGAGCTTGGCCCGCTCCCGCACCTCGGCCGGAATGGCGTCGAGGCGCAGGTCGGCGGCGAAGCGGGCGAGCGGCATCGTCACGTCGGTCGCGGCGGGGGTCATGGGCGCTGGCTCCCTCTGGTTGCCGGGCGCCCGTCCTTGGCCGCGGGCGCTTTCGGGTAAGGCTGGCAGGTCAGGCGGCTCTGGCAAATCCCTTGGGCGGTCCGGCTTTGGCGATCTGGCCGTAGAGCGTCTCGTCGGGCAGGTGCTGGGCGACGATGCGGCGCACCTCGACGAGGCGGCCGAGGTCGATGCCGGTCGAAAGACCCATGGATTCGAGCAGGAACACCAGATCCTCGGTCACGATGTTGCCGCTGGCGCCGGGCGCATAGGGGCAGCCGCCGAGGCCGGCGAGCGAGGCGTCGAACAGGCGCACGCCGGCCTCGACCGCGGCATAGACGTTGGCGAGGCCGAGGCCGCGGGTATCGTGGAAATGGGCGGCGACCGGGATGCGGCCGGCGACGGCACGCCCGACTTCCTCGAAGAGGCGCCGCGTCTGGGCGGGGTTGGCATAGCCGACGGTGTCGGCGACCGACAGTTCGTCGGCACCGGCCTCGACGAGGATATGGGCCAGTTCGACGACCCGGCCCGGATCGACCGGACCGGCGATGGTGCAGCCGAGCGCGGTCGCCAGGGCCCCGCTGACCCGCACCGGGAAGGACTGGGCGCGGGCCAGTTCCACCACGGCGCGGAACTCGTCGACCGACTGCTGCACCGTGCGCTGGACGTTGCGGAGGTTGTGCTCTTCGGAGACCGACAGCACGAAATGCAGCTCCGGCATTCCGGTCGCGACGGCGCGCTGGGCGCCCTTCAGGTTGGGCACCAGCGCCGACGGCCGCAGGCCCGGCATGGCGACGGACGCCTCGGCCACAGCGACCGCGTCGGCAAACTGCGGGATGTTCTTCGGCGGCACGAAGGAACAGACTTCGATGTCCTTCACCCCGGCCTCGAGCTCGGCCCGGATCCAGGCGAGCTTGGCGTCGGTCGGAAAGAAGGTGGAGATCATCTGGAGCCCGTCGCGCAGCCCCACCTCGCGCACGGTCGCGGTCTCGCTCATCGCATTCTCCTGCGGGTCGTCAGCGCCCGGTATATTGGGGCCGGCGCTTCTCGTTGAAGGCGCGGATGCCTTCCTGGCGGTCGGCGGTGGGGACCATGCGGTTGTAGGCCTCGATCTCGAAGGCGAGGCCGTTCTTGAGGTCGACCTGGGTCGCGACGTCCATCGCGCGCTTGGCCTGGCGGACCGATACGGGGGCGTTGCGCGCGATGCGCCGCGCCGTCTCCATCGTCTCCTCGATCAGGGTCCCGTCGTCGCAGACCTTGTTGAGGATGCCCCAGGCGAGCGCCTCCTCGGCGCCGAAGGCGGCACCGGTCAGGATGATCTCCTTGGCGCGGCGCACGCCGACCGCGCGCGGCAGGTTCTGGGTGCCGCCGGCGCCCGGCATGATGCCGAGCGTCACCTCGGTCAAGGCGAAGCGGGCCGAGCGCGCGCCATAGGCGAAGTCGCAGGCGAGCGTGAACTCGCAGCCGCCGCCATAGGCGGCGCCGTTGATGGCGCCGATGACCGGGACCGGACAGTCCATCATGCGGTAGACGGCCTGCTCGAAGATGGCGTGCTGCTTCTGCCACGCCTCGTCGGTCATGCCGTTGCGTTCCTTGAGGTCGCCGCCGGCGCAGAACGCCTTGCTGCCCGCGCCCGTCAGCACGACGCAGCGCAGGTCGCGATGGTCGAGGACGAGCGACAGCCAGAGGTCGAGCAGGTCGCGGCCCATCTGGGTGTTGAGCGCGTTGGCGGCCTGCGGCCGGTTCAGCGTCACCTTCAGGATATGCGGCTCGACGGTCTCGACGAGCAGGGTCTCGTACTGGTCGGCCATGGCTCAGCCCTTCGTCGCCGGCAGCACGGCGTCGGTGTCGGCGCCGAGTTCCGGCGCGGCGTTGCGCAGCGGCGGGCGGTGCCCGTCGAACGACATCGGCAGGCCGAATATGTCCATGCGGCCGTCGGGGGTCTTCTGCAGCATGCCGAGGGCCGCCGTCTGCGGATGCACCACCACCTCGTCGATGGTCTGGGTCGGGGTCGCCGGGATGCCGGCGGCCTCCAGCGCCGCCTGCCACTCGGCGCGCGGCCTCGCGGCCATGATGGCGTCGATCATCGTGTTCAGCGCGGGCAGGTTGGCGACGCGGCTCGGATTGTCGACGAAGCGCGGGTCGCTGGCCCATTCGGGATGGCCCAGCGCCGCCGACAGCTTGCGGAAGAGGCCGTCGTTGGGCGCCGCCACCATCAGATAGCCGTCCGAGCAGCGATAGGCTTGGTAGGGCGCGATGCCGCGCGTCGCCGAGCCGTTGCGCTTGCCGGGGACGCCGGTCGAGATGAAGTCGGCCGCGTGGTAGGTCATCCAGGCGAGCGCGGTCTCGTAGAGCGAGGTGTCGATGCGGGCGCCATGGCCGTCCTTCCGGCGGCCGAGCAGGGCCGCGACGATGCCGAGCGCGCACCACATGCCCGTGCCCATGTCGATCAGCGAGGTGCCGACCCGCACCGGCGGGCGACCCTCCTCGCCCGTCATCATCATGAGGCCGCCGAAGGCCTGCATCAGCGGGTCGTAGCCGGGCTTGGACTTGAGGGGGCCGGTCGCCCCGAAGGCGCCGATGTTGCAGTAGACGAGGGACGGCTTGGCCGCCTGCAGGGTCGCCGCGTCGAGCCCGTACTTCTCGACCTGGCCCGGCCGCATGTTCTGCAGCACCGCGTCGCCGGTCTCGACGATCAGCGTCTTCAGCCGGGCGAGCGCGTCGGGATCCTTGAGGTCGACCACGACCGAGCGCTTGTTAACGTTGAAGACCTGGAAGATCGAGGAGGCGCCGTGCCAGAAGGGCGGGCCCCAGTGGCGCGCGTCGTCGCCTTCCGGACGCTCGACCTTGACCAGTTCGGCGCCGAGCGAGGCGAGGATCAGGCCTGCGTAGGGCGCGGCGACGCTGGTCCCGATCTCGAAGACGCGGATGCCGGCGAGCGGCAACGAGGGCGATGCAGCCTGATCCTGCGGCACGGGCGGGGCGCTTCCTCTGAATGTTGGTTCATCGAACGGTAGGCGGCCGCCGCCGGGACCGTCAATCACCATCGGCCGCCGGTCATCGACCATGCGGCGAGGGTGCTGACGCCCGGCCGCGCGCGGTTGACAAGCGATCGTCGCTGCGATCTTCTGGCCGCCATAAGGAAAGAACGACACGAATCGTTCGAACAGGGAGGAGTATCACGATGAACTGCGCCATTCGCATGGCGGCGGTGGTCGCCGGTATTGCGTTCGCCGGCTCCGCCATTGCCGCCGACAAGTTCCGCATCTCGATCGAGACGGCGCCCAACCATTTCCGCAACATGACGGTCGATCGTTTTGTGGCGGATCTGGGCAAGCGGGTGCCGGACCTCAAGGTCGAGGTCTACCATTCCGCGCAGCTCCACCCGGATCGCGACGTGCCCAAGGCGCTGCGCCAGGGGACGATCGAGATGGGCATGCCGGGCACCTGGCAGATCGACAAGGTCGAGCCCAACGCGGCCCTGATCGACCTCCCGGCCTTCTTCGGGCTGGCCGAGGACATGGCCTACGACGTCATCGACGGTCCCGCCGGGCAGAAGCTCAACGCCATGTTCGAGCGCAAGCTGCGGGTCAAGATCCTGGGGCCCTGGCTGCCGCTCGGCTTCGGCAATACCTACACCACGGACAAGCCGCTGCGTGCGCTGGCCGACCTCAAGGGCATGAAGGTCCGCATCCCGGGCGGGGCGATCAACGCCGAGCGCTACAAGTTCCTCGGCGCCAACCCCGTCCTGGTGCCCTGGCCGGACGTGCCGCTGGCGCTGTCCCAGGGCACCGTCGAGGGCGTCTATACGACCTTCGAGTCGGTCCGCAGCGCCCAGCTCTGGGATTCCGGGTTGAAGCACGCCTATGTCGAGCGGGCCGCACTCCTGCCCTACGTCCCGATGGTCAACCTCACCTTCTGGGACAAGCAGAAGCCGGAGGTGCAGAAGCATCTGGTCGCGGCCTGGAAGGATGCCGTCACCTGGGGCAGGGCCGAGGGCCGCAAGCGCCAGGTCGACGCCATGAAGCTGGCCCAGACCAAGGGCATCAACGTGGTCCAGGCCGAGCAGTCGGAACTCGACCGCGTCCGGCGGGAGATGCTGTCGATCCAGGCCGGCCTCGTGAAGAAGATGGGCATGGACGCCGGACTCGTCGACGAGGTGATGGCGGAGCTGAAGAAGGCGGGCGCCGTCTGAGCAGCCGCTGGCGTTCCGCGGGGGGACGGGGCGGATGCTGCATCTGTGGGGTACCGTCGAGCGATGGCTCGTCAGCCTGTGCGGGCTGGCGGGCCTCCTCCTCGCCGTCTACCAGATGGGGACGCGCTACCTGCATCCCGCCTGGTTCGTCGACTGGGCGGAGGAGACGGTCGTCTATCTCGTCATCTGGTCGATCTGGCTCGCCTCCAGCGGCCTCGTGGCGGAGAATCGGCACGTTCGCGCGGACCTCGTGATCCGGCTGCTGCCGGGCCGTGTGCAGTTCGCGCTCGAGATCGTCAACACCCTGGTCGGGCTCGGCTTCTGCGGCCTCGTCGCCTGGATCGGGATCGACATCGTGACGCTCGCGATGGAGCTCGACGAGCGCAGCACGAGCTCGCTGCGGATGCCGATGTGGATCTATTTCGCCTGCGTGCCCGTCGGGACCGGCCTGATGGCGCTGCGCTATCTCGTCCGTCTCGTCGCGCTCCTCCGCGGTCGCGAGGGCGTGGATTTCGGCGGCGCCAGCCATGCCCATTGAGCCGGCCGGGCCGACCCGTGCCGGGCCGACCGTGACGGAGGCCTGATCCGCCGTGCCGCCGATCCTCGCGCTCGGGCTCTTCTTCGCGTTTCTCGCGATGGGGATGCCGATCTATCTGGTGCTCGGCTTCCTCGCGACCCTGCTCTATGTCGTCGACGGCAAGCTGCTGGTCGGCATCCCGCAGCTGATGGCCGATCACCTCAACTCCGCGACGCTGATCTCGATCCCGTTCTTCGTCATGGCGGCGACCTTCATGCAGCGCGGCGGCATCGCGCGCGCCTTGGTCGATTTCGCCTTCGCCTTCGTCGGGCGGGTGCGCGGCGGGCTGGCGGTGGTCTGCGTGCTGGCGACCACCGTCTTCGCCGCGATCAGCGGCTCCTCGGTCGCCACGGCGCTGGCCATGGGCACGCTGCTGGTGCCGGCGATGGTCGAGAAGCACTATCGCCGCGACTTCGCGCTGGGGGTGGTGGGGGCGTCCGGCACGCTCGGCATCCTGATTCCGCCCAGCCTCGCCATGATCGTCTACGCGATCGTGGCCGAGGAGTCGGTGCCCAAGCTGTTCCTCGCCGGGGTCGTGCCGGGCCTGCTCCAGGCGGCGCTCTTCGTCGGCTGGATCGTCTACTACTGCCGGCGCGAGAACTATCCGCGCGAGGCCGGCCTCTCCGGGCGCGAGGCGGTGGCCGTCACGCTGCGCGCGCTGCCGGCCCTGGCGGTGCCGGTGATCGTGCTGGGCGGCATCTATGGCGGGCTGGTGACGGTGGCGGAGGCGGCCGCCCTGTCGGCCTTCGTCGCGATCCTGGTCTCGGTGCTGGCCTATCGCGGCTGCGGCTGGTCCGACGTGCCGGGCATCATCGCCGAAGCGCTGAAGCAGGCGGCGGTCCTCATCGTCATCATCAGCTCGGCCCTCGTGCTCGGGCACTGGCTGACGGCCTCGGGGCATACCCGTGCGGTCGTGCAATGGGTCCAGTCGATGGGGCTGGAGCCGTGGCAGTTCCTCATCGTCGTCAATATCATCCTCTTCATCCTCGGCATGTTCCTCGAGGTCATCTCGGTCATGCTGATCACGCTGCCGCTGCTGCTGCCGATCGTCGAGCAGCTCGGCATCGACAAGGTCCATTTCGCGATCATCGTCACCGTCAACATGGAGATCGCGCTGCTGACCCCGCCGGTCGGCATGAACCTCTACGTCCTCGCCAGCATCTCACGCGCGCCGTTCGGCGAGATCGTGCGCGGCATAACGCCCTTCGTCTGGCTCATGCTGGGTCTGCTGGTCGTCGTGACGTATGTTCCGGTGCTGTCCCTCTGGCTGCCGCGGATGGTCTTCGGCTGACCCTCGAGGGGCCGCCGAACGGAGCCTCCCCCCGCATGTCCGTCGTCCTCTCCGCCGTCGACGATCGCGGCGTCGCGACCGTCACGCTCAATCGTCCGCAGGTCCACAACGCCTATGACGGGGCCGTCATCGACGGCCTGCTGGACGCGATGGAGCGGCTCGCCGCCGATCCGCGGGTGCGGCTGGTGCTGCTGCGCGGCAACGGCCGGCATTTCCAGGCCGGCGCCGACCTCGCCTGGCTGCGCCAGGTCGCCGGCATGACGCCGGAGGGCAATCGCGACTTCTCGGTGCGCACGACGCGGGCGATGCGGGGGCTGCAACTCTTCCCGCATCCCACGATCGCGCTGGTCCATGGCGCCTGCTTCGGGGGCGGCGTCGGACTGGCGGCGTCCTGCGACGTGGTGATCGCCAGCGAGGAGGCGCGCTTCGCCCTGACCGAGGTCAAGTTCGGGGTGGTGGCCGCCCCGATCATCCCGCAGCTGGTCAAGTCCATGGGCCTACCCCAGTTGCGCCGCTGGGGCCTGACCGGCGAGGTGTTCGGCGCGCGTCGCGCGGAAGCGATGGGGCTGGTCCACGAAGTCTGCCCGACGGGCGGGCTCGATGCGGCCGCGGCGCCGATCGTCGACGCCATCCTGCGCGCCGGCCCGGAGGCGGTCGCGGCGACCAAGCGCCTGACGTTGGAGATGGCCGGGCAAATGATCCCGGACGATCAGGTCGAGCAGCTGGTCGATGTCGCAGCCCGCCACCGCGCCTCGGCCGAGGCGGCCGAGGGCCTTGCCAGCTTCCTCGAGAAGCGCAACCCCGCCTGGTACGGCGGCTGAAGCCTCAGCCGCGCGCGCGGCGCGCCAGAAACGCTGCCATCGCCCGCTGCGGGTCGCCGGCGGCATAGGCCTCGTGCTGGGCGGCGACGCCGGCGCGATAGGCGGCGTCGAAGCCGGGCTGGGTCATCTCGCGGAAGCGGCGCTTGGTCAGGCGGTAGGCCGTCGTCGGCAGGGCGGCCAGCCGTGCCGCTTCCGCCAGCGCCGTCGCCCGCACGTCGGCCTGCGGCACGAGGCGGGTCAGGAGGCCGAGGGCGAAGGCGCGTTCGCCTGAAATGAGGTCGCCCGAGAGCGACATCTCGGCATTGACGCCGGCACCGACATACTGGGCGAGAAACCAGGAGCCGACGATGCTGGCGAGGCCGGCCCGCACCTCGGGCTGCCCGAACCGCATCTCCGGATAGCCGACGCGCAGGTCCGCGGCGAGGCCGATCTGCATGCCGGCACCGGCCGCCAGTCCGTTGAAGGCGACGACGGTCGGCTTCTCGACGTCGCGCACCGACTGGTAGAGGTCGCGCATCTCGGTCAGCCAGCAGGCGACCGCCCGCGGCGTCGCCAGCCCCGCCGCCTCGTCGATGTCCTGGCCGGCGCAGAAGGCGCGTTCGCCCGTTCCGGTGACGACCAGCGCCTCGACGCGGCGATCGTGCTGCGCGCTGTCCATGGCGGCGACGAAGGCCCGCCGCAGATGGGCATTGACGGCGTTCAGCGCGCCCGGCCGGTTGAGCCGTATCAGGCGGATCGGCCCGCGATCCTCGACGACGACCGGGTTGTCCATCGTGCCTCCCCCGCAGGCCAGCCTTGTCCTTCGGACGGGCGAAGCTAGCCGCCGAGCCCGCCCGCCGCAATCACCCTGGGGCCGCGGCCGTCAGCCGAGGCCGAAGGGATCGTCTGGGTCGGCCGGCCGGCCCTTCACCATGCGCAGCGGCGTGTAGACGATGACGGCCTCGCCGCGCTGGTTGCGGATCTCGTTGCGCGTGCGCACGAGGCCGCGGGATCCGCGCGAGGCCGGGCGGGCCTCGGTCACCTCGCATTCGACATGGATGGTGTCGCCGGCGAAGGTCGGCGCCTTGACGTCGAACTCCATGTGGAGAAAGGCCATGCCGGTGCCCTGCACGACCGACTGCATCAACAGCCCCTCCGCGAGCGAATAGACCAGCGCGCCCGGCGCCAGCCGGCCGGGGATGGCCGAGACGCGGGTGGCGTATTCGAGGTTGGTGAACAGCACCTCGGTCATGCCGGTGCAGTTCACGAAGTTGACGATGTCGGTCTCGGTGATCGTCCGCCCGATGGTGCGGAAGCGGTCGCCGACGGCGTAGTCCTCGAACCACAGGCCAAGTCCGACGGTGCGCATGGCGAAGCCTCCTCAGGCCTGGGGTTCGAACTGCTTGGCGGTGATCTGCCAGCGTTCGTCGATCAGGGCATAGGTCAGGTAGTCGACGAAGACCGCCGCGCCCATCCGGACCCGGACCTTGGCCAGCGCCGAGCGGTCGGATGCGAAATCGATCGCCAGGATAGCCTCCTCGCGCGGCGCGCCCGACGCCTTGGCCGAGGCGCGGCCGGCCGTGATCTCGCGATAGCGGGCGATCGGCCAGCAGACCGGCTCGCCGTCGCGCCAGCCATGAAGCTGCGCCGTCGGGTGGAACACCCGGTCGAAGCGGTCGAGATCGCCGTCGTACATGGTGTCGAGATAGGCCTGGATGGCCGCTTCGAGGGTCGTCAGTCGGGACATGGCTGCTCCGGATCGGCGGGTGGCGGGCTGGCGAAGGTCTGCAGGAAGCGGGTGCGGCCCGCCGGTGTGAAGCGGACGACCCGGGTCTCGGGGACGCGGCGCGCCCAGCCGAGATCGAACACCCGCTGCAGCATGGCGGCGCCGAGCGCTCCGGCGAGATGGCTGCGGCGCACGCTCCAGTCGAGGCAGCTGCGGCAGAGGGGCCGCCGCCCGCCCGACGCGGCGGCGAGGTCGATGCCGAAGCCGGCGAGGAAGGCAGCCCCCGCCGGGGTCAGGCTCAGCTGTTCGTCGCGGCGCAGGATGGCCCCCCGCGCGACGAGGCCGTCGAGCAGCGCGACGCCGAGATCGCCGGCGAGATGGTCGTAGCAGACCCGCGCCTCGCGCAGCGCCGGCTCGGCCGGGCCCGGGCGGGTGCGCCGGTGGCCGGTGCGCTGGGCCAGCCCCATCAGGCCCTCCAGGACGCGGGCGACGTCGTCGCCCGACAGCGCATAATAGGCGTGCCGGCCCTGGCGGCGCACGGTCACGAGCCCGCCGCCCGTCAGCCGCCCGAGATGCGAGCTGGCGGTCTGGGCCGTCACGCCGGCCTCGCGCGCCAGCTCGCCCGCGGTCAGCGCGGTGCCGCCGATCAGGGCCGTCAGCATGTTGGCGCGCGCCGGATCGCCGAGCAGCGCGGCGACCATGGCGATGTCCGGTCCTGCCTTCATGGTTCGACCCTAATCGAAGCATCCATGCCGCGCCAGGGGCCATCATCCGCCGTGTCGACCCACCGGAACGGGAGCCCTGCCATGGCCGTCACCTGCTGCATCCGCTACGTCATCGATCCTTTCCAGCGCGACGCCTTCGCCGAATATGCGCGCAACTGGCTGCGCATCATCCCGGCCTGCGGCGGCGACCTGCTCGGGTACTTCCTGCCGCACGAGGGCACCAACAACGTCGCGCTGGCGCTGATCGGCTTCGCCAGCCTCGCCGAGTACGAGGCCTATCGAGGGCGTCTCAAGGCGCACCCCGAGGGCGCCGCCAACTTCGCCATGGCGCAGCGCCTGCGCTTCATCCTCTCCGAGGAGCGCAGCTTCCTCGAGCCGGTGGAGGCGCGGCCGTGATCGCCGTCATGTTCGAGTTCGTGCCGCGGCCCGGCCGCCGCGAGGATTATCTCGCCATCGCGGCCGAGCTGAAGCCGGTGCTGGAGGAGATCGACGGGTTTATCTCCGTCGAGCGCTTCCAGAGCCTGAGCGATCCCGACAAGGTCCTGTCGCTGTCCTTCTTCCGCGACGAGGCGGCGGTCGCGCGCTGGCGGACGACGGCGTCGCACCGCCAGGCCCAGGCGGCCGGGCGCGACCATGTCTTCGCCCGCTACCGACTGCGGGTGGCGGCCGTCCTGCGCGACTACGGGATGGAGGAGCGCGCCGGCACGCCGGCCGACTCCCGCATCGCGCATGGCGACGGTCAGTAGCTCTTGGGCAGCCCCAGCACCCGCTCGGCGACGTAGCACTTGATGAGTTCGGGGCTGACCGGCGCGATGCGGCAGATCATCACCTCGCGCAGGAACCGCTCGACATGGAACTCGGCGGCATAGCCGTAGCCGCCATGGGTCATGACGGCGCGGGTGCAGGAGCGGAACCCCGCTTCGGCGCCGAGATACTTCCCGGCGTTCGCCTCGGCGCCGCAGGGCAGGCCGGCATCGTAGAGGGCGGCGGCGCGGAAGATCATCAGGTTGGCGGCCTCCAGCTCCATCCAGCTTTCGGCCAGCGGGTGCTGGATCGCCTGGTTCTGGCCGATCGGCCGGCCGAAGACGACGCGGTCCTTGGCGTACTGGACGGCCCGGGCGAGCGCCGCCCGGCCGATGCCGACGGCCTCGGCGCCGACCATGATCCGCTCGGGGTTGAGGCCGTGCAGCAGATAGCGGAAGCCCTGGCCCTCCTCGCCGATCCGATCCTCGACGGGGATCTCCAGCCCGTCGATGAAGAGCGCGTTCGAATCGACCGCATGGCGGCCCATCTTGGCGATCTCGCGCACCTCGACCCGGCGACGGTCGAGGTCGGTGTAGAAGAGCGACAGCCCGTCCATCGCCCGTGCCGTCTCCTCGATCGGCGTCGTGCGGGCGAGGAGCAGAATCTTGGCGGCGCTCTGGGCGGTCGAGGTCCAGATCTTGCGGCCGTCGACGACGTAGCGGTCGCCGCGGCGCACGGCCCGGGTGCGGATATGGCTCGTGTCGAGCCCGGCGTCGGGCTCCGTCACGCCGAAGCAGGCGCGCTCCCGCCCCTCGATGAGGGGCGGCAGGAACCGCTGCTTCTGCTCCGGGGTGCCGAAGACGGCGATCGGGTTGGGGCCGAAGATGTTCATGTGGACGGCCGACACGCCGGCCATCGCCGCGCCGGATTCCGCGATGGTCTGCAGCATCAACGCCGCCTCGGTGATGCCGAGGCCGGCGCCGCCATAGTCGGGCGGCATGGCGATGCCGAGCCAGCCGCCCTCGGCGATGGCGGCGACGAATTCGTCGGGAAAGCGCCCGTCGGTATCGCGGGCGAGCCAGTAGTCGGGTCCGAAGCGCGCACAGATGCGTTCGACCTGGGCGCGGATCGCCTCCTGCTCGGGGGTGAAGGACAGATCCATGGGGCTGCGCGAACCGGGTGGTGTGGCGGGCCGACCACGATCCGGGCGCAGGTCGCGCCTGTCAACGCCGCTGGCCGCGCATCGATGATAGCGCTTGCGGGAAACCAGTGGAATCCGACGGCGATTCGCGCGATGGTGTCTCGTTTTCGACCTGCATGACGGAAGGCGCGCGGATCGCCGCACGATCCGGCGGACAACTTCGGTCTTATGATCCATCCCTGCCGGCATTGCGCCCGCCGCCACACCAAAGGCGCTCGACGTCGATGAACGACGTCGCCCCCGATCTTAAGCTCGGCACCGCCACCCGCGTTCCCGATCCAAGGCGCCGTCGCAAGCGCCTTCTGATCGGAGCGGTCGTGGTCGCCGCCGCGGGGCTCGTCGCCTTCGCGGCGAACTGGGTCCATGACCGCACGATCCATGTCTACGAGACGGACGCCCGGGTCGTGGCGGACATGACGACGATATCGAGCCGGGTCGCCGGCATCCTCGAGGAGCTTACCGTCGACGAGGGCATGCGCCTCGTCCGCGGCCAGGTGCTGGCCCGTCTCGACAGCCGCAATGCCGAGCTGCAGGTGGAGCGGCTCACGGCCGAGGCGGCCGGCGTGGCGGCCGAGCGCGCCCGCGCCGAGGCCGAGGTCCGGCTGATCGAGGCGCGCACCAGCTCGCGGATCGACAGCGAGCGGGCCCAGGTGCAGGCGCTGCAGTCCGTCCTGGCGGCGCGAGCCTCGGAACTGGCCCTGGCGCGCGAGGAGTACCAGCGCAGCGAGAAGCTGATCGCCGCCCGCGTCGCCGCCCAGCGCGACCTCGACCGGGCGCGCACGGCGTTCCTCCAGGCCCAGCACGGCCATGCCCGCGCCCAGGCCGACATCGTCGCCGCGCGCGCCAAGCTAGCCGAGGTCGAAACCGAGCGGCTGGAGATCGGCATGCTGCGGCAGGAGATCGTTCGCCTCGACCACCGCCATGCCGAGGTCGAGGCGCGCCTCGCCCAGGCCCGCAAGGATGTCGAGGACCGGATCGTGCGCAGCCCGATCGACGGCGTCGTCGACCGGCGCTTCGTGCGCCTCGGCGAGTTCGTGGATGCCGGGCAGCGGATCCTGCTGATCCACGATCCCGCCGACGTGCGGATCGAGGCCAACATCCGCGAGACCCAGATCGGCCGGGTACAGCCCGGGCAGGCGGTGGAGATCAAGGTCGATGCCTATCCGGGCCAGACCGTCACCGGCCGGGTCACGCGCATCGGCACCACGGCCACCAGCAACTTCGCCCTGCTGCCGACGCCCAATCCGAGCGGCAACTTCACCAAGGTCACCCAGCGGCTGCCGGTCCGCATCGACCTCGAGGAGACGGACCTCGTCCTCTCGCCGGGGATGATGGTCGAGGTGGTCGTCGATGTCGGCAGTCGCTGACGCCGGACGCGCGGAGCTCGGGCCGGCCTACAAGTGGCTGGCGACGGCGACGGTGCTGTGCGGGATGCTGGCCAGCATCCTGTCCTCGACCATGACCAACGTCGCGATCCCCGAGGTCATGGGCGCCTTCGGCGTCGGGCAGGACAAGGCCCACTGGCTCTCGACCGGGTTCCTCGCCGCCAGCACGGCGGCGATGCCGACCGTCGCCTGGCTGCGCGACCGGTTCGGCGCGCGCGCGATCTTCGTCGCGGCCATGGGGATCTTCTCGGCGGCGGCGCTCGTCGGCGAGTCCGCGGACTCGATCGAGATGGTCATCCTCGCCCGCGTCGTGCAGGGCGCCTGCGCCGGGGTCTCGCAGCCGCTGGCGCTGATGACGATCTTCCAGCTCTTTCCGCCGAACGACCGCGGGCTGGCCAGCGGCATCTTCGGGATGGGCGTCATCCTGGGGCCGGCGCTGGGGCCGACCTTCGGCGGCCTCATCGTCGATGCCTTCGGCTGGCGCTACGTCTTCCTCGGCAGCCTGCCGATGTGCGCGCTCGGCATCATGATGGCATTCGTCTTCCTGCCGGGCCGGGATGCGAGCGCGCCGCGCTCCCGGTTCGACTGGGTCGGGCTCGCCCTCATCGCCCTCTCCGTCACCTGCCTGCTCAATGCGCTGTCCAACGGCCAGCGCTGGGGCTGGTCCTCGGTCGATCTCGTCATCCTGGTGACGGTCGCCGTCGTGGCCGCGGTCGCGCTCATCCTGTGGGAGCTGTCCATCCCCAACCCGATGCTGAACATGGCGCTCTACCGGGTGCCGCGCTTTGCCTGCGCCTCGATCGTGGCGCTGGTCTTCGGCGCGGGCATGTTCGGGTCGATGTACCTCATCCCGCTCTTCGCCCAGCAGATCCTCCAGCTCACCCCGACCGGCGCCGGCCTGATGCTGATGCCGGCCGGCATCGTGCTGGTGTTCCTCTTTCCGATCGCCGGCCGCCTGTCCGACTATGTGCGGCCGCACGGGCCGATCCTGTTCGGCCTCGGCACCTTCGCCATCGCGGGCTTCTTCCTCGCCGAATGCGACGTCAACACCGGCTGGTGGATGATGGTCTTCCTCGTCACCTTCGGCCGGGCGGGCCTTGCCTTCGTCGTCTCCAACGTCAATTCGAGCGCGCTCCGTGCCCTGCCGCCCGCCCTGATCGGCCAGGGGTCGGGGGCGATCAATTTCATCCGCATGATGGGCGCGGCCTTCGGGGTCAACGGCCTCGCCTTCATCATCGAGTACCGCACGGCCTTCCATGCGGAAGTCCTGACGGCCACCCAGACGGCCGGCAATCCCGACACGCTCGCCTACATCGAGGTCCTGAAGCGGATGATCGGCGAGGCCGGGCTGCAGGGCGTCGAGCGCACCGGCATGGCCTACAACTTCCTCGGGCGCGTGCTCTATGCCCAGGCCAACACCATGGCCTTCCAGGATGCCTTCCTGGCCGTGTCGGTCATCTTCGTGGCGGCGATGATCCCGGCCTGGTTCCTCGGCCGCGGCGTGGTGCCGCCGCGGGCCCAGGTGAAGAAGAAGGCGGCCTGAAGTCGGGGCGCCGCGCCGGACGCGACGCCCCTTGGCGTCAGCGTGCCTTGTCGAGCAGCTCGATCACCTTCATGGCGTCGATGCCGTTGGCGAAGACCTTGCCGTCCTCGCCGACCTGGATCTGGATGACGTAGATCGGCTTGCCGCCGGGCCCGGGGGTCGGCTTGCCGAGCCCGCGCAGGAAGGTGAGGGCGACGACCGCGGTCGCCTCCTCGTCGGACTTCGGGGCCCGCCCCAGCTTCTCGATCAGGTCGTCGAGCCCGGCCAGCTTCACGTCGAAGCTGCCGCTCGCCATCTGCGGCGATTCGGGCGCGAAGCGGATGGTGCCGACGCCGTCGATGCGGGCGTCGGGGAAGGCCAGCGAGACGCTGCGGGCATGCAGCTGCGGCCGGGCCTTGGCAAAGTTCTCCATCGCCACCGGCAGGCTCATGCCGAAGGCGGCGCCGGCGGCGGCCTCGAGGGCCTCCTCGGGCGTCGGCGCCCGTTGGCCGGGGCGTGGCTGGGCCGGCCGGGCGAGCTGCTGGCGCAGCGTGCCGAAGAAAGCGTCCCAGACGACGCCGGTCGGCAGCTGGTCGATCTCGATGCGGAGGTCGAACGAGTGCGGAATGGCCGCCGGCGGAACCTCGATCGGCAGCTCGCTCGGCCCGACCATGCGCTTCAGGTCCAGCCCGATGGACAAGGAGGCGCCGCCCTGGCCGTCATTGGCGACGCCGAATCCGAACGCCAGGTTCTCCGCCCGGAAGGCCGGCTGCGGGCCCATCATCGGATGGGTCACGCTGAGATCCTGCATGCCGTAGAGCAGCGACATGCCGCCGATCAGGCCGGGCAGCTGCGCCAGCATCTCCACGACCTGCTGCCATTGCTGCTGCGTCACCTGGCCGCCCGCGAGCAGCAGGCGCGGATTGGCGAACGAGACGCCGGCGGCGTCGGTCAGCCGCGCGACCTCGACCAGGCGGGCGTCCTTCAGGGTGTACTCGTAGAAGGTGCTGCCGAGCGCGACGGCCGTGCCGTCCGGCCCGGTCGCGCGGGTGCCGTCGGCCGCCAGCCGGATCGCACCGTTCCAGATGCCGGGCGCCGTCTCCTTGAGACCGCCGGTGATCGAGACCTTCTGGATCTCGATCATCGGCTTCTGCGCCGGATCCTGCACCGAGACCTGTTCCAGCACCATCTGCAGGGAATCGAAGTTCTGGATCGACTTGCGCCAGATGCCGGTCAGGTTCTGCTTGCCGATGACCAGCGCGAGCATCGGCTTGCCGCCGGGGCCGGTCGCCTCGATGCGTTCGGGCAGCTGGATCTCGATCTGCTGCTGGTCGGCGTCGATGTCCTTCACCCGGAGCGTGATCGGCCGCAGCGTCATGCCGCCTTCGGGGCTCTTGGTGGTGATGGCCGGCAGGGTCGCGACCACCGTCCCGTTCTCCTCGACGACCCGTGGCTGGCCGTCGACCTGCAGGCCGGGCCCGGCCGCGCGGCGCACGGCGGTGACGATCTGCTCGAGATCCTTGCGGATCGCCGCCGGATCGGCTGCGCCGGCCGGCGCCGTGAAGGCAAGCAGCGCCGCCGCGGCCGCACCCGCGGAGCGTTTCCCGATCGCCAAGGCCATGCCCAACTCCCTCGTCTTGCGTCGCTTGCGCACCCCGAAAAGACAATCGCCCGCCGGGTGCCGGGTTGCACAGTGGATTTTTCGAGAAATCTCCGGGCGGGCCTACTCGGCCAGCTCGGCACGATCGCGGAACTCTTCCAGCGCCTCCGGGTTCGCCAGCGCCTCGACGTTCTTGACCGGCCGGCCATGGACGACGTTGCGCACGGCGAGCTCGACGATCTTGCCGCTCTTGGTGCGCGGGATGTCGCCGACCTGGAGGATCTTCGCCGGGACGTGGCGCGGCGTCGCGTTGGCGCGGATCTGCCGGCGGATGCGGTCGCGCAGCGCGTCGTCCAGCACGAGGCCCTCGCGCAGGCGCACGAACAGGACGACCCGCACGTCATGGTCCCAGTCCTGGCCGACGACGAGGCTCTCCACGACCTCCGGCAGCTGCTCGACCTGGCGATAGATCTCGGCCGTGCCGATGCGCACCCCGCCCGGGTTCAGGACTGCGTCGGAGCGGCCGTAGATGACGAGCCCGTCATGCTCGGTCAGCTCGACATAGTCGCCATGGCACCAGATGCCGGGGAAGCGCTCGAAATAGGCCGCCCGGTACTTGGCGCCGTCGGGATCGTTCCAGAAATGGATCGGCATGGAGGGAAAGGGGGCGGTGCAGACGAGTTCGCCCTTCTCGCCGCGCACCGGCCGGCCCTCGTCGTCATAGACCGCGACCGCCATGCCCAGCCCGCGCACCTGCAGCTCGCCCGCCCAGACCGGTCCGATCGGGTTGCCGAGCGCGAAGCAGGAGATGATGTCGGTCCCGCCGGAGATCGACGAGAGGCAGACGTCCGTCTTGACCGAGCGATAGACATATTCGAACCCCTCCGGGGCCAGCGGCGAGCCGGTCGAGGTGATGGTGCGCACGGTGGCGAGGTCGTGGGTCGTCCCCGGCTCCAGCCCGGCCTTGGCGAGGGCGTCGATATACTTGGCCGAGGTCCCGAACAGGGTCATGCGCTCGGCGTCGGCGAAGTCCCACAGCACGTTGCCGTCGGGATGGAAGGGCGAGCCGTCATAGAGCAGCAGCGTCGCCTCGGCGGCCAGCCCCGAGACCAGCCAGTTCCACATCATCCAGCCGCAGGTGGTGAAGTAGAAGACGCGGTCGTCGCGCCGCACGTCCGACTGGAGGCGATGCTCCTTCAGGTGCTGGAGCAGCGTGCCGCCGGCGCCATGGACGATGCATTTGGGTACGCCCGTCGTGCCGGACGAATACATGATGAAGAGCGGGTGGTCGAAGGGCAGCCGCGCGAACGCGATCGGGCCCGGCGCGTGCGGCGCCAGGAAGTCGGCCCAGTGGACGGCCTTCGGGCCGAGGTCCGCGATCGGCGCCCGGTCGCGGACATAGGGCACGACGACCAGCCGCTCGACCGTCGGCAACCCGGCCAGGATCTCGGCCAGCTTGCCCGTCTGGTCGAAGGTCTTGCCGCCGTAATAGTAGCCCTCGGCGGCGACCAGCACCTTGGGGGTGATCTGGCCGAAGCGGTCGAGCACGCCCTGGACGCCGAAATCGGGCGAGGACGAGGACCAGATGGCGCCGACGGCGGCCGCCGCCAGCATGGCGATCACCGTCTCCGGCATGTTGGGCATGTAGCCCGCGACCCGGTCGCCCGTCCCGACCCCGGCGGCCCGCAGCGCGGCGGCGGTGCTGGAAACGGCGTCGTGCAATTCGGCGAACGAGAGGCGCCGGCGCACGCGCTCCTCGCCCCAGAAGACGATGGCGTCGGCGTCGTCGCGCCGGCGCAGCAGGTTCTCGGCGTAGTTGAGGCGGGCGCCGGGAAACCACCGCGCGCCCGGCATGCGGTCGCCGTCGACGAGATAGGGCGGGGGGGCCTTGTCGCCGATGACGCCGCAGAAGTCCCACAGGGCCTCCCAGAAGGCGGTCGGCTCGGCCAGCGACCAGTCATAGAGCGGGGCATAGCCGCGGTCGGCCAGCGGCTGGCCGGTCCGTTCGGTGAGCCAGCGGGCGAAGCGGGTGATGGTCGCGGCGGCGATACGCTCCGCCGACGGCTGCCAGAGCGGTGCCGACAAGGCCGTTCCTCCGGGAAATCGGGTACGCCGTCCGGTATAGACGCGGGGCCTCTGCCCGTGCAACGGATCGGCGGAGCCGGACGGGCCGTGACGCGCCTTCACTTGGCCTTGATCCGGCCCACGGCCCGCCCCGGTCCGGCGGTGTCTTCCCGATGCCCGTCCCAGCCCCTGCCGATCTCGCCCGCCGATTCCCTCCCGCCGTTCCTGCCCCGCCGGTTCCTGGTCCATGCCGCTGAAGCACCGTTTCGATCGCTGGATGAGCGATCTCGCGCCGCCGATCCAGGGGGCGATCTGGATGCTCGCTGCCGCGGTCACCTTCTCCGCGCTCAACACGCTGATCCGCTGGCTGACGGCGGAGGCGGGGATGCACGCGTTCCAGGCCGCCTTCTTCCGCATCTTCTTCGGGCTGCTCTTCATGGTGCCCCTGATGGTGCGGGCGGGTCGGGCGGGGCTCGGCCGGCACAATCCGCTCTATCTGCGCCGCGCCGTCATCGGCGTCATCGGCATGCTGGCCTCCTTCTACGGTATCGCCCACCTGCCGCTCGCGACCTCGACGGCGCTCAGCTTCACCGCGCCGATGTTCACGACGGTGCTGGCGGTCTTCATGCTGGGCGAACAGGTGCGGCTGCGCCGCTGGTCGGCGATCGTCGTCGGCTTCCTCGGCGCGGTCGTGATCCTGCGCCCCGGCTGGACGCCGCTCGACGCCGGGATGATCGCCGCCATGATCGCGGCCGCGACCAGCGCCATCAACACCATCGTCGTGAAGCAGCTCTCGCGCACCGAGCCCGCCAACGCCATCGTCACCTGGATGGCGCTCTACTACACGCCGCTGCTGCTGGTCCCGGCGATCTTCGTCTGGGAGTGGCCGGCCTGGCACCTCTGGCCGTGGATCGTGATGATGGGCGTGCTCGGATCGCTCGGCCACATGGCGATGACGCGCAGCTTCCGCGCCGCCGACGCGACCGTGGTCATGACCTTCGACTACACCCGCCTGCCGATCTCGGCGCTGCTCGGGCTGATCTTCTTCGCGGAATGGCCGGACGAGTACACGGCCCTGGGCGCGGTCATCATCGGCTGCTCCGGCCTCTACATCGCCCATCGCGAGGCGAAGGTGAGCCGCATCCGCGCGGCCACCACGGCGACCGCGACGGCTGCGGATCAGGCCGCGCCCGACCCGCGCGGCCGCGTCTGAAGATCAGGCGCCCGGCGGATAGACGAAGCGCAAGGTCGAGGCTGCCAGCGCCAGCGTCACCACGATCGTCAGCGGGATGCGCAGGGCCGGGTACCAGGCGGGCGCCAGCCCGCGCCGGACCAGCCAGACGTCGACCGCCAGGGTCACCGGGAAGGCGAGCGTCAGCGCCATGCCCATCTGCACCGGCTCGAACTCGAGCGCGGTGAGCAGCCAGCCGGCCAGCGCCGGCACCACGCCCCATGCCCAGCGCCCCCAGCCCGGGCGACCGTCGGCCATGGCGAGGCCCCAATGGACGGCGCCGAGGAAGGAGAGCACCGCCGCGGCATAGAAGAACTGCAGCGGAATCGCCATGCCGGCCTGCTCGGCCTCCAAGGTCCAGGCGCCGATGGCGCCGGCGACGAACGGGACGAGGCCGGCAAAGCCCAGCACCGCGGCCGGGCGCGGGACGTCGGATAGTGTCGGACGGGTCATCGGCCAGCTTCTATGCCAGCACCCGGCGGGCGGCAACCGGCAAGGCGGCGGCCCTGGCCCGTCGGCTATGCCCCGTCGGCCCTGGCCCGTCAGCCATGTCCCGAGCCGCCGGACTTTGCTAAGACCCCGTCGGCAATTCATCCGCTGGGAAGGCGAGGGGGAAATCATGCAGATTTCAGGCGTGGCGGCGATCGTGACCGGCGGCGGGTCGGGGCTGGGGGCGGGTACCGCGCGGATGCTGGCGGCGGCGGGCGCCCGGGTGACGGTGGTCGACCTCCGCAAGGACGCGGCGGAGGCGGTCGCGGCGGAGGTCGGCGGGCTCGGCATCGGTGCCGACGTCACCAGTGCCGAGCAGGGGGCGGCCGCGGTCGCGGCCGGGCGCGAGCGTCATGGCGCCGCCCGCATCCTCGTCAACTGTGCCGGCATCGCACCGGCCCAGCGCATCGTCGGGCGCGACGGCCCGCTGGAGCTCGACGCCTTCCGCCGGGTGATCGAGGTCAACCTGATCGGCACCTTCAACATGATGCGGCTGGCGGCCGCCGACATGCAGGGGCTGGACCCGCTGGCCGACGGCGAGCGCGGGATCATCGTGTCGACCGCCTCGGTCGCGGCCTTCGAGGGCCAGATCGGCCAGGCCGCCTATTCCGCCTCCAAGGGCGGCGTCGTCGCCCTCACCATGCCGGCGGCGCGCGAGTTCGCCCGCTCGGGCATCCGCGTCAACGCCATCGCGCCGGGGCTGTTCGGCACGCCGATGCTGCTCGGCATGCCCCAGCCGGTGCAGGACAGCCTTGCGGCCAGCGTGCCCTTCCCCAGCCGCTTCGGCACGCCGGAGGAGTACGCCTCGCTCGTCCGCCACATCGTCGAGAACGTGATGATCAACGGCGAGTGCATCCGCCTCGACGGCGCCATCCGGATGCAGCCGCGCTGACCGGAGCCTGCCGGAATTTCGCCATCTCGCCCGCGTTGAATCGGCAGGATCGGTTGCGCGGGCGGCCGGCGAGCGGGGGAAGGCGGTAGCGACGGTGGCGCAGCAGGGACAGGGTGAGGGCCGGGCGAAGCCGGTGCGAAAGCGGCGGTCGTGGTTCGGCTTCTTCGTCCGCTGGACGCTGGTGCTCGGCATCTGGGCCGGGGTGGCGGTGCTGGGGCTCGTCGGCTGGTATGCCTACGACCTGCCGGACACGCGCAACCTCGGCCAGGCGGAGCGGCAGCCCGGCGTCACCATGGTCGCCGTCGACGGCAGCGTCCTTGCCACCTTCGGCGACATGCATGGCGAGGCGGTGCAGCTGCGCGACCTGCCGGGCTATGTGCCGGCCGCGCTGCTCTCGACCGAGGACCGGCGCTTCTACCAGCATTTCGGTGTCGACCTCCTCGGCGTCGCCCGCGCGATCTACCAGAACCTGCGCGCCGGCCGGGTGGTGGAGGGCGGCAGCACGATCACCCAGCAGCTCGCCAAGAATCTCTTCCTGACGCCTGAGCGCACGACCCGGCGCAAGGTCCAGGAGGCGCTGCTCGCCCTCTGGCTCGAGCACCGCTTCAGCAAGGACGAGATCCTCGCGATCTACCTGAACCGCGTCTATTTCGGGGCCGGGACCTACGGCATCGACGCCGCGGCCCGCCGCTACTTCGCCAAGCCGGCGGCGAAGGTCAGCCTCTACGAGGCGGCGGTCCTGGCCGGGCTGCCGAAGGCGCCCTCGCGCCTCAATCCGCTGCGCGATCCCGATCTCGCGGGCGACCGCGCGGCCGAGGTGCTCGACAACATGGTCGAGGCCGGCTTCCTCACCCGCAACGAGGCCGAGGCGGCCAAGACCAACCGCAGCCAGCTCGCCCGGGTGTCGGGCCCCTCCCAGGGCAACCGCTACTTCGCCGACTGGGCGCTGGAGCAGGTGTCGGGCTTCGTCGGGCAGGCGGCGTCGGACCTCGTCGTCGTCACCACCTTCGAGCCGCGCCTGCAGGCGTTGGCGGAGACCGCGTTGGGCGAAGCGCTTGCCGCCCAGGGCGCGAAGCTCGCGGTGGGCCAGGGGGCGCTCGTCGCGATGGCGCCCGACGGCGCCGTGCGCGCCATGGTCGGCGGGCGGGACTATGTCGAGAGCCAGTTCAATCGGGCCAGCCAGGCGATGCGCCAGCCGGGCTCGGCCTTCAAGCCGTTCGTCTGGGTCGCGGCGCTGGAGTCGGGGCTCCGGCCGGAATCTCCCATCGTCGATCGGCCGGTGCGCATCAAGAACTGGTCGCCGAAGAACTTCAACGGCCGCTATCTCGGCGAGATCACCCTGGCCGAGGCGCTGGCACAGTCGGTCAACACGGTGTCGGTGCAGCTCGTCCAGCGCGTCGGCGTCGAGAAGGTGATCCGGGCGGCGCATCGCATGGGCATCACCAGCGAACTCGGCGCCGACGCCAGCCTGGCGCTCGGCACCAGCGAGGTCAGCCCGGTCGAGCTGGCGGGCGCGCTGGCGCCGCTCGCCAACGAGGGCAACGGCGCCATTCCCTACGCCATCCGCGAGATCCGCGACCGTTCCGGCCGCATCCTCTACCGCCGCTCCGGCTCCGGCCCGGGCCGCGTCGTCGCCGCCGAGATCGCAGGCGAGATGAACCGCATGCTGTCCGGGACGGTCGAGACCGGGACGGCGCGGGCGGCCAATATCGGCCGGCCGGCCGCCGGCAAGACCGGCACGACCCAGGACCACCGCGACGCCTGGTTCGCCGGCTGGACGCCGGAGCTGGTCGCCGTCGTCTGGGTCGGCAACGACGACGGGCGGCCGATGAAGGGCGTGACCGGCGGCTCGCTGCCGGCCGGCATCTGGCGCAGCTTCATGCAGGAGGCGGTCAAGGGCACGCCGCCCCGGCCGTTCCCCTCCTATACGCCGCTGCCGCCGGTGGCCGCGGCACCGCCGCCGGCGGCGCTCGCCCAGGAGGGCCGCGGCGGCTGGTTCGGCGAACTCTTCTCCTCCCGGCCGGCGCCCCTGGCGCCGCCGTCCGCCGGCCGCCAGGGTGGCGGGCCCTCCTATTTCCGCCGGGACGAGGGCGGCAACTGACTCTCGAAGGACCATCGATGGAAGATCCGATCCGCCGCCACCCGACCCGCGCCGAGCAGCTCGACATCCTCGCCGCCGTGTCGTCCGATCTCTGCGGCCCCGGCGATGCCGTGCTCGATCTCGGCTGCGGCACCGGCTATTTCGGCCATCTGCTACATGGCCGCCGGCCGGACCTGCGCTATGTCGGCTTCGACCGCAAGGGCGAAAGCCTCGGCGCGGCGGCTGCGAACCTCGCCGCGTGGGGGGCGAACGTGCGGCTGGTCGAAGGCGACCTCGCGAACATCGGCGCCGTTGCCGGGCTCGATGGCCCGTGGCGCGCCATCGTCTCGGTGCTGACCTTCCACGACCTCGACGACCCGGCCAAGGCGGCCGTCATCGCCTGGGCGGCGCGCCGCCTCGCGCCCGGCGGCGCCTTCCTCCTGCTCGACCGCATCCGCCTGACCGAGCCGTCGCTGTTCGGGCTCCAGCGCAGCCTCTGGGCGCGGCTCGAGCGCATCCACGGCGAGGGCATGCGCACCGCCGACGACTTCGCGGCCTACGAGCAGGACCTCGGCAGCGACAACCGCCCGGCGACGCTCGCCGACTATGCCCGCTGGTTCGCCGACGCCGGTCTCGCCTTCCAGCCCCTCCACCTCCACGGCAACATCGCCATCCTGGCGGGGGCGCGCCGCGGGTAGGTCGTCACCCCCGCCGGTCGCGCCAGCGGTAGAGCAGCAGGGCGCTGCGGGCGATGCGGCGGGCGAAGCCGTGGGCGGGGATCGGGCGCAGCGGCGCGAGGGGCAGCGGCAGGTCGGTGGCCGAGCGGGTGTCGACCCAGCGCGCGAACTCCCGCCCGAGGATGGTGGCGAGGGCGACGCCGCGGCCCTGGCAGCCGACCCAGGCGACGACGCCCGGCGCCAGCTCGTGCAGGTGCGGCATGCGGTCGGCGGTGATGCCGACATAGCCGTGCCAGAGATGGTCGAACTCGACCGCGCCGACCTGGGGAAAGACGCGGGCGAGACGGGCGCCGATGCGGCGGCGCAGGCGGGTCTCGTGGCCGGTGTGGAAGACCAGCGCGCCGCCGGTGACGAGCCGGCCCGAGCGCGCGAAGCGGAAGAAATGCAGGTCGCCCTGGGTGTCGGAGAGGGCGACGTCGCCGACGAGGATGCTGCGGCGCACATTCTCGCCCAGCGGCACGGTCGACATCTGGTAGGAGCGCACCGGCACCACGGTCTGCCGGAAGCCCGGCCAGAGATCGTCGGAATAGGCGTTGGTCGCCAGCACCACCTGGTCGGCGGTGACGCTGCCGCCCGGCGTCGACAGGCGCCAGCGCGCGCCGTCCCGCTCCAGCGCCGTCGCCGGGCTGCGCTCGTGCAGCCGCACCCCGGCCGCGATCGCGGCGTGGGCGAGGCCGCGGGCATAGGCGAGGGGATTGATGTGGCCGCCGTCGCGGTTCGTCCAGCCGCCATGCCAGAAGTCCGAGCCGGTGACGGCCGCCGTCCGCTGCCGGTCGAGCAGCTCGACGGGCGCCCCCAGCTTCGCCCACTGCTCCACCCGCCGGGCGCTGAGGGCGAGGCGGCCGGGCCGGTGCGCCGGCTGGATCCAGCCGTTCTGCACCGCCTCGCAGTCGATGCCGAGCCGATGGATCAGCGCGAAGGTGAAGGCGGCCGAGTCGCGCACCAGCCGGGCATAGGCCTCGCCCTTCTCCGGCCCCAGCAGCTGGCGGAAATGGTCGGGGTCGAAGCGCGGATGGGTCGGGATCACCTGGCCGTTGTTGCGGCCGGACGCGCCCCAGCCCGCCTCCGCCGCCTCCAGCAGCACGACCGAGGCGCCGCGCTCGGCGAGGTGGAGGGCCGTCGAGAGGCCGGTATAGCCGGCGCCGACCACGGCGACGTCGGCGGTCGCGGTGCCGGCGAGCGGGGTGGTCTGCGGACCGGGCGGCGCGGTCGCGGCCCAGAGGGATGGGGGAAGCGCGGACGATTCGGGCATGGCGCCGATGGCTCCGTCGAGCAGGACCGGTGGCGATCCTGGACGACCCGCCGCGCCCGCGGCAACCGCCGTTGCTGCCCCGGCCCGCTTCTGGGAGATTCCGTCGCATGACGGACGACCTCGAACCCTATGCCCGCGACGCCCGGCGGCTGATGCGGGCGATCGACCGGGCGGCGCTGGCGACGGTCCAGCGCGATGCCGCGGGCTGGCCCCTGGCCTCCCTGGTGCTGGTGGCGTCCGATGCGGCGGGCCGGCCGCTGCTGCTGCTGTCGGACCTTGCCGACCACAGCCGCAACATCGCGGCCGACGGCCGGGTCTCGCTGCTCTTCGATGGCACGGTCGGGCTCGACCGGCCGCTGGCCGGTCAGCGCCTGTCGCTGCTCGGCCGGGCGGCGATCGTCGAGGACGGCGCGGCGCGGGCGCGCTATCTCGCCCGCCATCCGGATGCCGCCGCCTATGCGGGCTTCGGCGACTTCCGCCTCTACCGGGTCGAGCCGGAGCGGGCGCACCTCGTCGCCGGCTTCGGCCGCATCCGCTGGATCGGCGCCGACCGGCTCGGCCCGCCGGCCGACCCCGTCGCGCTTGCCGAAGCCGAGGCCGGGATCGTCGCCCACATGAACGCGGACCATTGCGACGCGGTCCAGCTCTATGCCCGCGTCGCGGGCAGCCGCGAGCCCGGCTGGCGCATGACGGGGGTCGATGTCGAGGGCTGCGACCTGCGGTTCGGCGCGGCCGTGCTGCGGGTCGATTTCGCGGAGCCCTGCGCGGACGCCGGGGCGGTCCGCAAGGAATTGGTGCGGCAGGTGCGGGCGGCGCGCGCGGCCTTGACTCAGCCGGCGGCCGTGTAGAGCGCGGCCAGCCCGAAGAGGATGAGGGCGCCGCCGCCCAGCCGGTTGATCCAGGCAATGGCGGCCGGGCCGATGCGGGTGCGCAGGCGGGAGACCGTCAGCGACAGGCCGAGCCACCACGCGCCCGAGCCGAGGAAGACGCCGAGGACGAGCACCAGCGCCGCCGTGCCGTCGCCCGCCCATTCGCCGAGCCCGAGGGCGGCGAAGGCCGCGGCGAAGGAGAGGATGGTCGCGGGGTTGGCCAACGTCAGCAGCGTCGTCGTGCCCCAGGCGAGGAGGAGGGAGCGGGCGCCGCCGGCGTCCGCTGCGCGCATCGCCGGGGCTGCGGTCGCCGTGCGCCAGCCGAGCCAGAGGAGGGCGAGGCCGCCCGCCCCGGCCAGCCAGCCCTGCCCGGCGATCATGGCGTCGGCGACCACGGCGAGGCCGAACCCGGCGACGGCGCCATAGGCGGCATCGGCCGTTGCCGCCCCCAGCCCGGTCGCCAAGCCCATGGCCGGCCCGTCGACCAGGGTGCGGCGGATGCAGAGCAGGCCGATCGGGCCGACCGGCGCGGCGATGGCGAGGCCGAGCGCGAAGCCCTTGGCGAAGAGCGTCAGCACGGCTCGCCGCCCCGGACACATGGCAGCGCCGACGTTTCCTTGGGGGAGGAGAGGGCGAGTGTCGTGCGCGTGCGCACGACGCCGGGCCAGCTCTTGATCCGGCGGCCGATCAGCCGTTCGAGATCGCCCGTGTTCCGCGCCCGCACCTTGAGGAGATAGGACCAGTCGCCGGTGACGTGGTGGCACTCCTGCACCTGCGGCTCGCCGAGGCAGCCGGCGATGAAGCCGGCATCGTCGCCGGGCGCAGCCAGCAGCACCTCGACGAAGGCGCAGACGTCGAAGCCGGCGCGCCGGGCGTCGACATGCCCGTGGGTGCCGGCGAGCACGCCCTCGGCCGCCAGCCGGCGCAGCCGCTCGTTGACGGCGGAGGTGGAAAGGCCGACCTCGGCCGCCAGTGCGCTCAGGGCGCGCCGGCCATCGGCCTGCACGGCGTCGAGAAGAATTCGGTCTATCGAGTCCATGGCCGGACTATATCCGGCCAATGGTCCTCTAGAAGGGAAATTCTGCGCTCAGCTCCGGGGGTCGCGAGACTTTCCGGCGGCGTTGATGGCGGCCAGGTAGTTGGCCCACAGCCGCTCGCGGTCGCGGCCGATCTCGTAGAGATAGGCCCAGGAATAGATGCCGGTGTCGTGCAGGTCGTCGAAGCGGATGCGCACGGCATAATTGCCGACCGGTTCGAGGTCGAGGATGCCGACGTCGCGGCGACCGGCCACGAGAACCTTCTGCCCGGGCCCGTGCCCCTGCACCTCGGCCGAAGGGCTCTCGACGCGCAGGAATTCGGCCGGATAGACGAAACGGCTGCCGTCGTCGAAATCGACCTCCAGGCGGCGTTCGGCCTTCTCCAGCCGGATCTCGACCGGCCAGTGGGCCGTGCCGAAGCCCGAGCCGGCCGCGCTATTCCGGACGGGCATCGCCGCCTGCCGCCGCGCCCGAAGGTTCGCCATCGAGCTGGCGCGCCTCCTCGACCAGCATGATCGGGATGCCGTCCCGGATCGGGTAGGCGAGCCCGGCGTGGCGGCTGATCAGTTCCTGCCGCGCCGCATCGTACTCCAGCGCGTTCTTGGTCAGCGGGCAGACCAGGATTTCCAGGAGCTTGGGGTCGATGGTGGGACGCGGCTCGGTCATGGCGGCTCCGCCTTCGGGGTCAGTGGCGCTGGGTGCTGGGGTCTTCGGCCGACGGCGGCGTCACGGCTGCCATCTCCATGAGGGCGATCAAGGTCTCGCCGCGCCGGGTGGCGTCGCTCGCCTCCAGCAGCGCCTGCTTCTCGCTGGGGCCGAACGGGCAGACCATCGAAAGCGCGACCACGAGGCGGTCGTCCGGCGTGTTCTTGATCGTGTCCCAGTCGGCCGACAGGCCCTCGGCCTTGAAGTAGGCCTCGATGGCCTGGAGCAGCCGGCTGCGGTCGAGGGTCGGCGGCGGGCCGTCCGCCATGTCGTCGGCGAAGGGCGCCCAGTCGGCGATGACACGGCGATAGCCGCGTGTCGTCGGCATCTCGTCGCCGACGGCGAACCGGCAGAGGCCGGCCAGCGTGATGAGGTAGCGCCCGTCGTCGGTCTCGCTGAAGGCGGTGATGCGGCCGGCGCAGCCGGTGCGCCACAGGGCCGGCGGCGGCCCGTCGGGCCGCTCCTCGCCCTGCGGCTGGATCATGCCGATGATCCGGTCGCCGGCCAGCGCGTCCTGGACCATGTTGAGATAGCGCGGCTCGAAGACGTTGAGCGGCAGCCGCCCGTCCGGCAGCAGCAGCACGCCCGGCAGCGGAAAGACGGGGATGGTCCGCGGCAGGGCCGCGAAGGCCGGATCGAACGGACGCCGGCTCATCCCCGCCTCCGGCTCAGGAGAAGAGGATCGAGGACAGGCGCTTGCGGCCCTCCGCCGCCAGCGGATCGGTGAAGCCGAGCGCCTCGAACAGCTTCAGGAGCTGCTTGCGCGCGGCCTCCTCGTTCCACTTGCGGTCGCGCCGGATGCTCTCCAGCAGCTGGTCCATGGCGGCCTCGCGCTCGCCGGCGGCATAGAGCGCCGTCGACAGGTCGAGGCGGGCCTGATGGTCGTTCGGGTCGGCGGCGAGCTTGGCCTCGAACTCGGCGAAGGCGCCGCGGGCGCGCTCGCCCTCCTCGGCCAGATCGACCGCGGCGCGCACGGCGACGATGTCGGCATGGTTCGCCTGGTCGGGCGGCACCTGGGCCAGCGCCTCGCGCGCGCCCTCGATGTCCTTGGCCTCGAGCTGGACGCGGACGATGCCGGCGATGGCCGCGACGTTGCCGGGCTCGGCCTCCAGGATCTGGGCATAGATGTTGCCGGCGGTGCCGATGTCGCCCTCGGCCATGGCCTCCTTGGCCATCGCCAGCGCGTCCTCGATCGGCGACTGGCGCGGGCCCGCCAGCTTGGCCATCTTCTGCACGAACTGCTTCAGCTGGCTCTCCGGCAGGGCGCCGACGAAGCCGTCGACGGGGCGCCCGTCCTTGAAGGCATAGACGGCCGGGATCGACTGGATCCGCATCTGGCCCGCCAGATCCTGGTTCTCGTCGATATTGACCTTGACCATGCGCACGGCGCCGCGCGCCTCCTTCACCGCCTTCTCGAGCGCGGGCCCGAGCTGGCGGCAGGGGCCGCACCAGGGCGCCCAGAAGTCGACGATGACCGGCTGGTCGAACGAGGCGTCCACCACGTCGGCCATGAAGGTGGCCGTGCTGGTGTTCTTGACGAGATCGGCCGCCGCGGGGGCGGCGGCGAGGATGGGCTCCATCGGCGGGTCTCTCGGGCGTGGACGGTGAATGCGGAAATCCGCCTTCTAGATGGCGGGTCGGGCGGCGCGAGGCAAGGGTGCAAGCGGGCGGCGGCCCGGCTCAGGCCGCCACCTTGTGCTCCCGAACGGCGTTGAAGCGGATGTCCTTCCAGTCCTCGCCGGTCTGGCGCAGGTGCCAGCCGTTGCGGGCGAGGAAGACGAGGGCGCCGTCGTGATCCTCCGCCAGGGACGATCGGTTGGCGTCGACGAACCGCTCGATGAGCTTGGGGTCGTCGGCCTCGATCCAGCGGGCGGCGTCGACCGGCGCCGGCTCGAAGCGCGCACGGATGTCGTACTCGGCGGCGATGCGGTGCGACAGCACGTCGAACTGCAGCGGACCGACCACGCCGACGATCCAGTCCGAGCCGATCAGCGGCCGGAAGACCTGCGAGGCGCCCTCCTCGGCAAGCTGGATCAGGGCGCGCTGCAGGTGCTTGGCCCGCATCGGATCCTCCAGCCGCACGCGCTGCAGCATCTCGGGCGCGAAGCTCGGCACGCCGAGGAAGCGCAGATCCTCGCCCTCGGTCAGGGTGTCGCCGATGCGCAGCGCGCCATGGTTGGGGATGCCGATGATGTCGCCGGGCCAGGCCTCCTCGGCCAGTTCGCGGTCGCGCGCCAGGAAGAATACCGGCGCGTTGATCGCCATCATCTTCCCCGAGCGGACGTGCTTCACCTTCATGCCGCGCCGGAAATGGCCCGCGCAGAGCCGGAGGAAGGCGATGCGGTCGCGGTGGTTGGGATCCATGTTCGCCTGGATCTTGAAGACGAAGCCCGCGACCTTGGCCTCGCTCGGCTCGACGACGCGCGTGTCCGCCGCCTGCGGGCGCGGCGAGGGGGCGAAGCCCGACAGGCCGTCCAGCAGCTCGCCGATGCCGAAATTCTTCAGCGCGCTGCCGAAGAAGACCGGCGTGCGATGGCCGGCGAGATAGGCCTCCCGATCGAAGGGCTGGCACAGGCCGCGCGCCATCTCGACCTCCTCGCGCAGCTTGGCCGCCTCGGCCGGCTCCAGGGCGGCCGCGATCTTGGGGTCGTCCAAGCCCGCGCATTCCTCGGCCGGCAGGATGCGGTCGCCGGGCCCGCGCTCGAACAGCACCAGCCGGTCGCGCAGCAGGTCGTAGCAGCCGCGGAAGTCGCGCCCCATGCCGATCGGCCAGGAGGCGGGGCTCGCCTCCAGCGCCAGCGTCTCCTCGATCTCCTGGATGAGGTCGAACGGGTCGCGCGATTCGCGGTCGTACTTGTTGACGAAGGTGATGATGGGCACGTCGCGCAGGCGGCAGACCTCGAAGAGCTTGCGCGTCTGCGCCTCGATGCCGCGCGCCCCGTCGATCACCATCACGGCCGAGTCGACGGCGGTCAGGACGCGATAGGTGTCCTCGCTGAAATCCTCGTGGCCCGGCGTGTCGAGCAGGTTGAAGATGTTGCCGTCATGCTCGAACGTCATCACCGACGCGGTGACGGAGATGCCGCGGTCGCGCTCGATCTTCATCCAGTCCGAGCGGGCGCGCCGCGCGTCGCCGCGCGCCCGGACCGCGCCCGCCGCCTGGATGGCGCCGCCGAACAGCAGCAGCTTCTCGGTCAGCGTCGTCTTGCCGGCGTCCGGGTGGGCGATGATGGCGAAGGTGCGCCGGCGTGCGGCCTCGGCGGCGGGGGTGGCCATGGGCGTCCTTGTCAGGCGAGGTCGGCGATGGCGGGCGTATGGCCGCAGGCGGCGATGAACCGCAGGAGGTCGCCCGGCGCGATCGCCGTCGTCGCCCGGTTGGTCAGCGGGTGATAGTTGAGCGGGTCGAAGGTCATCATCTCGCGGTCGAGCACGACCGAGACGCGCCGCTCGACGTCGTTGATCAGCGCGAAGGGCGTCACCGCGCCCGGCGTGATGCCCAGCGTCTCGACCAGCAGCTCGGGCCGGCCGAAGGACAGCCGGGCCGAGCCGATGCGGTCGGACAGCGTCTTCATGTCGATCGCCCGGTCCTCCAGCGTCACGACCAGCCACAGCCGGTCCTTGCGGTCCTTGAGGAACAGGTTCTTGCAGTGCCCGCCCGGCAGGTCGCCGCGCAGGCGGCGGCTCTCCTCGACCGTGAAGAGCGGCGGATGCTCGACGGTACGGGTGGCGATGCCGAGCTCGGCGAGGCGGGCCAGCAGGCGCTCGGGCGTGGCGTGGTGCGGCGCCGGGGCCAGCGCCGGGGCGGCGGTTTCGATCGTCGATGTCATGGTCCGGCCCGTATATACGGGGCCGCCGGGGCCGCGGCAACGTGGGATGCGGAAACCCCCAACAAGGGGGTTGCATTCGAATCGGCCCTGGATATTATCCGCGCCCTGTCCGCCGCCGATGGCGACGCGGACGAACCGGGATGCGGGCGTAGCTCAGGGGTAGAGCACAACCTTGCCAAGGTTGGGGTCGGGCGTTCGAATCGCCTCGCCCGCTCCAGGTTCGATCAAGGACGGTAGAACAAGGCTCGCTGCGGCGGGCCTTTTGTCGTTTCAGGCGTCCGTGCGAGGGTGCCCTCCCATGTTCGACACCTTCGCCGCCGTGCTCGACTGGTTCGGGATCGTGATCTTCGCGATCAGCGGCGCGCTCGTCGCCTCGCGCAAGCAGATGGACATCTTCGGCTTCGTGCTGCTCGGCACGGTGACCGGGATCGGCGGCGGCACGGTGCGCGACGTGCTGCTGGGGGCGCTGCCGGTATTCTGGGTGACGGGGCCGGGCCATCTCGTCACCTGCGTGCTGGTGTCGGCCGCCACCTTCTTCCTCGCCCACATCCCGCAGTCGCGCTACCGGCTGCTCTTGTGGTTCGACGCGGTCGGCATGGCGCTGTTCGCGGTGACGGGGGCGGAAAAGGCCCTGCTGCTCGGCAGCGGGCCGATTGTGGCGGTCGCCATGGGCGTCGTCGGCGCAACCTTCGGCGGCATCATCCGCGACGTCCTGGGCGGCGAGAGCCCGGTCATCCTGCGGCGGGAGATCTATGTCTCGGCGGCGCTCGCCGGTGCCGCCCTGTTCGTCGGCGCCTCCGAACTCGATGTGCCGCGGGAATGGGCGCTGGCCGCGGGCTTCGTCGTGGCGGCCGGCATCCGCCTGGCGGCCCTGCGCTGGGACTGGTCGCTGCCGCGCTATCGGCCGCGGCCGGGACGGGATCCGGGGGCATTGCCGTGACCCGTGATCAGCCGCGGCGCAGCACGAACAGGTCCTGGTGCCCCCACCAGTATCCCGGCTCGTACTGCAGGCACTCCGCCGCCGGCAGGGTTGCGATCTGGGCGTCGACGAATTCCCGGCTGGTGACGGTCTGGCCGTAGTCGCCGCCGTCGAGATCGTGCTGCTCGCTGCCGGGCGCGAACCAGAAGCCGTCCGCCTCGAGCGGCTTTTCCCCCATCTGCGCCATGCTGGCCAGACCGTGGGTGGTGAAGAGGAGCAGCCCGCCCGGTCGCAGGCCCCGGTACAGCCGTTGCAGCCAGCGCGTCCAGGTCGAGCGCGGCATGTGCGAGAAGAACGACAGCACGAAGATGACATCGAACGCCTGCGGCAGTTCCAGTTCCTCCGGGACGGTCGCGGACTGGATCGTCGGCACGGAGAAGGTCCGGGCGTTGAAGGCGTTGGCCGCCGGATGGATGTCGCAGGCGGCGAGCCGGTGCGGCGCGAGCGCGGCCCGGGCGTGCCGGGTCACCGCGCCGTAGCCCGACGCGAATTCGAGGATCTCGAGGGGCGGCGTGCCCGGCATCCAGCGGTCGACGATCGCGCGCACCTGCGCGGCGGACCGCGCCCCGTCGGTGAAATAGTAGCGGACGGCCTCCGCCTTCGAGGCGAAGCTCCGATGCTCCCAGATGAAGCGGAAGATGGCGTCGCCGGCATGCACGTCGGCGGACACGCCCACGGCCTGCGCGGCCGCCTCGCAGAGCTGCCGGACGGCCGGCGGCCCCGCGGCGGATGGCACCGCGGGCGGGCTCGCCTTGCGGGTCGGAGAGGGCCAGCTGCGGGCAACGTAGACGTCCGTGAATTCCCCGACGATGCCGTGCGTGGGATCGTGAAAGCGCGTCACCTCCACGTCCAGGCCGGACCAGGCATGAATCCGTTCCGCCCGCCCGAGTGCCTCGTGGCCGACCGGCAGCGTGAACAGGATGGCACCGCCGGGCCGCAGCGTGCGCGCGGCCTCCGACAGGGCGCGGTCGGGCCGTTCGCACTGCTGCAGCACGTCGAGTGCCACGACGAGTTCGAAGGATTGGTCGGGGAAGGTCCGGGCCTCCGGATCCTCGGATCGGGCGGTGTAGGCGGCACATTCGCGCTGCAGCTTGCGCGACAGCGCGCCCCCGCCCGGCGCCAGCTCGTGAAGCCGCTGCCCGCGCCAGCCGGGGCGGCGGCGGGCGAGGATCATGGCCAGGGCCCGCTCATGCGGCAGCGACCCGCAGTCCCCACACCGCAGATGCGCGCGATAGAAGTCATCGGAGGATCGGAACCGGGTCGGCCGCTCGCACACGGGGCAGAATCCCGGTCGGTCGTAGCCGCCGGCGAGGTGGTCGTTGTCGCTCATCGTGCCGAGTCTCGCCGGTGGGTGACGGGCTGTCCAGCGCTGGTCGGCCGGGCTTCGGTCGTAGTGTTCTCCGCCGCCGGCCGCTCCCAGCCGAAGACGCTGCGCCCGCCGAGGTCGGCCGAGCGGCGGCGCTCGCCGGCCACGAACTCCGGCAGCGACGGCCCGGTGGCGTCGCGCTCGAGCCGCCGGGCCTCGCGGTCGAGGCGGCGGATCGCCGCCAGCTGCTCGTCGCGGCCCAGCTTCGCGCGGTCGACGGCGGTCTTCATGACCGCGATCGTCCGGTCCAGGACCAGGGTCGGCACCGGATAGGGATGGCGGTCCTTGCCGCCATGGGCGAGCGAGAAGCGGGCGGGGTCGGCGAAGCGGCAGGGGGTGCCGTGGACCACCTCCGCCACCTGGGCCAGCGCCAGCACCGTCCGCGGCCCTACCCCCGGAACCAGCAGCAGCTCGGAGAAGTCGCGCGGGCCGCGATCGGCGGCAGCGGCCAGCGCCCCATGCAGCCGGCGCAGGACGACGTCCTCCGGCCGCACGTCGTGGCGGGCCGGCAGCACGAGGTGGGGCAGGGTCGGCGCCTCCGGCGGAGCCGGCGGCCGTCCGTGGAGCGTCGCCAGCTCGTGCACGATGCCGTTGGGGCCGGCTTCCGTCAGGAGGTCGAGTTGCGCTGCCCGCGCACCGGCCGCACGGCGGTCGGTCAGGTTGACGATGGTGCCGCGATCCGGCCCGTCGATCGCCGCATGCGGCGCTTCGACGAAGCTGGCGAGCCCCTCGGACAGCCAGTGATAGCGCCGGGCGAGGCGCGCATCGCCGTCCATGCCCTGCTGCACGACGACCCACAGGCCGTCGTCGGCGACGACGAAGCCGTGCAGGTAGAGGTCGAAGCCGTCCTGCACCGCCGCGCCGTCGACCTTGGCGACGAGGCGGCTGGTGCGGGCGAGCGCCGCGCCGTCGAGGCCCGTCCGCTCGCCCACGGCCGTAAGCTCGTCGGGCGTCCGCCGCGAGTGCCGGCCGCGCCCGCCGCAGACATGCAGACCAAGCTCGGCCGAGCGCGGCGCCAGCCCGCGCTTCAGCGCCCCCAGGACGCTGGTGGTGATGCCGGAGGAATGCCAGTCCATGCCCATCACGGCGCCGAAGCACTGGAACCAGAAGGGATGGGCGAGCCGGCGCAGGAACTCCGCCCGGCCGTACTCCAGGATGATCGCCTCGGCGATCACCACGCCGAGCTTGGCCATGCGCTGGGCGAGCCACGGCGGCACGCGCCCGCCATGGAGCGGAAGATCGGCGCTGCCGGTCCGTCGGGTCATCGGATCCCGCGATTGCCTAAAGAACAAACATGGAACATACTGACGGCCGCGGCCGCTGTCACCCATCGATCATGTGTGCATAACTCAACCGATCAGTTGACAGTTATTCCCACAGCAGACACTATACCTCCGAGTTGACTTCTCCGGGGCAGGGCGTCTTCCCGATGTGCCGCCCCGGCCGATCCGGGAAAGGTCCAGTCATGAACGTGCAGCCCTATCTGATGTTCGACGGCCGCTGCGAAGAGGCGATCGCGTTCTACCGCACCGCGCTCGGCGCCGAGGTCCAGGAACTGATGCGCAACCGGGAGAATCCGGAAGCGGGCATGGTCCGAGCCGGCACCGAGGACAAGATCATGCATGCGAGCCTGCGCTTCGGCGGGACGACGGTCATGATGTCGGACGGGCACTGCGCCGGCCAGCCCAGCTTCCAGGGCTTCTCCCTCACCATCATGCCGCCCGACGATGCCGCCGGCGCTGCCGTATTCGCCGCCCTGGCCGAGGGCGGGAACGTATTGATGCCGATGTCGCCGACCTTCTTCGCGTCCAGCTTCGGCATGGTCGCCGACCGCTTCGGCGTGTCCTGGATGGTCTATGTGCAGCCGGCAGCGTAGCCACGCTCCCGGCCCTGCGCGTCACATCATGTCATCCCGTTCGGCGCCGCCCTTGGTGAGGCGGTGCTGGATGGAGACGAACAGCATCGGGCGGGAGACGTTCGCACCCGTGACCGGCGGCCTGCCATGGAAGGAGTTATCCGTCTTCAGGAAGGCGAAGCAGCTGTTCGGGATGTATGGGAAGGTGGCCGACACGGCGAATCGCTCGAACGGGTACTGGCTGGCCTTTTCCGAGCGGAAGGTCGGATCCTTGGGGACGTAGATGCTGGTGCCGAGGTCGGCGCGCGAATCGTCGGCCGGCAGGTAGAACAGCATGGTGATGACCTTGGCCGGACTGTCCGTGTGCGGCGGGATCGCGTAGTTCTCGCGGTCGATGTTGACCTCGATGCGATTCGTCAGGTTGAGCGTTTGGTCGCCGTAGCGGGCGCGAAGGCCGGCGGCGAAGCGATCGGTCACCGCACGGGTGAACGCTTCGCCGCCGAGCCACTGCCGGGTTTCCTCCCAGAATGGCTGTGCGGCGTCCGGCAGCGCCGCGATCTCGGCGGGGTCGACCGCGAACTTGCGCCGATTGACCGCATAGGGGTTGCCACTGCGCCGCCGGTCGGTCGATGCCAGCAGAGTGTCGGGTGGCAGGTTTGCTCGCAGCGCTCGGAAGAACGGCTCGGGAAATATGTCGGGAATGAAGACGTGTGGAAACGGCTTGTCCTTTACTTCGACCGACGCCAGCCGTTCCTCGGTCTGCCGCCGTATCTCTTCCCAGTCCATCTACTGCCGCCCAACGCCGTTGCGCGCGAAAGCGATAGGCGAAACTCGCGCAATTCGTCAATCGGGCATCGATGCCGCTGCGAGCGCCGGGCATGCGCGCACTTGCGCCGGTCCGGTCGGCGCGCCAGGAATGGCGCCATGACGGACACCGCCTATGTCGACAGCTTCTATGCCCGGACCCGGGCGGACGACCGGCGCTGGCCGGCGCTCTCGGGGGTCGTCCGCGCCGATACCTGCATCGTTGGCGGCGGCCTGGCCGGGCTCAACCTCGCGCTGGAACTCGCCGAGCGCGGCCGCAGCGTCGTGCTGCTCGAGGCGCGGCGCGTCGGCTGGGGCGCGTCCGGCCGCAACGGCGGCTTCGTCGGCGCCGGCTATTCGCTGGGTACCCGCCGCCTGCTGGAGCGCGTCGGCCCCGACGACGCGCGGCGGCTCTACGGCTTCACGGTCGAGGCCGTGCGCACCATCCATCGCCGGATCGCCGAGCACGGCATCGCCTGCGGCCCGGTCGTGCCCGGCATCCTCAAGGCGGGGCTGGCGGAGGAGGGGACGGGCCTGGAGCGCGACGTCGCCTTCATGGCCGATACGTTCGGCGTCGACACGCTGGAATACTGGCCGGCCGAGCGCGTGCGTTCGGCCCTCGCCACCGACCGCTACAGCGACGCCGTCCTGCTGAAGAGCTCGGTCCATCTCCATTCGCTGAACTACGCGCGCGGGATCGCCGCCGCGGCGAGCCGGGCGGGCGCGGTCATCCACGAGGAATCGGCCGTCATCGGCCATGCGCTCGACCGGCCGGAGAAGGAGGTGCGGACCGCGGGCGGCGCCGTCCTGGCGCGCGAGGTCGTCTTTGCCTGCGGCGGCTATGTCGGGCTGCTGCACCGGCGCCTGTCGATGGCGAGCGTGCCGGTCGCCACCTACGTCATGCTGACCGAGCCCCTGGGCGACCGGCTGGCCTCCGTCATCGGCGTGCCGCACGGCGTGTCCGACACCCGCTTCTGCAACGACTATTACCGGCCGCTGGCCGACACCCGTATCCTCTGGGGCGGCCGGGTCAGCACCTTCCACCCGCCCGCGCAGCGCATCGCCGCGGCCCTGCGGCGCGACATGCTGGCGGTCTATCCGCAGCTCGCCGATGTCCGGGTCGAGGTCGCCTGGGGCGGCACCATGGGCTATCCGCGGCACAAGATGCCGCTGATCGGCCGCCTGTCGCAGGGCGTCTGGTACTGCATGGGCTTCGGCGGGCACGGCATGTCGGCGACCACCGCCGGGGCCGCCGTCGTCGCGGCGGCGATCGCCGATGGCGACGACCGTTTCCGCCTGTTCCAGCCGTTCGGTCTCGATTTCGCGGCCGGCCCCTTCGCCCGCCCGGTTGCTCAGACGATCTATTGGGGCCACAAGCTCCGCGACGCCTGGCGCGCCCGCTCGCGTCCGCGCCGCGCCATTGCCGCTTGAGGCCGGCGCCGCCTTCCCTTTGGAGGAAGGCGGCGCCTCTCACCGGCAGTTCAGTTGCGGGCGGCGTCGTCCTTGGTCGAGGCGGTGCGCAGCCGCTCGGCCGTCGGCGGCGGCGCGAGGGGCTTGCGGGTGCGCACACCCTGCACCACCCCCTCGTCGTGGCTGTAGACGTCGTCATAGAAGGTGACCTTGCCGTCATCGCCGACCCAGGCGGTGAGGTAGGCGATATGCACCGGCAGGCTGTCGCGCAGCGGCACGGCACGGGTGCCGCGGCGGGCGAATGCGGCGTCGATCTGCTCCTGCGACCAGCCCGCGCCTTCCGTCAGCAGCAGATTGGCGAACAGGTCGGGCCGCTCCAGACGGATGCAGCCGGAGCTGTAGGCGCGCGCGGTGCGCTGGAAGAGGCTGCGCTTGGGCGTGTCGTGGAGATAGATCGCCTCGTCGTTCGGCAGCATCATCTTGACCTTGCCGAGCGAGTTCCCGGCGCCCGGATCCTGGCGGAAGCGGAACGGCAGGCGGCCGCCGCCGAACGCGCTCCAGTCGATCTCGGCCGGGTCGACCTGATACATCCGGCCGTTCATCGGGGCGAGCACGCGGATGTTGTGCTCCTCCAGGTAGTTCGGGTTGCGGCGGATCGCCGGCAGGATGTCCTCGGACGCCAGCCGCGCCGGCACCGACCAGGTCGGGTTGATCTCGACCGTCGCAAGCCGGCTGGAGAAGGTCGGCGTCTTGCGGGCGCGCGTGCCGACGACGACCTTCATCTGCATCGTCGGGCGCTCGTTCTCCATCACGGAGAGCGTATAGGCCGGGACGTTGACCAGCACATGCCGGGCGCCCAGTTCGCGCGGCATGCGCCGCCAGCGCTCCAGCGTGGCGTCGATCTGCACCAGGCGGTCGGCCGGGCCGGCGTTCAGGGCGGCCAGGGTCGCGCGGCCGACGCTGCCGTCCGGCTGGAGGCGCCGCGAAGTCTGGAACGCGATCACCGCCTGGCGCAGCTTCGGGTCGTAGCGCCCGGGCTCGTCGCCGGCCCCGGGGTCGAAGCCCAGAGTCGCGAGGCGCGCGCGGACGGCCGGAACCCGGGCGTCGCGGTAGCCGGCCCGGATCGTCCGGCCGTCGGGGATCTTCGGCGCCGCCGCATCGCGCACGGCATCTTCCTTGAACTGGCGACGGGCGGCGAGCAGGCGCTGGTACTGGCCATGGGCCGGCGCCAAGGCGGTGAGGAGGCGGGTCGCGTCGCCGCTCTCGATCAGCCGTGCGAGCTCGCGCGGATCGAGCTGGTCGGGCTCCAGGACGAACACGGTGTGACGCACGGCGCCGTCCTCCCGGTCGGCGCCCAGCAGCCAGCCCGCGAGGCGCAGCATGGCCGCGGTCATCGCCAGCTCGAGCTGCGGCCGTTGGGCCGGGTCGGCCGTCCGGGCCATCACCTGCAGCGCCGGGACGCCCAGTGCCTCCAGCGACAGGCCATGGGCCTCGGCCCCCAGCAGGGTCGCCATCAAGGTCTCGCCGCGCGCGCTCAGTTCGCCCGACTCGCGGGTCCAGCGGGGCTGGAAGTCGGCAGCGGCATAGAATGCGCGCAACTGCCCGACCTGGCGGTCGGGCCAGTTCGACAGGGCCGTGGACTGGGCGTCGACATAGTCGGCGATCCAGGTCGGCGCGGCCGGTTTCTCGACGGCCGAGGGCGGCGGCGCGCCCGGCTGGGAGGCCGCCGCCGGCATCGCCACGCCGGACAGAAGGGCCAGTACGCCGGCGAACGCGAGCGGGCGAACGCCGGGTCGGAAGGAGGGGGCGGGTCCCGCATCGCGGCAGGTACGACGGCTCATGTCCGGACTCGCTTTCGGGGGGGTGTCGATCAATGACCTAACACGGTGGGCCACCAGCGGTAAGGCTGCGACAGCCATTCGACCGCGAAATCTAGTCGAGTGTGGCACGTTCGTGGTTCATCGCCCTGTGGAGATCGGGGATGTCGGGGACAACTCTCCGGCCGGCGGCCGCAAATCGCCACCGTCGAGACACGATCGGGGATTATAGTTCAGTCCTTACGCCGACTTTCTGCTGCCCGGATCGTGGGAGTTCGCGCAATGGTCGCTCTCGGTCGCCTCTTCGCCATCCTCGGTCTCGTTCTGTCGGCTGCAGTCCATCCGGCCCTGTCCCAGACCCCGCCTCAGCCCCCGCCACAGCCGGGTACCGAGTTGCCCGGAGTCGCCGACTCGGAGGCGTTGAACCAGGCGGCCGACCGCTATGTGAAGGTTCTGCAGGCCCGCACCGGCGCCGGCCGGCCGGACGCCGCCGCAGCCCAGGCCGCCCGCCAGCGCGGTGACGACCACGCGAAGGCGCGGCGCTGGTCCCAGGCCGTGACCGAGTACGAGACGGCGATCGTGCGCGGCCTCGACGACCATCGCACCTGGCTCGACCTCGCCCGCGCGCTCGAGATGGTCCGCAACGACCGCGCCTCGGCGGCGGCGCGGGTCGCGTTCGGCAAGGCGCGCAGCCCGGTCGAACGCGCCAACGCGCTCTATGTCGTGGCCCGCCAGCTCGACCGTTCCGGCCGGCAGCGCGAGGCGCTGGCGGTCTACGATGCCGCCATTGCGCAGGCGCCGACCGAGGCGGCGGTCAAGCGGCGGGACGAACTCCGTCGCATCGTCGCCTTCCGCGTCCTCGGCGTCACCGTCATGGCCGAGTCCGAGCAGCCGCAGATCTGCGTTCGCTTCAACTACGAACTGACCCGCGCCAAGGGCTTCGAATTCCAGGACTATGTCCGCAGTGAGCCGGAATTCCGCGGCCAGGTCTCCGGCCGCGGCAGCAATCTCTGCGTCGACGGCGTCGCGCACGGCCAAGTCTATGTCCTGACCGTGCGTCAGGGGTTGCCGGCCGAGAATGGCGACCGCCTGGAGCAGAGCCAGCAGGTGCGCGCGATCGTGCGCGACCGCCAGCCCGCCGTCGCCTTCCGCGGCCCGGCCTATGTGCTGCCCCAGGAGGGCAGCCGCGGCGTGCCGCTGACGGCGGTCAATTCCGAGCGGGCGAAGCTGCAGCTCCTGCGGATCAACGACCGGGCGCTCGTCGAGCAGGTCGCGCGCGACGGGTTCTCGGCCGGGCTCAGCCAGACCGAGGTCGACGAGATCGCCGAGCAGACCGGCAGCCGGGTCTGGAGCGGCGAGATCGACCTGCCGGCGGGCGAACGCAACCGGCCGCGCAGCGCGCTGGTGCCGATCGCCGAGATGGTGCGCGAGCGCAAGCCGGGTCTCTACCTCATGGTCGCCACGCCGGTGGAGCAGCAGCGCAGCGAATATGCCGAGATGGCGACGCAGTGGGTGCTCGTCTCCGACCTCGGCATCACCAGCCTGACGGGCGAGGACGGGTTGACGGTGATCGTCCGCCGGCTCGGCACGGCGATGCCGGCCGCCGACATCGAGGTCCGGCTCTTCGCCCGCAACAATTCCGAACTCGGCCGGCGCACGACCGACGCCCAGGGCCTGGCGCATTTCCCGGCGCCGACGCTGCGCGGCGGCGGCGGCGATCGCCCTGCCGTGGCGATGCTGTACGGCCCGGAGGGCGACTTCAACTTCCTCAGCCTCGTCCGGCCGGCCTTCGACCTGTCGGACCGCGGCGTCGCCGGCCGTGCAGTTCCGGGTCCGCTCGATGCCTTCCTCTATTCCGACCGCGGCGTCTATCGGCCGGGCGAGACGGCGCATCTGGTGGCGCTGCTGCGCAACGATCGCGGCCGCGCGGAAACCGGCCTGCCGCTGACCCTGCGGGTGGCGCGGCCCGACGGCGTGGAAGTGCTGAAGACGACGCTGCAATCGGCGGCGGGGGGCGGCTATCACCTGCCGATTCCGATTGCCGACCGGGCGCGGACCGGCAAGTGGTCGGTGCAGGCCTTCGTCGACCCCAAGGGCAAGCCGGTCGGCCGGACGGAGTTCTCGGTCGAGGACATCGCGCCGCCGACGATCGAGGTCGCAATCGAGGCCGCCGGCGACCAGGCGAAGCCGGGCGTCCCCCTGCCGGTGACGATGACGGGGCGCTTCTTCTACGGCGCGCCCGCGGCCGGCGCCGGGGCCGAGGCCGAGGTGATCGTCGCCGCGGCGGCGGACCCCTATCCGATGCACAAGGGCTTCCGCTTCGGCCCGGTCGAAGGCGAGGTCGAGCCGCAGCGGACCGAGGTCGCGCTGGAGTCGGCCGACGCCGAGGGCAATGCCCGCTTCGAGGTGACCCTCGCCGACCTGCCGGAGACGAGCCGGCCGCTCGACGTCACCATCCGCGGCGCCATGTTCGAGCCGGGCGGCCGGCCGGTGACGCGCAGCCTGACGCTGCCGGTCGCGGCGCGGCCGTTCGATATCGGCATCCGCGCGCGCTTCGGCGAAACCGCCGTGGGCGAGGGCCAGCCGGCCGGGTTCGACATCATCGCCGTCGACCGGCAGGGTCGCCCGGTCGCCGCCCCCGATCTCCGCTTCGAACTCGTCAGCGAGCGCTGGAACTGGCAGTGGTACAACCAGTACGGCGAGTGGAAGTACCGCGCCATCGTCCAGGATCGGCGGCAGGAGGCGGGCACGCTCGCAGTCGCCGCCACCACGCCGGCGACGGTCGAGCGTACGCTGGCGGCCGGACGCTGGCGGCTCGACGTCTTCGACCGCAGGACCGGGGCCTCGACCAGTCTCCGCTTCCGCGTCGGCTGGTGGGTCGGCGCCGAGGCGCCCGAGGTGCCGGACCGGCTCGAGGTCGCCCTGGACAAGCCGCGCTACCGGCCGGGCGAGACCGCCCGCATCTTCCTCAAGGGGCCGTTCGCCGGCGAGGCGGTGGTCGCCGTCGTCTCGGACCGGGTGCATCTCGTCCGGTCCGTCAACCTGCCCGGGGTCGGCAATACCGTCGAGCTGCCGGTCGACGGCGACTGGGGGGCCGGTGCCTATGTCCTCGCAACGGGATTGCGCCCGGCCGGTGCCGGCGACGCGATGGGGCCCGGTCGCGCGGTCGGGGTGGCATGGCTGCCGATCGAGCGCGCCGAGAGCGCGCTCGCGGTGCGGATCGAGGCGCCCGAGGTGGTGCGCCCGCGCCGCACGACGACCGTCACCGTGCGTGTGTCGGGCGGTCCGGGGGCCGGCGGTCCCGGTGCCACCCACCTCACGCTCGCGGCCGTCGACGAGGGCGTCCTGCGCCTCACCGACTTCCGGACCCCGGCCCCGGGAGAGTATTTCTTCGGCCGGCGGCGGCTCGGTGTCGACATGCGCGACCTCTATGGCCGCCTGCTCGACGGCCGAACGGGGGAGGTCGGGCGGCTGCGTTCCGGCGGCGACGACACGGCCGAGCGCAACCTCGGCGGCCTGCCGCGCAAGAACATCCGCATTGCCGCCCTGTTCTCGGGGATCGTCGAGCCCGACGCCGAAGGCAATGCCACCGTCCCGTTGGACGTTCCCGACTTCCAGGGCCGCCTGCGCCTGATGGCCGTCGCCTGGAGCGCGACCGCCGTCGGTGCGGGCGAGGGGCAGATGACGGTGCGCGACCCCGTCGCCAGCCTCGTCGCGACGCCGCGGTTCCTCGCGCCGGGCGATGCGGCCCAGGCCACCGTCTCCCTCGACAATGTCGATGGGGTGGCCGGCGACTATGTGCTGCGGCTGCGGGGCGAGGGGGCCGTCCGCATCGAGGCGCCGCCCGAGGTCCGGGTCGCGCTCGCGCCCGGCAAGCGGTTCGAGCAGGCCTACCCGCTGTCCGGCACCCGCATCGGCGAGGGCCGCGTGCGGATGTCGCTCTCCGGCCCGCAGGGCTTCGCCATCGACCGCGAGTGGGATCTGTCGGTGCGGCCGACGCAGCCCTATGAGGCGCGCCGGATCGTCGGCCGGATCGAGCCGGGGCAGAGCCTGTCGCTCGGCCCCGACCTCGTCGCCGACCTGCTGCCCGGCACGGCCGAGGTCTTCCTCAATCTCAGCCCGCGGCCGAGCTGGGACGTGGCGGGTCTCATTCGCGACCTTGACCGCTATCCCTATGGCTGCGTCGAGCAGACGACCTCGGTCGCGATGCCGCTCCTGTACCTCGCCGACGTCGCCCGCGGCTGGCAGCTGCCGGGCGATCGGGTCGACGCCAAGGCGCGGATCGACACGGCCCTGCAGCGCCTGGCCGACATGCAGCAGGCCGACGGCGCCTTCGGCCTGTGGGGGGCCTTCGACGCATCCGACCCCTGGCTCACGGCCTATGTCGTCGACTTCTTCGCCCGGGCGCGCGACCAGGGGCACCTCGTGTCCGACCCGGCGCTGAAGAACGCCGTCGGATACCTTGCGGCCTATGTCCGGCGCAGCCCCTCGGGCTCCGCCGATCTCGCCGCCCACGCCTATGCCTACTATGCGCTCGCCCGTGCCGGCGCGGGCGACCTCGGCGGCGTCCGCTACTTCAGCGACGTCCATCTCAGCCGCCTGCCGACCGCGCTCGCCCAGGCGCAGGTCGGGGCCGCGCTCGCCCTCTATGGCGACGGGCCGCGGGCGGCGGCGGCCTTCGCCGCGGCGACGGGCGCGCCCTCGCCGGTCGCGCTCGTCAGCAGCCAGAACTACGGCAGCGAACTGCGCGACCGGGCGGGCGTGCTGGCCCTCGCCGCGGAGGCGGGCGTGCCGATCCAGCGCGCGGCGACGCTGGCCGAGGATATTTCCCGGCGCTTCCAGCAGCGGCGCTACACCTCGACCCAGGAAAAGGCGTGGCTGCTGCTGGCCGCCCACGCGCTCGCCCGCTCGGGTGGGTCGATGACGGTGGCGATCGATGCCGAGCCGGCGCGGATCAGCAACCGCGCGATGAGCCTGCGGCCGCGGCTCGAGGGCGGCCAGGAGCGGACGACGGTGGCCAACCGCGGCGAGGATCCGATCTGGCGCTCGATCTCGGTCAGCGGCGTGCCGCGCGAGACGCGCCCGGCGGAGAATCACGGCTTCGTGCTGGAGCGCCGGTTCCACCTGCCCGACGGCCGGCCGGCCGATCTCGCCAAGGTGCGGCAGAACGATCTCGTCGTCGTCGTGATCTCCGGCGAATGGGCGGAGACGGAGGCCGAGGGCGCGCACGCGCTCCTGGTCGACCTCATCCCTGCCGGCTTCGAGCTCGAGAATGCCCGCCTCGCGGGCGGGCGCGGCCCGAAGGATTTCGCCTGGCTGCCGGACCTGACCGAGGCGGCGCACACCGAGCTGCGCGACGACCGCTTCGTCGCCGGGCTCACCCTCGGCAAGGGCGACGCCGCCTTCACCCAGGCCTATCTCCTGCGGGCGGTCACGCCCGGCCGTTATGTCGTCCCCGGCAGCTATATCGAGGACATGTACCGGCCGGAGCGGTTCGCCCGCACGGCGCCGGCCACGGCGACCATCGGCCGCCGCTGACGGGTGCCATGACGCGCCGGCGCCGGCTGCTGGCGGGCGCCGCCGCCGTCCTGGCGGCGGCGCTCGGGCTCGTCGCGCTCGATCGGCTGCGACCGCCGCCGCTCGCCCGGGCCGCCGTCGTGTCGCCGGTCGTGCTGGCCCGCGACGGCGCGATGCTGCGCGCCTTCACGACGGCCGAGGGGAACTGGCGGCTGGCGGCCGGACCGGCCGACGTCGATCCGCTCTTCCTCGCGATGCTGCTGGCCTACGAGGATCGCCGCTTCCGCTCCCACCCGGGGGTCGATCCGCTGGCCGTGGTGCGGGCGGCGGGCCAGTGGCTGGCCGCCGGCCGGGTCGTGTCGGGGGCATCGACCCTGACCATGCAGGCGGCACGGCTGCTCGAGCCGCGGTCGCGCACGCTCTGGGCCAAGCTGGTCGAGGCCGCGCGCGCCGTCCAGATCGAGCGGCGCCTGGACAAGGACGCGATCCTCGGCCTCTACCTCACCCTGGCGCCCTATGGCGGCAACATCGAGGGCGTGCGGGCCGCGGCGCGCATCTATTTCGGCAAGGAGCCGGCGGCGTTGCGCCCGGCCGAGGCGGCGCTGCTGGTGGCCCTGCCGCAGTCGCCCTCGCGCCTGCGGCCCGACCGTCATCCGGAAGCCGCGCGCACCGCCCGGGACAAGGTGCTGGCACGGATGGTCGATGCCGGCGTGATCGACGCCGCAACCGCCGCCGAGGCGGTGGCGGAGCCGGTGCCGGAGCGCCGCTTCGCCATGCCCTTCCACGCCCCGCACCTCGCCGTCGGCCTGGTCGCGGAGAACCCCGGGGCGGCCCGTATCGCCACCACCATCGATCTGCGCCTGCAGCGTCAGGTCGAGGCCCTGGCCGCGCGCGAGGCGGCGACGCTCGATCCCGAAGCATCGCTGGCCGCGATCGTCGTCGACAACCGGACCCGCGCCATCGTCGCGCATGTCGGCTCGCCCGATCTCTTCGCCGCCGCGCGCGACGGGGCGGTCGACATGACGCAGGCGGTGCGATCGCCCGGCTCGGCCCTGAAGCCGTTCATCTACGCGATGGCCTTCGACGCGGTGAAGCTGGCGCCGGGGACGCTGATCGACGACCGGCCGACGCGCTTCGGCGGCTACGCGCCGAGCAATTTCGACCATGGCTTCCGCGGCCGGGTCACGGCCAGCGAGGCCTTGCAGCTGTCGCTCAACGTGCCGGCGGTCGCCGTCCTCGACCGGCTGGGCCCGCAGCGCTTCGCCAGCCATCTGGCGGACCTGGGCGTGCGCCTGCGCAGCCGCGACCCGCACGCCGCGCCCAGCCTGCCGCTGGCGCTCGGCGGTGTCGGCGTCACCCTGACCGAACTCTGCGGCCTCTATGCCGCGCTCGCGGCGGACGGCTCCTACGCGGCGCCGCATGTCCGCCCCGGCGAGGATCGGCCGACCGCGATGCTGGTCGGGCCGGCGGCGGCGCACGCCGTCACGCGGATTCTCCAGGACGCCCCGGCGCCGCCCGGCCTGCCGCCGGCGGCGATCGGCCAGGGCCGGCTCCTCGCCATGAAGACGGGCACGTCCTACGGCTATCGCGACGCCTGGGCGTTCGGCTGGGATCGCGCCTTCACCGTCGGGGTCTGGACCGGCCGGCCGGACGGCACGCCGGTGCCGGGGCGCTGGGGGATCGTCACCGCCGCGCCGATCCTGGCGAAGCTGTTCGACCTGCTGCCGCCGCCTCCGATGGCGCCGCCGGCGGCCACCGCGACGGCGCCGGGCGATTTCGTTCCCCGGGCGGCGGCGCTGCGGCGGCTCGGCCCCCGGGGTCCGGCCGCGCCGGTCATCTCCTTCCCGCCGGACGGCGCGACCGTGCGCTGGCGCGGCGATGCGGTGCCGCTCATCGTCGAGGGCGGCCGGCCGCCGCTGCGCTGGCTGGTCGACGGGCGCCCCCTCGACTCGGGCGACGTCGGCCCGCGCCGGCCGCCGGCATGGCTGCCCGGCGGCCGCGGCTTCGCGCAGCTGACGGTGGTCGACGCCGACGGGCGCGGCGACACGGCCACGGTGCGGATCGACTGACGGATTCGGAAGACTTGCCGGGGGTGCGACCCCCTCGTGACTCACCTGTTCTCGGACTTGCCCGGCACGGGCACAAGAAAGCCGGAGAGGGTCGCAGCCGGAACCCTATGCCGATGCCGGCACGCGCGCAGTGACGGCCGTCACACTGCCGCGGCAGCGGATGACCTGGGCCAGGCAGGCGAGCGGAACTGCTGCACCTCGAGCACATAGCCGTTCGGGTCGCGGACGAAGAAGGCATAGACCTGGAACTCGGCGCTGAGGCTGGGCGGCGCCTCGATCGCCGCGCCGCGCTCGGCGAGCCGCCGGTGCCAGCCGTCGACATCGTCGGTGACCAGCGTCAGGACGACGCCCCGCGGCTCGACCACCCGGTTCGGCCGGCTGCACACGCCGATGAAGGATCGCTCGGTGACCCGGAAGATGCGGCAGGCACCCTGGTCGAGCACCATCGGAAGGCCGAGGGTCTCGGCATACCAGCGCGCCGTCCCGTCGAGGTCGCGGGTGTAGACGAAGACGACCTGCTGGTCGAAGGGTGCGGTCATGGTTCCTCCCCCGAGGCGTGCCGTGATCGGCAAGGCGCCCGAACGCGGACCGTCGTTGCGGCCCGCCGGTCCGGCGGTGTAAGCCAAGCGCGTGACCGAAGGCAACTCCGCGCCCGCAACGCCGCTTCCACGGCCGCTCGAGCCGGGCGATCCGCTGCCCTGGTTCCGGGCGGCGACCGCCTCCAATCCCGACTACATGATCGACACGGTCGGCGGACGCCATGTCGTGCTGTCGATCGCGGGGGCCCTCTCGCAGCCGCCCGGGCGGGCGCTGCTCGACTTCCTGCGCGGACCGGACGGGGCCCGCTTCGACGATGCCAACCTGGCCTTCTTCGGCATCGTGACCGACCCGGCCGACCGTGCCGACGGGCGGGCGGTCGACCGCGTGCCGGGCATCCGCTGGCTGCATGATCCCGATGGGAATCTCGCCCGCCAACTCGGCTGGGACGGTACGCCCGACCGTTTCCATACGCTGGTTCTCGATCCGACCCTGCGGGTGGTCGCCCGCTTCGGGATGACCGATCCCGCCGCCCACGCGGTGGCGCTGCGCGCGATGCTGGACGGGCTCGCCCCGATCGCCAGCGACGACTGGTCGAGCGGCGTCGCGCCGGTGCTGGTCGTGCCGCGCATCTTCGAGCCGGACACCTGCCGCCGCCTGATCGCGCTCTACCAGCGCGAGGGCGGGACGGAATCGGGCTTCATGACCTCGCGCGATGGCCGCTCGGTCGGCAGCTTCGATCATTCGCGCAAGCGCCGGTCCGACTGCACCGTCGAGGACCCGGAGTTCTGCCGCGCCCTGGCGCAGCGCATCGCGCACCGGCTGGTGCCGATGATCGAGCGTGCCACGAGCTTTCGGGCGACGCGCATCGAGCGCTATGTCGTCGCCTGCTACGACGCCGCGGAGGGCGGCTTCTTCGGCCCCCATCGCGACAACACGACGCCCGCGACCCGGCACCGCCGCTTCGCCGTCACCATCAATCTGAACGCGGAAGAATACGAGGGCGGCGACCTGCGCTTCCCCGAGTTCGGGCGCCGGACCTATCGCGCGCCGACCGGCGGCGCCGTCGTCTTCTCCTGCTCGCTGCTGCACGAGGCGCTGCCGGTGACGCGGGGCAGGCGATACGCCTTCCTGCCGTTCCTCTACGACGACGCGGCGGCGCGGGTCCGCGAGGCGACGCGCGCGCTCGTGGTCTCGCCCGGCGAGGAGCCGCCGCCGGCGGGCTGACCCGGGGGCGCTGACCGGGGCGCAGAGCAGGCCGTCGACAAGGCTGGCACGCCCGTCGCATCATCCTCCGGCGCCTCGGGCGGATGCCGTTCCGCCCCGGGCCGCTGGAGGGTGTTCCGATGGCTCGACCTGCCGCGCTGCGCTCCGTCCTCGCCCTGCTCGTCCTGCTGGCCGGGCTTGTCGCGCCGCCGCCGGCCGCGGCCCAGCCGGCGCCCGAGGTGGCGGCGGCGATCCGGCAGTCCGTGGTCAAGGTCCGCGCCTTCGTCGCCGGCGAGGCGCGCACCGCCCGCACGCTCGGCACCGAGCGCGAGGGCACCGGCATCGTCATCGACTCCGACGGGCTCATCGTCACCATCGGCTATGTCATCCTGGAGGCGATGGGGGCGGAGATCACCGACCATCGCGGCCGCGCCATGCGGGCGGAGATCGTCGGCTACGACGCCGACACCGGCTTCGGCCTGCTGCGCGCGACCGAGCCGCTCGACGTCCGACCGGCTCCGATCGGCCGCGCCGCGCGGCTGGCGGAGGGCGAGCGGGTCAGCGTCGTCGCCGCCGGGGAGGACGGTGCGCAGCCCGCGATCGTCGTGCAGCGGCGCGAGTTCGCCGGCTATTGGGAGTATCTCCTGGAAGAAGCGGTGTTCGTGTCGCCGCCGCATCCGCGCTGGGCCGGCGCCGGGCTCTTCACCGCCGACGGGCGGCTGGCGGCCATCGGCTCGCTGCTCGTCGGCCAGGTCGCGCCCGGCGTGCCGGTGCCCGGCAACATGATGATCCCGATCGACCTGCTGCGGCCGATCCTGGGGGATCTCCTGGCGCTCGGCCGGATCGCCCGGCCGCCGCGGCCGTGGCTCGGCGTCAACGTGCAGGAGGCGCCGACCGGGGTCGTCATCTCGCGCGTCCAGTCGGAGACGCCTGCCGAGCGGGCCGGCCTGGCGGTCGGCGACGTGGTCGTCGGCGTCGGCGGCGAGCCGGTGCGCAACGTCGCCGACTTCTATCGGAAGATCTGGTCGAAGGGCGATGCCGGCGTGGAGGTCGGCCTCGATCTCGTGGCCCCGGCGGGGCGGCGCAGCGTCAGCGTCACCACCGGCGACCGCCGCCGCTACATGCGTGGCGGGCGATCCTACTGACGCGACGGTGCCGGGCGCGGCGCCTTCAGCTCCGCCAGCGCAGCAGGCGCGGCTTGACCGGGTTCTCGAACGGCCGGCCGCCGGCGACGGCGCGAGCATACTCGTTCTTGAGGCGGTAGTACCACTTGGCCGGGCGGTCGGCGTCGTCGATCAGCAACAGGGTCGGATTGTGGGCGAGGCCGATCTGCTGCTTGGCCATGATGTCGCGGTCCTGGCCGAGGAAGGTGCGCACGAACGGCCGCAGGACCGGCCGCAGCGCCGTCAGCCAGGGCATCGTCCAGTAGATCATGTGGTGCAGTTCGGTCTCGCGGGGGCCCAGCGGCGTCACCGCGGTCAGGCCGCAGAGGACGTGCCGCCCGGCGCGGACATGCTCGATGCGGATCGAGGGCAGGCGGAAGACGATCTCGGTCTCGGGCACGCCGCCCAGCAGGCGGTAGGCGCGCGAGTTCGACGAGGCGCGGTGCCGGACCATCGTGAAGCCGAAGGGCGAGGGCGCGAACTGCTTGGCCTTGGCGTGGATCGAGGCCTTCGAGCGCCACCACCAGGCGCGATGGACGAAGGGGCCGTGGGCCGGGTCCATCAGGCCGACCACCGCATGGTCCAGCGGGCCATGGAAGATCATCGACTCGGCGATGCCGAGATGCCGGGCATCGACATCGGCGACTTCGGGAATGGCCGGCGCCGCTTCGGGGTCGCGCCCGAAGAAGACCCAGACGTTGCCCTGGACCTCGCGGCAGGGATAGCGCTGGACCCGGACGCGGGCGAGATCGAACGCCTGATCCTCGACCAGCGACGGGATGGCGGTGCAGCGGCCCTCGGCATCGAAGCGCCAGCCGTGATAGGCGCACTCGATCTCACCCCGCTCCATGCGGCCGCAGGAGAGCGGGATGCCGCGATGCGGGCAGATGTCGCGCAACGCGAAGGGGGCGCCGTCCGCGGCGCGGCCCAGGACCAGCGGCTCGCCCAGCACCGTCTTGGCGACGAGGCGGCCGGCGCGGAGCTTCGACCCCGGCAGGACGAGATACCAGAGCTCGCGCAGATAGCCCGGATCGGGCGCGGCTGCGGGCGGGGAATCGGGGAGGGGCGGTTTCATGCCGGCGTGGCGGCATCCTATCAGGGTCGCCGGAGGCGGCGGAAGGCGACCGGCAGCAGCGCGAGTGCGGCAAGTCCGCCCAGCGCGAGAAGAATCGTGGGGTTCAGCATCGCGGTCGCCTGCAGCCCGTCCGGATGGTCCAGCATGCTGTCGAGCCCGGCCCCGACGGCGGCGAAGACGAAGGTCGCCGGGAGGATGCCGATCATGGTCGCCAGGACATAGGTGCCGGTCCCGACGCCGAGCAGCGCCGGCACGAGGTTGACGACGCAGAACGGGCAGACCGGCATCAGCCGCAACGCCAGCAGGTAGGAGAAGGCGTTGCGCCGGAAGCCCGTCTCCATCCGACGCAGGAACGGCCCGGCCCGCTCCGACATGGCGCTGCCGAGCGTTCCGCGCGCCAGCAGGAAGACAGCGGTGGCGCCGACCGTGGCGCCCGCCAGGGCGATCAGGCCGCCGGCCAGCGCGCCGAACAGGAAGCCGGCCCCGATCGTCAGGATCACGGCCCCGGGGATCGAGAGGGCGACGACCGTGGCATAGAGGGCGAACGCCGCCGCCGCCGCCCACAGGCCGTGATCGGCGGCAAACGCCTGCAGATGGGTGCGATGCTCGCGCAGTGCCTGGAAGCTGAGGTGGCGGTCGAGGTCGAGCAGCCAGACCGCGACCATCGCCGCCGCCAGCAGACCGACCGGCCACAGCCGCCGCCACAGCGGCCGGCGCGGACAGGCGATCGAGTCGGTGTCGGTCGGATCGGTCACAGGCGGATCGGTCACAGGCGGCTCGGTCATCGGCGGCATCCCATGGGACACAATTGGCGGCTGCCGGTGCCGAGGGCAAATCACGCCGCGGTCACGATCGCACGATCCCGTGCCGCCGCAGTTCCGGCTCCAGCCGGCCGGCGAGCCACAGCCCGTACATGCGGAAGTCGCTGGCGAGCGACCAGAGCGGATGGCCGAAGGTGGCCGGGCGATTGCCTTCGATCAGGAAATGCGAGCCCCAGGCCGGCAGATAGCCGATGACGGGCGCCGCCACGGCGAGCCGCCAGTCCCCCAGGACCACCGCGGCCGCCAGGCAGGCGATGCCGGCGCTGGTGCCGGCGAAATGCCAGGCACGGGTGGCCGGCTTGCCGTGTGCGGCGAGGTAGATGGGCCAGAAGGCGGCGTAGTCGGTCGGCGTGTTCTGCCCTCGGAACGTCATCGCCCGGTCCCCTTGCGCTTGCAATCGGGTGTCGCCGATCGTAAGTGAACTCGCTTTCCCCATCCAGATTGGTCGGTCCCCATGGCCTACAGGGTCGCAGTCGTCGGTGCCACGGGCGCCGTTGGCCAGGAGATGCTGAAGACGCTGGCGGAGCGTCAGTTCCCCGTGTCCGAGGTGATTGCGCTTGCGTCCGAGCGTTCGGTGGGGCGGCAGGTGTCGTTCGGCGAGGACGACGTGCTCGACGTCCAGGATCTGGAGACCTTCGACTTCCGCGGCGTCGATATCGGGCTGTTCTCCCCCGGGGCCAAGGTCTCGGCGATCCATGCCCCGCGCGCCGCGAAGGCCGGCTGCGTCGTCATCGACAACACCTCGCAGTTCCGCATGGAGCACGACGTGCCCCTGGTCGTGCCCGAGGTGAACGCCCAGCGCATCGCCGACTACACGCGCCGCGGCATCATCGCCAACCCGAACTGCTCGACCATCCAGATGGTGGTGGCCCTGAAGCCGCTGCACGACGCCTGGAAGGCGCTGCGCGTCGTCGTCTCGACCTACCAGTCGACGTCGGGCGCCGGCAAGGAGGCGATGGACGAGCTGTTCCGCCAGACCCGCGCCATCTACGTCAACGACCCAGTGACGCCCGAGCATTTCCCCAAGCAGATCGCCTTCAACGTCATCCCGCAGATCGACACCTTCATGGACGACGGCTCGACCAAGGAGGAGTGGAAGATGGTGGTGGAGACGCGCAAGATCCTCGATCCGGACATCAAGGTCACGGCCACCTGCGTGCGCGTGCCGACCTTCATCGGCCATGCCGAGGCGATCAACGTCGAGTTCGAGCGGCCCGTCGACGTCGCCAAGGCACGCGAGCTGCTGCGCCACGCGCCGGGGATCATCGTGCAGGACTCCCGGGATCCGGGCGGTTATGTGACGCCGGTCGACAGCCAGGGCGAGGACGGCGTCTTCGTCAGCCGCATCCGGCGCGACCCGACCATCGAGAACGGGCTGAACTTCTGGGTCGTGTCCGACAATCTGCGCAAGGGGGCGGCGCTCAACGCCGTCGAGATCGCCGAGATCCTCGCCGGCCGCTATCTCTCCAAGGCGGATACGGGCGCCCGGCGCCGGCCCGCCAGCGCCTGACGGGACCGGGCGGCCGGAGGCGGTGAGCACGGAGCAGGCAGAGGCCGCAGGCAGCCGGACGTCGCCCGCGATCGACGGGCGCATCCAGGCGCAGATCCTGCTGGCCGCCGGGATCGACCTGCAGCGCGCAGGCCGCGGGGCGGAGGCCATCGAGGCCTACGGGAGGGCGCTGGCGGCCCAGCCGGACCTCGTCGAGGCCTATCACAATCTCGGTGTCGCGCTGCGTGCGGCCGGCCGCATGCCGGCGTCCGTCGCGTGCTTCCGCCGCGCCCTGCGCCTGCGGCCGGGCCATGCGGCGACCCTCTCCAATCTGGGCAACGCACTGCGTGCCCTGGGTGAAACCGGCGAAGCGGTCGAGACGCTCCGTCAGGCGGTGTCCGGCGACCCCGATTCGCCGGAGATCGCCTGCAATCTCGGCCTCGCGCTGCGCGACGCGGGCCAGCTCGACGAGGCGATCCGCCAGTTCGACCGGTCGCTGCAGCTCCGGCCGGACCGGAACTCGGTGCGCATCGAGCGCGGGCTGGCCCATCTCCTGGGTGGCAATTTCCCGGCCGGTCTCGCCGACGTCGCGCTGCGCCATCCCGCCGCCGTGGTGCCGGTGCGCGGCAAGTCCTGGCCGCGCTGGGACGGTGGTGCCCTCGACGGGCGCCATCTCCTGATCCGTGCCGGCGACGATCTCGGCGAGACGGCCATGCTCGCCCGCTTCGTGCCGCTGGCCGCGCAGCGCGGGGTGCCGGTGATCCTCGAGGGGCCGGACGATGCGATCGCCCTCCTGGAGACGATCGAGGGGACGCAGCGCGTCGTCCGCCGCGGCGGACGGTTCGCCAACGTCGCCGCGGAGACGCCGCTGGCCGACCTGCCGCGCATCCTCGGTGCGACGCTGGAGACGATGCCGGCCGTCACGCCCTATCTGAAGGTGCCCCGCGCGCCGCGGCGCGAGCCGCCGCCGCCCGTCGCCGGCAGGGTGCGGGTCGGCATCCAGTGGTCGACCGGGAATGTCGAGCCCGACGCGCGCTCGCCGAACTGCGGGCTGATCCCCTTCCTGCGACTGGCCGAGCGGCCCGACGTCGATCTCTTCGCGTTGCAGCCGGGTGCCCAGGCCGAAATTGCCGAGGCCGGTGCCGGCGCCCTGGTGCAGGAGATCGACGGCATCGAGGATCCGGCCGTTCTGGCGGCCGCGATCGCCGGCACCGATCTGGTGATCGCCGTCGAGGGGCCGGCCGCCCACCTCGCCGGTGCCCTCGGCCATCCGGTGTGGGTGGTTCTGCCCTTCGCGCCGGAATGGTGGTGGTTCCTCGGCCGCGAGGACAGTCCCTGGTATCCGACGGCCTGGCTCTTCCGCCAGCGCCGGGCCGGCGACTGGGATCCCGTCCTGCGCCGCGTCCGCAGCGCGCTCGACGCCGCGCTCGACGCCCCACGGGAGGAGCCGCCCGCGGCGGGCTAGGTTCAGCCGCCGCTCGCCAGCTCCTCGATCGCAAGGCGGTCGGTGAGCGCGACCATGCCGCCCGGCAGCAGGGTGATCACGCGCCGGGTCTTGAGCTGGGTGAAGGTGCGGCTGACCGTTTCGGTGGTCAGCCCGAGATAGTCCGCGATGTCGGTCCGGCTCATGGGCAGCGCCAGGGGATCGGCGGACTGGCCGCGGCGCTCGGCGCGCGCGGCCAGATTGATCAGGAAGCTCGCGATCTTCTCCCGCGCGGTCTTGCGGCCGAGCAGGATCATCTGGTCCTGGGCCGCCGCCAGCTCGTTGGAGGCGTTGCCGAGCAGGCGCTTCTCCAGCTTGGGCAGGTCGTCGAGCAGCCGCTCCAGCCGGCGGCGCGGAAAGCGGCACAGCGTGACCTCGCCCACCGCCTCGGCGCTGTAGGCATAGCGATCCTCCAGCGCCAGTCCGAGGAAGTCCCCCGCGAAGAGGAAGCCGGTGATCTGCCGCCGGCCGTCGGCCAGCAGCTTGTAGAGTTTCACGCAGCCGCCGGTGACGTTGTAGAGGTGATCGGCCGGATCGCCCTCGTGCAGCACCGTCCGGTGCGCCGGCAGCGTCACCGTCGAGACGATCTCGGCCAGCCGCTTGAGCTCCGGGGCGTCGAGCACGTTGCAGACGCTGAGCTGGCGGACATCGCAGGCGCTGCAGGGGTGGATGTCGGCGATCGTCGCATCGGCGGGCTTCCGCCGCTCGCCATCGGCGGGCATCCGCCGCTCGCCATCGACGGGGCGTCCGCTGCCGCTCGCGCTCATGTTCCCGATCCGGTCATGTCGCCCCATTCTGCCGCAATCCCGCGATCGCGGACAGGAGAGGATTTGACCCACGTCAATGCCGGCTGCAAGTGCGCGGCACCAAGCTGCGACGCGGAACCACGGGGGCGGCGCGGGGAGGGATCGGTTGCAGGACAGCTATCGCGTCGTTCCGCTGACCCGGGCGCATGTGCTTCCGGCCTATCCGCTGGTCCATGCCTACCGTCCCGAGCTGTCGCTGGCGGCGTGGCGCGTGGAATCGAACCGGCACGTCGCCGGCTCCGCCCGGTCCCGCCGCGGCGCGTTCGTCGCCGAGTCGGACCAGGGCTACCTGACCGGCGTCGCGCTCCATCGCGTGGGCAGCGATTCGCTCGAGGTCGAGTGCTTCGCGGTGCTGGCGCTGATCGACGCGTTCGGTATCGCCGGCGCCCTGCTCGCCAGGCTGGAGGAGGTGGCGCGCGCCGCCGGGTGCGGCGCCGTCCGGGTGCTGCTGCCCTGCCGACTGCGCGAGCAGGCCGAGCGGCCGCGGAGTCAGGAGTCCCGGTCCGCAGCGGCCGCCTTCACCTTCGCCGGCTATGGTGCCACCGGCACGATCCTGCGCAAGACGCTCGACTGACCGGAGATCGGCCGGCCTTGCGGCCGGATCGGGCCCGGACCATTCTCGCCGGCGATCAGCCCCGAGGGGAGAGCATTTCCGTGACCCTGCTGCCGCGCGTCCTGGCCCCGCTGCTGGCCCTTGCCGTCGCGGGACCGGCCATGGCCGATCCCGCCCGCCTCGCGCCGGAACGGATGGCAGTCTATGCCCGCCGCCAGATGGTGGCGGCGGCGCACCCCGCGGCCGCGACGGCGGGGCTCGAGATCCTGCGCGCGGGCGGAAGCGCCCTCGATGCGGCCATTGCCGTGCAGATGGTGCTGGGGCTGGTCGAGCCGCAATCCTCGGGCATCGGCGGCGGCGCCTTCCTCATCCACTGGTCGGCTGCCGAGCGGCGGCTCGTCACCTGGGACGGGCGGGAGACGGCGCCGGCCGCGACGAAGCCCGACCAGTTCCTCGGTCCCGACGGACGGCCGTTGCGCTTCATGGAGGCGGTCGTGGGCGGCCTGTCGGTCGGCGTGCCGGGCGCGGTGCGGATGCTGGAGGCGGCGCACCGAAGCGACGGGCGCCTGCCATGGGCCCAGCTGCTGCAGCCGGCCATCCGGCTGGCCGAAGAGGGCTTCCCGATGTCGCCCCGGCTCGTCGCCAGCCTGCAGGGAGACCGGGCGCTGGCCGCCGATCCGGCGGCGGGCGCGCTCTATTATCAGGCCGACGGGCAGCCGAAGCCGGTCGGGACCGTCCTGGTCAACCCGGCCTATGCCGAGACGCTGCGGGCGATCGCCGAGACCGGCGCCGATGCCCTCCACACCGGGCCGATCGCGGCCGACATCGTCGCCGCGGTGACCGGCGCGGCGCGTCCGGGCGCGATGACGGAGGCCGACCTCGCCGCCTATCGCCCGGCCGAGCGCCCGCCGGTCTGCGCCGCCTACCGCGTCTGGCGGGTCTGCGGCATGGGGCCGCCGGGGTCGGGCGGCCTCGCCATCGCCCAGGTGCTGGGCATGGTCGAGCGGCATGACCTCGCCGCTGCCGGGCCGTCGTCGCCCGATGCATGGCATTGGCTCCTGGAGGCGAGCCGTCTCGCCTTCGCCGACCGTGATCGCTACGTCGCCGATCCCGATTTCGAGCCCCCTCCGGCCGGCCTCCTCGACCGTTCGTACCTCGCGGGGCGGGCTGCCCTGATGCGGCCGGACACGACGCTGGGCCGCGCGCCGGCCGGCACGCCGCCCGGCCGCCGGGCCGAGCGCGCGCCCGACGCCAGCCTGGAGATTCCGGCGACCTCCCACCTCGTCGTCGTCGACCGCGACGGCAACGCGGTCTCCATGACGACGACGATCGAGGGGCCGTTCGGGTCCAAGCGGATGGTCCGGGGCTTCCTGCTCAACAACGAACTCACCGACTTCTCCTTCGTGCCGGAAGTCGACGGCCGACCCGTCGCCAACCGCGCCGGGCCGGGCAAGCGGCCGCGCAGCTCGATGTCGCCGACCATGGTCTTCGACCGCGACGGCCGGCTGGTGCTCGCCGTCGGCTCCCCGGGCGGATCGCGCATTCCGGGCTACACGCTGAAGGCGCTGATCGCCATGCTCGACTGGGATCTCGACCCGCAGCGCGCCGTCTCGCTGCCGAACCTGCTGAACCGCAACGGCCCGACCGAACTGGAGGCGCTGCCCGGCACGGAGGCGCTGGCCGAGGGATTGCGGCGGCGCGGCCACGAGGTGCGGCCCCTGACCGCCCCCAGCGGCCTGCATGCGATCCGCGTCCTGTCGGACGGCCTCGTCGGCGGGGCCGACCCGCGGCGCGAGGGGGTGGCGGTCGGCGACTAGGCCGGCCGGTCGGCGACCGCCCGCGCCATCTCCCGCAGGACGTCGTCCCACTGTTCCTCGTCCGACTGCCGGACGAGCCTCAGTCCCGGCAGCCAGGGGCTTTCCGCGACATCGGGCGGGTAGCGCCAGTCCGGCTGGAAGCGGCGAACGGCGACGACGGCCGGCGTGCCGACCGCCAGCGCCGTCGCCACCGTGGCGTTGACCACCGTCGCGACCACGTCCATCGCCGCCACCTGGGCGGCAAAGGTGTCGAGGTCGCCCAGCGCATCGACCGCGGCGTCGCGATGGGGAGCGGCTCCGAACCAGTGCTGCACCATGTCGCGCTCGCGCCGGGTGTCGCCGTACTGGAGATCGACGACGAAGAGGTCGCGATCGCGCAGGAGGCCGTCCCAGCGGGTCAGCGGCACCTCCAGCACCTGACCGTCGGGCTTGCGGCTGCGCCAGGAGATCCCGACGATGCGCCGGCCCCGCGCCAGTTCGCGGTAGCGCGCCTGCATCTGCTGCACCAGGCCGGCGTCGGGCTTCAGCCGGACCTCCGGCAGACGCGCCGTGCCCTCCGTCCACCAGGCGATCGCCGCCAGCCGCGACAGCGGCGTCTGGGCGACGATGTCGGCCGCCTTCAGGCGCGGGTCCGGGTCGCGCATGGCGGGAACGACCTCGAGGTCGGGGAAGCTTCGGCGGAAGAGCGTGGCGAGGCGGGGAACGCACTCCAGCACGAGGCGATGCCCCGCGCGCAGCAGTCCGGGCAGGAACGCCGCCGCCCAGATCTGGTCGCCGACGCCCTGGTCGCCCCAGACGACGATGCGGCCGTCGACCGGCCTGCCGTCCCACCAGGGCTGCGGCAGCGCCCGCGGCGGCGTGTGCGGCTGCCGCCAGTACCATTCGTTCTCCGTCCAGCCCTCCTCGAACCGCCCGAGCGCGAGCAGCGCGAGGGCGCGGTTGACATGGGCCTCGGCAAGGTCGGGCGCTTGCCGGAGGGCCTCTTCGGCCGCCGCCAGCGCGCCCGCATTGTCGCCCTGGAGGCGGCGCGCCGTGCCGAGATTGACCCAGCCCGACACCAGCTTCGGATCGCGCCGCGTCGCCCGCTCGGCGGCGGCCACGGCCTCGGCGCAGCGGTCGGAACGGACCAGGGCCACCGCCAGCGTCGCCTGCAGGGCGGCATCGTCGGGCGCCGCGGCGGCGGCGGGCGACAGCACCGCCAGCGCCTGGTCGACGGCATTCAGCCGCAGCAGCGACGCGCCCAGAAGATGCGCCGTGGGCCCGTGGCCGGGGCGCAGGCGCAGCGCCGTCGCATAGGCGTTCGCGGCCCCCGCATGGTCGCCGAGCGCGGCACGGACCGAGCCCAGCAGGGCATGGCCGTCGGGATTGCCCGGCTCGGCCGCGACCAGCGGCTCGAGTTCGGCCCGTGCCGCGGCGAAGTCCTGCCGGCCGAGTGCCGCGCGCGCCCGTTGCCGCCGCTCCGTCGCCGTCTGGTCCATCCCGTGCCTCCCGTTCGCGCCTCTGCCGGCGCGGGCAAATTGGCAAGGCGCAGGCCGCCGCGCAAGGCGGCCGCGGGTCCGGGTCCATTGCGGAGATTGCCGCTGCCGACGCGGCGGTCCAGGATGAACAGACCTCCTGACGCATTCGCCCCCCGCGTCCCCCTCGAACCCGGCAGTGCACGAACGTGACCGAATCCGCTCGCGACGGGCTGGCCACCAATCCCTGGATCGTCGTCGCGGCGACGACCGCGGTGCAGGCGCTCGCTTCCGCGACGACGTTGGCCGTGCCGACGATCGCGCCGCGCCTGGCGGAGATGCTCGGCATCTCGCCGGCGCTCATCGGCTACCAGACGACGCTGATCTATGCCGGCGCGATGGCGACCTCGGTCGTGGGCGGTGCCGTCGTGCGACGCCTCGGTGCCGGGCGTGCCAGCCAGATCGCCCTCGTGCTGGCGATCCTCGCCGTTCTCCTGGTGATGGGCGGGTCGCTGTGGACGATCGCGCTGGGCTCGATCGTCATGGGGCTCGGCTACGGCCTGACCAACCCGGCCGCCTCGCACCTCCTGATGCGCTTCGCGCGCGGGCCGCGGCTCAACCTCATCTTCTCGATCAAGCAGACGGGGGTGCCCTGGGGCGGGATGCTGGCCGGCCTGATGCTGCCGCCGGTCGCGCTGACGCTCGGATGGCGCTGGGCGGTCGGCCTCGTCGCGGTGCTCTCCCTCGGCCTCCTGCTGGCGCTGGCCCTCGGCCGGCGGCGGTGGGACGACGATCGCGATCCCACCCATCGCCTGCGGCAGAGCCCGTTCGCCGCGGTCGCGCTGGTCTGGCGGACGCGGCCCCTGCGCTACCTCTCCTTCGCCTCGATGGCGCTGTCGCTGACCCAGATGTGCGTCCTGGCCTTCATGACGACGCTGCTGGTGACGGAGGCCGGGTTCGGGCTGGTCGAGGCCGGCTTCGTCGTCGCCATCCTGCAGGTCGCGGGCGTCCTCGGCCGCGTCGGCTGGGGGCTCGTCGCCGACCGTATCGGCGACGGTTTCCTCGCGCTGCTCGCCGTCACGGGCCTTGCCATCCTCGCCTGCCTGCTCGCGTCCACGCTGTCGGCCGACTGGCCGGTCTGGGCCGTCTACGGGCTGGGCGCCCTCTTCGGCAGCACGGCCGTCGGCTGGAACGGCGTCTTCATGGCCGAGGTCGCCCGCCAGGCGCCGCCCGACCGCATCGGGGTGGCGACCGGCGGCTGCATGATGATGACCTTCTCCAGCATCATCTTCGGTCCGGCCGCGTTCGGCGCGGCCAGCGTCGCCATCGGCAGCTTCGCCCGGACCTACCTCGCGGTGGCGGTGATCGCCGGCTTCGGCGCCGTCAGCCTCGTCGCCGCGCGGCGGGTCGCCCGGGGGCGGGAAAGGACCGCCGAGCGATGATCAATTTCTCGCCATGAATGCCCAAGTATTGGGCAAGTCTTTCTCTTGACGCGCAATTTCGCACTCGGTCATCGTGACCGTGGAGGGAGACCGATGGCGGCAGCATTCGACGAGATGGGCAGCGGCGGGGTGGTGCGTGCCCCCTACCGGACGATCGCCGAGTGGCTGGCCGCGACGCCGCCCGACGTGTTCACGCACAAGCGCCGCGAGGCGGAGATCCTGTTCCGGCGCATCGGCATCACCTTCGCCGTCTATGGTGAGGGCGGCGACCCCGAGCGGCTGATCCCCTTCGACATCGTGCCCCGCGCGCTCGGTGCGGCGGAGTGGAACTTCCTCGCCCGCGGGCTGGAACAGCGGGTCCGGGCGCTGAACGCCTTCATCCACGACGTCTACAACGAGCGCGAGATCCTGCGCGCCGGCAAGGTGCCGGAGGCGCTGGTGCTGCGCAACGAGAGCTTCCTGCCGGCGATGCAGGGCTTCACGGTGCCGGGCAAGGTCTATACCCACATCGCCGGCATCGACGTGGTGCGCGTCTCGGAGAATGATTTCTACGTCCTGGAGGACAATTGCCGGACGCCCTCCGGCGTCTCCTACATGCTCGAGGGGCGGGAGGTGATGATGCGCCTCTTTCCCGATCTCTTCGCCCGCCACCGCGTCCAGCCGGTATCCCGCTATCCCGAAGCTCTGCTGGAGACGCTGCTGTCGGTGGCGCCGCCGGCCTGCAAGGGCGAGCCGACGGCGGTCCTGCTGACGCCGGGCCCCTACAACAGCGCCTACTACGAGCACTCGTTCCTCGCCGACGAGATGGGCATCGAACTGGTCGAGGGCCCCGATCTCTTCGTCGACGAGGACATCGTCTACATGCGCACGACCCAGGGGCCGAAGCGGGTCGACGTCATCTATCGCCGGATCGACGACGCGTTCCTCGACCCCAGGACCTTCCTTCCCGATTCGGTGCTGGGGGTTCCGGGGCTGATGAGTGCCTATCGCAAAGGCACCGTCACGCTGGCCAACGCCGCCGGCGCCGGCATCGCCGACGACAAGGCGGTCTACATCCATGTGCCCGAGATGGTCCGCTTCTATCTCGGCGAGGAGCCGATCCTGAAGAACGTGCCGACCTGGTCCTGTAGCGGGGAGGGCGACCGCGCCCATGTGCTGGCGCATCTGGAGGAGCTGGTCGTCAAGGACGTCCACGGGTCGGGCGGCTACGGGATGCTGGTGGGGCCGCATGCCAGCCGCGCCGAGCGCGAGACCTTCGCCGAGAAGATCAAGGCCAGCCCCGACCGCTACATCGCCCAGCCGACCCTGGCGCTCTCGACCTGTCCGACCTTCGTCGAGCAGGGCGTCGCGCCGCGGCACGTCGACCTGCGCCCCTTCGTGCTGGTGGGGCGCGAGAAGGTGACGATCGTGCCGGGCGGCCTGACGCGGGTGGCGCTGCGTGACGGCTCCCTGGTGGTCAACTCCAGCCAGGGGGGCGGCACCAAGGACACCTGGGTGCTGGAGGGTTGAGGCGATGCTGAGCCGGACCGCCGACAACCTCTTCTGGCTCGCCCGCTACATGGAGCGGGCGGAGAACATGGCCCGCATCCTGGAGGCGGGCTACCGGCTGGCGGCGATGGGTATCGACGTCGGCGCCGGCGACACGGAATGGCACTCGACCATCGTCGCGGCGGGCTGCGAGACGGGCTTCTACCGCAAGCACCGCGCGGCCACGGCGGCGGCGGCGATCGACTATCTGGCGCGCGACCCCGACAATCCCTCCTCGATCCTGTCCTGCATCCAGACGGCCCGGCGCAACGGGCGGGCGGTGCGCACGGCCCTGTCGGCGGACATGTGGGATGCGGTCAACGGCTCCTGGCTGCAGGCGCGCAACTTCACGATCGAGGATTTCGCCCCCGACACGGTGCGCCGGATCCTGGACTGGGTGAAGGAGCGCTCGCTGCTCTTCACCGGCTGCGTCGGCTCGACGATGCTGCGCAACGATGCCTACTGGTTCACCCGGCTCGGCACCTTCCTCGAGCGCGCCGACAGCACGGCCCGCATCCTCGACGTGAAGTACAACGTGCTGCTGCCGACCTACGAGGCGGTTGGTGGCGCGCTAGACTACGTCCAGTGGACGGCGGTCCTGCGGGCGGTGTCGGCCGGCCGCGGCTACCACTGGATCTATCGCCGCGAGGTCAAGCCCTGGCTGGTCGCGGAGCTGCTGATCCTCAAGCCGGAGATGCCGCGCTCGCTCGCCGCCTGCTTCATCGAGATCACCCGCACGCTGGACCTGCTCGCCGGCGCCTATGGCCGGCCGGGCGAGGCCGACCGCATCGCCGGGCAGATCCATGCCCGCTTGCGCTACACCCGGATCGACGACATCTTCCAGCAGGGTCTGCACGAGTTCCTGACGGAATTCATCGACGACAATGTCCGGCTCGGCCGCGAGGTGTCGAAGCAGTACCTGACCTGAGGCCCTCCGCCACCGATCGGTGCCTGTGTCATGACCTATTGCGTCGGGCTCCTCCTCTCCGAGGGGCTCGTGATGCTCGCCGACACCCGCACGAATGCCGGCGTCGACAACATCTCGACCTTCCGCAAGCTGCACTTCTTCGAGGTGCCCGGCGAGCGGACCATCTGCCTTGCCTCGGCCGGCAACCTCGCGATCACCCAGGCGGTGGTGAATCTGCTGGCGGAGGGCTTCGAGAGCGAGTCCACGGGCATGACGGAAAGCGTCTATTCGGTGCCCAGCATGTTCCGGGCGGCCCAGATCACCGGCGAGGCGATCCGCAAGGTGTGGCATCTCGACGGCGAGGCGATGCGCCAGCAGAGCATCGGGTTCGACGTCAGCTTCCTGCTGGGTGGCCAGATCCATGGCCGCCAGCTGCGCTTCTTCCTCGTCTATTCGGCCGGCAACTTCATCGAGGCGACCGAGGACACGCCGTTCCTCCAGATCGGCGAGCACAAGTACGGCAAGCCGATCCTCGACCGCGCGGTGCGGTTCGACACCGCCATCGCCGACGGGGTCAAGCTCGCGCTGATCTCGATGGATTCGACCCTGCGGTCGAACCTGACGGTCGGCCTGCCGATCGACCTGATGGTGTTCCGCCGCAACGCCGACCAGGCGGAGATCAATCTCCGCATCGGCGAGGACGACCCCTATTTCCGCATGATCCGCGAACGCTGGTCGGCGGCCCTGCGCGAGGCCCACCGCGCCATCGCACGGCCGGACTGGATGCCGGAGGCGCCGCCGGCCCGGTAGCGCCGCGCCCGTCCCGGCGGTCCGGGACGGGCGCGACCGGCGGTCAGAACTTGACCGCAGTGGTCAGCAGGAAGGTCCGGCCCGGCGCGACATAGGCAAAGCCGCCGCTGGTGTGGGCCGAGTCGTAGTAGGTCTCGTCGAACAGGTTCTGGACGTTGAAGCGCAGCGTGACGTTCTCGGTCACGTCGTAGCTGGCCATCGCGTCGAACCGCCAGTAGCCCGGCAGCTTGCGCGTGTTCGCGTCGTTCGCCCAGCGCTCGCTCATGTAGAAAGCGCCACCGCCGACCGAGAAGTCGCGCAGGAAGCGGTAGGTCGACCAGATGCTGAAGCTGTGCGGCGCGACGTTGGCCATCTCGTTGCCGTCGTTGGAGGCCGACGGCCCGTCGTCGATGATCTTGCTGTCCATGAAGGTGTAGCCGCCGAAGACCTTCCAGTTCGGGGTGATCGCCCCCGACAGGCCGATCTCGAAGCCCTGCACCCGCCGCTCGCCGTCGAGCACGGTGACGCCGCCGAGGTCATTGACCCGGGCGTTGGTCTTCTCCGTGCGGAAGGCGGCCGCCGTCACCGCGAGACGGTCGTTCATGAAGTTCCACTTCGTCCCGACCTCGTAGCTCGCATTCTTCTCGGGATCGAGTGCGGCCGTGCCGCTGCTGACCGACAGGCCTTCGGCCGAGGGGTTGGTCGAGGTGCCGTAGGAGGCATAGACGCTGCCGTTGGGCAGCGGCTTCCACAATGCGCCGATCTGCCAGTTGAACGAGGTGTCCTCGGCCTTGAGCGTGCTGTTCTTGGCCTCGAAATGGTCGACGCGGGCGCCGGCCGAAATCTCGAACTGCTCGCCGATCTTCACCGAGTCGAAGACGAAGGCGGAGATCGTCGTCGCCTTGGTGTTGGTCGAGGTCGTGCTGCGGTAGGCGCCGGTCCAGGGGTCGTTCGGGTTCGGATTGTAGAGGTCGGCGGCCGGCACGTTGGTGTAGGCGTCCCGGATCGACTGACCGTAGACCCCCGAGGAGTCGCTGAAGTCGCGTCCGGTGGTACGGTTGCGCTCATGCACCAGCTCGACGCCCGCCGTCAGCGTGTGTCGCAGGGAACCGGTCTGGAACTCCGTCGTGACGTCCGTCTGGTTCGAGATGATCTCGAGCCGGCTGTCGCGCTGGCGGACGTTGCGGCGGACGGTCGAATAGTCGGTGCCGTTGGGGAAGGCGGGCACGGTCACGACATAGTCGTTGGTCGACCGGCTGTACAGGATCCGGCTGCGCAGCTTCAGGCGGTCACTGAACTCGTGGCTGAATTCCGCCGTGGCGGTGTCGACCTGGAATTCCTGGAAGTCGCGCGCGAGGACCCCGTAGAAATTCTCGCGGTCGACATCGACCGGCTTGCCGGTGCGCGGATCGAAGGGATGGCCGTAGTCCGGAATGCCCTCGCCCTGCAGGTGATAGTAGCTGAGCGTGAGCTGCGTCGGGCGGCCGAGCCCGAACGTCACCGACGGCGCGAAGCCCCAGCGCTTCTGCTCGACCTCGTCGCGGCCGGGAACCTCGCCATCATGCACCATGGCATTGAGGCGCACGGCGACGGTGTCGAAGATCTTCTGGTTGACGTCGGCCGTCGCGCGCTTGGTCCAGCCGCTGCCGACCGTGAGGTCGCCGGCGATCGAGTTGCGCTCGTTCGGGCGCTTGCTGACGATGTTGATCGACCCGCCGGTCGAGCCGCGGCCGGTGAAGGCCGAGCTCGGCCCCTTCAGGATCTCGACCTGCTCCAGGTTGAACGGGTCGCGGAACTGCGAGCCCTGGTCGCGGAAGCCGTCGATGAAGATGTCGTTCTGCGAATCGAAGCCGCGCACGAACGGCCGGTCGCCGTAGGCGATGCCGCCTTCGCCGGCACCGAGCGTGATGCCGGGCGTGGTGCGCAGCACGTCGGTCAGCGACATGCTGCCGCGATCCTCGATGACCTCGCGCGGGATGACGGTCACCGTGCGTGGCGTGTCGAGCAGCGGGGAGGTGAATTTCGGCGACTGGACCGTGTCGGCCTTGTAGGGCTCGGGCGCCGGCGCGCTGACGGTCACGCCGGGCAGCTGCACCGTCGGCTGTGCCGCGGTCTGGGCATGGGCGATGACGGGCGACATGGCCGCGCCGGCGGCGGCCCAGGCGAGCACGCTACGCGACACGAGGCCGATGGCATGGGCCGACGAACGCGTCGGTCCCTTCCTGGAACTGGACATGGAAAACCCCCTCGATGCTCGTTTCAGCAGGTCGGTCTGGTGGGAGACCTGGCTGGCTGGCAGAGTCGAGGTTGGGCCTCGGGGCTGGCTGGCTCGGTCGCATGTGGCTGCTCCGCACGGAGCAGCCCGTCATTTGGTGAGGATCAGCTTCCCGCTGCTCGTGACGCGGAGCCGGTATTCGCTTTCGCCGTGGACAATGATGCATTCCCGTCCGTCGCCGAGCAGGTTCGCCGCTTCCAGCCTGCGGATGCGCGGCGTGCCGTTCGGTTCGGTGGTCTTGGCTGCCATCGGGCGCACGCCCGGGTCGGCCGTCCTGCCGTTCATGTCCCTCGTCGATCCGGTAGAGTTCGCTTCCCCTCGGCCTCGATCGTTACCAGCGGCGCCATGAAAACGCAATTCATTCGCATGACGGCAGCGGGATAACGGCAACAGGTGCGGCCGGCAGGCCACACCCGGCCGCGATCAGTCGGCGATCAGAGTTCGAGGGGCGTGTAGGCGGCGACGGTCTGCGGATCGCGCCGCCAGGAGTCCGACTGGTCGACATAGAGTTCGACCCGGTTGCCGTCGGGATCGCTGAAATAGAGCGACTTGCTGACGCCGTGGTCGGCGGCGACGGTCGCGACGCCGGCCGCCTCCAGCTCCGCCTTGGCGCTGCGCAACGTCTCGACGTCGTCGCCGATCTTGAAGGCGACATGGGCAAGGCCGACGCCAGCTTCGACCGGGCCCGGCGCCGCGTCGCCGACGGCGGCGACGGCGAAGTCGTGATGATCGCCGAGGCTGAAGAAGGTCATGTGCATGGCCTCGAGGCGCGCGACGATGGGCATGCCGAGGAGGCCGTTGTAGAAGGCCTCCGCCTTCTCGCGGTCGCGCACCTTGAGGACGACGTGCCCGAGGGACTGGATCTGCATAGCGGCCTCCGCCGGTCAGTGCCCGCCGCCGGTGGGGGCTGCGCCCTTCGGGCCGAAGCGCCCCATGATCTCGCCCACGATGCCGCGGCGGAAGGTCAGCACGCAGACGACGAAGATGAAGCCCTGGATGATCGTCACCCAGGAGCCGAACTCGGCGAGGTAGTTCTGCATGGTGACGATGACGGCGGCGCCGACGACCGGCCCGAAGATGGTGCCGAGTCCGCCGACGAGCGTCATCAGTACGACCTCGCCCGACATCTGCCATTGCACGTCGGTCAGCGAGGCGAGCTGGAAGACGAGGGACTTGGTGCCGCCGGCGACGCCGGCCAGCATCGCCGAGAGGACGAAGGCGAGCAGCTTGTAGCGGTCGGTCTCGTAGCCGAGCGAGACGGTGCGCGGCTCGTTCTCGCGGATCGCCTTCAGCACCTGGCCGAACGGCGAATGGATGATCCGGTAGACGAGGAGGAAGCCCGCGAGAAACAGCGCCAGCACGGTGTAGTACATGCCGAGCGGCCGCTGCAGGTCGACGACCCCGAAGAGATGGCCGCGCGGCACCGACTGGATGCCGTCCTCGCCGCCCGTCCAGGGCGCCTGCACCGCGTAGAAGAAGACGATCTGCGACAGGGCGAGCGTGATCATCGCGAAATAGATGCCCTGGCGCCGGATCGCTAGCCAGCCGATGACGAGCCCGAGGGCGGCGCCGGTGACGGCGCCGAGCAGGATGCCGAGCTCGGGCGGCAGGCCCCACATCTTGACCGTGTAGGCGGTGACGTAGCCGGCCGACCCGAAGAAGGCGGCATGGCCGAAGGACAGCAGGCCGACATAGCCGACCAGCAGGTTGAAGGCGCACGCGAACAGCGCGAAGCACAGCACCTTCATGAGGAAGACGGGATAGAGGACGTAGGGGGCCGCCACCAGCAGGGCGACCATGGCGAGGAACGTGATCCGGGTGCCGCGATCCATCGTCGTTCCTCTAGGTGGCGCGGCCGAAGAGGCCGGCCGGCTTGATCGTCAGCACGATCGCCATGATGACGAAGATCACCGTGTTCGACGCCTCGGGATAGAAGACCTTGGTGAGGCCCTCGATGACGCCCAGCCCGAACCCGGTGACGATGGCGCCCAGGATTGATCCCATGCCCCCGATGACGACGACGGCGAAGACGACGATGATGAGGTTCGCCCCCATGAGCGGGCTGACTTGGTAGATCGGCGCCGCCATGACTCCCGCAAAGGCCGCCAGCGCGACGCCGAAGCCGTAGGTCAGCGTGACCATCCGCGGCACGTTGACGCCGAACGCCTGCACCAGTGTCGGATTCTCGGTCGCGGCCCGCAGATAGGCGCCGAGCTTCGTCCGCTCGATCACGAACCAGGTGCCGAAGCAGACGATGACCGACGCCACGACGACCCAGGCGCGGTAGGTCGGCAGGAACATGAAGCCGAGATTGTAGCCGCCGCGCAGCTCGGCCGGGATCGAGTAGGGCAGGCCGGACGAGCCGTACTGGTTGCGGAAGAAGCCCTCGACGATGAGGGCGAGGCCGAAGGTCAGCAGCAGGCCGTAGAGATGGTCGAGCTTGTAGAGGCGATGCAGCATCGTGCGCTCGAGCAGGATGCCGAACAGGCCGACCGCGATCGGCGCCAGCAGCAGCGCCCACCAGTAGGCGAGGCCGAGATGGGTCAGCGAGAGATAGGCGACGAAGGCGCCCATCATGTACTGGGCGCCGTGGGTGAAGTTGATGATGTTGAGGAGGCCGAAGATGACGGCGAGCCCCAGGCTCAGCATGGCGTAGAAGGCGCCGTTGATGAGCCCGATCAGGAGCTGTCCGAACAGCGCCTGCGGGGGTATGCCGAGAAGCTCGAACATCCGCTTCGGCCTCGCTCAGAACCGCAGCTCAGCCCTTGACGAAGCTGCAGCCGCCGTCCTTCAGGGGACGGAACGCCTCTTCGCCGGGGATCGCGCGGACCAGCTTGTAATAGTCCCACGGACCCTTCGACTCGCCCGGCTTCTTGACCTCGAACAGGTACATCTGACGGTTCACGCGGCCGTCCTCGCGCACCGAGCCGTTCTTGGTCATGAAGTCGTTGATCGGCATTTTCTTCATCTGGGCGACGACCTTGTCGCCCTCATCGGTGTTCGCTTCCTTGACGGCCTTCAGGTAGTGGGTGACGCCGCCATAGACGCCGGCCTGGATCATGCTCGGCTTCTTCTTCATGACCGCCTCGAAGCGCTTGGCGAAGGCGCGCGTCTCGTCGTTCTGGTCCCAGTAGAAGGCGGAGGTGAGCTGCAGCCCCTGCGCGGTCTGCAGGCCCAGCGCATGGATGTCGTTCACGAAGACGAGGAGGCCGGCCAGCTTCTGGCCGCCCGCGACGATGCCGAATTCCGAGGCCTGCTTGATCGAGTTGATCGTGTCGCCGCCGGCGTTCGCCAGCCCGATGATCTTGGCCTTCGAGGCCTGCGCCTGCAGCAGGAAGGACGAGAAGTCCGACGTGTTCAGCGGATGGCGGACCTGACCCAGGATCTTGCCGCCGGAGGCCGTCACGACATTGGAGGTGTCGCGCTCGAGCGCATGGCCGAACGCGTAGTCCGAGGTGAGGAAGAACCAGGTGTCGCCGCCGGCCTTCACCACCGCGCCGCCGGTGCCCTTGGACAGCGCGATGGTGTCGTAGGTCCAGTGGACGGTCGTCGGCTGGCACGCCTTGCCGGTGAGGTCGGAGGTGGCCGCACCGGAATTCACGAAGACCTTGTTCTTCTCCTTGATCAGCGGCGCCAGGGCCAGCGCGACCGAGGAGGTGGGCACGTCGACGATGACGTCGACACCGTCACGGTCCATCCATTGGCGGGCGATGTTGGAGCCGACGTCCGGCTTGTTCTGGTGGTCGGCGAAGATGATCTCGATCTTCTTGCCGTTGACCGTGCCGCCGAAATCCTCGACGGCAAGGCGCGCGGCCGCGACCGAGCCCTGGCCCGTGATGTCCGCATAGAGCGAGGACTGGTCATTGAGGACGCCGATCTTGACGACGTCGCCGGAGATCTGCGCCGACGCGCCGCCGGCGGCGAGGACGACGGCAGCCCCTGCGAGCAATGCCTGCTTCAGCTTCATGGTCCTGTTCCTTCCCTAGTGACGGCGAGAATGCTTGTTCTCACACCCCGAGATACTCTTGCAGCCGATCGGTCTTCTGCGCGAGTTCCGAGTTCTCGATCATGTCGATGACGCGCCCGTGCTCGACGACGTAGTGGCGGTCGGCGACGGTGGCGGCGAAGCGGAAATTCTGTTCGACCAGCAGGATCGTGAAGCCGCGCTCCTTCAGCGTCCGGATGACCCGGCCGATCTGCTGGATGATGACGGGCGCCAGCCCCTCCGTCGGCTCGTCGAGCAGCAGCAGCGTCGCGCCGGTGCGCAGGATGCGCGCGATCGCCAGCATCTGCTGCTCGCCGCCCGACAGCTTGGTGCCCTGGCTGCGCAGCCGCTCCCGCAGGTTGGGGAACAGGGCGAAAATCTCTTCGACGGGCATTCCGCCGGCCTTGATCGGCGGCGGCAGCATCAGGTTCTCGCGCACGTCGAGGCTGGCGAAGATGCCGCGCTCTTCCGGGCACCAGGCGATGCCGAGCCGGGCAATGGCGTTCGACGGCAGCCGGATCAGCTCCTGGTCACGATAGCGAATCGAGCCGGTGCGCCGGCCCATCACGCCCATGATCGACTTGATGGTCGTCGTCTTGCCCGCGCCGTTGCGGCCGAGAAGGGTCACCACCTCGCCCTCGCGGATGTCGAGCGACATGCCGTGCAGCGCGTGCGACTCGCCGTAGAAGGCATGGAGGTCGGCGATCGTGAGGAGGGGCTCAGACATGGCCCGTCCCGATGTAGGCCTCGACGACGGCGGGATCCTTGGAGACCTGTTCGTAAGGCCCTTCGGCGAGGACCTCGCCGCGTTGCAGGACGGTGATCGTGTTGCACAGCCAGGCGACGACGCTGAGATTGTGCTCGACCATCAGGACGGTGCGGTCCTTGGCCACCTTCTCGATCAGGGTAGCGATGCGACTGATATCCTCGCCGCCCATGCCGGCCATCGGCTCGTCGAGCAGCATCATCTCGGGATCGAGCGCCAGCGTCGTCGCGATCTCGAGCGCGCGCTTGCGGCCATAGGGCAGCTCGCCGGCGATTGCCGTGCGGAACTCGCTCAGGCCGACGGCCTCGATCAGCTCGTCCGCGCGCTCATGCAGCCCCTCGAGGCTGCGCTCGGACCGCCAGAAGTGGAACGAGGTCCCGAGCGGCCGCTGCAGCGCGACGCGCACGTTCTCGCGCACCGACAGGTGGGGGAAGACGGCCGAGATCTGGAACGAGCGCACCATGCCGCCGCGGGCGACGGAGGCCGGCTTGGCATGGGTGATGTCGCGCCCATTGTAGAGGATGGTCCCGGCGGACGGTGTCAGGAATCTGGTCAGGAGGTTGAAGACGGTCGTCTTGCCGGCGCCGTTCGGCCCGATCAGGGCATGAATCGTGTGCCGCCGGACCTTCAGGTTGACCTGACGGACCGCTACAAACCCCTTGAATTCCTTTGTGAGATCCCGGGTCTCCAGGATGAATTCGCCCGCCATTCTCCGGCCGTCTCTAAGACGTTGATCGCTTCCCTGCGGCCGAGAATCATCAAGTTCCGGCTCTTTCTATGATGCGGAACCTAGCCACTCCCCGGGCCTCGTGCAAGCCACCTCCGGTTGCGTTGACGGCGGGCGCCGCCCAGCCGACCATGGGCCCAGCCGATTTCCCTGCCGGAGTATTCTCGGATGCGCGCCGTCGTCGCCATGATGAAGCACGAGACCAACACCTTCTCGCCGGTACCGACGCCGCTGGCACGGTTCGGCCGGGGTTCGGGCGAGCCTTGGTACGGTGCCGCCGCCCGCGATGCCTTCCGCGGCACCAACACCGGATTCGGCGCCTTCCTCGATCTCGCCGAGAAGGCGGGCTGCAGCGTGACGACGCCGATCGCCGCCTCCGCGGCGCCGTCGGGCCCGGTCGAGGCCGAGGCCTACGAGCGCATGTGCCGGCCGATCCTGGAGGCGGTCGACGCCGGCTGCGACGTGCTCTTCCTCGACCTGCACGGCGCCATGGTCGCCGAGACGACCGACGACGGCGAGGGCACGCTGCTGGAGCGCATCCGGCAGATGCGGCCCGACCTGCCGATCGCCGTCGCCCTCGACCTCCACGCCAACATGACCGACCGCATCGTCCGCAACTGCACCGCGCTGGTCGGCTACAAGACCTACCCCCACATCGACATGGCGGCAGCCGGCGAACATGCCGGCCGCATCGTGCTGGACGCGGTCGCGGGCAAGGTCGTGCCGGTGATGGCCTGGGGCGCGCGGCCGATGATCCCGCACACGCTGCGGATGGGCCATGACGAAGCGCCGATGGGCCCGCTCATCGACCGCGCCCGCGCCCAGGAGGCCGAGGGGTTGCTGGCGGTCAGCGTCTTCGGCGGCTTCCCCATGGCCGACATCCCGCAGCCGGGGCTCAGCGTCGTCGCCGTCGCCGACCGCGACGGGCAGGTGGCGGCGCGCGCCGCGCTGGAGCTGCTCGACGCCGCCTGGGAGCGGCGGGCCGATTTCGTCTATGCGGCCGAGCCGCTCGCCGAATCGGTCGCCCGCGCCAGGACGATGACCGAGGGCCCGGTGCTGCTGATCGACCACGCCGACAACTGCGCCTCGGGCGGCACCCAGGACACGATGCCGGTCATCGCCGAGGCGATCCGCCAGGGGCTGGAGGACGTGGCGGTCTTCGCCGTCGTCGACCCCGCCGCGGTCGCCGCCATGATCGCGGCCGGCGTCGGCGCCCGGGTGACGCTGCCGCTCGGCGGACGGACCGACATGCCGGCGATCGGGCGGACGGGCGAGCCGCTGGAGGTGACCGGCACCGTGCGCGCCGTCACCGACGGCCAGTTCACCGTCACCGGCCCGATGTCGACGGGCTCGCGCGCCTATATGGGGCGCTCGGCGGTGCTCGATACCGGACCGATGCAGATCGTCGTCATCGAGCAGCACCACGAGCCCTTCGACCTCGGCTGCTTCCGCTCGGTCGGCATCGAGCCGACGCAGAAGCGCTACCTGATCCTCAAGAGCCGCATCCACTATCGCGCGGGCTTCAAGCCCATCGCCCGCGCGATCGTGGAATGCGACGGCGTCGGCGTCACCAGCTCGGACTATTCGCTGTTCCGGTTCCGCAAGCTGAACCGGCCGACCTATCCGCTGGTCCCGGACGCGCAGCCGTAATGGCGGCGGCCAGGGCGACCCCGGATCAGGGTGCCGCCCTGGCCGCGCTCCACGGCGCTTCGCCCTGGGGCGAGCGGCGGGTGCCGGTGATGCGGTCGCCTTCGACCCGGCCCTCGTAGCGGTTCGCGCCGGCGGAGAAGCGGATCGTCGCGCCGTCCATGCGGGCATCGGAGAGGGCGACGTCACCGAGCTTGCCTTCCAGCATCTGGAAGGTCTGGCGCAGCTCCAGCTTGCCGCGGTCGAGGCGCCATGTACCCTCCACCTTGGCCGGCACGGTCCATTTGTAGGCCCGGCAGTAGTGCTCGCAGGCCGGTCCGGCATCGACCGTCTGGTCGGCCGGCCAGTCGCCGAGGTCGAAGCTGTTGGAGACGATGCGCGTACCGGGCTTCATGTCGAGCAGGATCGGCCGCAGCCGCATGTTGAGGCTCGGCAGCAGGAACATCGTCACCACGGTGGCGTCCGAGAAGTCGCTCTCGAAGATGTCGCCCTGCACGAAGGTGGCCTTGCCGGTGACGCCTTCCTGCTGCGCCGCCCGCCGGGCGAACTCGACCATGTCGGGGTTGTACTCGATGCCGTGCGCGCGCACGCCGCGCTTGGCGGCGGTGATGACCGTGCGTCCGTCGCCCGAGCCGAGATCGACGAGATAGTCGGCCGGGGTCACCTGCGCCATCTCCATCATCCGGTCGACGAGGCTTTGCGGGGTCGGGATCCAGACGACATCCTTGCCGGCCTGGCCCGACTGGGGCGTGTAGGGCGCGGGCGTCTGCGCATGGAGGGCGGGCGCGAGCGCGGCGTGGCCGAGAAGGGCCGAGACGCAGGCCGCAGCGATCGTTCGAGCCAGGTTCATCTGCATTCTCCCAGACTTGCGGGTGGAAGGGGCGGGGACGGGTGGACGGGCGGCCTCATTCGGCCGGGGCGGGGGCCTCGGCGCGCCGGGCGAGCAGCACCAGGGGGACGCCGGCGGCGATCACCGCCAGCCCGATCAGCGCGCCGACGCCGGTGTAGACGAGGCTGGAATGGAGCATGAAGAGGCAGGACGCGCAGAATGCGAGGGGCGTCAGCGGATAGAGTGGGACGCGGAAGGGCAGCACGCGATCCGGCTCCTTGTGGCGCAGCACCATGAGCGAGATGCCGACCAGCAGCAGGAAAGACCAGAAGACCGGTGCGGTGTAGTCGACCATCGACTGGAAGCCGTTGCGCGTCGCCGCGCCGAGTGCGACCAGCGCGAGGGCGACGGCGCCCTGCAGCAGCAGGCCGTTGGTCGGCGTCTGGCCGCGATCGTCCCAGCGGCCGATGCGGGACAGCATCGGCAGGTCGCGCGCCATGGCGTAGTAGACGCGGGCGCCGGTGAGGATGGTCGCGTTGAGGGTGGACAGTGCGGCCGCGACGATCGCGACGCTGAGCACGGCCGCGGCCGCCTCGCCTGTCGCCGCCCGCATCAGGTCGGCGGCGACGGCCTCCGAGGCGCGCAGGCCGTCGAGGCCGAGCAGCGACAGCAGGGCCGTGTTGACGAGCAGGTAGACGGCGATCAGCACCGCCGTTCCGATCAGCAGCACGCGGCTCATGTTGCGCGGCGCATCGTGCAGCTCGGAGGAGAGGTAGACCGCCTCGCTCCAGCCGCCGAAGGTCAGCAGCACCAGGATCATCGCCATGCCGATCGCCGCCGTCTCCGGCTCGAGCGGCGGCGGCGCGGGCGGGCGCGTCCCCCCGGCGAGGAAGCCCGCCAGGATGACCGCCAGCACGGCGAGCAGGGTCAGCAGGGTGACGGCGTTCTGGAACGTCTTGCTCTGGCGGGTGCCGGCGACGTTGAGCGCCGTCAGGGCCATGATGGCGGCAGCGGCATAGATCGCCGTGCCATGCGGGCCGATCGGCGCCACCTGCATCGCATAGTCGCCGACGACGAAGGCGACCGCGGCGATGGCGCCGGTCTGGATGACGGTGCCGCGCGCCCAGCCGAACAGGATGGCGACCGGGCGTCCGAGCGCGCGCGAGAGGAAGTGGTACTCGCCGCCGGCATGGGGATGGGCCGAGGCTAGCTCGGCATAGCAGAGCGCGCCGATCAGGGTGACGATGCCGCCGGCGACCCAGACGCCGAGGAAGGCGAACTCGCTGCCGACATTGGCGGCGATCAGCGGCGGCGTCTTGAATATGCCGATGCCGACGACGACGCCCACCATGATCGCCACGCCGTCGGCAACGGAAAGCACCGACCGACGCCGCGCCCTCGATCGTCCTGCCATCGAGCCGCTCCGGTGAGGGGCACTCCCCGGCGGCCGCCGGGGTGTGGCCTTTCCCTCGCCGGAGATCGTCCGGGGGGTTGGGACAGTTCCCAAACCTCGGGCCAGGGCGCCGGTTGCGCCAGCCTCCTTCACGCAGTCGTGAAGTCGGGCGCGACCCGCGCCTCAGCAGACGGTACGATGGCGCTCCTTGCAGATTTCCAGCACCTCGTCGGGGTCGCGCCGCCACCAGTTGCCGGCCGAGAAGATCTCGACCTCGTGCAGCCCGGTGAACCCGACGCCCTCGACCATGCCGCGGATCGCCGGGATGTCGATGACCCCGTCGCCCGGCATGCCGCGGTCGAGCAGCAGGTCGGTCGTCGGCACCAGCCAGTCGCAGATGTGGAAGGCGAGGATGCGCGCGGCGCCGGCGCGGGTGATCGCGCGCTCCAGGTTGGGGTCCCACCAGGTGTGGTAGACGTCGACGGCGACGCCCACCCCCGGGCCGAAGCGGTCGCAGAGGTCGAGCGCCTGGTCGACCGTGTTCACGCAGGCGCGGTCGGCGGCGTACATCGGATGCAGCGGCTCGATCGCGATCGGCACGCCTGCGGCCCTGGCATGCGGCAGGATGGCGGCGATGCCGTCCTCGACCATCCGACGCGCGCCCGCGATGTCCTTCGACCCGGCGGGCAGGCCGCCGACGACGAGCACGAGGCAGGCGGCGCCGAGGGTGGCCGCCTCGTCGATCGCGCGGCGGTTGTCCTCGATGGCGGCCTGCCGGCCGGCGGCGTTGGGCGCGGGAAAGAGGCCGCCGCGGCAGAGCCCCGTCACCGTCAGGCCGGCGTCGCGGATGCGGCGTGCGGCCTCATCGAGGCCGAGTTCGGCCACCTTGTCGCGCCAGGGCGCGATGCCGCCGATGCCGTGGCGGGCGCAGCCCTCGATCGCCTGGGCGAGGTTCCAGCGCTCGCGCACCGTCGCCGTGTTGAGCGAGAGCTGCCGGGATTCGAGCGCCATCACTGGATCCCGTGGACCGCCATCACCCGCCGCATCCGGTCGGCCGCGAGATCGGGGTCGCGCAGCAGCCCGGCCTTGTCGGCGAGGCGGAAGAGTTCGGCCAGATGGGTGATGGAGCGTGCGCTCTGCTGCCCGCCGACCATGGTGAAATGGTCCTGCAGGCCGTTGAGGTAGGCCATGAAGACGACGCCCGTCTTGTAGAAGCGGGTCGGCGCCTTGAAGATGTGGCGCGACAGCGGCACGGTCGGCGCCAGGATGTCGTGGAAGTCCTGCCTGCGGTCGTTGGCGAGCGCGGCGAGCGCCGCCGAGGCGGCCGGTGCGATGGCGTCGAAGATGCCGAGCAGCGCGTCGGAATAGCCCGCCTCGTCGCCGTCGATCAGTTCCGCATAGTTGAAGTCGTCGCCCGTATACATGCGCACGCCGTCCGGCAGGCGGCGGCGCATCGCGATCTCCTTGTCCTTGTCGAGCAGCGAGATCTTGATGCCGTCGACCTTGGCCGCGTTCTCCTGCAGCATCGCGAGGCAGACTTCCATGCCCTGCCAATGGTCGGCATGGCCCCAGTAGCCGGCGAGCGCGGGGTCGAACATCTCGCCCAGCCAGTGGATGATGACCGGCTCCTTGGTCTGGCGCAGCACCCGGCCATAGACCTTGAGGTAGTCGTCGGGCGAGCGGGCGGCGGCGGCCAGCGCCCGGCTCGCCATCAGGATGATGCGGCCGCCGGCGGCCTCGACCTGGCCGACCTGTTCCTCGTAGGCGGCGATGACGTCGTCGACCGTGACCGACGGGCCGGCGGCGAGGTGGTCGGTGCCGGCGCCGCAGAACATCACGGCGCCCTGCCTTCCCGACTGGGCCGCGACCGAGCGCCGGATCAGCTCCAGCGAGGTCTTCCAGTCGAGGCCCATGCCGCGCTGGGCGGTGTCCATGGCTTCCGCGACGCCGAGGCCGAGATCCCACAGGCGCGAGCGGAAGGCGATCGTGCGGTCCCAGTCGATCGCGGTCTCGATCCAGGGATCGTGCTCGGCGCGGGGATCGGCGACGACGTGGGCGGCGGCGAGCGCCACCCGGTTGAACGGCACGTTGGTGCGGTCGGGGAACTGGCGCGGCGCCCCGGTGGTGTAGCGGGCGATGGCGCCGCCGGCGGTCGGCAGGTCGAGGGTCGGCATGCGGGAACCTCCTCTCTCGTCCGGGCTCAGAGGGCCGGGATATCGATCCAGCGCCGCTCGCGCCAGCTCTGCAGGCCGAGCATGGCGAGCTGGACGCCCTTGGCGCCCGCCTTCAGGTTCCAGGGGAAGGGTCCGCCGTCGAAGAGGTGGCGGATGAAGAGTTCCCACTCGACCTTGAAGGCGTTGTCGTAGACCTGATTCTCCGGCACTTCCTGCCAGGTCTCGAAGAACTGGATGGCCTGCGGCACGTCCGGGTTCCAGACGGGCTTGGGCGTGTTCACCCGCGACTGGGTGAAGCAGCGCGTCAGGCCGGCGACCGCCGACCCCAGCGTGCCGTCGACATGGAAGGTGACGAGGTCGTCGCGGCGCACCCGCGTCGCCCAGGAGCTGTTGACCTGCACGACGACGCCGTCGCCGGCCTGGAAGGTGGCATAGGCCGCGTCGTCCACGTCGCAGTCGTAGGGCTGGCCGTTCTCGTCCCAGCGCTGCGGGATGTGGGTGGCGCCGAGGCAGGAGACGCTCTTCACCTCGCCGAAGAGGTTGTCGACGACGTAGCGCCAGTGGCACAGCATGTCGAGGATGATGCCGCCGCCGTCGGCCGCGCGGTAGTTCCAGGACGGGCGCTGCGCCGGCTGCCAGTCGCCCTCGAACACCCAGTAGCCGAACTCGCCGCGGACCGAGAGGATGCGGCCGAAGAAGCCGCTGTCGATCAGCATCTTCAGCTTGCGCAGGCCGGGCAGCCACAGCTTGTCCTGGACGACGCCGTGCCGCACCCCGGCCGCCTCGGCCCGGGCATGGAGGTCGAGCGCGTCCTCCAGATTGTCGGCGGTCGGCTTCTCGCAATAGATGTCCTTGCCGGCCGCGATCGCCTTGCGGATCACCTCGGCGCGCATGTTGGTCGAGGCGGCGTCGAAGAATAGGGTGTCGTCCTTGTTGGCGATGGCGGCGTCGAGGTCGGTCGTCCAGCGCTCGACGCCGTGCGCCTTGGCCAGCGCCTCGACCTTGGCGGCGTTGCGGCCGACCAGGATGGGATCGGGCATGACGCGCGTGCCGTCGGCCAGCGCGACGCCGCCCTGCTGGCGGATCGCCAGCACCGAGCGCACCAGGTGCTGGTTGGTGCCCATGCGTCCGGTGACGCCGTTCATGATGATGCCGAGGCGCTTGGTCGCCATCTCGCTACTCCATGCCGAGGAGATGATAGAGCCGGCGCGAATACTCGCCGAAGGCCGGGCTGGTCTTCATGTCGAGCGTGCGCGGGTGGGGAAGATCGATGCGGATATGGTCGGCCATGCGGGCCGGCCCGGCCGTGAGCACGATCGTCTGGGTGCCGAGGAAGACCGCCTCGGCGATGCCGTGCGTGACGAAGAGGATGGTCTTGCCGCTCTCGCGCCAGATGCGCAGCAGCTCGATGTTCATCTTCTCGCGCGTCAGCGCGTCGAGCGCGCCGAACGGCTCGTCCATCAGGATGAGCTTGGGGTCGTGGATCAGCGAGCGTGCGATGGCCGCGCGCTGCTGCATGCCGCCCGACAGCTCGTAGGGGTACTTGTCCTCGAACCCGGCCAGCCCGACCATCGCCAGCAGGTCGCGGGCGCGGGCGCGGGCGGCCTGCCGCGGCAGGCCCAGGATCTCGGCCGGCAGCAGCACGTTGTCGATGATCCGCCGCCATTTCAGCAGCAGCGCCTGCTGGAAGACCATGCCGATGTCGCGGCCGGGGTCGAAGGGCTGGCCGGCATTGCCGATGCGGACCTCGCCGGCCTCGTGCGGGTGCAGGCCGGCGAGGATCTTGAGGATCGTCGACTTGCCGCAGCCGGACGGGCCGACCATGGTCACCAACTCGCCCTGCTCGACGTCGAAGGTGACCTCCGACACGGCGAGGAACTCCTTGCCCCGCGTGCGATAGACCTTGCGCACGCCGGCAAGGCGGATGAAGGGCTCGCCCATGGCCGTCACGTGACCCGCGCGTCGCGCACGACGAAGATGCGTTCGAGCACCACCACCAGGCCGTAGAGCAGGACGCCGAGCAGGCTGATGAGGGCGACGGCCATGAACATGGCGGCCGTGTCGAGCGTCACCTGCACCTGCAGCATGAGGTAGCCGAGCCCGCTGTCGGAGCCGAGGAACTCGCCGACGATGGCACCGGCGACGGCCAGGATCGCCGCCACCTTCATGCCGGAGAAGATGTAGGGCAGCGCGCCCGGCAGCTGGATCTTGACGAAGATCTGCCAGCGCGAGCCGCGCAGCGAGCGCACGAGGTCGAGCAGGTCCGGCTCGACCTCGCGCAGGCCGCGCGCGGTCGTCAGCACGATCGGGAAGAAGGCGATCGAGAAGGCGATCAGCGCGTTCGGCACCACGCCGTAGCTGAACCAGACGATGAAGAGCGGGCCCAGCGCCACCTTGGGGATCATGTTGAAGGTGATGAGGACGGGCATGACGGCGGCTTCCAGCAGCCGCGACCAGGTGAAGACCAGGGCCGCCGCTACGCCCAGCACCACCGCCAGCGCATAGCCGCCATAGATCTCGATCGCGGTGACGCGGATGTTCGACCACCACGGATAGTCGCCCGCGACGAGCGCCTGCAGCGTGTCCCACGGCGTCGGCATGACGTACGTGGGCACCTCGCCCCAGACGACGAAGAAGTGCCATGCCGCGATCACCAGGACATGCGCCAGGATCGCCAGGCCGATGCGCCACGCGCCGCCGCCGCTCATATGCCTCCCGTTCCCCGTTCCCCGTCCCGTTGTCCCCGCACGGGGGTTTCAGCTCACCCGCACGATCGCCGCCTCGTCGTAGGGCAGGGCGGGGTGGGTGAACGCGTTGCCGGCGCCAACATAGTGGAAGGCGACGGCGCGGCGCCACCGGGTCGAGCGGTTGGTCCCCGACTGGTGCAGGGTGCCGCCATGGTGGAAGGAGACGCCGCCCTTGGGCACGGGCGCCGGCGTCATCTCGACGGTGGCGGCGATGTCCGGCGGCACCTGCAGGTTGAAGGGCTCGTTGGCGGGCGCCATGTGCGGCAGCAGCGGCCGGCGATGGCTGCCGTGTCCGAAATGCAGGCAGCCATTGTCGACGGTGGCGGTGTCGAGCGCGATCCAGGCGGTGACCAGCCCCTCGGGATCGGCGGGGCCGAAGTAGAAATTGTCCTGGTGCATCGGCTTCGGCCCGCCGCCCTCGGGCGGCTTGAAGAAGATCTGGCTGAAATAGACCGCGACGCCCGGCCCGATCAGCTCCTCGACGAGGCCGACCAGCCGCGGGTCCGCCGCCAGCTGGCCGAAGGCGGCCCGCGCGAAGTGCGGGTTGTCGAGCTTGCGCAGCACGGTGCGCGCCTTGACCCCGCCATCGACGTACCAGCGCCGCTGGTCCGGCGCGAGGTCGGCCAGGAAGCTCTCCCCCCACGCCTCGGCGTCGGCGATCGCGGCATCCATCTCGTCGGGCCGGAACACGGCCGGCACGGTCAGGTGCCCGGCGGCGGCGTAGAAGCGCCGCTCGACGTCGGACAAGGCCATGTGTCTCCTCCCCAGGAGTAACCGGTTGGTTACTTAAGCGGGAGCGACCGCCGCTTGTCAACGGCAGCGCGGCCTTCCAACCGATCCCGTGCCCGGTTAGCCTCGCAGGCCCCGCATCATCCCGAGACTCTCCCATGCCCTCCGCCGCCATTCTCGCCCTCGAAGGGCGCGTCGATCGTCTCGTCCAGGCCTGGAGCGGGCCGGATTCGCCCGGGTGCGCCATCGGCGTCGTTCGCGGCGGCGAGGTGCTGCTGCGCCGCGGCTACGGCATGGCCAGCATCGAGCATGGCGTCGCGATCGAACCGGGCACCGCGTTCCGCATCGCCTCGGTGACCAAGCAGTTCACGACCGGCGCGGCCCTCGCGCTGGCGCTGGAGGGTCGGCTCGACATCGACGACCCGGTGCAGGCGCACCTGCCCTGGCTGCCCGACTACGGCACCCCGGTCACGCTGCGCCACCTGATGCACAATGTCAGCGGCCTGCGCGATTATCTGGAGCTGACGCGCTGGGGCGGCATGGCGCTCGACCGGCCGGCCTCGGAGGCGGACCTGACGGCGGCGATCGCGCGCGCCGGCGGCCTCAACTTCCCGCCCGGCAGCCGCTTCCTCTACAGCAACACCAACTTCCTGCTGCTCGGCCAGATCGTCGAGAAGATCGAGGGCGAGCCGCTGGAGGCGGTGCTCGACCGCCGCTTCTTCCAGCCCGTCGGGATGACCCGCACCCGCCTCGTGCGCGACCCCTCGACGGTGGTGCCGCGGCTCGCGACGCCCTATCTGCGCCAGCCGGACGGCTCGGTGATCCGCGCCTGGCAGGCCTATCCGACGGTCGGCGAGGGCGGCCTCGTCTCCTCGCTCGACGATCTGTTGCGCTGGGCCCGGCACTATGACCGGCCGCTCGCCGGCATGGCGCATCTCGTCCAGGCGATGCAGCAGGAACTGCCGCTGACCGGCGGCGGGTGGCAGCCCTATGCCCGCGGCCTCGAGGTCGGGACATGGCGCGGCGCCCGCACGGTCGGCCATGGCGGCCTCTGGCCCGGCTACCGGACGGAATTCCTGCGCGTGCCCGAACGCGATCTCGCGGTCGTGGTGATCGCCAATGTCGACGCCATCGACCCCCATCGCCTCGCCCGGGCGGTCGCCGCTGCGGCGCTGGCGGAGGAGGGACTGCCGCCCGAGCCCCCGCTGCCGCCGGGGCTGGACCGGCTGGCCGGCCGCTGGCTCGATGCCGAGGGCCTCTGCGTCTACGAACTCACCCCCTCCGCTGCCGGCCTCACGGGCCGCTCCAACGGCGTCGGCTATTCCTTCCAGCCGGCGGGCGGCGGCTGGATGCGCGCCTATCGCGGCGCCTTCGAGCTCGCGGTCCGGGCCGACGGCGACGGCGTCCTCGCCGACACCGGCGCCGGCCGCGTCGTCCGGCTGGAGCGGGTGGCGGAGACTGCCCTGCCGTCCGGATTGCCGGGACGCTACCTCGCCGACGAGCTGGCGACGGAATGGACGGTGGCCGCGGATGGCGCCGGCCTCGCCGTCCGCTGCCGCGGCCCGCTGGCGGCGGCCGGGCCCTGGCCGGTGACGGCGGTCGGCCCCGACATCGTCGAGATCGCGATGCCGAACCGCTGGATGAGCTCGACCGTGATCGCAGCGGTCGAACGCGATGCCGGCGGCCACGTCGCGGGGCTGCGCGCATCCAGCCCGCGCATCCGCGAGCTGCGGTTCCGCCGCGTGCCGTGACCGTCCGCTTCCGTTTCCTCGGCAGCGGCGATGCGTTCGGCAGCGGCGGCCGGTTCCAGACCTGCTTCCACCTGGCCGGCCCGTCGGGGGCGGTGCTGATCGATTGCGGCGCCTCCTCGATGATCGCGATCCGCCGCTTCGGTGTCGACCCGAACGCGGTCGACGCGGTGCTGATCACCCATCTCCACGGCGACCATTTCGCCGGGCTGCCCTTCTTCCTGCTCGACGCCCAGCTCACGAGCCGGCGGACGCGGCCGCTCGCCATCGCCGGACCGCCGAACTCGCCGAGGACGGGCTGGAACTCGTGCTCTGAGCTTTACGGCGCGAGGTAGCGCAGGATCAGGTCGACATGCAGCGCCGACCGGCGCTCCGTCGTCTCCGGCCGGGCGAGGTCGCGGCCGAACACCACCGACAGCGTGTGGATGTTCGAGAAGTAGAAGTAACCGAGCGCGGCGATGGTGATGTAGAGGTCGAGCGGATCGACGCCCGGCCGGAAGGTGCCGTCGGCCTCGCCGCGCGCCAGCAGCCGCCCGATCGTGTCGATGACCGGCAGGTTGACCGCGCGAACCTTGGCCGACTTTGCGAGGTGGCGGGCGCGGTGCAGGTTCTCGTTGGCCAGCAGGTGGATGAAGCCGGGATTGTCGCGGCAGAAGGCGAAATTGTAGGCGACGAGGCGGGCGATGCCCTCGGCCGGCGCCACGTCTTCCACGGCCAGCGCGCGCTCATGGCCGCGGATGCGGTCGTAGGCCAGCTCCAGCACGGCGAGGTAGAGCCCGGCCTTGCTGCCGAAATAGTGATAGATCATCCGCTTGTTGGCGCCGGCGCGGAGCGCGATGGCGTCGACCCGTGCCCCGCCCAGGCCCTTGGCCGAGAACTCGGTCCAGGCCGCCTCGAGCAGGCGCTGGCGCGTCTCCTCCGGCTGGCGGGAACGCTGCCGCTGGCGGGATGCGTCATGCTCCGGGGGCCGGAGCGGCTCGGGGGTTCGATTGACAGGGGCCGACACGGGCGAATACCGTTGGGTAACCAACCGGTTACAGCGATACCGGAAACCCGCCGTCTTGGCGAGAGCGGGGCGGCGAAGTCAGCCACGATCGGGAAGGGGAGGTTCGACGATGCGGACGCTTGCGACGGCGGCGGCGATGGCGGTGGCGATGACCGGGCTTGCCGGCGGCGCCTCGGCCCAGAAGCTGCAGAAGGTCGAGTTCTTTCTGAACTGGGTTCCGGGCGGCGACCACGCCCCCTACTATTTCGCGCGCAAGACCGGGCGCTACGAGGCGGTCGGCATCGATCTCGAAATCCAGCCCGGCAAGGGCTCGGCGGTCGCCATCCAGCGCGGCGCGGCCGGTGCCAGCCCGCTGGTCCTGGCCGACATGGGCGCTGCCCTCATCGCCCGCGGCAAGGGCGCCGAGACGGTGGCGGTGATGAACGTCTACGCCAACTCGCCGCAGGGCCTCTACTGGCTGAAGAGTTCCGGCATCAAGACGGTGAAGGATCTCGCCGGCAAGAAGATCGGCAACCCGCCGGGCGATGCCGCGCGCGTCGTGTTCCCGGCGCTCGCCCGGAATGCCGGGATCGATCCCGGCAGCGTCACCTGGGTCAACATCGACGCCAACGGCAAGCTGGCGGCGCTGAAGTCGAAGGCGATCGACGCGACGACCTCCTTCTACAACATCCACCACATCTTCCAGCGCCAGCTGGGCGACGACATGGGCTTCCTCGCCTGGCGCGACGCCGGGGTGAACCCCTACGGCAACTCGATCCTGGCCAACCCGAAGTTCCTGGCCGCCAACGGCAAGCTGGTCGCGGACTTCGTCAAGGTGACCCAGAAGGCGTTCGCCGACTGCGTCGCCGATCCCAAGCCCTGCGTCGAGGCGCTGGTCGAGGCCAACGGCGCTCTCAAGTTCGACAACGAGATGACCAACTGGGGGCTCGTCACGGTGCTGATGAGCGACAAGGTCTCGCGCACCGTGGCACTCGGCTGGCACGACGAGACCCGCATGGCGGCCGACTACGATCTCGCCGCCACCTACTTCAAGCTCGACAAGCCGTTCGACGTGAAGACCGTCTACACCAACAGCTTCCTCGACAAGTCGATCAAGATGACCGAGCCGAAGAAGTGAGCTGCGGGCCGGCCGGGACGCCCCGGCCGGCCCTGTTCGCTCAGCTCAGGAACTCGACCCGCCCTTCGTCGAGGTCGTAGCGCGCGGCGACGACCTTCACCTTCCCGGCCTTCACCAGGTCGGCGACGATCGGGCTCTTGGTCGCGACCCGGCGCGCGACCCGCCGGGCATTCTCCCGCACGGCATTGTCCACCATGTCGCCCGGCTGCTTGGCGACCGCCTTGCAGGCGGGGACGATCGGCTTGAGCATCCGCCCCATCGAGCCCGGATACTTGGTGTCCTTGGTGAGGACGTCGCAGGCGGCCGAGACGGCCCCGCACTTCTCATGCCCGAGGACGACGATCAGCGGCACGCCGAGCGCGGCTGCGCCGTACTCGATGGTTCCCATCGTCGCGGTACCGGCCATGTTGCCGGCGTTGCGCGCGACGAACAGCTCTCCCGGGCCGACGCCGCCGAACAGCAGTTCGGGCGGGACGCGGCTGTCGGCGCAGGAGAGGATCGTGGCCCAGGGCGTCTGCCCCGAGACCAGCGCCGCCCGGCTGGCCGCCAGCTGCTGCACGCAGAGTTCGGGACCGGCGACGTAGCGGGCATTGCCGGCCTTCAGCTTCTCCAGGGCCTGATCGGCGGTCAGGCTGGTGGTGGGCCCGCCGGCGGCGCGGGCGGAGCCGGTTCCCAGGGTCGCGGCGGCCAGCCCGGCCAGCCCCAGCCCCAGCAGCGCGCGCCGGCCGACGAGGCCCTCGCGATCACAGATTCGGCACATGGCATCCCCCAGAATGGTCTTGCTCGCGATCCGGCCTGCGGCAATCGACGCGCGGCGGGATCAGCGGAGCTTATGTCCTCCGGGTTGCAGAACTCAAGGCGTGCGCAAGGGCTCCGGGGATTGCCTCGGCGGCGCGTTCGCCCGCCTTGCCTCCCGCCGCTGCGGATGCCCAGAATGGCGCCGCCGCGGGGAGGGCGGTCGATGAACGACAAGACGGAAACCACGCTGTCCCTGGCCGATGCCGCCGCCGTCGGCATGCACATCGCCGTCCATGCGGCCGCGGCGCCCGGCCGCCTGGCGATCGACGGCCCGCTCGGACGGCGCAGCTATGGCGAACTCAACGGCGCCTGCAACCGGCTGGTGCGCTTTCTCCGCGGGCGGGGGCTGCGCGCGGGCGACTCGATCGCGCTGCTGGCGCCCAACCGGCCCGAGTTCGTCGAGGTGATCTATGCCGGCCTGCGGGCCGGCTTCCGGGTCACGCCGCTCAACTGGCACATGGTCGCCGACGAGGCGAGCTATGTCGTGCGCGACTGCGAGGCCAAGGTGCTGGTGGCCGATCCGCGCTTCGCGGCGGTCGCGGGGGCGCTGGCCACGGCGCTGCCCGACGCGATCAAGCTGGCCATCGGCCCGGGCCTGCCGGGCTTCGAATCCTACGACGACGCCCTGGCCGGGGAGTCGCCCGCCGACATCGCCGACCCGGTCCTGGGCTCCTCGATGCTCTACACCTCCGGCACGACCGGCCGGCCGAAGGGCGTCCACCGGGTGCACTCGCCGCTCGAACTGCTGGGCGCCATCCTGAAGACGGCCGAGCTGCGGCCGGGCGAGGATCTCGCGCTCAACACCGGCCCGCTCTATCACGCAGCCCCGCTGCGGCTGAACCTGCAGCTGCCGCTGAACGGCGGCGTCGGCGTCTACCTGATGGACCGGTGGACGCCGGAGGAGATGCTGGCGGTGATCGCGGAGCGGCGCATCACCCACACCCACGCCGTCCCGACCATGTTCCACCGCCTGCTGGCCCTGCCGGAGGCGGAACGACGGCGCCACGACCTCTCTTCCCTGCGCTGGGTGCTGCACGGCGCGGCACCCTGCCCGCCGGCGGTGAAGCAGGCGATGATCGACTGGCTGGGGCCGGTTCTCTACGAGTACTACGCCGGCACCGAGGGCGGCGGCACCTTCATCGATTCGCACGAATGGCTGCAGCGGCCGGGCAGCATCGGCCGGCCCGCCGCCGGCTGCCGGGTCGAGGTCCATGACGACCAGGGCCGGCCGCTGCCGCCCGGCCAGTCGGGCCGCATCTTCGTCTACACCGCGCCCGAGAAGCGGTTCGTCTATTTCAAGGATCCGGCCAAGACGGCGGCGGCGTGGGACGGCGACTGGTTCACCATGGGCGACGTCGGCTACGCCGACGCGGACGGCTACTTCTATCTCTCCGGCCGCAGTGCGGAGACGATCATCTCCGGCGGCGTCAACATCTACCCGGCCGAGATCGACGCGGTGCTGCTGCAGCATCCGTCCGTCGAGGACGTCGCCACGGTCGGCGCGCCCAACGACGAGTGGGGCGAGGAGGTGGTCGCCGTGGTGCGCCTCGCGCCCGGCACCCCCGCCACGGCCGGGACGGCCGAGGCGCTGCGCGCCTTCTGCCGCGGCCGCATCGCCGACTTCAAGGTGCCGCGCCGGGTCGATTTCGTCGATGCGCTGCCGCGGATGGAGACGGGCAAGATCCAGCGCCACGTCGTCCGCAGCCGCTACTGGCAGGGCCGCGAGCGCAAGATCTGAAGGAACGGGTGCCATGAGCAAGCGAGCGACCTTCCGCGCCGGGCTGGCGCAGAAGCCCCTGACCGCGATCATCGGCTGCCACAACCCGCTCGGCGCCCGGCTGGCCGCCGAGGCCGGGTTCGACGGCATCTGGGCCAGTGGCTTCGAACTGTCGGCGGCGATGGGCGTGCCCGACGCCAGCATCGTCACCATGACCCAGCATCTGGAGATCGCCCGCGCGATGGACGCGGCGACCTCCGTGCCGGTGGTGGCCGACATCGACACCGGCTTCGGCAACGCCACCAACCTCATCCATGCCACCCGGCAGTACGAGGCGGCGGGGATGGCCGCGCTGGTGATCGAGGACAAGACCTTCCCCAAGGACACGAGCCTGCTCGCCGGCGGGCGCCAGGAACTGGTCCGGGTGGCCGAGTTCGAGGGCAAGATCGCCGCCGCCTGCGCCACCCGGCGCGATCCCGACCTCATGGTCGTCGCCCGCACCGAGGCGCTGATCGCCGGCCTCGGCCAGGAGGAGGCGCTGGCGCGCGCCCGCGCCTACGCGAAGGCCGGGGCGGACGCGATCCTGATCCATTCCAAGCAGAAGACGCCGGACGAGATCGTCGCCTTCGTCGAGGCCTGGGACGGCGGCGTCCCCCTGGTCCTGGTCCCGACCGCCTATCCCGACCTGACGGAGGAACGCATCCGCGCGCTCGGCAAGGTGAAGCTCGTCATCTACGGCAACCACGGCGTCCGCGCGATCGCCCAGGCCCTGACCGACACCTTCCGCCGCATCCGCGCCGAGGGCGGCGCGCTCGGCGTCGAGGCGACCATCGCCCCCACCGAGCGCGTCTTCGCCGTCCAGGGCGTGGCGGAGATGAAGCGCGAGGAGGAACGGTTTCTGCGGTGAAGGCGGCAGGCGCGACCGTCTACATTCTGCGCTGCGCTGATGGAGCTTTCTACGTCGGGCTGACGCGGGCGGAACTCGGCGATCGGATGGCTCAGCATGAGGCAGGAACATTCGATGGCTGGACGTCGCGACGACGGCCGGTTGCGCTGGTGTTCCAAGAGCACTTTCCCGACGTCGCAGACGCGATCACTGTCGAACGGCGGATCAAGACTTGGAGTCGAGCCAAGAAGGAGGCGTTGATCGCCGGCGACTGGGAGCGTCTGAAGAAGTTGGCGCGTGGCAGAGATCGCTGACCGCCTGTATCGGGCGTAGCAGCGTCCCTCAACTTCGCTCGGGATGAGAAGGAATATTCACAATTTCTTCCCTCATCCCGAGCGAAGTCGAGGGACGCACTTGCGATTGGAACGGGCTACCCGAACTCCGGCCCCGCCAGCGCATAGAGCCGTTCCGTCCGGCCGAGAGCCGGATCCGCGCCCTTCACCATCCGCGTGAAGCCGCGCAGGCGGGCGAAGCCGGCGGCGGTGAGCCCGGCCGCGAACGCGGCCTTGGCGTCCGGCACATCGATGATGGTCGGGCCGGGCGTCGCGCGGCCGGCGGCCGCGGCCAGTGCGGCGGCGGTCGCATCGTCGTCCGCGACGACCGGACCGATGCCGAAGCCGCGGACGCCGTCCCGGCTGAGGACGAAGCCCGCGATGCGGCCGCCGCGTTCGGCGAGCCAGGCGGCTTCCGGCCGGCGGGCGCGGAGATGGGCGAGGAGGAAGGCGCGATCGCAGCCGGTGGCATCCGCGTCATAAGCGGCGACGGCCGGCACGTCTTCGGCCGTCAGGGGCCGCAGCGCGACGTCGCCCGGCAGCATAGGCCAGTGCGGCTGCTCGGCGCCTAGCCGCGACAGCGCGAAGAGCGGGCGGAAGCCGAGCCGTTCGTAGACCGGACGCCCGAGTTCGGTCGCGTCGAGCCCCGGCACCTGCCCGGCCGCCTCGATTGCGGCGATGCGGCGGCCCATCAGGCGGCTGGCGAGGCCCTGCCGCCGCGCCGCCGTCGTCACCAGCACCATGCAGACCCACCGGCTGCGCGGCGTCAGCGGCACCTCGCAGGCGCTGGCGATCGGGCGCCCGTCCGCCGCGAAGATGCCCTCGCCGGCGCCGCGCTCCAGGATGACGCGCCAGTCGTCGGCCGTCTGGTTCCAGCCGACCTCGATGGACAGGCCGGTCAGCGCCGCGGCGTCGGCCGGCGACAGGGCCTGCGGCTCAGTACTGGCCATCGCGGGTCTCGAAATGGGTCGGCTTGCCCAGGCTGGCACCGCCCGTGGACAGCCAGTCGGCGACCCAGTCGATCATGGTGTCCAAGGGCACCGTCGGATAGCCGAAGAGGCGTGCGGCCCGCCCGGCATCGTTGAGCCAGGCGGTCGGCGCCTCGCTGCCGGTGACGACCGCCGGCTTGCCGAAGCGGCGGCCGAACGCGTGGGCCAGCGCCCGGACGCTGACCGTCTCGGGGCCGGTGACGTTGATCGGGCTGGTCGGCGTGGTGGCATGGGCGAGGCAGCGCAGGGCATGGCTGTTGGCGTCGCCCTGCCAGATGACGTTGACGTGGCCCATGGTGACGTCGACCGGCTCGCCCGCCAGCACCTTGCTGCCGACGTCGTGGAGGACGCCGTAGCGGGTGTCGATCGCATAGTTGAGGCGGAACAGGCGGCCGGGCGTGCCCCAGCGGCGGCTGCCATACTCGAACATGCGTTCGCGCCCGACGCAGGTCGCGGCATAGGATCCGGGCGGCGGCACCGCCGGCACATCCTCGTCCGCGCCGCCCGACAGCACGTCGACGTAGGGATAGACGCAGCCGGTCGAGAAGGCGACGATCCGGGATTCGCGGAAGGCCTCGGCCACCGTCGCCGGCACCAGCACGTTCATCGCCCAGGTCAGTTCCTCCGAGCCGGACGAGCCGAACTTGCGGCCCGCCATGAAGACGACGTTGGGCAGCCGCGGCAGGGCGAGGACGGCCTCGCGGTCGAGCAGGTCGCACTCCAGCGTCTCCACCCCCCAGCCCTCCAGCCGCTCGCGCAGGCCGGGCTCGCTGAACCGCGCGACGCCGACGACCCGGCGGTCGGGACAGGCGCGCTTGGCGAGGCGCGCCAGCGTCGGCCCCATCTTGCCGCCGACGCCGAGGACCAGGATGTCGCCGGGCGCCTGGGCGAGGTCGGCCTGGAGGGCCGCGGTCGGCCGGGTCATGAATTCCTCGACCGCGTCGGCGTCGGCGAAACGGTCGGGCAGGGCGATCGGGCTGGTCATGGCGGGAATCCTGGCTGGGCGACGGGCAGGCGAACCAATATCGGATGCGCCGGCGCCTCGCCAGCCGGGCGGACGCTCCCCCGAGTTCCGTCTTCCTGATGGCCGGCGTAGGGTGGAGCGATGCGCGACGCGGATGTCTCCCAGGGATTGCTGCTGCATGCGACGACGGTCGCGCTGGCCGGCGTCGGCGTGGCGATCGAGGGACCGAGCGGCAGTGGCAAGTCGGACCTGGCGCTGCGGCTCATCGATGGCGGCGCCCGGCTCGTCGCCGACGACCAGACGCGGGTCCGGCGGCAGGACGGGCAGCTCGTGGCCTCGCCGCCGCCGGCGATCGCCGGCCTCATCGAGGTCCGCGGCCTCGGCATCGTCGAGCTGCCGTACGAGCCGTCCGCGGTCCTGCGCCTCCTCGTGGCCGTGGTCCCCGCGGACGATGTCGAGCGGATGCCGGAGCCGGAGTCGCGCACGCTACTGGGGGTGGCGCTGCCGGTGCTGCGGCTCGATCCGTTCGCGATTTCGGCCTGCGCCAAGCTGCGGCTTGCCGTCGCGAAGCTGGCTTGACCATAATGCCGCCGCCATGAGCGGGCCGGCCCTCTGCATGACCCGGGACGACGATCCAGACGCTGCGGGTCGCGATGCCGAATTGCGTCCGCCGCCGGCCGATTCCGCGGCCGTCCGGCCGTCCGTCGTGATCGTCACGGGCCTGTCCGGCGCCGGCCGATCGACGGCGCTGCGCGCGCTCGAGGATCTCGGCTACGAGGCGGTGGACAACCCGCCGCTCGTCCTCCTCGCGGGGCTTCTCCACGCCGATGCGCCGGCGCCGCGGCCGATGGCCATCGGCATCGACGTCCGCACCCGCGATTTCGCCGCCCCGACCTCGCTGGCGCTGCTCGACCGCATCGTCGCCGAGAGCGGCCGACGCACGACGCTGCTGTTCCTCGACTGCGAGGACGAGGTGCTCGGCCGTCGCTTCACCGAGACCCGGCGGCGGCATCCGCTGGCGACCGACCGGCCGGTGCTCGACGGGATTCGCCGCGAGCGCGAGGTGGTCTGGCCGCTGCGCCGCCGCGCCGACCTCGTCATCGACACCACCGCGCTGCCGCCGGCCGAACTCAAGCGCATCCTCGAAGGGCATTTCGCCCTCGGTACCGCGCCCGGCCTGGCGCTGTCGGTCATGTCCTTCTCGTACCGCCAGGGCCTCCCGCGGGAGGCGGACCTGGTGATCGACGTGCGCTTCCTCGACAATCCGCACTACGACCCGGTGCTGCGTCCGCTGACCGGGCGGGATGCGGCGGTGGGCGCGCGCGTGGCCGCCGACCCCGATTTCCAGGCCTTCTTCGACGGGCTGACCGGCTGGCTGGCGCCGCTGCTGCCGCGCTATGCCAAGGAAGGCAAGAGCTACCTCACCATCGCCATCGGCTGCACCGGCGGCAAGCACCGCTCGGTGTATGTCGCGGAGCGGCTGGCCGCCTGGCTGTCCGCTGCCGGCCGGCCGGCGCGCGTGCATCATCGCGACGTCGACCGTGCCTCCTGATTCCCCGCTGCATCCGGCCGACCGCGCGCGCGGCCGCCGAACGGTAAGAGACGCATGATCGGAATGGTTCTCGTGACCCACGGACGGCTCGCCGACGAATTCGTCGCGGCGCTGGAACATGTCGTGGGGCCTCAGACGAACGTCGCCTCGGTATGCATCGGCCCCGAGGACGACATGGAACGGCGGCGGCAGGACATCATCGACGCCATCCGGGCAGTCGACGCGGGCGCCGGCGTCGTGCTGCTGACCGACATGTTCGGCGGCACGCCGTCCAATCTCGCGATCTCGGTCATGGAACCGGGACGCGTCGAGGTCATCGCCGGCGTCAACCTGCCCATGCTGATCAAGCTGGCATCGGTGCGGACGGCCCAGAAGCTGCAGCCGGCGGTGAGCGCCGCCCAGGAGGCGGGCCGCAAATACATCAACGTCGCCTCGCAACTGCTGGCGGAGGGGCGATGAGTGCCGCGCCGGTTCGCCGCACGGTTCTCGTCGTCAACAAGCGTGGACTGCACGCGCGCGCCGCGGCCAAGTTCGTCAAGCTCGCCGGCGCCTTCCAGGCGGAGATCAATGTCTGCCGCAACGGCACCATGGTGTCGGGCTGCTCGATCATGGGCCTGATGATGCTGGCCGCGGGGCCGGGAACCGATCTCACGATCCTCGGCGACGGCGACGGGGCCACCGAGGCGGTCGAGGCGCTGGCCCGGCTGGTGGCGGCGGGTTTCGATGAGGAATGAGCGGGGCGAGCGTGCCCTGACCGGCCTGCCGGTCTCTCCCGGCATCGCGATCGGTCCGCTGCATCTCCACGACCCGGGCGTCGTCTCGGTCCGCGCCTATCCGATTGCCGGGGATGCGTTGGAAGCCGAGCGGGGGCGGTTCCGCCGCGCCGTCGAGGCCGCGCTGAAGCAGATCGACAAGCTGCGCAGCCGCGCCGAGCTGTTGCCGGAATCCGCACAGGAGGCGGCCGCTGCCCTGCTCGAGGTCCATCGCCAGATGCTCTCGGGCTCCCGGCTCGTGCGCGGCGTCGACCGGCGCATCCAGGAGACGGCGATCAACGCCGAGGCGGCGCTGGAGGCGGAACTGGCGGCGGTCGTCGAGAGCTTCCAGGCCATCGCCGATCCGACGATCCGGTCCCGCGTCGAGGACATCCGCGGCGCCGGCCAGCGGGTCCTGCGCAACCTGACGCAGACGGGCTACCAGTCCTTCGCGCGCGTGCCGGCCGGCTCCATCGTCCTGGCCGAGGAGCTGACCCCGGCCGACGCCGCCCTCATGGACCCTGCGCGCATCATCGGCTTCGCAGCCGCCATGGGCGGGGTCGAGGGGCACACCGCGATCATGGCGCGCGCCCTCCACCTGCCGGCCGTGCTCGGCGTCCGCGGCCTGCTCGACGCTGCGGCCGGCGCAGCCACCGTCGTCGTCGACGGCAGCGAGGGGCGGATCGTGTTCGATCCCGCGCCCGACACGCTGGCGGCCTTTCGCCGGCGCCGCGCCGCCTTCGCGCGCCAGCGCCGCCGCCTCGTCGCGGTCGCGGCGCTGCCGGCGGTCACCGACGACGGCGTCGAGATCTCGCTCAACGCCAACATCGACCTGCCGGCCGAGGTCGACGAGGCGCGCGTGCTCGGGGCCGACGGCGTCGGGCTGCTGCGGACCGAGATCCAGTTCATGAACCGCGACGACCTGCCGGACGAAGAGCAGCAGTACGAGACGCTGCGCGCGGTCGTCGAAGGGCTGGAAGGGCGCACGGTCACCATCCGCACGCTCGACATCGGCGGCGACAAGCGGGCGCCCGCGCTGGCGGCGCATTTTCCCGAAGGCCCCAACCCGGCGCTCGGGCTGCGCGCCATCCGCTATTCGCTGAAGGTGCCGAAGCTGTTCGAGACGCAGGTGGCGGCGATCCTGCGCGCCGGTGCGCACGGCTCGATCCGCATCCTGCTGCCCATGCTGACCTCGGTCGGCGAGGTGCGGCAGGCCCGGAACCTGATCCAGCGCGTCGCCCGCCGCCTGCGTCGCCAGGGCGTCGCCATGGCCGACCCGCTGCCGCCGGTCGGCGCCATGATCGAGACGCCGGCCGCCGCCCTCGGTGCCGACGCGCTCGCCGCGCAATGCGACTTCTTCGCCATCGGCACCAACGACCTCACCATGTACACGCTGGCGATCGACCGCAGCGACGAACAGGTGGCGAACCTCTACAACCCCTTCCATCCGGCCGTGCTGCGGCTGATCGCGTTCGCGGTGACCGCCGCCCGCGAGCGCGGCATTCCGATCAGCGTCTGCGGCGAGATCGCGGGCGATCCGCGCTTCACCGCACTGCTGCTCGGCCTCGGCCTGCGGGAGCTGTCGATGTCGCCGGGCAGCCTGCCGCGGGTCAAGGAACGGCTGCGCGCGATCGACGCCGCCGAGGCGCAGGGCCTTGCCGCCCGCGCGCTGACCGCCCACGACGCCGCCCACGTCATGGTGCTGGTCGAGCACTTCAACGCGGGGCTCTGAGGCCTTCCAGCACCGTCGGACGGATCCACCAGCCGGGATGTCGGCGCCGCAGCCGGCCGGCTGCCCGGCTGAGCGCGGTGCCCTGGTCGAAGATGGCGAAGCAGGTGGCGCCGCTGCCGGACATGCGGGCGAGGCGGCAGCCGGGCAGGTACGAGAGCGCCGCCAGCACGGCCCCGACTTCGGGCGCGAGCGTGGCGGCGGCGTCCGCCAGGTCGTTGCCGGTTTCGGCGAGCGCGCGGAGCAGCGGTTCCGGCGCGGCGGTGGGTAGCGCCGGCAGCGGCTCGCGCCAGGCGCCGGTGCGGGCGCGGAAGACGTCCGGCGTGGCGAGTGGTCGGCGCGGATTGACAAGGAGGATCGGCAGCGCCGGAAATGCGGGGCAGGGGGTCAGCCGGTCGCCGACGCCCGCGATGCGTGCGGGACCACCGGCGAGGCACATCGGCACGTCGGCGCCGAGCCCGCGGGCGATCTCCTCGAGGTCGAGCGCGGCCGGCGCGCGCCACAGGCGCGCCAGGGCGCGCAGTACGGCGGCAGCGTCACTGGAGCCGCCGCCGAGGCCGGCCGCCACCGGCACGCGCTTTTCGAGCCGGATGGCCGCGCCGGGCGCACCCAGCATCCGGGCGCGCAGCGCCGTCGCGGCCGAGAGCGCGAGGTTGCCATCGCCCGGCGGCACCGCCTCGGCGAACGGACCGCCGACCGACAGCGAAAGTCGATCGGCCAGCCGCACGGCGATGCGGTCGCCGAAGCGGGTGAACGCGACCAGTCCGTCCAGCAGGTGATAGCCGTCGGTGCGGCGGCCGGTCAGATGCAGGAAGAGATTGACCTTGGCCGGTGCGCGTTCGCGGATCGTGCGTGGCGTGCGGCCGTCAGCCGCCATTCGGCGGCTTGCCGGCGGGGTCGAGCCCGCGGCTGACCTTCTCCTCGATCGGCTTCACCTGATCGGCTTCCGGCTTCAGCGTCAGGGCGCGCTGCCACTGCACGCGCGCCTCCTGGCGCCGGCCGGTCCGCCAGTAGGCGTCGCCGAGATGGTCGTTGATCACCGCGTCCAGCGGCCTCAACTCGACGGCGCGCTCCAGTTCCTTCACCGCCTCCTCGAACCGGCCCATCCGGTACATGACCCAGCCCAGGCTGTCGACGATGTAACCGTCCTCGGGCCGGAGCTCGACCGCCTTGCGCAGCATGGCGAGCGAGCGTTCGAGGTTGAGGCCGCGATCGACCCAGGAATAGGCGAGGTAGTTGAGGACGTAGGGCTGGTCCGGCTGCAGCTCGAGCGCCTTGAGGAAATCGGCCTCGGCCCGGTCCCACATCTTTGACCGCTCCAGCGCGATGCCGCGCGAATAGAGCGCCGACCAGTGGCGCTGCTCGACCTCGGGAATGCGGGACATGCCCTGGTCATAGGCGGCGACCGCCTCGCCGAAGCGCGAGCGCGCGCGCAGGATGTCGCCCAGCCGCAGCGCCGCCTCCGGCCGGTCGGCGCGCTCCTCGATCAGCTTGCGCAGCTCCGCCACCGCCTCGTCGGCGCGGTCCATGCGGTCCAGTGCGGAGGCCGCGCGCAGTCGCGCCGACCAGCGGAGCGGCGAATCCTCGGCGACCTCCAGATAGATCCTCCGTGCGGCGGCCGGCTGGTCGTAATCCTCGAAGAGGTCCGCCAGCAGCATCTGCGCCAGCACGTGCCGCGGCTGGAGCGCGAGCGTCAGCCGGATCACGATGAGCGCCAGGTCGCGGGACTGCGGCTGGTTGGCGGCCGTCGCGACGTCGAACAGGGCCTCGGCCAGTCCCGACCGGGCGTCCCCGACCAGCGGCGGGACGTTCGTCTGCTTGGCGGCGACCTGTTTCTGTTCGGTCTGCAGCAATTCGGCCTCGCCGCTGGCCTCGGCGAAGCCACCGAGCGCCGCGACGGCATCCTCGAACTTGCCCTGCCGGACCAGGAAATTGACGTAGAGCCGGGTCACGCGGAGGTTGCCCGGCGCCGCCGCGACGGCGACGCGGTAGCGCTCGCCGGCCTCGGCCGCGCGGTCGGCACGGTCGAGGACGAGCGCGCCCTGCAGGGCGACGACGGCCTGGAGGGCGGGCTGCGCGCGCAGCGGATCGAGGGCGGCGAGCGCCGGGTCGAAGCGGCCGGCGCCCACATCGATCCAGGTCCGGACCAGCGGGATGACCAGCCGGTTGATGCCGCCCTCCGGCATCCGCTGCAGGAACGCCAGGGCCGCGGCATGCTCGCCACGGCCGACGGCGTCGACCGCCAGGGCGAGGTTGGCGAGACCGACCGCCGGGCTCACGGCCACGATGGCCTGCGCCAGGGGCACGGCTTCGGCCATGCGGCCCTCGCCGACCAGCAGCTGAAAGGCCCGCATGCGCAGCCCCGGGTCGCCGGGGTCGGCGGCCAGCGCCTTCAGGATCCGGTCGGCAGCTTCCCCGAAATCATGCTGGCGCTGGGCGTGAAGGCCGCCGAGGTAGGCGCCGGTCGCCGTGGCGCGGGGTTCCTCCTTCGCCGCCGCCAGCGCCGCGCGGACCTCGGGATCGAGTTCGGCGCGGTCGGAGGCCAGCGCACCGCCCGTCGCTGTCAGCCCGACCGCCAGCCAAGCTGCCAGAGCAATACCGCACGCGCGGGCGCGAGCCCCGCCCCGGCTGCGGATGGGCGGGCGTCGGCCGGATCGTGTGGACGGGGCAACGGGCATCGCGATCGGTCCTCACATGTTCGGGTAGTTGGGCCCGCCGCCTCCCTGCGGGACGACCCAGTTGATGTTCTGGGTCGGATCCTTGATGTCGCACGTCTTGCAGTGGACGCAGTTCTGCGCGTTGATCTGCAGCCGCGGGGCGTCGCCTTCGCCGTCCCGGACGATCTCGTAGACGCCGGCCGGGCAGTAGCGCTGCTCCGGCGCGTCGTAGAGCGCCAGATTGTGCGCGACCGGGATCGACGGATCGAGCAGCTGCAGATGGACCGGCTGGTCCTCCTCGTGATTGGTGTTCGAGACGAATACCGAAGACAGCTTGTCGAAGGTCACCTTGCCGTCGGGCTTGGGATAGTCGATGCGCGGCGCCTCGCTCGCCTTCTTCAGCGATTCGTGGTCGGCGTGATGGTGGAAGGTCCACGGCGCCTTGCCGCGGAAGAGATAGGTATCGAGCGCCGAATAGACCAGCCCGCCATAGAGCCCGTAGCGGAAGGACGGGCGGATGTTGCGGACGCCGTGCAGCTCCTCCCAGACCCAGCTGCGGCGCAGGCGCTCGGGATAGGCCGTCAGTTCGCGCGGGCCGTCCTCGGCAGAAAGCGCGTCGTAGACCGCCTCCGCCGCCTCCATGGCCGACTTCATGGCGGTATGGGTGCCCTTGATCTTGGGCACGTTGAGGAATCCGGCGGCGCAGCCGATGATCAGGCCGCCGGGGAAGGTCAGCTTCGGAATCGACTGCAGTCCGCCCTCGTTGATGGCGCGTGCGCCATAGGCGACGCGGCGGCCGCTCTCGAAGATCGGCCGCATCGCCGGGTGCGTCTTGAAGCGCTGCATCTCGTCGAAGGGGCTGAGATGCGGGTTCCAGTAGTCCAGCCCGATGACGAAGCCGACCGCCACCTGGTTGTTCTCCAGGTGATAGAGGAAGGAGCCGCCATAGGTCTTGTGGTCGAGCGGCCAGCCGATCGTATGGACGATCGTGCCCTGGCGGTGCACGGCGGGGTCGACCTCCCACAGTTCCTTGATGCCGATGCCGAAGGTCTGCGGATCGACGCCGTCGCGCAGCGCGTAGCGCGCGAAGAGCGTCTTGGTCAGCGAGCCGCGCACGCCCTCGGCGAAGATCGTCTGGCGGCCGCGCAGTTCGACGCCGGGCTCATGGGCGGCCGTCGGCTTGCCGTCGCGGCCGATGCCCATGTCGCCGGTGGCGACGCCGACCACGGCCCCGTCCTCGTCATAGAGGACTTCGGCGGCGGCGAAGCCGGGGTAGATCTCGACGCCCAGCGCCTCGGCCTGGCCGGCCAGCCAGCGGCAGAAATTGCCGAGGCTGATGATGTAGTTGCCGTGGTTGTTCATCTGCGGCGGCGTCGGCAGGCGGCGCGCCGCGCGTTCCGTCAGGAAGAGGAAGCGATCCTCGCCGGCGGGGGTGTTGAGCGGCGCCCCGCGCTCCTGCCAGTCGGGAAAGAGTTCGTTCAGCGCCCGCGGTTCGAGCACCGCCCCGGAGAGGATGTGGGCGCCGATCTCCGACCCCTTCTCGATGACGCACACCGAGAGTTCGTGCCCGCGCTCGGCCGAGAGCTGTTTCAGCCGGATGGCCGCGGTCAGGCCGGAAGGGCCGCCGCCGACGATCACGACATCGTACTCCATCGCCTCGCGCTGCATGTCGGGAGAACTCCGGCCGGTGGGGTGAAGCCCGCGCTTCTGTCACAGAAATACGGCAAATGCTAGGCTTGCGCCATGGATGCGGAGCAAGCCCTGGCCCTGTTGCGGTGGCAGATCGCGATCGGCGCGGACGAGGCGATCGAGCCGGTCGCGCCGGACCGTACCCGTCCGGCGCCGCTGCCCGAAACCCCCGACAACCGGGCGGCCCCGGCAAGGGCCGCTCCGGTCCGGCCCATGGCCGCCGGCACATCGACGGCGCCGGGCGGGGCGGCCGTGCTTCCGCTGCGTCGTCCGCCGGTGCCGGGCGCGCCCGGCCTGTCGTCGGCGGAGGTCGCGGCGGCGGCGGCGAGCCTGGAGGAACTGGCGGCGGCGATGGCCGGCTTCGAAGGTTGCGCGCTGCGGCAGACCGCGACCAACCTCGTCTTCGCCGACGGTAACCCCGAGGCCCGGGTCATGCTGATCGGCGAGGCGCCGGGCGCCGACGAGGACCGGCTGGGCAAGCCCTTCGTCGGCGTCAGCGGCCGTCTTCTCGACCGGATGCTGGCGGCGATCGGCCTCGGCCGCAATTCTGCCTACATTACGAATATCCTGCCGTGGCGGCCGCCGGGAAACCGGAAGCCGACCGCCGCCGAGATCGCCATGTGCATGCCGTTCGTGCGGCGCCATGTCGAACTCGTCGCGCCGGAGATCCTGGTCTTCGTCGGCGGCACATCGGCTTCGGCGATGCTCGATCGCAGCGAAGGGATCATGCGCCTGCGCGGCCGCTGGTTCCAATATCGGACAGAGCAGTCGAGCAAAACGATCGACGCTATCAGTATATTCCATCCTGCCTTTCTGCTCCGCTCGCCCGGGCAGAAACGAGAGGCGTGGAGAGACTTGATGATGATCCGGGAGCGCCTCGTAACTCCCAATTGAAAACTCATAAAACCAATATGTTGCGATAGTTTTCCACAGGAAACTGTATCGGCGGCGCACGAAACTTCTTGCCCCGGTCGGATTGCCGAACTATTCGGCGATCAATGTCCGGTTTCCTGTCAGCGGCTCCCCCGGCCCGCCGGCATGGACCAGCGGTGGCGCTCGCGCTGTCCGCCGGTATCCTGCTCGCCTCGGGATCGTCCGCATCCGCCCGCCCGGATGAACTGCACTCCATCGCCCCGACGCCGCGTGCGTCGGAAGCGCGTGGAGCGCACGGCCTGCCCCAGATGCTGGGGCCGGCCGACATCCAGGGCTATCGCCGTGCCTTCGCCGCCATGCGCGAAGGGTCGTTCGCAGAAGCCGAACGCGCGGCCTCCACCATCGCCAACGAGATCCTGCTGGGTCATCTCGAAGCCGTCCGCCTGCTGCATCGCGATCATCGGTCGAGCTATCGCGAACTGTCCGATTGGCTGAAGCGGTACGCCGACCATCCGGCGGCCGGCACCCTCCACGCGCTCGGCGTGAAACGGCGCGGCCGCAACCCGGTTCCGCACGCCCCCGAGCCGCCGGTGTCGGAGGGCATGTTCGATCTGTTCGACAGCGCATCCCTGCTCGAGACGGGCGACCACCGTCCCGCCGTCGGCGAGGCCGAGCGCCCGCGCGAGGTGCGCGGCCGCCTGTTGGGCGTGCGCCAGCGGGTGCGGCAGCTGCTCGGCAAGGGCGACTTCGAGGCGGCGGAACGCGCGCTGACCGCGGCCGAGAAGCGCAGCCTCGCCGATGGCGACCGGGAACTGATCCAGGGTGACATCGCGCGCTACGCCTTCCTCGCCGGCCGTGACGATGTCGCGGTGGCCGCCGTTGCGGATGACGGCACCGGCGCGGTCACCGCGCACTGGTTCGCCGGGCTCGCGGCCTGGCGCCTGGAGCGGCCGGTGCTGGCCGCCCGGCACTTCGACGCGGTCGCCAAGGCGCCGGACCTGTCGGGCTGGATGACCGCAGCCGGGGCGTTCTGGGCGGCGCGCGCCCATCGCGCGGTCGGCGCCGGCGATGCCGCCCATGCGGCGCTGCGCATCGCGGCCGAACATCCGATCACCTTCTACGGGCAGCTCGCCCGCCGCCAGCTCGGCGACATCGCGATCTATGGCGACGGCAACGACCGGCCGGAGATCGAGGTCGAGAGCCTGATCGTGGTGCCGGCGATGCGCCGCGCCATCGCGCTCGTGGAGGTCGGCGAGACGGCGCTGGCGATCGACGAACTGGTCGCGGTGGCCCGGTCGGCCCCGACCGCGATCGCCGATTCCGTCGTCGCCTTCGCCCGCGCGACGGGGCTCGGCGGTGCGGTGCCGCGGATCACCGCCGCCATCCGCGAGGCCGAGGGGGCGCTCTTCGACGACGCCATGTACCCGATGCCGCGCTGGGCGCCGGAGGGCGGCTTCACCGTCGACCGCGCCCTGATCTTCGCCATCATCAAGCAGGAATCCAACTTCCGGAACCACCTGGTCAGCCCGGCGGGCGCCCAGGGGCTGATGCAGATCATGCCGAAGACGGCGGCCTTCATCGGCCCGGACAGCCTGCGCGGGCGCGATCTCCACGATCCCGGGGTCAACCTCGCCGTCGGCCAGCGCTACATCCGTCACCTGCTGGAGCAGGAGCCGGTGCGCGGCAACCTCGTCTTCACCGTCGCCGCCTACAATGGCGGCCTCGGGCGGGTCAGCCGCTGGCTCCAGGAGATCCGCCACGACGACGATCCGCTGCTCTTCATGGAGGCGATCCCGATCGCCGAGACGCGGCAATTCGTCGAGCGGGTGATCGCCGCCATGTGGGTCTATCAGCGGCGCCTCGGCGACCGGACCGCGACCCTGGAGGCGGTTGCCGCAGGGGAATGGCCGGTGTATGGCTCGGCCCCGGACGTCGAGCGTCCGACCGTCGCCAGCACCGAGGGATCCCGTGCCCAAGATTGACGAGAGCCGTCCCTTCCTCGCGGTCAACGTCGCCATCCTGACGGTCTCGGACACGCGGACCGAGGCCGACGACCGATCCGGCGACACGCTGGCCGGACTGGCCGCCGCCGACGGCCATCGGGTCGTCGCGCGGCGCATCGTCCGCGACGAGCAAGCGGCGATCGTGGCGCAGCTGCGGGAGTGGATCGCCGATCCGGCGGTCGATGTCGTCGTCTCGACCGGCGGCACCGGCGTCACCGGCCGCGACGTCACCCCGGAGGCCTTCGAATCCGTCTTCGAGAAGCGGATCGACGGCTTCGGCGAACTGTTCCGCTGGCTGAGCTACGCCAAGATCGGCACCTCGACGATCCAGTCGCGGGCGACCGGTGGCGTCGCCGGCGGCACCTATCTCTTCGCCCTGCCGGGTTCGCCCGGGGCCTGTCGCGACGGCTGGGAAGGGATCCTGCGGGCCCAGCTCGACAACCGCCACCGGCCCTGCAACCTGGTCGAGCTGATGCCGCGCCTGCTGGAGCACCAGAAGGCTTCCTGAGCCGGCCTTGGCCCTCGTCGTCGATCTCGACCGGCTGCGCGCCGCGCTCGCGGGCCTGCCCGGTCTCGCCGGCTGGCGCGACGGTGCGCTGGAACCGCTGACCGGCGGCGGCGTCGCCCACGATCATGTCCGGATCGTCGGTACCGGCCTCCTGGCCCGGGTGCCGCGCCTCAGCCAGTTCGCCCTGGCCGCTGCCGACAATCTCGCCTACCAGGCGGAGTGCTTCCGCCGGCTCGCCGCCAGCGGCCGCGTGCCGCGGCTGGCGGCGGTGCTGCCGCCGGGGGCCGGACTGCCGATGGGGGCGCTGCTCGTCGCGGAGGTCGTCGGCCGGCCCGTGCGCCTGCCGGACGATCTTGCCGCGATTGCGGCGACGCTGGCCGCGATCCACGACCTGCCGCTGCCGCCCGAGCGGGCGCCGCTCGGCGACCATCCCGATCCGGTCGGCGGCACCTGGGCGGTGATCGCGGCACAGGCGCAGTTCTTCGCGACGGCCCCGGCCAAACCGGCCGTACAGGCGGCGCTGGCCGAGGAGATCGCGTGGGCGGAGGCATTTGCCCGTTCGGCCGCCGGTCGGCCGCAGCCGCGCACGCTGGTCGCGACCGACACCCATCCCGGCAATTTCGTGATCGAGGCCACCACCGGCCACGCCGTCTTCGTCGATGCCGAGAAGGCGCTCTACGGCGCGCCGGCCATCGATGCGGCCCACGTCACCCTGGCGACCTCGGTGCTGTGGAGCGCGCCCGACGCCGAGCCGGTGCCGGCCGACGCCGTCCTCGCCTTCGAGCGGGCCTGGCTCGCCCGGCTGCGGCCGGAACTGGCCGCAGCCGTCCGGACGTGGGTGCGGCCATTGCGTCGGCTGACCTGGCTGCGCTCGATGAGCTGGTTCGCGCGCTGGTGGACGCTGTCGCGCGATGACCCGGCCTGGTCTGCGGCCACGCTCGATCCGGCGCTGGCCGCCCACATCCAAGGCCGGGTCCGGCTGTTCTTCACCGCCGAGATGGTCGGGCGCGTGCGGTCCGAATGGCTGGGCCCCGGCCAACTCCCCGAGCCGTAGCGGCGGCGCCGGCCGTCCGGCGTGCTATATCTGTTCCCGACCCATGGACGAATCGCTTCCCACCGCCGCCGCGCCCTCCTTCGCCGGCCCGCCCTGGCTCGCCGACCTCAACCCCGCGCAGCGCGCGGCGGTGGAGGCGGTCGACGGGCCGGTCCTGGTGCTGGCAGGCGCGGGAACCGGCAAGACTCGCGTGCTGACGGCACGGCTGGCCTACATCCTCATGACCCGCCGTGCCTGGCCCAGCCAGATCCTGGCGGTCACCTTCACCAACAAGGCGGCGCGCGAGATGCGCGAGCGCATCGGGCGGATGATCGGCGATGCCGTCGAGGGGCTGTGGCTCGGCACCTTCCACTCGATCGCCGCCCGCATCCTGCGGCGCCATGCCGAGCTGGTCGACCTCAAGCCCAACTTCACCATCCTCGACACCGACGACCAGATCCGCCTCGTCAAGCAGATCCTCCAGGCGGAGAACATCGACGACAAGCGCTGGCCGCCGCGCGTCGTGCTCGGCGCGATGGAGCGCTGGAAGGACCGCGGCCTCGTGCCGGACAAGGTGCCGCCCGGCGAGGCCGGTGACCTGGCGGCCGGCAAGCTGCTGCTCGTCTACCGCCAGTACCAGGATCGCCTGCGGACCGTGAACGCGGTCGATTTCGGCGACCTCCTGCTGCACAACCTGACGCTCTTCCAGACCCGACCCGAGGTGCTGGAGGAGTATCACCGCCGCTTCCGCTATCTGCTGGTCGACGAGTACCAGGACACCAACGTCGCCCAGTACCTCTGGCTGCGGCTCCTCGCCCAGGGCCACCGCAACCTCTGCTGCGTCGGCGACGACGACCAGAGCATCTATGGCTGGCGCGGGGCGGAGATCGGCAACATCCTGCGCTTCGAGGCCGACTTCCCGGGCGCCCAGGTCATCCGGCTGGAGCAGAACTACCGCTCGACGGCGTCCATTCTCGCCGCCGCCTCCGGCCTGATCGCGAAGAATGCCGGCCGGCTCGGCAAGACGCTGTGGACGGAGGCGGACGGCGGCGAACGGGTGCGCATCCACGGGCTGTGGGACGGCGAGGCCGAGGCGCGCTGGGTCGGCGACGAGATCGAGGCGCGCCAGCGGGCGGGCGAGCCGCTGTCCTCGGTCGCGATCCTGGTCCGCGCCGGCTTCCAGACCCGCGAGTTCGAGGAGCGGCTGCTGACGCTGGGCGTGCCCTACCGGGTTGTCGGCGGCCCGCGCTTCTACGAGCGGCAGGAGATCCGCGACGCGCTCGCCTATCTGCGCCTCGTCCACCAACCGGACGACGACCTCGCCTTCGAGCGCATCGTCAACCTGCCGCGCCGCGGCCTCGGCGATGTGGCATTGCGCCTCGTCCATCAGCGGGCGCGGGCCGAGGGTGCTTCGCTCACGGCGGCCGCCGCGGGGCTGGTCGCCGACGGAGAGATGAAGCCGGCGGCGCGCAAGGCGCTCGGCCTCTTCCTCGACGACCTCGACCGCTGGCGCCGCAAGGCGGCGACCGAGCCGCATACCGAGCTTGCCCGCACCGTCCTCGACGAGTCCGGCTATACGCGGATGTGGCAGGCCGACCGCTCGCCCGAGGCGCCGGGCCGGCTCGAGAACCTCAAGGAACTCGTGGTCGCGATGGCCGAGTTCGAGAACCTCACGGGCTTCCTCGAGCATGTCTCGCTGGTCATGGAGAATGCCGAGGCGGCGGGCGGCGAGATGGTGACGCTGATGACGCTGCATGCCGCCAAGGGGCTGGAGTTCGACACCGTCTTCCTGCCGGGCTGGGAGGAGGGGCTGTTCCCCCATCCGCGCGCGCTGGAGGAGAAGGGTTCGGCCGGGCTCGAGGAGGAGCGGCGGCTCGCCTATGTCGGGCTGACGCGGGCGCGCCGCCGCGCCTTCGTCTCCTTCGCGGCCAACCGCCGCGTCTACAACCAGTGGACCGCGGCCATCCCCTCGCGCTTCGTCGACGAACTGCCCAAGGACGCGGTCGAGATGTCGGCCGACCAGGGGCTCTACGGCTCGGGCGGCTTCCAGACCGGGTTCGGGCCCGGCGGCGCGGCCGAGCCGCGCTGGTCCTACGGCAGCGGCGAGGCGCCGCGCCTTGCCGGCAGCCCGGCGCGTCCGCCGCCGATGGTGCTCGAGGGCAAGGCGCGCACGGTCCCGCCGCGTCCGGCGCCGAAGGTGCCCTTCCAGCGCGGCGACCGCGTGTTCCACGGCAAGTTCGGCTATGGCGACGTGACCGCGGTCGACGGCGACAAGCTGTCGATCCGCTTCGACAAGGCGGGGGAGAAGAGCGTGATCCACAATTTCGTTCAGCGCGCCGAGGACGCCGGCGCGGCATGAGGCCGATCCTCGTCACCGGCTTCACGCCCTTCGCCGGCCTTGCCGACAACCCCTCGGCGATCGTCGTCGACCACCTCGCGCGGGAGGCCGTCCCCGGCGTCGCCGTCGAAACCCGCCTCGTCGACGTGCTGTGGGGCAGCGCGGGCGCGGAGATCGTGGCGGCGATGGAGGCCGTGCGGCCCGCGGCCGTCCTGTGCTTCGGCCTCGCCCGCGGCCGCGACGCGGTCAATCTCGAGCGCTTCGCGGTCAATGTCGACGACAGCGTCACCGCCGACAATGCCGGCGTCCATCGCCGCGGCACGCCGATCGCCGCCGACGGCCCCGACGCCTACCGGACGACGCTGCCGATCGCGCCGATCGCGGCCGCGCTGGCGGCTGCCGACCTGCCGGTCCGGGCCTCCAACCACGCCGGCGCCTTCCTCTGCAACCATGTCTTCTATGCCGTCCGTCACCGGCTGGCGCGGACGGGGCTCGCCATCCCGGCCGGCTTCGTCCACCTGCCGCCGCTGCCGCCCGAAGCGGGCGCGCTGGCGGCCGAGGCGCAGTGCCGCGCGGCCCGCATCATCGTCGCCACGCTGGCGGCCGAGCTTGCTGCCGGAAGGGGGACCGCCGATGGCGTCGACCGCCTGGCGGGTTGAGCTGGTCGTCCCTGCCGCCGCGGCCGAGCCGGTCGCCATGGCGCTGGAGCCGCTGGGGGAAGCGCTGTCGGTCTTCGAGCTGGCGCCCGGCGGCGACTGGCGGCTGGTGCTGCATTCCGAGGAGGAGCCCGACCGCGGGCAGCTCGGCGCCGTGCTGGCGTTGGCCGGACTGGCGGCCGGGGTCGCGCTGCCCGAGCCCGAGGTCGCGCGCGAGGTCGAGGTCGACTGGATGGCCCGCCTCGCCGACAGTTTTCCGGCGATCCGCGTCGGCCGCTTCCATCTCCACGGATCGCACCTGCCGCCGGGCCCGCCCGGCAAGATCTCGCTGCTCGTCGATGCCGCGACCGCCTTCGGCTCGGGCGAGCATCAGACGACGCGCGGCTGCCTGCTGGCGCTCGACCGGCTTGGCGCCCACGGCCGGCGCCGTCGGCCGCTGGACGTCGGCACCGGCACCGGCGTCCTCGCATTCGCGGCGGCGAAGTTGTGGCGCGTCAAGGTGGCGGCGACCGACCTCGACGTGGAGTCCGTGCGGGTGGCGCGGGCCAATGCGCGGCGCAACGGGGTGGCGAAGCTGGTGCGGGTCGAGGTGGCGGACGGCCTCTCGCCGTCGGGCTGGGTCGGCCGGTGCCGGCACGACCTCGTCTTCGCCAATATCCTGGCCAATCCGCTGACGCGGATGGCGCGGCCGATCCGGCGCGCGCTGGCGCCCGGTGGCGTGGCGATTCTATCGGGACTGCTGGCGAAGCAGGAGCGGCAGGTGCTGGCGGCCTATCGCCGGCAGGGCCTGCGGCTGTCGCGGCGCATCGCCATAGAGGGCTGGCACACGCTGGTGCTGCGGCGTTAGGCGAAGAACCCCGCCCGCCTGCCGACGGAACGCGTCAGGCGAGGCGGCGCGGGGTGTTGCTGTTGGCGGGACGCGCGGTCAGCGCGGCCAGATTGTCGTTCACCGCACGGACGACCGGGCCCGGCTGCTCCCGGCCGGCCGCTCGGGCTGCGCGCGCCAGGAGGCGGGTCGGCAGCCAGAACAGCCGGTCGAAAAGCGTGAGCCAGGCGGCCGCCCAGCGGCCGGATGCGTAGCGGACCGGCATCGGCTCAGGCGACGCGGCGCAGGCTGGCCGACTTGCGGTCGTTGGTGTTCGCGCTCGCCACCGCGGGAGCCTTCGGCTCGACACGATAGGACTCGGGCGCGAAGGTGCCGGCGACCACGGCCGGGATCTCGCTGCGGGCCAGGCCCATGTCGCGAAGCTGCCGGTCGTCGAGCGACATCAGCTCCTCGTAGGCCCGCCGCTGCTCGTTCCACGAGCCGAACACCCGCGCGATCTTCCGCGGTGCAGCAATCAGGAAACCGACCGTCGCGGCGAGCGTGCGGCCGAACATCTCGGCCCGCATCTGCCGGGCCTTGGCCTCGACTTCCTGAATGGACATCATCGTCTGCATATCCAACCTCCTGTGGCCCGGGGGACCTCCCCGGTGTCTGATGGACATAAAGGTAAGCGATCCTGTCGCGTTCACCATCTCATATGCTGCATTGCAGCAATGCAGCCGGTGCAAGTCTTGTGTCGCCGATGGGGCCCGCCTAGGTTCGATGGCGTCAGTGCAGGAGTGGAGCGCCATGCAGGATCAGGTACCGGCCAATGCCGCACGCATCGCCGGCGACATCCCGCCACCCTCGCCGGTGGCGCCGGGCTCGCGCGCGGTGGTGGCGGAGCGGCTCGGCCTGTTGCGGGCGGAGCTCGCCGGTCGCAGCCTCGCCGGATTCGTCGTGCCGCTCGCCGACGAGCATCAGGGCGAGTACCTGCCGCCGCGGGCGCAGCGACTGACCTGGCTGACCGGCTTCACCGGCTCGGCCGGCATGGCGGTGGTGCTGCCCGAACAGGCTGCCATCTTCGTCGATGGTCGCTACACGCTGCAGGTGCGGGACGAGGTGCCGGCCGACCTCCTGGCGCCACGCCACGTCATGGACGAGCCGCTGGCCGACTGGCTGCGGACCGAGCTCGCGGCCGGCCAGCAGGTGGCGTACGACCCCTGGCTGCACACGCCGGCCCAGGTGGCGCGCCTGCGGGCGGCGGTCGAGGGGGCGAAGGGCGTGCTGGTGGCCGCCGAAGGCAATCCGCTCGACGCCGTCTGGGCCGACCAGCCGGGTCCGCCGACGGCGCCCGTCCATCCCCACCCCCTGGTCCATGCCGGCGAGACGGCGGCGGCCAAGCGCTTGCGGATCGCCGATCTGCTCGGGTCGGCCGGGGCGGTCGTGCTGTCGGCGCCCGACTCCATCGCCTGGCTGCTCAACATCCGCGGCGGCGACGTGCCCTGCACGCCCTTCGCGCTCTCCTTCGCCATCCTCCACCATGACGGCCGTGTCGACTGGTTCATCGACGACCGCAAGCTCGGGCCCGAGATGGCCGACCATCTCGGCAACGGCGTCGCGGTGCGGCCGCCGCCCGCGCTCGGGCCCGCCATCGACGAGCTGGTTGCGGCGAATGTGCGGATCATGGTCGACCCGGCGAGCGCGCCGGCCTGGGTCTTCGACCGCATCGCGGCCGCGGGCGGCAGCCCGATCGCCGCCGACGATCCCTGCGCCCTGCCGAAAGCCTGCAAGAATTCCGTCGAGATCGCGGGGTTCCGGGCCGCCCACCGCCGCGACGCCGTGGCGCTGGTGCGCTTTCTCGCCTGGCTGGCGGCCGAGGGCGGCAGCGGCATCGACGAACTGGACGCCGTCGAGCGGCTGCGCGCACTCCGGGCGGAGAACGCGCTCTATCGCGGCGGCAGCTTCGAGACGATCTCGGGCGCCGGACCGAACGGCGCCATCGTCCACTACCGCGCCTCGCCGCGCACCAACCGCCGGCTCGGGCGCGGGGAACTCTATCTCTGCGATTCCGGGGCCCAGTATCCCGACGCCACCACCGACGTCACCCGCACGGTGGCGATCGGCGCGCCGTCGGAGGAAATGCGCGACCGTTTCACCCGCGTCCTCAAGGGCCATATCGCGATCGCGACCGCCATATTCCCGCGCGGCACGACGGGGGCGCAACTGGATGTCCTGGCGCGCCATGCGCTGTGGCAGGCGGGGCTCGACTTCGATCACGGCACCGGCCACGGCGTCGGCAGCCATCTCTCCGTCCATGAGGGGCCGCACCGCATCTCCAAGGCGGGTTCGGCCGTGGCGCTGCGGCCGGGGATGGTCGTCTCCAATGAGCCCGGCTACTACCGCACGGGCGCCTACGGCATCCGCATCGAGAACCTCGTGACCGTGGTTCCGGTCGAGATGGCCCACGCGGAGCGCCCGATGCTCGGCTTCGAAACCCTGACGCTGGCGCCGATCGACCGGGCGCTGGTCGTGCCGGCCATGCTGACGGCGGCCGAACGTGCCTGGCTGGACGCCTATCATCACCGGGTGCGGGCGGAGATCGGGCCGCTGGTCGACGACGCAACCGCCGCCTGGCTGGCAGAGGCGACGCGGCCCCTGGCGGCATAGAGGCGGCGATGGCGGGATATCCGACCGGCGTCGCCTATCCTGCCACCCACCAGCCGGCGATCGCGCCGGCCCATCTCGCGGCGGCGGCGTGGCTGGCGGGCCAGGGCCACCCGGCGATCGACCGGCCCTACCGCTTCTGCGAGCTGGGGGCCGGCTCCGGCTTCACGACCAACCTGCTGGCGGCGGCCAATCCGTTCGCCGAGTTCCATGCCGTCGACTTCAACCCCGACCATGCCGCGGCGGGGGAACGGCTGGCCTGGGCGGGCGCGCTGCCCAACGTGCGCCACCACGCGCTCGATTTCGCGGCCGCGCGCGAGGCGCTGCCGGACTGCGACTTCGTCGCCCTGCACGGCGTCTGGACCTGGGTCGGCGACGCCGCGCGGCGCGACGTCCTGGCCTTCCTCGCACGGCGGCTGCGGCCGGGCGGCCTCGTCTTCGTCAGCTATACCGCGCGCCCCGGCATGGATGGCGTCGCGGCATTGCGCGCCGCCATCCTTGGGGCCGGGCTGCTGGCGGAGGAACAGCCCCCGGCGGAGCGCGTGGCGCGCGTGCGGGACTGGATCGCCCGGCTGCGCGCGGCCGCGCCGGCGCTGGCCGACCAGGACCCCACGCTGGCGACCTACATCGATGCCTTCGGCGCGATGGCGGATGCGACGGCATTGCATGATTTCCTGGCGCCCGACTGGCGGGCCGAATTTCACACGGCCGTCCGTGACGCCATGGCCGCGATCGGCCTCGAATGGGTGGCGGAGGCCGACCTGCCGATGAACCTGCCGGGCGCCGCCCTGCCGGCGGCCCAGGCGGGCCTGCTGGCCGAGGGTGGCGGCGAGGCCCTGAAGGACCTGCTGCACCGCCGCACCTTCCGCCGCGACATCTATCGCCGGCCGGGGCCGGCGGCGGAATCCCCGCTCCGCTGGCTGTGGCGCAACGGCGGCTCCGGCGACCCCACGCCGGCGGCGGTCGCGGCCGGGGAAGTGGTGCCGCTTGTCGCCGAGCCGCCGGCGGCGGCCGGCCTGCCGCGCCTGTCGCCCTTCAACCGCGCGGCGCTCGAGATCGGCATCGGCCGGGAGGATGCCCGCATCCTCGCCGCGACGGCGACCGGCGGCAGTGTCGTGCTCGACCGGACGACGGCCTATATCCTGGCGGCCGTCGCCTCGGCCGGTCCCGGAGGGGGCGCCCGAATGATGGCGCGCCGGCTCGTCGCCGAGGGCCGCAGCATCGCCGCAGGCGGCCGGACGGTTGCGGACGAGGCCGGCCTGACCCGGTTGCTGGAGCCGCGGATCGCGGCATTCGAGGCGGCCGAGCTGCCGCAGCTGCGGGAACTCGGCGTGGTGGCCTGATAGCAAATCCGGTGGATGCGAAACGACCCGTCATCGATGCCGTTGCGTCCCTCGACTTCGCTCGGGATGAGAGGAATTCCTTAAATATAACAAAGCAGTGACTCATCCCGAGCGAAGTCGAGGGACGCACGGTCGCTGGGCGACGCCATGAGTCAGGGCTCTTCGGATTTGGTATGAGGCCCGTCAGTTCTCGCCGGCCAGCGCCAGCCATTCCGCCTCGTCGAGGATGCGGATGCCGAGTTCGCGCGCCTTGGTCGCCTTCGAGCCGGGGCTGGCGCCGACGACGACGAAGTCGGTCTTCTTGGACACGGATTCCGCGACCTTGGCGCCCAGGGCCTCCGCCCGCGCCTTGGCCTCCCGCCGGGTCATCCGCTCCAGTTCGCCGGTGATGACGACGGTCTTGCCGGCGATCGGCGAGGCGACGCGCTGCGGCGCCTCGACCGCGGTCACCCGCACGCCGGCCGCCAGGAGGTCGTCGATGACCTCGAGGTTGTGCGGCTCGGCGAAGAACTGGACGAGGTCGCGGGCCATGCTGGTGCCGATGCCGGTGATCGAATCGAGATCGTGGAAGGCCTCGCCCGTTTCGTCCGCGGCCGCGACCATGGCGGCGCGGAAGGCCTCCAGCGTCTCGTAGTTGCGCGCCAGCAGCCGGGCCGTGGCCTCGCCGATCTGGCGGATGCCGAGGGCATAGATGAAGCGGTCGAGCCCGATCGTGCGGCGGGCGCGGACGGCGCGCTGCAGGTTGGCGATCGAAGTCTCCTTCCAGCCCTCGCGCCCGACCAGCGGTGCGGGCTCCTCGGCCAGCCGGAAGATGTCGGCCGGGCTGCGGACGATGCCGTCGGCCCAGAAGGCCGCGATGTGCTTCTCGCCCAGACCCTCGATGTCGAAGGCATCGCGCGAGACGAAGTGGCGCAGGCGCTCGACCGCCTGGGCGGGGCAGATCAGGCCGCCGGTGCAGCGCCGTGCGACCTCGCCCGGCTCGCGCACGGCGTGGCTGCCGCAGGCCGGGCAGACGGTCGGGAAGGCGAAGGGTTGGGTGCCCTCCGGCCGGCGGTCCAGGATCACCGACACGATCTGCGGGATGACGTCGCCGGCGCGCTGCAGCACGACGCGGTCGCCGACCCGCACGTCCTTGCGCTGGATCTCGTCCTCGTTGTGCAGGGTCGCGCGGGAGACGACGACGCCGCCGACCGTCACCGGCTCCAGTTCGGCGACGGGGGTGAGGGCGCCGGTGCGGCCGACCTGGATGGTGATGCCGCGCAGCGTCGTCTCCGCCTGTTCGGCCGGGAACTTGTGGGCGATCGCCCAGCGCGGGGCGCGCGTGACGAATCCCAGCCGCTCCTGGAAGGCGAGGCTGTCGACCTTGTAGACGACGCCGTCGATGTCGTAGCCGAGCTCGGCGCGGCGCCGGCCGAGGTCGCGGTGCCGCTCCAGCGCCTCCTCGATCGCGGCGCAGCGGTGCGTCTCCGGGTTGACCTGGAAGCCCCAGGCGCGCATCCGCTCCAGCACGCCCCAGTGGCTGTCGGCGATGCGCGCGCTGGTCTCGCCCCAGGCATAGGCGAAGAAGCGCAGCGGCCGGCTGGCGGTCACCGCGGGGTCGAGCTGCCGCAGCGAGCCGGCGGCGCTGTTGCGCGGATTGGCGAAGACCGGCTCGCCCGCCGCCTGGCGCGCCGCGTTGAGGGCGAGGAAGTCGTCGCGCGTCATGTAGACCTCGCCCCGGACCTCCAGCACCGCCGGCGCGTCGCCCGCCAGGCGATGCGGCACGTCCTTCAGGGTGCGCAGGTTGGCCGTCACGTCCTCGCCGACCTCGCCGTCGCCGCGGGTGGCGCCGAGCACGAAGCGCCCGTCCTCGTAGCGCAGGGTCGCCGACAGCCCGTCGATCTTGGGCTCGGCCACCACCGCGATCGGCGCATCGGGATCGGACTTGAAGGGCTCGTCCTTGCGCAGGAACTGCCGGATCGAGGTGAAGAAGGCGATGACGTCCTCGTCGGAGAAGGCATTCTCCAGCGACAGCATCGGCCGCGCATGGCGCACCTTGCCGAAGCCCTGGCCCGGCGCGGCGCCGACCCGCCGGCTCGGGCTGTCTTCGCGGACGAGGTCGGGAAAGCGCGCCTCGATCGCCTTGTTGCGCCGTTGCAGGGCGTCATAGGCGGCGTCGCTGATCTCCGGTGCGTCCTCCTGGTGGTAGCGCTGGTCGTGATAGGCGATCTCGCCCGCCAGCCGTTCCAGTTCGGCCGCGGCTTCCTCGATCGTCAGATCCTCGACCGCCCGGCGCCGGGTCGCGTCGTCGTTCGTCATCGGCTTCTCCGTCCGCTCGGCGCCGGTGCGTCGACCGGCTGCATCAGGCTGTCCGCTGCGGCGCGCGCCGCATCCGTCACGGCGGCGCCGGACAGCATGCGTGCGATCTCCTCCCGCCGGGCCGCGTGGTCGAGCGGCCGGATGCGGGTGGCGGTGGTGCCGTCCGTCACCTCCTTGCGGACCTGGAGCTGGGAATCGGCCAGTGCCGCCACCTGCGGCGAGTGGGTCACCACCAGCACCTGGACGCTGCGCGACAGGCGCGCGAGGCGCTCGCCGACGGCCGAGGCGACGGCGCCGCCGATGCCGGAATCGACCTCGTCGAAGACCAGCGTGCCGACCGGATCGGCCGCCGCCAGCACAACCTTGAGCGCCAGCATGAAGCGCGACAGCTCGCCGCCCGAGGCGATGCGGCCGAGCGGGCCGGGCGCGGAGCCGGGATTGGTCGCGACGGTGAAGGCGATCCGGTCCATGCCGTCCGGTCCCCAGTCCGATTCCGGTGCCGCCGCGACGTCCGTCACGAAACGGGCGCGCTCCAGCTTCAGCGGCGGCAGCTCGGCGGCGACCGCCCCGTCGAGCCGGCCGGCCGCGTCGCGGCGCGACTGCGAGAGTTCGGCCGCGGCCGCGCGATAGGCGGCCTCGGCGGCCTCCGCCTCCTGCCGGGCCCGCTCCAGGAGGGCGGTGCCGTCGGCGAGCGCCTCCAGGCGGCGGGCGAACTCCCGCGCCAGCTCGGGCAGCGCGGCGGCGGCGACGCCGTACTTGCGCGAGGCGCCGCGCAGCGCGTGGATGCGGTCCTCGATCACCTCCAGCGAGCGCGCGCCGTCGGCGAACTCGCGGGCCTGGCCCTCGAGGAGGCCCACCGCCTCGCGCAGCTCGGCGAGCGCGCGGTCGATGGCGGCGATGGCCGGCTCGAAGCGGTCCCCGGCGCGGTCGCTCTGGCGCTCGATCAGCCGGGCGGCGGTCGCGATCCGCGACTCGGCGCCGCGGTCGCCGGCCAGCTCGTCGAGCGCACCGCGCACGGCCTCGAGCAGGCGGGTGCGCTGGCTCATCGTCGCGCGTTCCTCGGCCAGTTCCGCTTCCTCGTCGGGCTCGGGCGCGAGATCGCCCAGCTCCGCCAGGCCCAGTCGCAGATACTCCTCGTCGGCGCGCGCCTTCTCGACGGCGGACCGCGCCTCGGCCAGGCGTTCGCGGGCGGCGGCGCGGGCGCGATGGGTGGCTGCGGTCGCCGTCAGCAGCCCGCGATGGCCGGCGAAGGCATCGAGCAGGCGGCGATGCTGCGCCGGATCGAGCAGCGCCTGCTGGTCGAACTGGCCGTGGATCTCGACCAGCGCATCGGCCAGCCGGCGCAGGCTGGCGACGCCGGTCGGCACGTCGTTGACGAAGGCGCGGCTGCGCCCGTCGGCCGACAGCATGCGGCGCAGCCGCAGCGTCTCTTCCGGCGGGACGCCGAGTTCGTCTAGCAGGGGCCGCAGCTCCGGCGTGTCGCCCGGCAGGAACTCGGCGGTGACGCTCGCCTGGCCGCTGCCCTGGCGCACCAGCCCGCTGTCGGCCCGGGCGCCCAGGGCCAGTCCCAGCGCGTCGAGCAGGATCGACTTGCCGGCCCCGGTCTCGCCCGTCAACGCCGACAGGCCGCCGCCCAGCGTCAGGTCGAGCCGGTCGATCAGGACGACGTCGCGGATCGAAAGGGTGGCCAGCATCGGGTCAGGGCGCCGGGCGGCGGGCGGCCGGATCGGTGCGGGTTGGAATGCGTGCCATGCAGGAACCGTTGTAGGATGTCGCTCTCATACTGCCAACGCCGGACGAGGTTGATCATGCAGGTGAAACTGGGGATCGCGGCCGTGGGCCTGGCATTCTTGGCGGGTTCGGCGGCAGCCCAGCCCTATTATCCCTACCATCCGTACTGGGGACCGCGCTGGGTTGCGCCGCCGCGCTACTATCCGGCGCCGGTCTATCCGCCCCCGCCGGTCTATGCACCGCCCCCCGCCTACGCGCCGGCGCCGACCTACGCGCCGCTGCCGACCTACGACCATCGCGCCCTGGTGACGGCGATCCAGGACGAACTGGAGGACCACGGCTACGATCCGGGGCCGACCGACGGGCTGCTCGACTCGGAGACGGTGGCCGCCATCCGCGCCTACCAGAGCGACGCGGGCCTGCCGGTCACCGGCGAAGCCACGCCGACCCTGCTCGATCATATGCGCTACGCCCAGCCGCCGGTCTATGCCCGGCCGGCGCCGCCGCCCGAGCCGGCCCCCCCGGCCTATACCACCCGGCCGGAGCCGCCGACCTACACGACGCGGCCGGAGCCGCTGGCGACGCCGTACTACGCGCCGCGTCCCGACACGATGCGCGGCGATCCGGACGTCGCATGGGTGCAGTCGGCGCTGCAGCGCCGCGGCTATACGCCGGGCCCGGCCGACGGCGTCCTCGGCGAACGCACGCGCCGCGCCATCGAGGCGTTCCAGCGCGACCAGGGCATGACCGCGGACGGTCTGATCAGCCCCGGCCTGCTGCGGCGCCTGCGCTGAGCGGCGGCCGCAACGGAAAAGGGGCGGCGAGATCATCTCGCCGCCCCTTGGCGTTGCCGGTCGTGGCGACACTCAGGTGATCGAGTTCCACATCCGGCTGATCCAGGACCCTTCGTCCTTCCTCGGCGCCAGATCCTTGCCGGTCAGCATGCGATAGCTGTCGGTGTACCACTCGCTGCCCGGGAAGTTGTGTCCGAGCACGGCCGCGGCGGTCTGCGCCTCCGAGGTGATGCCGAGGGCGAGATATGCCTCGGTCAGCCGGTGGAGCGCCTCGGGCGCCTGGCTCGTGGTCTGGTACTTCTCGATGACGACGCGGAACCGGTTGATGGCGGCGAGATGGTTGCCCTGCCGCAGGTAGTAGCGGCCGATCGCCATCTCCTTGCCGGCGAGGTGATCGTGCGTCAGGTCGATCTTGAGCTTGGCGTCCCGGGCGTAGCGGCTCTCGGGATAGCGCTTCACGACCTCCTGGAGTGCGGCCAGGGCCCGGTCGGTGTTGCGCTGGTCGCGCTGCACGTCGGTGATCTGCTCGTAGTAGCAGAGGGCCTTGAGGTAATAGGCGTAGGGCGCGTCCCGGTTGCCGGGGTGGAGCTGGAGGAAGCGCTCCAGCGCCACGATCGCGTCGTCGTAGCGGCTGTTCTCATAGTGGGAGAAGGCGGCCATCAGCTGGGCCTTGGTCGCCCAGACGGAATAGGGATGCTGCCGCTCCACCTCGTCGAAGGACTTGGCCGCCTCGCGGTAGGAGCCTTCCGCGAGCTTGTTCATGCCTTCGTTGTAGAGTTCCTCCACCGGCCGTTCGACGTAGGTCGCTTCCTTCGTCGAGCCGCAGGCGGCGAGGCCGAGCGCGAGCGCGCCGGCAGCGAATATGGTTCGGGCGAGGGGTATCGGGCGCGGCATCCGCTTCGTCCCATTCGGGCTGGTTCGACGGTGGCGGTCGGCTGCCCGTGACGGGCACCGACCCTTGGCGCATAGATACCAAGCCGCGGGCCGCGGGGGAACGTTCCCCCGCACGCCCGCTCAGGCGGTCGCGGCCAGCGGTGCGCTGTTGTCCCAGGCGGGGGTCATGGCGGGCTCGACCATGGCGTCGTCGGTCCAGGCCGTCGGATCGGACATCACCGTCCGCAGCAGCCGTGCCGACAGCGCATGGCTGGACCGGTAGCCCTCGAAGCGGCCGATGATCGGCCCGCCGGCCAGGTAGAGGTCGCCGATGCTGTCGACGATCTTGTGCCGGACGAACTCGTCCGCATAGCGCAGCCCCTCCTCGTTGAGGACGCCATGCTCGGCGACGACGATGGCGTTCTCGAGCGAACCGCCGCGGGCAAGCCCCAGCTCGCGCAGGCGGTCGACCTCGTGCAGAAAGCCGAAGGTCCGCGCCCGGCTGACCTCGTTCTTGAAGGCGCCGTTGCGCAGCGTCACGCCGTAGCTCTGCTGGGCGATGACCGGGTGCGGGAAGTCGATCTCGAAGCGGAACGAGGACACCGGGCCCGGCCGCAGCGACGCCCATGCGCCGGCGTCACCCACCCGCACCTCACGCAGCATGCGGATGGCGCGGCGCGGCGCGGCCTGCTCGACCACGCCGGCGCATTCGATCAGGAAGACGAAGGGCGCGGCGCTGCCGTCCATGATCGGCACCTCCGGACCGTCGAGTTCGACGACCACGTCGTCGATCTCCATGCCGGCCAGGGCCGCCATCAGGTGCTCGATGGTCGATACTGTGACGCCGTCCTCGACGAGCGTCGTGCAGAGCGGCGATTCGACGGCCCGATCCCACAGCGCCCGCACCAGCGGCGCCCCCTCCAGATCGACGCGACGGAAGACGATGCCGGTGCCGACCGCGGCCGGAACGAGGCGCATCAAGGTCCGCTGGCCCGAATGCAGGCCCACGCCCGTGCAGTGAATCGACGACTTGACGGTGCGACGCGGCGCCGGACAGGCCGAAGGTCTGATTGCGTTCACGCATACCTTCCGGTGGAACGGAACCTGCCGGGCAGGGGGGCGACGGGTTCGCTTGGGGCAAAAAGAAAGCTCCCCCCCATCTAGGTCGACGGGGGGGAGCCCACAATTCAAAGATTGTTGCGCCGTATTACACGAAAACTCCTGTAATATCAGCGACTTATATTAGTTCGCCTGGCGCCGCAGGAAGGCCGGGATGTCGAGCATGTCCTCGTCGGCCCCGGCCTGCTGGCCGCGGTCGGCCGTTTCGGTCGGACGGGGGCGCGGCGTCGGCGCCGGCTGGGCCGGGCGATGCCCGCCCATCGGCGTCGTCGGCTCGACCCGTTCGGCCGCGCCTGCGGCCCGCGGCCGGTCGAGGCCGGTCACCCGCCGGATCAGGCTGCCGAAGCCGCCGCCGCCGCCGGCCGCCGTGCGCAGCGGCTGTTCCTCGTCGAGGGCATGGCCCGACTGCTCCATGGGAAGCGCCACCGCCGTCTCGATATGGGTCTGATGGGCGACCTCGCTGTGGCGCCCCGGTCCCGGGGGCGGCTCGGCCGGCGCCGGGGAGCCGCCGAGCGGCAGCGAGATGGCCGGGCCCGTTCCGGTCGGCGCGGCGGCAGACCGGGCCGGCTCGGCATGGCGCGTCGGCTCGGCCGGGGGCGCTTCCGCCGCCGGCAGGTTCTGCGCCGCACGATCGCGGTCGCTGACGAGCTGGATCACGGTGCGCGGCTTCTCGGCCTGGTCCACGTCCATGCCGGTGGCGACGACCGACACCCGCATCCGCCCCGACAGCTTCTCGTCGAAGGTCGAGCCGAAGATGATGTTGGCGTCGGGGTCGACCTCGTCGCGGATGCGGTTGGCCGCCTCGTCGACCTCGAACAGGGTCATGTCCAGGCCGCCGGTGATGTTGATGAGAACGCCCCTGGCGCCCTTCATCGACACGTCGTCGAGCAGCGGGTTCGAGATCGCGGCCTCGGCGGCGTCGATGGCGCGCTTGTCGCCGGTCGCCTCGCCGGTGCCCATCATCGCCTTGCCCATCTCCTGCATGACCGTGCGGATGTCCGCGAAGTCGAGGTTGATGAGGCCGGGCATGACCATGAGGTCGGTGATCCCGCGCACGCCCGAATGCAGCACGTCGTCCGCCATCTTGAAGGCGTCGGCGAACGTCGTCTTCTCGTTGGCGATCCGGAACAGGTTCTGGTTCGGGATGATGATCAGCGTGTCGACGAAGCGCTGCAGCTCCTCGATGCCCTTCTCGGCGGCCCGCATGCGGTGCGTGCCCTCGAAATGGAAGGGCTTGGTCACGACGCCGATGGTCAGGATGCCCTGTTCACGCGCGGCACGCGCGATCACGGGGCCGGCCCCGGTGCCGGTGCCGCCGCCCATGCCGGCGGTGATGAACACCATGTTCGAGCCGGCGATGTGATCCAGCAGCTCGTCGAGCGCCTCCTCGGCGGCGGCACGGCCGACGTCGGGCCGGGCGCCGGCGCCCAGCCCGCGGGTCACGCTGGCGCCGAGCTGGAGCTTGCGGGTCGCCAGCGACTGCGAGATGGCCTGGGAATCGGTGTTCGCGACGACGAACTCCACGCCTTCGAGGTTGGCGCGGATCATGTTGTTCACGGCGTTGCCGCCGGCGCCGCCGACGCCGATCACCGTGATGCGCGGCTTGATCACGTCGTCGTGGGATGGGACGGAAAGGCTGATCGGCATTTGGTTCCCTCCGGGTTCGGAGCTGTCTTGCGTCGAGACTAGGTGCGGTAGCCGGGGCTTGTCGAGGCCCCAGATCATGTGTTCTGGCGGAAAACGACTCGGACTCAGAAGTTCTCCTTCAACCAAGCGCCGAACCGTCCGAAGTAACCCTTTTCGGAGGCTCGGCTTCCGCGGGCGACGGCGGCTTCCTCCGCACGCTGGATGACGGCGTAGTGGAGGAGGCCGGCACAGACCGAGAAGGCGGGACCACCCGCCGCCTCCGCCAGTCCGGCGATGCGGATGGGCCGCCCGAGTCGGGTCTGCTTGTCGAGAACCTGCCCCGCGAGTTCACGCACGCCGGGCAGCTGGCTGGCGCCGCCGGTCAGCACGACGCGCCGGCCTGCGACCTTGTCGAGGCCGCTCGCCTCGAGCCGGGCGCGGACCAGTTCGAAGGTCTCCTCCAGGCGCGGGCGGATGATGTCGACGAGGAAGGATTTCGGCACCTGGTTGCCCTGGCCATCCTCCTCTTCGCCGACCTGCGGCACCATGATCGTCTCGCGCTCGTCGGCGGGCGAGCCGATGCAGCTGCCATAGAGCGTCTTCATGCGCTCGGCATGAACCGTCGGCGTCGACAGGCCGCGTGCGATGTCGCTGGTCACATGGGCGCCGCCGATCGGCACCATGTCGGTGAACACGGCCTTGCCGTCGAAGAAGATCGCCAGCGAGGTCGTGCCGCCGCCCATGTCGACGACGGTCACGCCGAGGTCCATCTCGTCCTCGACGAGGCAGGCGAGGCCTGCGGCGAAGGGCGACGACACCAGGCCCTCGATCTCGAGCTGGGCCTTGTTGGCGCAGAGTTCGAGATTGCGCACGACGCTGGACGCCGTCGTGATCGTGTGGACCTGGACGCCCAGCCGTTCGCCATACATGCCGCGCGGATCGCGGATGCCGCGATTGCCGTCGACGACGTAGCTGGTCGGGATCGAATGCAGGAGGTGGCGGTCGCCCGGCTCGACCATGGTGCGGCCGTGCTCGTGCAGGCGGCGCACGTCGTTGTCGTCGATCTCGCGTCCCGCCAGCGCCATGTCCATGGTGACCATGCGCGAGGTCGGCTGTCCGCCCGAGACGTTGACGAAGATGTCGCGGATGCGGTCGCCCATCATCTTTTCCGCCGCATCGACGGCGTTGGTGATGGAGGTCGTGACCGTCTCCATGTCGAGGATCGTCCCGGCCCGCATCCCATGCGATCCCTGGTGCCCGATGCCGAGGATCTGCAGCTGGCCCTCCTCGGCCCGCGCGATGAAGCAGCAGGTCTTGGTGGTGCCGACATCGACGGCGACGATGGGGCCGCGGGGGCGGGCGCGGGGCTTCATGGCGAGGTCCTCACGCGTCGCGATCCTTCTTGCCGGGCGTCGCGCCGGGCCCGGGCGGCGTGCCGGGGGCGTCCTTCGCCCGGCGGAGATAGAGGCGCTCGGGGTTGCGCAGGTCGATGATGGCGATCTGGCGCGACAGCAGCCGGTGCCGGCGCTCGAGGCCGGCCACCTCGGCCCATGCCTCGCCCGCCCGCTCCTCGGGCAGGCGCACCTCGATGCCGTTGTCGAGCTGCAGGTTCCAGCGGCGGCCGCCGACGCGCACGGCGGAGACGACGCGGCCGCGCAGGTCGGGCTGGCCGGCCAGCATCGCGACCATCTCGGCCGCCACCCGGTGGGCGTCCTCGCCGACGATGAAGGGCAGGCGCGGGAAATACTCGATGCCCTCGTCGCCCAGCTCGCGGCCCTGCTCGTCGATGAGCACGAGCTGGCCGCGGCGCTGCCAGACCGCCATCGGGCGGCGTTCCACCAGCCGGATGAAGAGGGTGCCCGGAAGTTGCCGCTCGACCGCCGCCGCGCGGATCCAGGGCAGCCCTTCGAGCCGTTCCTTCACCGTGCCGGGGTCGATCGCCAGGAGGGGCGTGCCGCGATGGGCATCGACCGCCGCCAGGATCGACTCGCGCGGCGTATGCAGCCGGCCCTCGACCAGGATCTCCTCGACGGCGAGGCCCGACCGGCCGGTCGCGGACACGAACTGCGCCAGCATGTCGTAGGCTTGGCGGCTGGCCCAGCCGTCGCGCCAGGCGGCCCAGCCCGCGACCAGGATCAGGACCGCGGCCAGGGCGCCGCCCGCCGTCAGCGCCGGGCGGACCCAGCGCGGCCAGACGCGGCGCTGGGCGACGCGGCGCCCGGTCTTGTCGCGGCGCTGGCCGAACAGGCGGAGCCGCCGGAGGTTCAGGAGCCGCATCGGGCCTCCTCCACCATCCAGGACACCAGCGCCGGGAAGGAATAGCCGGCCATCGCGGCGATCTCCGGCACCAGCGAGGTCGGGGTCATGCCGGGCTGGGTGTTGACCTCGAGGAGGTAGAGCGTGCCGCCGTCGGGGGCGGTGTCGTCCCAGCGCAGGTCGGCGCGGCTGACGCCGCGGCAGCCGAGCGCGCGGTGGGCGCGCAGCGCCATGTCCATCGCCTCGGCATGGACCGCCTTCGGCAGGTCTTCGCCCGCCACATGGTCGGAGCCGCCGGGCGCGTACTTTGCGGTGTAGTCGTAGAAGTCGCCGCGCGGCCGGATTTCCAGGGCGCCCAGCGCCCGGTCGCCCATCACCGCCACCGTCAGTTCGCGGCCGGGGATGAAGCGCTCGGCCAGCACGTCGCGCCCGAAGGGCCAGTCGACGGCGTCGGGCAGCGGCGCGTTGGCGCCCTCGCGCACGATGACGACGCCGACGCTGGAGCCCTCGTGGGTCGGCTTCAGGACATAGGGGCGGGGCAGGGGCTCGCCGTCGCGCAGCCGGTCCAGCGGCAGGACCCGGCCCTCCGGGCAGCGCAGGCCGGCGGCGGCGAAGATGCGCTTGGCGGTCGGCTTGTCCATCGCCAGTGCCGACGCCATCAACCCGGAATGGGTGTAGGGGATCTCCATGAAGTCGAGGACGCCCTGGATCGTGCCGTCCTCGCCGCCATTGCCGTGCAGCGCGTTGAACACGGCGTCCGGACGCGGCGTCAGGGCGCGCATCAGCGCGCCGAGGTCGCGGCTCACGTCGATCGTCTCGACCTGATAGCCGGCCTCGCCCAGCGCCGCCGCGCAATCGCGTCCCGACGCCAGCGAGACCTCGCGCTCGGCGGACCAGCCGCCCATCAGTACGGCAACGCGTTTCGTCATGACGACGCCTCTACAGCCCGGTTTTCCTGGTGTGCGGCCGGCACCCCGATCCGCCGGATCTCCCAGGCAAGACGGATGCCGCTGCGCGCCGCGACCCGCCGCCGGACCTCCTCGCCCAGCTGCTCGATGTCGGCTGCGCTGGCCGCGCCGGTATTGACCAGGAAGTTGCAATGCTTCTCGGAGACCTGCGCCCCGCCGATGCTGAGGCCGCGGCAGCCCGCCTCGTCGATGAGGCGCCATGCGCGCTCGCCGGGCGGGTTGGCGAAGGTGCTGCCGCCGGTGCGGGCCCGGATCGGCTGCGTCGCCTCGCGCCGCTGGGCGAGTTCGGCCATGCGCCGGCCGATCGCCTCGGGATCGTCGGGGGTGCCGCGGAAGGTGGCGGCGAGGAAGATCCAGTCCTCGGGCAGGCCGCAATGGCGATAGGACAGGCCGGCCTCGGCCGCGGGGACGCGGTGCCGCCGTCCCGCGCGGTCGACGGCCTCCAGCTCGACCAGGACGTCGGCGATCTCGCGGCCGTAGCAGCCGGCATTCATGCGCAGCGCGCCGCCGACCGTGCCGGGCACGCCGGACAGGAACTCCAGCCCGCCCAGGCCGGCGTCGCGGGCGACGGCGGCGACCGTGCCGTCGAGCGCGCCGGCGCCGGCGGTGATGCGGTCGCCCGCGACGGCAACGCCGGCGAAGCCGCGGCCGAAGCGGACGACGACGCCGGGAATGCCGCCGTCGCGGACCAGCAGGTTGGACGCGACCCCGACGGGGGTGACCGGGACGCCGGCCGGGCAGCCGGCCAGGAACGCGGCCAGATCCTCGGCGTCGGCCGGGCGAAACAGCACTTCGGCATGGCCGCCGACGCGGAACCAGGTGACGGGCGCCAGCGGCGCGTCCGCGGCGATCCGGCCGCGCACCGCCGGCAGCCGGTCGCGCAGCCGCCCGTGCGGCGGCGTCGCGGGATGCGGATCGGGCAGGCGCATGGCCGCCATCATGGGGGCCCTCCCGCGCCGAGGGCCTCGAGCTGCCCCGGCAGGGCATGCGCCCACTGGGTGATCGACCCCGCGCCGAGGCAGATGACGAGATCGCCGGGCTGCGTCAGTTCCCGCACGGTGGATGCGAGCGCGTCCGGCCCCGCGAGCGGCAGGACGTGGCGATGCCCGTGGGCGCGCAGGCCCTCGACCAGCGCATCGCGGTCGATGCCCGCGACCGGCGGCTCGCCGGCGGCATAGACGTCGGCCACGATCACCGCGTCGGCATCGTTGAAGCAGGTGCAGAAATCCTCGAACAGCGAGGCGAGGCGGCTGTAGCGGTGGGGCTGCACGACCGCCACGACGCCGCGCCGGGTGGCCGCGCGCGCCGCCTGCAGCACGGCCGCGATCTCGACCGGGTGATGGCCGTAATCGTCGATGACGGTGACGCCGTGGGCCTCGCCCGTCCGGGTGAAGCGGCGCTTGACGCCGGCGAAGCTGGCGAGGCCGCGGCGGATGACGGCGTCGTCGAAGCCCATCTCGATGCCGACCGTGATCGCCGCCAGCGCGTTCTGGACGTTGTGCTGGCCCAGCATCGACATCGCCATGCCGGCGATCGTCCGGCGCGTGTCGTTCATGCGGTCGGACACGACGGCGTCGAAGCGGCTGCCGTCGGGCCCGATCCGGACGTTGACGGCGCGGACGTCGGCCTGCGGCGACAGGCCGTAGGTGATGACCCGGCGGTCGGAGACGAGCGGGATCATCGTCTGCACCACCGGGTGATCGATGCAGAGCACCGCGAAGCCGTAGAAGGGCAGGTTCTCGACGAACTGGACGAAGGCGCGCTGCTCGGCCTCGAAGGTCTTGTAGAAGTCGAGATGCTCGGGGTCGATGTTCGTCACCACCGCGATGGTCGCCGGCAGCTTGACGAAGGTGCCGTCGGACTCGTCGGCCTCGACGACCATCCACTCGCCGCGCCCGATGCGCGCGTTGGTGCCATAGGCGTTGATGATGCCGCCGTTGATGACGGTCGGCTCCATCTCGGCGGCGTCGAGCATGGCGGCGACCATCGAGGTCGTCGTCGTCTTGCCATGGGTGCCGGCGATCGCGATCGACCAGCGCAGCCGCATCAGCTCGCCCAGCATCTCGGCCCGGCGGACGACCGGCAGCAGGCGCTGGCGGGCGTCGGCGACCTCGGGATTGTCCGCCTTGATCGCCGACGACACGACGACGACCTGGGCCGGGCCCAGGTTCTCGGCCCGGTGGCCGATGGCGACGGGAATGCCCTGCTGGCGCAGGCGCTGGACGTTGGCGCCGTCGGCGACGTCGCTGCCCTGCACCTGGTAGCCGAGCTGGTGCAGCACCTCGGCGATGCCGCTCATGCCGATGCCGCCGATGCCGACGAAATGGATGGTGCCGATGGTGAGCGGGATCGTCCTCATGCGGCGCGCCCCATCGGCTGGGCCGCGGCGACGAGTTCGAGGACCGCGTCGGCGAGGCGGTCGCCGGCGTCGGGCCGGCCCAGCGCCAGCGCCCGGGCTGCGGCGGCGGCCAGCGTCGCGGGGTCGGCCAGGACTTCGCCCAGCACGGCAGCGAGCCTCGCCGCGTCGGTCCCCGCTTCGGGTACCAGCCAGGCGGCGCCGGCATCGGCGAGATGGCGGGCATTGTTCGTCTGGTGATCGTCCGCGGCATGCGGGTAGGGCACGAGCAGCGCCGGCCGGCCGGCGGCCGCGATCTCGGCCACGGTCGAGGCGCCGGCGCGCGAGACGACGAGATGGGCACGGGCCAGCCGCTGCGGCACGTCGTCGAAGAAGCGTTCGACCGTGGCCGGGATGCCGGCGCGGGCATAGGTCTCGCGGACCGCTGCGACATCGTCGGGCCGCGCCTGCTGCGTCAGCCGCAGGCGGGCGCGCAGCCCGTCCGGCAGCAGCGCGAGGGCGTCGGGCAGCAGGGTCGCGAAGATGCGGGCCCCCTGGCTGCCGCCCATGACGAGGATCTCGACCGGCCCGTCCGCCGCGGGCGGCGCATAGGGCCGGCGCCCGACCTCGGCGATCGCCGGCCGCACCGGATTGCCGGTCTCGACGACCCGGCCCGCCAGCGCCGGGTCGAGCAGCCGCAGGCGCGGAAAGGAGGTGGCGATGCGGGTGGCGCGGGCGGCCAGCATGCGGTTGGCCTTGCCCAGCACCGCGTTCTGCTCGTGCAGCAGGATCGGGCGGCCGAGGTTGCGGGCGGCGAAGACGGCCGGCACCGAAGGATAGCCGCCGAAGCCGACCACCGCGTCGGGCGCCAGCCGGCGCAGCAGGCCGCGCGCCGCCAGGGTTCCCGCACAGAGGCCGAAGCCGCCGCGGATGCGGCCGACGACGCCGCCGCGCATCGGCTGCAGCGGCAGGCGGTGCACCGTCAGCCCCGACACGGGCCCGGAAAAGCCGGCGGTGCGCGGATCGGTCACCAGCACCGGCTCGGCGCCGCGTGCGACCAGCGCATGGGCCAGCGCCTCGGCCGGGAAGAGGTGGCCGCCGGTGCCGCCGGCGGCGAGGATGATGCGGACGGTCACGGCTCGATCCCGCCGAAGCGCCGCCGCGTCAGCGCCAGCAGCATCCCGGTGCCGACCGCCAGCGCCAGCATCGAGGAGCCGCCATAGCTGACGAAGGGCAGGGTCATGCCCTTGGTCGGCATCAGGTGCAGGGAAGAGGCCATGTTGACGATCGCCTGCAGGCCGAGCTGGGTGGCGAGGCCGGCCGCCGCCAGGATGACGAAGAGGCTCTGCTCGCTGGTCACCCGCAGCACGCTGCGGACGACGACGACGGCGAAGAGCAGCACGATGACGAGGCAGGCGATGAGGCCCAGCTCCTCGCCGGCGACCGCGAACACGAAGTCCGAATGGGCGTCGGGCAGCCAGTTCTTGATCGTGCCCTCGCCCGGTCCGCGCCCGAACAGCCCGCCATTGGCGAAGGCCTCGATCGAGCGGTCGATCTGGTAGCTGTCGCCGGCGGCAGGGTCGAGGAAGCGGTTGATGCGGCTGGTGACGTGCGGCAGCAACATGTAGGCGCCGAACAGCCCCGCCATGCCGAGGACGGCCAGGATCGCCACCAGGATGATCGGCAGCCCGGCGAGAAACACCTGGACGAACCAGACCGCGCCGACGATGACCGCCATGCCGAGGTCGGGCTGCTTCAGCAGCATGGCGACGATGACCGCGAACAGCGTCACCGAGACGAGGCCGCCGGGGAAGCGCGCGCTGGCCTTGCCCTGGGCCAGCAGCCAGGCCGTCAGGACGGCGAAGGTCGGCTTCACGAACTCCGACGGCTGGATCGACATGCCCGGCAGCGAAATCCAGCGGCGCGCGCCCTTGATCTCGGCCCCCATGACGAAGGTCAGGGCCAGCATGATGACAGAGACGCAGAAGACCGCGAGCGCCAGCCGGCGGACGATCCGCGGCGGCTGCAGCGAGACGAAGAAGATGACGCCGATGGCGAGCGGCAGCAGCAGCATCTGCCGCTTCACGAAATGCAGGGGCTCGAGGCCGATGCGCTCGGCGACGGGCGGGCTGGCCGCCAACAGCATCAGGGCGCCGATGCCGATGATCGCGGCGAGCGCGAACACCGTCCAACGGTCGACCGTCCACCACCATTGCCCGAAGAGGGAGGTGTCGGTGCGGGGGATCGTCGTCATGCCGCGGACTCCGCCGGAGCCAGGAGAACCCTGCGGCCCGGCAGGGCCGAGACCAGGGCACGGAAGCGGTCGCCGCGATCCTCGAAATCGCGAAACTGGTCGAAGGAGGCGCAGGCCGGCGACAGCAGCACGACGGCCCCCATCCGCCGTTCGGCCGTCGCGCGTTCCTGGGCCAGCCGCAGCGCGTTCCCGAGGTCGCCCGCCATCGTCGCAGGCACGCGGCCGGCGAGGGTGCGGGCGAAGTCCCCGGCGGCCTCGCCGATCAGGAAGGCGTGGGCGATGTGGGCGAACTGCGGCGCCAGGGTGGCGATGCCGCCGGCCTTCGGCACGCCGCCGGCGATCCAGTAGACGGCCTCGTAGCAGGCCAGGGCCCGGGCGGCGGCATCGGCGTTGGTCGCCTTGCTGTCGTTGACGTAGGGCACGCCGTCGATGACCGCGACCAGCTCCTGGCGGTGCGGCAGCCCGGGATAGCGCGGCAGGGATGCCGCGATCGTGCTGCGGTCGAGGCCGAGCGCGCGCGCAGCCGCGAAGGCCGCGGCGGCATTCTGGGCGTTGTGCGTCCCCGGCAGGGTGGCGGCCTGGGCGAGGTCGAGGATGGAACCCTGCGCGTCGGTCAGCACGCCGGCGGCGACGCGGACGTCGGCCTCGCCGGCGTCCCGCCCCGAGATGCGGACGAGGCGTGCGGACCGGGGTGCCTCGGCGATGGCCGCCGCGACCGCGTCGTCGATGCCGACGACCGCGACATGGCGGTGGTCCTGCCCGGCGAAGATGCGCTGCTTGGCGGCGATGTAGTTGGCCATGGTGCCGTGCCGGTCGAGATGGTCCGGCGCGATGTTGAGCAGGACGGCGACGTCGAACAGGGCATCTTCCACCAGATCGAGCTGGAAGGAGGATAGCTCCAGGACATAGACCCCATCGCGGCCGAGCGGGGGCAGATCGAGGGCGGCGATGCCGAGATTGCCGCCGACCGCGACCGGCACCCCGGCCGACTTCAGGATGTGGCCGATCAGCGCCGTCGTCGTCGACTTGCCGTTGGTCCCGGTGACGGCGCAGATGCGCGCCTCCGGGCAGGCCCGGCGAAGCAGCTGGATGTCGCCGGTCACCGGTACGCCCGCGGCACGCGCGGCAAGGACGGCCGGATGCGGGGCGGGATGCGTCAGCGGCACCCCCGGGCTCATGACGAGCGCGGCGACCTGCGACCAGTCCTCGCCTGCGGGGTCGGCGATGGCGAAGCCGGCCGCGGCGGCGGCCTCCCGGTTGGCCGGACGATCGTCCCACACGGCGACGTCGCTGCCGCCGGCCGCGAGCGCGCGCGCGGCTGCCAGCCCGCTGCGGGCGAGGCCCAGCACCAGGACGCGGCGGCCGGCATATTCGCGGACGGGGATCATCGGCCGGTCACCGCAGCTTCAGCGTCGAGAGGCCGGCCAGGGCCAGGATGGAGGCGATGATCCAGAAGCGGATGACGATGGTCGGCTCGGCCCAGCCCTTCTTCTCGAAATGGTGGTGCAGCGGCGCCATGCGGAAGACGCGCTTGCCGGTCAGCCGGAACGACAGCACCTGGACGATGACCGACACCGTCTCCAGCACGAAGAGGCCGCCGATCATGATCAGCACGATCTCGTGCTTGACGATGATGCTCATCGCGCCGAGCGCGCCGCCGACCGAGAGCGAGCCGGTGTCGCCCATGAAGACCATCGCCGGCGGGGCATTGAACCACAGGAAGCCGAGGCTGGCGCCGACCAGCGCGCCGCAGAAGACGGCGAGTTCGCCCGATCCCGGGATGTGGTGGATCTGCAGGTAGTTGGCGAAGATGGCGTTGCCGGCGAGGTAGGTGATGAGGGCGAAGCAGCCGGCGGCGATCATCACCGGCACGATGGCCAGCCCGTCCAGCCCGTCGGTCAGGTTGACGGCGTTCGAGGCTCCGGCCAGGACCAGCACCCCGAACGGCAGGAACAGCCAGCCGAGATCGGGCAGCACGTTCTTGAGGAAGGGGATGGCGAGCTGCGTCGAAAGCGGGTCGCGCGTCAGCTGCATGATCCAGAAGGTCGCGACGAGGCCGATCAGGATCTGGGCGGCGAGCTTGAGGCGCCCGGGCAGGCCGCGATGGTTGCGCCGGGTCAGCTTCAGGTAGTCGTCGCCGAAGCCGACGAGGCCGAAGCCCAGCGTCACGAACATCACGACCCAGACATAGCCGTTGCCGAGGTCGGCCCAGAGCAGCGTCGAGATGGTGAGCGCGATCAGGATCAGCGAGCCGCCCATGGTGGGCGTGCCCTTCTTGGTCAGCAGGTGGCTCTGCGGCCCGTCGGCGCGGATCGGCTGGCCGTGCGGCTGGCGCGACTTCAGCCAGCGGATGATCGTGGGCCCGAGCGCGAAGCTGATGAAGAGCGCGGTCACGACCGCGCCGCCGCTGCGGAAGGTGAGGTAGCGGAACAGGTTGAACGCGCTGAATTCGTCCGCCAGCGGCGCGAGGAGGTTGTAGAGCACGGGTCGGGATGCCTCTTCAGACCGCGGCCCGCGGCGCCGGGCCCCAGGGCCCCGCCGTCAGGCGCTTGACGATCGGTGCCATGTTCGTCCCCAGCGAACCCTTCACCGTCACGACATCGCCCGGCCGTACGGCCTCGGCGACGATCGGGGCGAGTTCGTCGGAGGTGGCGACATGGACGCCGCGCGACGCGACCGGGAGGCAGGCATGGAGGTGCGCCATCAGCGGGCCGCAGCAGAACACCATATCGATTCCCGCGGCGGCGAGGGGCTCGGCCAGCGCGGCATGTAGCCGCGGTGCCGTCTCGCCGAGTTCGCGCATGTCGCCCAGCACGGCGATGCGCCGGCCGCCAGGGGCCGGCCGGGTCGCGCCCAGCACCGAGAAGGCGGCACGCATCGAGGCGGGATTGGCGTTGTAGCTCTCGTCGAGCAGGGTGAAGGCGCCGCCGTGGGCCAGCCCGATCTCTCGCCGTGCGCCGCGCCCGGCCGGGGCGGCGATGGCGCCCATCGCCTCGGCCGCGCGGGCGACATCGGCGCCGAGGGCATCGACGGCGGCGAGCGCGCCCAGGCTGTTCAGGACCCAGTGGCGTCCGGGCGCGCCGAGGCGATAGCGCAGCCGCCGGCCGCCGACCGTGGCGGCGACGACGCTGCCGCTCTCGTCCAGCTCGGCGTCGTCGAGATGGGCGTGGGTGCCGGCGGCGACGCCGAAGTCCAGGATGCGGCGGATGCCGCGCACCCGGGCATGGCCGGCCAGCCGCGCGAAATGCGGATTGTCCCGGTTCAGCACGGCGACGCCGTCGGCATCCATGCCGAGAAAGAGTTCGGCCTTGGCGTCGGCGATCGCCTCGACCGAGGGAAAGAACTCGATATGCACGGGCTCGACCGTGGTGATCAGCCCGACATGCGGCCGCGCGACGGGGGCGAGGGCGGCGATCTCGCCGGCATGGTTCATGCCGACCTCCTGGACGACCCAATCGACGTCCCGCGGCACCCGCGCCAAGCTGAGCGGCAGGCCCCAGTGATTGTTGAGGCTGGCGCGGCTGGCGATCGTGCTGCCGTTGGCTTCGAGGGCCAGCCGCAACAGCTCCTTGCTGCCGGTCTTGCCGACGCTGCCGGTCACCGCGACGACGCGGGCGCGGGTGCGCTCGCGACCGGCGCGGCCGAGCCGGGTCAGGCCGGCCAGCGTGTCGTCGACCAGGACCAGGCGCTGATCGTCGGCCGCGACGCCGTCCGGAACATGGTCGACCAGCGCGGCGCCGGCACCCCTGGCCAGCACGTCGGCGACGAAGCGGTGGGCATCGAAGTTCGGGCCGTGCAGTGCGACGAAGAGGTCGCCCGCGACCAGCGTCCGGCTGTCGATCGCGACGCCCGCGACGGTCCAGGCTGCGCCGGGCGGGAGCCGTGCGCCGGTGGCCTCCGCGATCTCGGCCGCGGTCCAGAGGGGGGCCGCGCTCACTCCGTTCCGGCCGCCGCGGCGACCGCCTCCCGGGAAACGGCGGCGTCGTCGAAGGGCAGGGTGCGCCCGGCGATCGCCTGCCCGGATTCGTGTCCCTTGCCGGCCACGACCAGCACGTCGCCCGGCCCGAGGCCGGCGACGGCGGCAAAGATCGCCGCGCGGCGGTCGCCGATCTCTACCACGTCGCCGCAGAAGCGTCGTGCCGCCGCGACGGCGGGGGCACGGATCGCGACCGGATCCTCGCCGCGCGGGTTGTCGTCGGTGACGACGACGCGGTCGGCGGCGCGGCCGACGGCGGCCCCCATCTCCGGCCGCTTGCCGGGGTCGCGGTCGCCGCCGCAACCGAAGACGCAGACGAGGCGGCCCGCGGTGTGCCGGCGCAGCGCCTCCAGCACGGTCGTCAGCGCATCCGGCGTGTGGGCGAAATCGACATAGACGGCCGCGCCGCCGGGCAGGCGCGCGACCCGTTCCATCCGGCCGGGCACGCCCGCCAGCCGGGCCAGCGCCGGCACCGCCAGATCGGCCGCGATTCCGTCCGCCAGGACGATGCCGAGGGCGGCCAGCGCGTTCATGGCCTGGAAGGCCCCGGCCAGCGGCAGGTCGACCGTCCATTGCCGGCCATCCACCACGATCTCCAGCGCCTGGCCCTCGGCGTGGAGTTCCTGGCGCAGCAGGCGGATCTCCGCGCCCCGCCGGCCATAGCCGACGACGCGGTGCCCGCGTGCGCGGCACAGCGAGGCCAGGGCCGCGAACTCGGCGCTGTCGGCGTTGAGGATCGCCGTCCCCCCGGGCGCCATGACGGCGTCGAACAGGCGGAACTTGGCGGCGCGGTAGGCGGCCATGTCGGCGTGATAGTCGAGATGGTCGCGGGTCAGGTTGGTGAAGGCGGCGGTCGCGATGCGGATGCCGTCGAGCCGGAACTGGTCGAGGCCGTGGCTCGACGCCTCCAGGGCGACGCGGTCGACGCCGCGCTGCGCCAGGTCGGCCAGCGCGGCATGCAGCAGCACCGGGTCGGGCGTGGTCAGCGTGCCCTTGCGCTCGAAGTCGGGCGCGCGGATGCCGAGGGTGCCGAGGCTGGCGGCGGCGAGGCCGGCGTCGGCCCAGAGCTGGCGGGCGAACTCCGCCGTCGAGGTCTTGCCGTTGGTGCCGGTGACCGCTGCCACCCGCTCCGGCTGCGGCCCGTGGAAGGCGGCGGCCATCAGGGCGAGGCGGCGGCGCGGGTTGCGGTCGGTCAGCAGCGCCAGGTCGATGCCCTGGGGCAGGACCGTGTCCTCGGGCGCCAGCACGGCGACCGCGCCGCGGGCGGCGGCATCGGCGATGAAGCGGCGGCCGTCGGTGGCGAGGCCCGGCAGGGCGGCGAACAGGAAACCCGCCTCGACCGACCGCGAATCGACGGCGATGCCGCGGATATCGGGCCCGGCGTGGGTGGGGGCGGGGCGCGCGTCCTGGTCGGTCGGTGGCCGCGTCTCCGTCCGCGCCATCAGCTCAGCGAGGCGCATTGGGGCTGCGCCCCGGGGCGCTGGCCTGGACGATCAGGTCGCGTCGGATCTGCGGGCTCTCCTCGTCGATCGGCAGGACGCCGAGGATCGGGGCGATGCGCTCGACGACGCGGCCGAAGACGGGGGCGGCGACCCAGCCGCCGGTCGCATAGCCCTGCGACTGCTCGGTGCCGTGCGGCTCGTCGATCATCACCAGCATGACGTATTGCGGATCGTTCATCGGGAAGGCGCCGACGAACGACGACAGCAGCGCTTTGCGCCGATAGGCACGGCCCGCGGCCTTTTCGGCGCTGCCGGTCTTGCCGCCGACGAGATATCCCGGGACGTTCGCCTTCTTGCCCGAGCCGTCGGTGACGACGAGCCGCATCAGGCGGCGGATGTCGTCGGAGGTGCGCTGCTTGATCACCCGGACGCCGCCCGGATTGTGGGCGGGATCGCGCTTGAGGAGGGTCGGACGGCGCATGATGCCGCCATTGACCATGGCCGCCTCGGCGGCGACGACATGCAGCGGGGTGACCGAGATGCCATGGCCGAAGGCGATGGTCATCGCGTTGATCTCCCGCCACGGGTTCGGCACCAGCGGCGCGCCCAGCTCCGGCAGCTCGAGATGCGGCGCCTTCAGGAAGCCCAGCTTGTCGAGGAACGCGCGCTGCGCGGGGATGCCGATGTCGAGCGCCATCTTGGCGGCGCCGATGTTCGACGAGTACTTGATGATCTCGGGCAACGACAGCCAGCGGTTCTTGCCCTTGTAGTCGCTGATCGAGAAGCGCGAGACCTGGATCGGACGCGAGGCGTCGTAGCCGCTCGCCATGTTCACCTTGCCGCTGTCGAGCGCCATGGCTGCGGTCAGCACCTTGAACACCGAGCCCATCTCGTAGACGCCGAGCGTCACGCGGTTGAACAGGGTCTCGGGGTTCGCGGTCCCGGGGAAGTTGGCGTCGTAGTCCGGCAGCGAGACGAGGGCGAGCACCTCGCTCGTATGGGCGTCGAGGATGAGGCCGGCGCCGCCGATCGCGCTGAATTCCTTGATGGTCCGGCGCAGTTCCTCGTGCAGGACGTGCTGGACGCGAAGGTCGATCGAGAGCTGCACCGGCGCGGTGGCGCCACGGATATCGCCGTCGAGCGTCTTCTCGACGCCCTGGAGGCCGGTCTGGTCGATGCCCGAGAAGCCGACGACATGGGCGACGAGCCGCCCCTGCGGGTAGATCCGGCGCTCGTCGCGCTGGAACTCGAGCCCGGGGATCCCCAGCCGGATGACGTCGTGCTGCTGGCGCGGCGTGAGCTGCCGGCGCACCCAGACGAAGCTGCGATCCTCCGACAGGCGCTCGCGCAACTCGGCCTCGGTGCTGCCGACGAGGATCGGCGCGAGGCGCCGGGCCGCCTCGGCCGCGTCCGGCACGATCTTGGGATTGGCGTAGAGCGACGGCGTCGGCAGACTCGTCGCCAGCAGCGTCCCGTTGCGGTCGACGATGTCGGCGCGCTGCGTCTCGACCGCTCGCGGCGGCGTCTGGACCGCCCGGGGTTCGGCCGGCTGGGCCATCAGCGTGACGTCGACGAGGCGCCCGGCGATCACCAGGAACGCCAGCGAGAACATCGCCGCCAGGAAGACGAGCCGGCTCTGGCCGCGTTCGACGGCGGCGTGCAGCGGACCGCCCGCCGACCCGCCGCGGAAGGCGTTGCCGCGCATCTGCGGACGGCAGGCCGCGAGGTCGGTCACCGCCGGGGGCACGTCTCGGCTCATCGCCGGGGCGGGTTCGTGTAGTTGGCGCCGACCACCGACCGCGGGGCGGGCGCCGGCGGCGCGACATGGCGGGCGAGCGGCGGCATCAGCGGCGCCGGCGGCGTCGCCTGACGCAACGGCGCATCCTCGATATCGCCGATCTGGCTGGTCGCGATCGGGGCCAGCGGCAGGTGGCGACGGGTCAGCGCGTCCAGGCGTGCGGGCTGATTGAGGTAGCTCCACTCCGCCTTCAGCACATGGATCGCCTGTCGGTCGCCGACGATGCCGCGCTGAAGCTGCAGCAGCCGGCTCTCCATCTCCTGGACCTCGTACTTGACCTGGAACACGCCGTAGCCGAGGGCGCAGACGAGGCCGATCCAGAAGGCGAGCGTGATGCGGATCACGAGACGCTCCCGCCGGCGCGCGGGGCTGGGCCGGACGATCGGCCGGCGGCCGCCGCTGCGGAGGGGCCTAGCGTCCATGGGCGCGCCGTCGTGCGCTCGGCCGCGCGCAGCCGCGCCGAGCGCGCACGCGGATTGGCGCGGCATTCCGCGTCGCCCGGACGGACGGCGCGGCCGCCGAGCAGGCGGAAACTGGGATCGGGCCGGGCCGTCGGCGGCAAGTGGCGCGAGCCGGATTCGATGGTGCTGCGGCCGCGCAGGAAGGTCTTGACCGCGCGGTCCTCGAGCGAATGGAAGGAGACGACCGCCAGCCGTCCGCCGGGCCCGAGCGTCCGCTCGGCCGCATCGAGACCCCGCTCGAGCTCTCCCATCTCGTCGTTGACGGCAATCCGCAGGGCCTGGAAGGTTCGCGTCGCAGGGTCGATCCCATCGTTCGAGCGCGGCACCGCACGACGCACGATCTCGGCCAGCGCCGACGTCCGGGTGATCGGGCCTTCGGCCCGGGCGGCGACGATGGCGCGCGCGACTCGTCGGGCGTACCGTTCCTCACCATAGCGGAAGATGATGTCGGCCATCTCGCGCTCTTCGGCAGTCGCGACGAAGTCGGCCGCGGTCGGCCCGTCGCCGCCCATGCGCATGTCGAGCGGACCGTCCTGGCGGAACGAGAAGCCGCGCTCGGGCGTGTCGATCTGCGGCGAGGAGACGCCGAGGTCGAGCGCCACCCCGTCGACGCCGGCGACGCCGCGCTCGCCGAGCAGGCGATCCATGTCACCGAAGCGCCCTTCGATCACGTCGAGGCGTCCGGGATAGCGCTCGGCCAGCCGCCGCCCGCGATCCACCGCCTCGGGATCGCGGTCGATCCCCCAGACGCGGCAGGGCGCGGCATCGAGAATGGCGGCCGAATATCCGCCCGCGCCGAAGGTGCCGTCGACATAGGTGCCGCCCGCCTTCGGCGCCAGCGCCGCGAGCACCTCGGCCAGCATGACCGGCACATGCACCGGCGCGCCGTCGGCGCTGGATATGGTCGCTCCCCGTCCGATCACGGCGCTTTTCCCCCCGGCGCAACCGGACGGACGGGGAGCGTCGCGCCCTCACTCAGGGCGCGTCTCCGGACCTCCGCAGCGTGGCTGCGGAAGGTCGCTGGTTCCCAAATCTGAAAGGACTTGCCGCGGCCGACGAAGGCGACCTCGGTCTGGATGCCGCAATGCTCGATCACGGCGTCCGGCAGGCTGACGCGGCCCTCGCCGTCGAAGGCCAGCTGATGGGCGTCGGCGAAGACGATCGCGGTCAACTCGTCCCGCCGGGGCGAGAACATGTCGAGCTCGTCGACGCTGGCCGAAAGACGCTCCATGAAGTCCATCCCGCAGCCTTCGAACGCTGGCTGGCCCAATGCGGGGAAGGCCACGATCCCCTCGAAATTCGCGTTCCGGAGGGCGGCACGGAACGTCGCCGGTACGGAAACCCGTCCCTTGCGGTCGATCCGATTCACGAACGTCGAGACGAACACCGTCATCGCCTCCCCCCGGGCGATACCGAAACTGTCCCCCTTCGGCATCGCTCCGCCCCGCAACGGGCCGTGCATGGTCCGTCCTGGGATGGCTTGGGATATCATGGGGTCCGGTGGGAGTCAATGTGACCCGCCCCTAATCCCTTGGCTTTGTTCTGTTTTGGACAAGATTTCCTTATGGCTCGAAGGACTCGTCGACCCGTCCTCCGGTATGCCGCAGGAAAGCTCGCTTGTTCTCTATTCGTTCTGTGGTGCGATTGTTTGTCCGGCCGTCAATTCGGACGCTCCGGGAAAACCCCGGGTAGCGGCGCCGGCCCCGAGCCGGTCCGGATTTCCCGCGCTGCGCGCGACGACCGGTTGGGATTTCATGGGCCATAGCCCGCGCATGGGGCCGGGCGCGGCGGCTGCGGGCATTCGGTAGATCGCCAGACGGCCTGTAAGCCGGGTTCTGTCCCGGGGGTTGCCCCCCATGGATGGTCATTCCTCTGGGACGTCCGTTGCCGGACGCCTCGCGCGACCGACCCGGACGGCAGCCCGGAAACGGGCTCGTCGCGCACCGCCCGAAGGCGGCGCCGACCGGCCGTCCCTACTTGGTCTTGCTCCCGGTGGGGTTTACCGTGCCGCAGCCGTTGCCGGCATGCGCGGTGCGCTCTTACCGCACCCTTTCACCCTTACCGCCCGGCGTTGCCGCGGGGCGGCGGTTTGCTTTCTGTGGCACTTTCCCTAGGGTCGCCCCCGCCGGGCGTTACCCGGCACCGTGTTTCCGTGGAGCCCGGACTTTCCTCCCCCCGGACGCCGCCGAGGGCGGCGCCGGAGAGCGACCATCCGGCCGTCTGGCGGGCCGGAAACTGGGGCTGCGGCGGTCCGCTGTCAATCGTCCGTCGCGAGGACGGCGATGCGCCGCCGCGTCTCCCGGTCCAGGCAGCCATCGATGCCGGCCGGCCGCCAATGGCGCTGGAAGGCGGCGACGGTCGCCGCCGGGTCGTCGAGTTCGTAGCCGATGCGGCCGAGCAGGCGCAGCGCCAGGTCGGCCTCGGGCGCGTCCCCGCAGTCTTGATCCAGCCCTGGCGGCCAGCGCCCGATCCCCGTCCGCGCGAGCCGCGGCCAGTCGAAGAGTTCGCCCGGATCGATCTTGCGGCGAGGGGCGATGTCGGAATGGCCGACGACGCGACCGGCGGGGATGGGATGGCGTGCCAGGATCCCGCGGGCCAGCTCCTCGAGCGCCGCCATCTGGGCCTCGGGGAAGGGCCGGTAGCCCCACTCGTGGCCGGGATTTTCGAGTTCGATGCCGATGGAGCGCCCGTTGACGTCGGTTTCGCCCTGCCACCATGCGCGGCCCGCATGCCAGGCGCGGCGATCCTCCGCGACCAGGCGGTGGACGGTGCCGTCCCGCTCGACGAGGTAGTGGGCGCTGACCTCGGCGGCCGGGTCGCAGAGGCGGTCCAGCGCGGCGGCGGCGTCGCGCATGCCGGTATAGTGGATGACCAGGATATCGACCCGTCCGTCGCCCGGCCGCGGGCCGTGGTTCGGCGACGGCCGGTCCCGCGTCGGCCGCCCGGTCACGGTTGCGGCTGCCGCTCGGTGAGCCGCGGGCGGCGCCATACGATGATCGCGACGCCGACCAGGGTGGAGCCGCCGCCGACAATGATCGGCCAGGACAGGGGCTCGCCGAGCAGGCCGATGCCGGCGACGACGCCGATCACCGGCACCAGCAGCGTGTAGGGCATGACCAGGTTGACCGGATAGGTGCGCAGCACCCGGTACCACAGGCCGTAGCCGAGGATGGTGACCATCACGGCCATGTAGGCGACGGCGCCGTAACCGGCAAAGCCCGCCGACAGCGCCCGGTCCCAGGAATCGCCCTCGACGAGCCAGGAGACGAGGAAGAGCTGCGGCGCCGCGAAGGCCGCCATCCAGCCGTTCAGCACCAGCCCGTCGATGGCGCCCAGCCGCTTGACCTGGATGTTCGAGACCGCCCAGGCGAAGGCGCCGGCGACGACCCAGACGAGCGGCCAGGGATCGGCCAGGATGCGGGGCTCGCCGGCCATCACCGCGACGCCGGCGAAGGCGACGGCCATGCCGAGCGTGCGGCGCCAGCCGAGATAGTCGCGGAAGACGATGGCCGCCAGCAGGGCGGCGAACGGCACCGTGAGCTGGCTGGCGATCGCGACCGTCGCCGAGTCGAGCCGCGACAGGCCGACGAACATGAGGCTGAAATGGACCCCGCCCAGGACCGTCGCCAGCTGCAGCAGCTGCCGGTACTGCCCGGTCGGCCGCGGCACGAACGGGACCAGCAGCAGGGCCACCAGGGAAAAGCGCATGGCCGTCAGCAGGATCGGCGGCAGCTCGGTGAACCCGAGCTTGGCGACCGGGAAGTTCAGCCCCCAGACGACGACGATCAGGAGAACGGTGGCGAGGTCGCGGCCGCTCACCCGCGGCCGCCGCCCGGCCGGGTCAGGTGCCCGGCCCCATCAGCGTGTCCGGCAACCACAGCGCGATCCCGGGAAAGATCGAGAGCAGGACCATGAACAGCAGCATGATGATGACGAAGGGCATCGACCCCAGCAGCACCTGGGGCAGCGGCACCTGGGGGGCGACGCCGCGGATGACGTAGAGGTTGAGCCCGACGGGCGGCGTGATCAGCCCGACCTCCATGTTGATGGTCAGCAGGATGCCGAACCAGATCAGGTTGAAGTCGTTGGCCTCCAGCACCGGCTGCAGGATCGGCATGGTCATCAGGATGATCGCAACCGGCGGCAGGAAACATCCGAGGACCAGCAGCAGCATGTTGAAGAAGATGAGGAGCGTCCAGCGGTCGAGGTTCCAGGCGACCAGCGCGTCGGCCATCGTCTGGGTGATGTAGAGCAGCGACATCATGTAGCCGAAGAGGCCGGCCGCGCCGATGATCATGATGATCATCGTCGACTCGCGCACCGTATCGCTGAAGATTGCCCAGACCTCGCGGGCCGAGGTCGCCCGGTAGATCACGAAGACCAGCAGCAGCGCCAGGAAGGCCGACAGGGCCGCGATCTCGGACGGCGTCGCCCAGCCGCCATACATGGCGACGGCGATCAGCACCATGATGACCAGGAACGGCATCACGCGGCCGAGGCCGTCCATCTTTTCCCGCAGCGAGAAGCGCTCGGTCGAGCGCAGCGTGCTGGCGGCGCCTTGCAGCAGGCTGAAGATCCAGGAATAGGCGGCGAACAGCAGCACCAGCAGCGCGCCCGGCACGACCCCGGCCAGGAACAGACGGCCGATCGAGGTCTCGGTCGCGATGCCGTAGAGGATGAGCGTGACCGATGGCGGGATCAGGATGCCGAGCGTGCCGCCGGCGCAGATCGCGCCGGTCGCCAGCGTTGCCGGGTAGCCGCGGCGCAGCATTTCCGGGATGCCGACCTTGCCGATCGCGGCCGCCGTGGCCGGGCTGGAGCCGCAGACCGCCGAGAACATGCCGCAGGCGAAGATGTTGGCGATGACCAGCCCGCCCGGAACCCGCGCGAGCCAGCGGTGCAGCGATTCGTAGATGTCGGCGCCCGCCCGGGAGACGCCGATCGCGGCGCCGAGCAGGATGAACATCGGGATGGTGAGGAGGACGAAGCTCGCCATCTCCTCGAAGAAGGTCCGGCCGACCGCGGACAGGCTCGCCGGTCCCTCGAAGATCCAGAGGAAGCCGATCGCGACGGAGAGCAGGCCGAAGGCGATCGGCACGCCCGAGAAGAGGACGAGGGTGGTGACTCCGAAGAGGAGCCAGCCGATTTCGAGTTCGCTCATCGGGCGTCCGGCGGGGAAAGGCGGAGACGGGCGATCTCGACGATCGCCTGGAGGCAGGTCAGCCCCATGCCGAGCGGCATGGCGGCGAAGATCGGCCACTTCAGCGGCGCCCACAGGCTGGGCGTGCGCTCGCCCTCGTGCAGCGCCAGCAGCGCCATCTTGCCGCCTTCCCACACGAGGTAGGCGGAGACGACGGCGACGATGGCCATGGCGAACATCCGCAGCGGCCGGGTCGCCCGGTCGGGCAGGATCGCCTCCAGCAGGTCGACCGAGACATGGCCGCGGGTGCGCAGCGCGTAGGGCGATGCCAGGAAGATGGCCGCGATCGAGAGGAAGACCGAGGCCTCGATCTCCCAGAAGGAGGAATTGCCCAGGGCCCGCCACAAGATCATCCAGGTGACGATGAGGACCGCCATGGCCACGAAGGCGGCGGCGACCACGGCGCAGACAAGCGCCAGCCGGTCGGTGAAGCGGATGAAGGACTGCATGGAACGACGCCGCCGGCAGAGGCGGGGGCGGCGCCAACGGCCGCCCCCGGGATGGAAGTGCTTACTTCTTCAGGGCGGCCTGCAGCAGGTCCAGCAGTTCCTTGCCCTGCTTGGTGTTCTGCGCGAATGCCGGCCACGCCTTGGTCCGTGCGACCTCGACCCAGGCGTCGTACTCGGACTTGGTCATGGAGCGGACCGCGTTGTTGTTCTTCTTGAAGGTCTCGACCATCTTCTCCTCGGCCTCCTTCTGGAGGCCGTTGAAGAACTCCTCGCTCTTCAGCGCGGCTTCGTCGAACGCCTTCTTCTGGGCCGGGGTCAGCTTGTCCCAGTGCTGCTTCGACATGACGAGCGGCTGCAGCAGCATGAACAGGGTGTAGTCGCCGCCGGCCGTCGCGTGCCGGGTCTGCTCGAAGATCTTCATGCTGACGAAGCTCTCGGCCGACGTCAGCAGGCCGTCGAGCACGCCCGACTGAAGGGCCGGGTAGATCTCGGTCGACGGCATCGACTGCACCGAGGCGCCGAGATCCTTCAGCATCAGCTCGAAATAGGGGTCGGCGGCGCGCATGCGCAGGCCCTTCACCGAATCCGGCCCCTTGATCTCGCGGTCCTTGGTCGCGAAGCCGCCCGGCGTCCACCACCAGGTGATGATGCGGATGCCGTTCTGGGCGCAGATTTCCTGCAGCTTGTCGTAGAACGGCGTGTTCTTGACCTTCACCGCCTGCTCGAGGTTGCCGACCGTTCCCGGCATGATGGTGATCGAGAATTCGGGCACCTTCCCGGTGGCATAGACGAGCGGATAGACCGCCATCTCCAGCGTGCCGTCCTGCAGGCCGTCGATCTGGGTCGTCGGGTTGCTGACGAGCGAGCGGTTCGGGTAGATGCGGAACTTGATGCTGGGGTCGCGGGCGTTGACCTCCTTCACGAAGAGGCGCGTCGCCCGGTCGCGGCCGTCGGTGTTCTGGCGCCACTGATGGGAGATCTTGATCTCCTGCGCCACCGCTCCGCCCGCGGCCATGGTCAGCACGGCCGCAGCGGCCAGCCAGGTTCCTAGCTTCATCGTGGTTCCTCCCGTACGGATTCGCCGGAAGCGGCACCGGCCGCCCCCGCCAACGCCATTTGCGGCGTAAACACGCCGGAAGACTTGCCACACGCCCGTGGTCGAGGCAACCGTGCTGCCCGCCGCCGGCGCCAGGGTGGACGTCAGGCGGACGCCAGGGCCAACGTCTGGGGGGCGAACCGGTCGGTGGCGGTTCAGCCGCCGGTCTTGTCGCGCAGGGCGCGAATCAGGCCAGCGACGCGCCCACCGCTGCGCTGGATCACCGCGGCGAACTCCGAGCGCTGCGTCACCGCCATGCTGACGCCCTCGACGACGACGTCGACGATCTTCGGCTGTCCGCTGGTGGTGCGCACGCGCCAGTCGACCCGCGCCGGCTGGCTGCCGGGCTTGAAGATCTGGCTCTGCACCAGCGTCACCTCGCCGTCGGCCCGGTCGCTGACGACGCGGAACTGCTCGCCGGCATACTCCGCGAACCGCGCGGCGTAGGCCTGGACGATGAACTTCTCGAAGAGCTTCAGGTATTCCTGCTGCTCGGCCGGGCTGGCCTGGTTCCAGTAGCGTCCGAGCGTGAACCGGCCGATGGCATCGACGTCGAACCCGGAACTCAGCAGGTTCTGGAACCGGGATTCGCGCTCGCTGCGCGGCATGTCGCCGGTCAGCTGCCGGATCGCCTTGTCGCCGAGCTGCTCGACCAGACCCTTCGGGGTCTCGGCCATCGCCGGCGGAACCGCCGGCAGCATGAACAGGGCGGCGGCGAGGATGGTGATCTTGAGGAGAAGGCGGCGCATGGGGGGCGGCGCTCCTGGCTGTCGGTCGGAGGGGGACGAGGCCCGGGCGTCAGGGCCCGGGGGCCGGGCGTCCGTTCCGCACGTCGTTGGCGCGACGCTGGCGCCAGGTCGTGCGGATGAACGAGTAGGGGTCGATCTGGTTCCGCTCGATGTCGTCGAGCGCCTCGATGTTGCGCGAGCGGGTGTCGACGAAATTGAGGCCGAAGCGGGTATAGGTGAACCAGTCCGCGTCGTTGGCGCGCGCGATGTGGGTCCAGGGGTCGATCACGAAGGAGTCGACGAGGAGGCCGGTCAGGTCGCGCGGGTTGGAGGGGCCGAGCACCGGCAGCAGCAGGTAGGGCGCATCGCCCACCCCCCAGGTGCCGAGCGTCTGTCCGAAATCCTCCTGGTGGCGCGGCCGACCGTAGCGGGAGGCGGCGTCGAAAATGCCGAGAACCCCGACCGTCGTGTTGATCGCGAAGCGCTCCGCCGTCACCTGTGCGCGCCCGAACTCGCCCTGCATCAGGTCGTTGGCGAGGATGACCGGGCCCTGGAGATTGTCGAGCGCGTTGCGGATGCCGTCGCGGACCTCCTCGGGCAGAACGCCGCGATAGATCATCGCCGCCGGCTTCAGCAACAGCCCGTCGAGGACCCGGTTGAAGTCGTAGACGGCGCGGTTGATCTCCTCGAGCGGATCGGCATCGTAGGCGTCCTGCGCCGTCGCCGGGCTCGCCATGACCGGCACCAGGATGACCGGCGCCAGGGCGAACAGGGCCACCGCCGACAGGCGTGTCGCCTGCGCGCGCAGCTTCGTCCAGGCCCGCATGATCGCCCGTCTCACCACCGCAATCGTCCCCGCAGCTCGTCGAACGCGTTCAGCCCAACTGCGAGCTAGCACGAGCGCCGGGCGGCGCGCCAGCGCGGCAGCACCCGGCAATGGTGCGATGCCGCACGACTGTGGCCGATCTGCACGGTCGTGTCGGGATATTGGACAAGATATAAAGTCATGTTTATATGTCTCTGCAAGAAAGGTGGCGGATGGACGAGCTCCTGAACGGTTTGCGGGCGGCGGCCGAGCCGACGAGGCTGCGGATCCTGGCGCTGTGCGCCCATGGCGAGCTGACCGTCAGCGAGCTGACGCAGATTCTCGGCCAGAGCCAGCCACGCGTCTCCCGGCATCTCAAGCTGCTCGGCGAGGCGGGGCTGCTCGACCGCTTCCGCGAGGGCACCTGGGCTTTCTTCCGCCTGGCCTCGGCCGGTGCGCCGGCGGAACTGGCGCGCGTGCTGGTCGACCGCATACCCGACGACGACGAGACCGTGGCGCGCGACCTGCTGCGGCTGGCGGGGGTCAAGGCGACCCGGGCCGAGGCGGCCAGCGCCTATTTCCGGGCCAATGCCGCGACCTGGGACCGGGTCCGCTCGCTCTATGTCGACGAGCGCGAGGTCGAGCAGGCGCTGCTGGCGCTGCTGCCCGAGCGCGAGGTGCGCGACCTCTTGGATGTCGGCACCGGGACGGGCCGGATCGTCGAACTGCTGGGGCGGCGCGGGGTGCGTGCCGTCGGCGTCGACAGCTCGCGCGACATGCTGGGCGTGGCGCGGGCGAATCTGGAGCGGGCGGGGCTGCCGAACTGCCAAGTGCGCTTCGCCGACGCCTACCAGCTGCCGATGCCGGCCGCCTCCTTCGACGCGGTCACCATCCACCAGGTGCTGCATTATCTTGACGATCCGGGCGAGGCGATCGCCGAGGCGGCGCGCGTGCTGCGCCCCGGCGGTCGACTCGTCGTCGTCGATTTCGCGCCGCACGAACTCGATCACCTCCGCGCCGAGCATGCGCACCGCCGACTCGGCTTCTCCGACACGGAGATGGCGCAATGGCTGCGCCGGGCCGGGCTGGAGCCGGCGCAGTCGCTGCTCCTCCCCGGCGACCCGCTGACCGTCGTCCTGTGGCCGGCCCGTCGGCCGCGGCAGGACGCGGCCGCCACCGTTCCCGCGGCACCCGCCGCCAATCGAGGACTGCCCCATTGAGCACGACCGCCTCCCTGCCGACGGACGCGCGCGGCCCGGCCCAGTTGCTGCAGGCGCCAAGCCCGGTCGAGGTCTCGTTCGAGTTCTTCCCGCCGAAGACGCCCGAGATGGAGGCGCGGCTGTGGGAGGCGGTGGAGCGGCTGGCGCCGCTGGCGCCGCGCTTCGTATCGGTCACCTACGGCGCGGGCGGCACCACGCGCGAGCGCACGCACGCCACCGTTGCGCGCATCCGGCACGAGACCAGCCTCGAGCCGGCCGCCCACCTGACCTGCGTCGGCGCGACCTGCGAGGAGATCGACGCCGTCGCGCGGCAGTACTGGGAGGCGGGCATCCGCCACATCGTCGCCCTGCGCGGCGATCCGCCGGCCGATGCCGGACGCTACACCCCCCATCCCGGCGGCTATGCGTTTGCGGCCGACCTCGTCGCGGGGCTGCGGCGGGTCGCCGATTTCGAGGTGACCGTGGCCGCATATCCCGAGACCCATCCGGAGGCCTCCGGCGCCGAGGCCGACCTCGACAATCTGCGGCGCAAGATCGACCAGGGCGCGACCCGCGCCGTCACCCAGTTCTTCTTCGATCCCGCGGTCTTCTTCCGCTTCCGCGACCGGGTGCGGGCGGCGGGCATCACCGTCCCGCTCGTGCCCGGCATCCTCCCGGTCACCAACTTCGGCCAGGTGTGCAAGTTCGCCGCCGCCTGCGGCGCCTCGGTGCCGGACTGGCTCGGCCGGCAGTTCGAAGGGCTCGACCGCGATCCCGAGACGCGCCGGCTGGTGGCGGCGACGGTGGCGGCCGAGCAGGCGCGCGCGCTCCAGGCGGGCGGGGTGCGCGAGTTCCATTTCTACACGCTGAACCGCGCCGACCTCAGCTTCGCCATCTGCCACATCCTGGGCGTCCGGCCACCGGCGCCGGCGGCGGGCAAGGACCAGACGCCATGACCGATTTCCTCTCGACCCTCTCGGAGACGATCCTGCTGTGCGACGGCGCGATGGGCTCGCGCGTCCAGGCGCTGGACCTCGACACCGACCGCGACTTCGCCGGCCTCGAGAACTGCACCGAGATCCTGAACGACAGCCGGCCCGACGTCGTCCGCCTGATCCATGACGGCTATCTCGCTGCCGGCGCCGACTGCGTCCTGACCAACAGCTTCGGCGGCTCGCCGCTGACCTTGGCGGAGTTCGGCATCGCCGAGCGGGCCTTCGAACTCAACAAGCGCGCCGCGGAACTGGCCAACGAGGCGATCGAGCCGTGGCGCGCCGATGGCCGGCCGCGCTTCGTCCTGGGCTCGATCGGCCCGGGCACCCGGCTGCCCAGCCTCGGCCACGCGCCCTACCAGACCCTGGAGGACGCCCTTGCCGTCCAGTGTGCCGGCCTCGTCGCCGGCGGCATCGACGCCTTCCTCATCGAGACCTGCCAGGACCCGCTGCAGGTCAAGGCGGCCGTCAACGGCGCCAAGCGCGCGCGCGCCGGGGCCGGCCGCGACGGGCTGCCGATCATCGTCCAGGTGACGGTCGAGACCACGGGCACCCTCTTGGTGGGCACCGACATCGCGGCTGCCGCCACCATCGTCCGCGCCCTCGACGTGCCGGTCATGGGCCTCAACTGCGCCACCGGCCCGCAGGAGATGTCCGAGCACGTCCGCTGGCTGTCGCAGAACTGGCCGGGCCCGATCTCGATCCAGCCGAACGCCGGGCTGCCGGAGCTGGTCGACGGCAAGACGCACTATCCGCTGCGCCCCGACGATCTCGCCAAGTGGCTCGGCCGCTTCATCGACGAGGACGGCATCGGCATGGTCGGCGGCTGCTGCGGCACCAACAACGACCACATCGCCGCACTCGACCGCATGCTGCGCGACCGCGCCGGCGGCGCCGCCCGCCCCGCTCCGGCCAAGCGGTCGGTGCACTGGGTGCCCGCGATCGCCTCGCTCTACGGCCAGACGCCGCTGCGCCAGGAGAACGCCTTCCTCGCCATCGGCGAGCGCTGCAATGCCAACGGCTCGAAGAAGTTCCGCGAGCTGCAGGAAGTCGGCGACTGGGACGGCTGCGTCGAGATGGGGCGCGAGCAGGTCCGCGAGGGCTCGCACGCCCTCGACATCTGCACCGCCTTCGTCGGCCGCAACGAGCTGGCGGAGATGACCGAGGTGGTCAGCCGCATGCGGGGCGCGGTCAACGCGCCGCTCGTCGTCGATTCGACCGAGACGCCGGTGCTCGAGGCGGCGTTGAAGCTCTATGGCGGCAAGGCGATCATCAACTCGATCAACTTCGAGGAGGGCGAGAAGCAGGCGGCCGAACGGCTGGTGCTGGCCAAGCGGTTCGGCGCGGCGGTCATCGCGCTGACGATCGACGAGGTCGGCATGGCCAAGGACGTCGATTCGAAGCTCCGCATCGCCCACCGGCTGCACGACTTCGCGCGCAGCCATGGCCTGCCATCGTCCGACCTGCTGTTCGACCCGCTGACCTTCACGATCGCGACGGGCAACGAGGACGACCGCAAGCTCGGCCTGTGGACGCTGGAGGGCATCGAGCGCATCGCCCGCGAGCTGCCCGAGTGCCAGATCATCCTCGGCCTCTCCAACATCTCCTTCGGGCTCAACGCCGCCTCGCGCACGGTGCTGAACTCGGTCTTCCTCGACCATGCGCTGAAGCGCGGCATGACGGGCGCCATCGTCCATGCCAGCAAGATCGTGCCGCTGCACAAGATCCCGGAGGAGGAGGTCCGCGTCGCCGAGGACCTGATCTACGACCGGCGGCGCGAGGGCTACGATCCGCTGCAGGCCTTCATCGCCCTCTTCGAGAATCGCAAGGCCTCCCAGGCGGTGAAGAAGGTGCGCTCGGAGAAGGTCGAGGAGCGGCTGGTCCAGCGCATCGTCGACGGCGAGCGGCTGGGGCTGGAGGACGATCTCGCCCTGGCGATGCAGGCGCACCCGCCGCTCGACATTATCAACAATTTCCTGCTCGACGGCATGAAGGTGGTGGGCGAGCTGTTCGGCGCCGGCAAGATGCAGCTGCCCTTCGTGCTGCAGTCGGCCGAGACCATGAAGCGCGCCGTCGCCTGGCTGGAGCCGCACATGGAGCGGGTCGACGGCCAGGAGAAGGGCACGATCGTGCTCGCCACGGTCAAGGGCGACGTCCACGACATCGGCAAGAACCTCGTCGACATCATCCTCACCAACAACGGCTACAAGGTCGTCAATCTCGGCATCAAGCAGCCGATCGCCAGCATCCTGTCGGCCGCCACCGAGCACCGGGCGGACGCCATCGGCATGTCGGGGCTGCTGGTCAAGTCGACCGTGGTGATGCGCGAGAACCTGGAGGAGATGAAGCGCACCGGGGTCGCCGTGCCGGTGCTGCTGGGGGGTGCCGCGCTCACCCGCAAATATGTCGAGGAGGACTGCGCCGACGTCTATACGGACGGGCGGGTCGCCTATGCGCGCGATGCCTTCGACGGCCTCGACCTCATGAACAAGGTGATGACCGGCACCTTCGACGGCCACCTCGCCACGGTCGCCGCCAAGCGCAAGGGGCGGCCGACCAACACGCGCCGCGTCCTCGGGCAGGCGGCCGAGCCGCGGGCGCTGCGCCCGCTCGACATCGACGAGATCCGCACCCGCCGGGCGGAACTGCATCGCGACCAGCCGGTCCCGGAGCCGCCCTTCTGGGGGCCGCGCACGATCGCCCGCGTCCCGGTGGCGGCGCTCGTCCCATACCTCAACGAGCGGATGCTCTACCAATTCCACTGGGGCTACCGGAAGGACGGCCGCACGCTGGAGGAGTTCATGGCCTGGTCGCAGAAGGAACTGCGGCCGACCCTGAAGCGGATGCTCGACCTCGTGCAGCAGGACGACATCCTGATCCCGCAGGCCTGCTACGGCTTCTGGCGCTGCGCGGCGGACGGGGATGCGGTGGTGCTGTTCGGCGACGACGGCGAGACCGAGGTGGCGCGCTTCGACCTGCCGCGGCAGAACCGCGAGGGCGGTCTTTGCATCGCCGACTTCTTCCGCGAGCGCGGCGCGACGACGCCCGAGACGCGCGACGTCATCGGCCTCCAGGTGGTGACGATCGGCCAGAAGGCGTCGGACGTCGCCCGCGCCTGGTTTGCGGAGGACCGCTACCAGGATTATCTCTATCTCCATGGCCTCGGCGTCGAGATGGCCGAGGCCATGGCGGAATACGTCCACAAGCGCATCCGCGCCGAGCTGGGCTTCGGCCACGAGGACTCGCGGGAGATGGACCGGCTGCTGCAGCAGGGCTATCGTGGCTCGCGCTATTCGTTCGGCTACCCCGCCTGTCCCAACCTGCACGACCAGGCGGCGTTGCTGCGCCTGCTGGGGGCCGAGCAGATCGGCATCACGCTGAGCGAGGAGGACCAGTTGGAACCCGAACAGAGCACCTCCGCAATCGTGGTCCACCACCCGCAGGCGAAGTACTTCTCGGTATGACGGCCGGTCTGCTGCGCCATATCGAGCGGGTCAACCGCTGGGACGCCGACCGCTTCCGCCCGCTGCTGCTGGGCGAGCGCCGGGTGGGCCGCATTCGCCACGACTTCGCGCCGGCGCTGGCGGCATTTCCGGCCGCGTTCGCCGTCGCGGACGAAGCAGTCCGGCTGGTGCCGCGCGACCCCGAGGCCCTGACGGACGCCGTCGCGCTCGCCGGCCGGCGCCTCGTCGAGGACGGGCTCGTGCCGCAATGGCGCAACGAATGGTTCGACGTCACGGCCGGCGACGACGAACGCTCGCTCTTCCGGGTCGACCGGGGCTTCCTGCCGCGGCTCGGCATCCGTGCCGCGGGGGTGCATCTTCACGGCTATGTCCGGCAGGCCGACGGCATCCACCTCTGGATCGCCCGGCGCTCGCCCACCAAGAAACTCGACCCCGACAAGCTCGACAACATGGTGGCGGGCGGCATCGGTGCCGGCCACGGACCCTGGTCGACGCTCGTGAAAGAGGCGGAGGAAGAGGCGTCGTTGACGCCCGAACTCGTGGCCCGGGCGCATGCGGTCGGCATCGTCAGCTACCTGATGGAGCGGGAGGAGGGCGTGCGGGACGACCTGCTCTATCTCTACGACCTCGAGATGCCCGAGGGCGTGGTGCCGCGGCCGAACGACGACGAGATCGCCGCGTTCCAGCTGATGCCGGCAGCCGACGTCCTGGCCGCCGTCCGCGATACGGACGACGTCAAGTTCAACGTCAACGTGACGCTGATCGACTTCTTCGTTCGCCACGGGCTCCTGCGGCCCGGCGATCCGGACTACCTGGCGATCTGCCGCGGCCTGCGGCGCTAGTCAGACCGAGCCCGCGGCCAGCGCCCGGACGGCGTCGGGCGTCATGCCGGCGGCGCGCATCGCCGCCAGGGTGACCGCCCGGTCGCGCTTGGCATAGCGCCGGCCGGCGGCGTCGGTCAGCAGCGGGTGATGGTCCCACTCCGGCACCGGCAGGCCGAGCAGCGCCTGCAGCAGGCGGTGGACATGCGTCGCCTCGAAGAGGTCGACCCCGCGCGTCACCAGCGTCACGCCCTGGATCGCATCGTCGACGGTGACCGCGAGATGGTAGCTGGTCGGCACGTCCTTGCGCGCGAGGACGACGTCGCCCAGGCATTCGGGACGCGCCGCCTGCGGCCCGCGGCGCCGATCCCGCCATTCCAGGCGGCCGGTCCGGGCGACCGCCGCGGCGACGTCGAGCCGCATCGCCCAGCTCTCGCCCGCTGCCATGCGCCCCTGCCGTTCCCCGGGCGACAGGCGGCGGCAGGTGCCGGGATAGAGCGGCCCCTCGCTGCCGTGCGGGGCGCCGCCCGCGCGCGCGATCTCGGTCTGGATGTCGCGCCGGGTGCAGAAGCAGGGATAGGTCAGGCCGGCGTCCGCCAGCCGGTCCAGCGCCGCGCGATACGTCGCGAGGTGCTGCGACTGGATGCGGACGGGCCCGTCCCAGTCGAGCCCGAGCCACGCCAGATCTTCGAGGATGCCGTCGGTGAATTCCGGCCGGCAGCGCACCGGGTCGATGTCCTCGATGCGCAGGAGGAAGCGCCCACCGCCGTCGCGGGCGGCGCGCCAGCCGGCCAGCGCGGAGTGGGCATGGCCGAGATGCAGCCGCCCGGTCGGGCTCGGGGCGAAGCGGGTGACGGGCCGGTCCATCAGCCGGACATGGCATGGCGCTGGGATTTCCGCTAGGACGGAACCGGCAGCAAGCGGGCGAGGGGAGTGGATCGATGATGCAGCTATCCGGGCCGACGGCGGAGCCGGCCGCGGGCGGCCCCGCGCGCGAGATCGTGCTCTTCCTGCACGGGCTGGGCGCCGACGGCAACGACCTGATCGGTCTTGCGCCCTATTTCGCGCAGCACCTGCCGCATGCCGCGTTCGCCGCCCCCGATGCGCCCTTCCCGTGCGACATGGCGCCCTACGGCTACCAGTGGTTCAGCCTGCAGGACCGCACGACGGCGGTCATGCTGGCCGGCCTCCAGGCGTCTGCGCCGCTGCTCGACGCCTATATCGACGAGTTGCTGGAGACGCACGGGCTGACCGAGGCGCGCCTCGCCTTCGTCGGCTTCTCGCAGGGGACCATGATGTCCCTCCATGTCGCGCCGCGCCGCGCGCGGGCGGTCGCGGGTGTGGTCGGCTTTTCCGGCGCGCTGCTCGCCGGCGACCGCCTGCCGGGCGAGCTCCGGACGCGCCCTCCGGTGCTGCTGATCCACGGCGATGCCGACCCGGTCGTGCCGATCGAGGCGCTGCGCGTCGCCCAGTCGGGGCTGACGGTGGCCGGCCTGCCGGTGCGCGTCGAGCGCCGCCCCGGCCTCGGTCATTCGATCGACGAGGCCGGCATCCGCCACGCCATCGCCTTCCTCCAGGAGCGCTTCGCGGCATAGCCGCGGAGCCTGCCGCGGTCGGGCCGTCACCAGATATTGTCTTGTCGCCCGATATTGTTTTGTCGCCTCGGGCCGCTTCCGTTATCAGTCTGTAACGTGTTGCGTGCTAAGGGCGCCATGGGCGGCCGTCGGCCGGTCCCGTGGCCCGACAGGGAGGGAAACCGACCCCGTGTCGATCGAGGCGTGTCCTGCACTGGTGCTGAATGCGGACTTCCGTCCGCTGAGCTACTTTCCCTTGTCGCTGTGGTCGTGGCAGGACGCGGTGAAAGCCGTCTTCCTCGACCGGGTGAACATCGTCTCCCAGTACGACCGGGTGATCCGGTCGCCGAATTTCGAGATGCGCCTGCCGAGCGTCATCTCGCTGAAGGAGTATGTCGCGACCGAGCGGCGGCCCGCCTTCACCCGGTTCAACGTCTTCCTGCGCGACCGCTTCCACTGCCAGTATTGCGGCGAGCCGTTCCCGACCCACGAACTGACCTTCGACCATGTCGTGCCGCGCTCGCGCGGCGGCCGGACGAGCTGGTCCAACGTCGTCACGGCCTGCGGCACCTGCAACCTGCTGAAGGGCGACCGCCTGCCGGTCGAGTGCGGGATGTGGCCCCGGGTCCGCGCGGTGCAGCCGACGACCCACCAGCTGCAGGTCCATGGCCGCTCCTTTCCGCCGAACTATCTGCACGAGAGCTGGCGCGACTTCCTGTATTGGGACAGCGAACTCGATACCGGCTGATGCAACGGGCGCGGCCTTGACGACGTTGCCGTGACGGGTCGTCCCGCGCTACATCGGGCCGGCCGCCGCCGGCTTGCCCAAGGACATTGACCGCCGCCCCATGCGCCCGCGCTATCTTGCCCCCATTCACCGCGAAGGCTGGCCCTTCGTGGCCGGCTTCGCGGTCGCCGCCGCCGCCCTTGCGCTGCTGTGGCAGCCGCTCGGGTGGCTGGGCCTGCTCGCCACCGGCTGGTGCGCCTACTTCTTCCGCGACCCCGCCCGCACCGTCCCCGACCGCGACGGGCTGGTGGTCAGCCCGGCCGACGGCATGGTGCAGCTCGTCGAGCCGGCGGTGCCGCCGCCCGAACTCGGCATGGGCGAGCTGTCGCGGCCGCGCATCAGCATCTTCATGGACGTGCTCGACGTCCATGTGAACCGCATGCCGGTCGCCGCGACCGTGGTCCGGCGCGCCTACCGCAAGGGCAAGTTCTTCGACGCCTCGCTCGACAAGGCGAGCCAGGAGAACGAGCGCATGGCGCTGCGCCTCGCGCTGGGTGACGGGCAGGAGATGGCGGTGGTGCAGATCGCCGGCCTCGTCGCCCGCCGCATCAAGTGCTGGGTCCGCGAGGGCGACTTCCTGCCCGCCGGCGAGCGCTTCGGGCTGATCCGGTTCGGCAGCCGGGTCGACGTCTACCTGCCGGACGGGGTGGCGCCGCTGGTCGCCGAAGGCCAGCGCGCCGTCGCCGGCGAAACCGTCCTGGCCGATCTGCTGGCGGTCGAGCCGCCGCGAAGGGGAGTGGTGCGATGAAGCTGAGAGGCCGGCTGCGGCGGCGCGAGCCGGGGCGCCTGCGGGCGCTGCCGATCAACCGCCTGATCCCGAACGTCCTGACCGTGCTGGCGCTGGCGGCCGGCGCGACGGCGCTGCGCTTCGGTCTCGAAGGACGCTGGGAGCCGGCGATCGGCATGATCATCCTGGCCGCGGTGCTGGATGCGCTCGACGGCCGCATCGCCCGCCTCATCGGCGGTACTTCGGGCTTCGGTGCCCAGCTCGATTCGCTGTCCGACGTGATCGCCTTCGGCCTCGTGCCCGGCATCCTGGTCCACCAGTTCGCGATGAAGGGTATCGGCGGCTTCGGCTGGATGGTGGCGCTGGTCTACATCACCTGCTGTGCGCTGCGGCTGGCGCGCTTCAACACCAAGCTGAACGACCCGGACATGCCGCCCTGGGCATACAACTACTTCAGCGGCGTGCCGGCGCCGGCCGGGGCCGGGCTGGCCCTCCTGCCGATGATCCTGGCGCAGCAGTTCCCGGATGCGATCTTCGCCAATGCCTGGCTGAACGCCTTCTGGCTGCTCGGCGTGGCGGCGCTGATGATCAGCCAGGTGCCGACCTATGCCATGAAGAAGATGCGGGTGCCGCAGGCCCAGGTGCCCTTCGCCCTGCTCGCGGTGGGCGTGGTCGCGGCGGCCGCGGTCAGCGAGCCCTGGCTGACGCTGGCCGGCATCGCCATCGTCTATCTCGTCTTCATCCCGTTCAGCGTCCGCTCCTATGCCCGCCTCGCCGCGGAGACCGCGCGCCTCAAGGCCGAGCGCGACGGCGTCATCGTGGCGATGCCGGAGGAGCGCGGCGGCGCCGGGCGCTAGTGGTCCGATGCAGACGGAAGGTTCCCTTCCGTCTGCTGAATCGGCCCACTAACCATATGATCTGGTGGGGCGACTCATCCAATCGGATGCAACCATCCGATTGGGTCGCACCACTAGACGATCTCCGCCAACCGCAGGTTGACGAGGCTCTCGGCCGCCTGGGCCGCCTGTTCGCCGGTGAGACCGGGAAAGCGCGCGGCCAGCGCGGAGGCATCGAATTCCTCGGTCGTGGTCAGTGCCCAGCGGACGACCGGAACCAGGGCCGGCGGCAGCACGTGCCGGCCGGATCGCCCCTCGGCCACCACCCGGCCGCCATCCTCGGCCAGCCGCAGGCCGCCGTCCTGGCGCGGGCGGTAGCGCAGTGGCGCGGCCAGCGCGGCCTCCAGATCGTAGCGGTCGAACGGCGGCGCCTGGGTCTGGAGATGGCGCGCCAGCGCCGCCAGGAACGCAGGGTCGCGCACCATCGCGGCGAGCCGGTCGGCGACCGGGCCGGCGGCCGCCTCCAGCCGCTTGCGCGTCGGCCGCAGCGCGAGGTCGCGGCGCAGCGCCGGGTCGAGGACGCCTTCCTCGGCGAGGAAGCGCAGCAGGTCGGCGCCGGTCGGCACCGAGACCGCGAAGGTGACGTGGATCGTCGCGCCCGTGGAGGCCAGCGCGTCGTGGAACTGGCCGCGCGGCAGGTAGAGCAGGTCGCCCGGCTGCATCGTCACCTCTTCGCGGACGGCGCCCGGATCCTCCTTGCGCCCGGTGGCGGCGGCGGCCTGGACGCTGCGCCCGGTCGGCGCGTCCGTGCGGTTCTCGAAGATGCGCCAGCGCTTGGCGCCGTGGCAGTGCAGGGCGAACACCTCATGGGTGTCGAAGTGCGGGTTGAATGCCTGCCGCCCCTGCCGCGAGAAATAGAGGTTGGCCTGAACGGCGGCGCCGGTGGCGGCGCGCAACGCGGCCGCCGTCTCCGCCAGCCCGTCGTTCAGCTCGCCGATATTGTTCAGGACCAGCGTCGCGCCGCGCCGGATCCAGGTGGTGACGAGCCGCGGCACCGGGCGCAGCACGTCGCGCGCCTCGGTGTCGATCGCCAGCCGGCAGAATTCCTCGGCCGCGACCGCCCGTCCGTCGAGCACCAGTTGCAGGGTCCGGGCGGTCCAGATCGAGGTCTGGTTGAGCAGGCGGTTCAGTTCCCCGAGGTCCATCACCCCGCCCGTGCGCGCGGCCGATCCCGGCAGCAGCAGCGGCGTGCGGCCGAAGGTGTCGGCGAAGAAGCGCGCCGGGCCGACCGGCGCCAGCATGGCTTCCAGGCGGTCGGACAGGCGCTGTGCGGCGTCGTTCATGGCGGTCCTGGGCTTCCCGGTTCCGGCGTCACAGCGGCAGGGCCACTCTGGCCCGCAGCCCGCCCTGGGGCGATTCTTCCAGAATTACGTCGCCGCCGTGACCGCGCGCGATGTCGCGGGCGATGGTCAGGCCGAGGCCGACCCCGCCGGTCGCCTTGTTGCGCGACGGGTCGATGCGATGGAACGGGCGGAACGCATTCTCCCGCTCGGCCGGCGGAATGCCGGGCCCGTCGTCGTCGACCAGGATGTCGATGCCGGTCGGGCGGCTGATGGCCCCGATCCAGACCCTGCTCGCGTGCCGCGCGGCGTTGCCGACGAGGTTGCCGATGCAGCGCTTGATGGCGTTGGGCCGGACCGCCAGCCGCAACCCGGACGGAATCGCGATCGCGATCTCGACCCCGTCCCGCCGGGCGCCGGCGGCGATCTCGTCGACGAGGCGGCCGAGGTCGCTGTCCACCGGCTGTTCGTCGCCTTCGCCACGGGTGAAGTCGAGATAGGCCTGGATCATCCGCTCCATCTCGGAGATGTCGCCCTGGAGGTCGGCGGTATCGGAGCTCTGCGGCAGCAGGGCGAGCCCGAGCCGCATCCGCGTGAGCGGCGTCCGCAGGTCGTGCGAGACGCCGGCGAGCATCGTCGTGCGCTGGTCGATCTGGCGCTGGATGCGCTGGCGCATCAGCAGGAAGGCGGATGCTGCCTGCCGCACCTCGGTCGCGCCCTCGAGCTTGAAGCCGGGGACGTCGCGGCCCTTGCCGAAGCTTTCCGCAGCGGCCGCGAGGCGGCGGATCGGCTTGACCTGGTTGCGCATGAACAGCGACGCGACGGCGAACAGCAGCAGCGAGGAGCCCACGGTCCAGGCGATGATGACGTAGGCGGTCGAGGTGAAGAGGCGCTTCTGCGGCGCCATCAGCTCGATCACGCCGTCCTGCAGCTGGACCAGGATCTCGACCTGGCGCGGCCGCGATTCCGGGTCGATGGCGATCGGCCGGTCGACCCGCTCGCGCAGCGCCGAGAAGAGCTGGCCGGCGATGAAGAAATCGTCCGGCTCGCGGTCGATCGGCGGCAGCCGCTCGCCCGGCCGCCAGTCGACCCGGAGGTCCATGTGGCGCAGCGCCAGCGCCACCACCTCGGCGCGCTCGGCCGGCGTCGTCGCGCGCTCGTGCAGCGAGACGATGGCGGCGACGTCGCCGGCGATCGCCTGCGCCAGCCGGCGCGAGACGATGTCCCAATGCTGGTCGTAGAAGTACCAGGTGGAGACGATCTGAACGATGACCAGCGGCATGACGATGATCAGCAGCGACCGGCCGAAGAGTGATCGCGGCAGCAGGCGGTGCCGGAGTTCGGTCGCGACCATGCCGGGTCAGTCCGAAAGCAGGACGTAGCCGGTCCCCCGCACGGTCTGCAGGTAGAGCGGATAGCGGGGGTCCGCCTCGACCTTGCGGCGGAGGCGGGTCATCTGCACGTCGACCGTGCGCACGCTGCCCTGGATGCCGATGGCCTCGGCCAGGTCCTCGCGCGACACCGCCGCGCCGGGCGTCTCGGCGAGGGCCCGCAACAGCCCCGTTTCCGCCTGCGTCAGGCGGACGGCGACCGCGCCGCGGCGCAGTTCGCCGCGGCGCGGCTCGAAGCGGAAGGGGCCGAACTGCACCATCGCGCCCGGCCCCGCCGTCGCCGACCGGCGGCGCAGGATGGTCTGCATGCGCAGCAGCAGCTCGCGCGGTTCGAACGGCTTGGCGAGATAGTCGTCGGCACCGCTCTCCAGCCCGGCGATGCGGTTGGCGGCTTCTCCCATGGCGGTCAGCAGCAGGATCGGCACGTCGTCGCCCGCCCGCAGCGAGCGGGTGAGGTCGAGGCCGTTCTCGCCCGGCATCATGACGTCGAGCACCAGCAGGTCGAAGTCGATCGCGGCGAGCCGGGCCCGCGCCTCCGCGGCATCGCCGGCCGCCGTCACCCGGAAGCCGTTCTCGGAGAGGTAGCGGCGGAGCAGGTCGCGCAGGCGCTGGTCGTCGTCGACGACCAGGATGTGAGGGGCGTCGTCGCTGCCGGCCCCGCCCGTCCCGGCCCCGCCCGTCCCGGCACCGCCCGTCCCGGCACCGCTGGTCATGCGCCCGGTTCCCGCGGGCGGTCGAAGCGGGCGCGGTCCGCCTCGTCGACGATGCCGAGCATGACCTGCCGGAAGCCTTCGACGGCATCGGCCCCCGCGTTGCGGTAGGCGCGGGCGATCCGCTCGCGCTGGTTCTGCGACAGCTGGCGCTCCAGCTCGACGCCCTTCTCGGTCAGCGTCAGCAGGCGCTGCCGCCGGTCGCGCTCGCCCTTGTCCTGGATGATGAAGCCCTCCTCGACCAGCTGCCCCAGCACCCGCGACAGGCTCTGCTTGGTGATGCGCAGGATGCCGAGCAGGTCCGAGACGGTCATGCCGGGATGGCGGCCGACGAAATAGATGACCCGGTGGTGGGCCCGCCCGAACCCGTACTCGGACAGGATCTCGTCCGGCCCGCGGGTGAAGTCGCGATAGGCGAAGTAGAGCAGCTCGATCCCCTGCCGCAGCTCCTCCTCGCGCAGGAAGAGCAGCCGGGTCGGCATTTTTATGTCAGCCATGTTGACTCATTTTCGGCGGAATGTTACGTCCGGTTCGGTCGATACGACACAATCTTAGCATCTGGAGCCCCCCCAATGGCGATGATCCCCTTCGACGATCGCGACGGCGTCCTCTGGATGGACGGCCGGATGGTGCCGTGGCGCGACGCCAAGGTGCATGTCCTGACCCATGGCCTGCACTATGCCAGCGCCGTCTTCGAGGGCGAACGGGTCTATGGCGGCAACATCTTCGAGAGCGCGGCCCATTCCCGCCGACTGCACCGTTCGGCCGAGATCCTGGGCTTCCAGGTGCCGTTCGCGGTCTCCGAGATCGAGGCGGCCAAGTCCGCCCTGGTCGCCGCCCACGACATCCGCGAGGGCTATATCCGGGCGATCGCCTGGCGTGGCAGCGAGATGATGGGCGTGGCGGCGAAGTCCAGCCGCATCCATCTCGCGATCGCCGCCTGGGACTGGCCGTCCTACTTCTCGCCGGAGGCGCGGGCCCAGGGCATCCGGGTGACGATGGCGCCGTGGCGCCGCCCCGCGCCGGAGACGGCGCCGGTCGAGAGCAAGGCGGCGGGCCTCTACATGATCTGCACCATGAGCAAGCACGCCGCGGAGGATCAGGGCTTCCATGACGCGCTGATGCTCGACTATCGCGGCTTCCTTGCGGAGGCGACCGGCGCCAACCTGTTCCTGGCGATCGACGGCAAGCTGCATACCCCCAAGCCCGACTGCTTCCTCGACGGGATCACCCGTCGTACGGTGATGCGGCTCGCCCGCGAGCGCCAGATCGAAGTCGTCGAGCGCCACATCCCGCCCGAAGATCTGTCGCGGGCGAGCGAGGTGTTCGTCACGGGCAGCGCAGCCGAACTCACCCCGATCGGTCGCATCGACGACCTCGCCTTCACGCCCGGTCGCATGGGCCAGGCCCTGTATGACGACTATATGGCGCTGGTCCGCGGCGCGCCCAGGCCGGCGCTGACCTGAGCGCCGACTGGCCTGAGCGTCGACTGGTCTCGGCGTCAGGCGGGATCGGGGTGGACGTCCACTCCGATCCCGGTCAGCAGGTCGAACTGCTGGCTCTGGAGGATCTTCAGGCGGGCGAAGCCGGCGAGCAGCGAAAGGTCGAGCCCGCCGAGCTCGGCGCCGCGCAGGTCGGCCCCGTCGAGGCGGGCATCGACCAGCACCGCCTGCGTCAGGTCGCAGTCCCGCAGGTCGGCGTCGGTCAGGTCCGTCGAGGAGAGGTCGGCCTCGCGCAGGCGGCTGCCGGTGAACTCGGCGCCGGGCAGGCGCAGGTCGGCGAGCGCCGCCAGCTCGAGATTGCAGTGGCGGAAGGCGGCCCGCGTGACCACGACCTTGCGCGAGAAGGCGTGGCTGAACTCGACGGCCTCGAAGCGGGCGCCGCGCAGGTTGCACCCCTCCATCTCGACGCCGTGCAGGTCGATGCGGTCGAAGCCCGCGAAGGACAGGTCGCACCGCAGGAAGCGGACCTGCCGGGCATCGCCGAAGGCGAAGCGGCAGCCGCGCGGGTCGCCGCCGGGCAGGCGCTCGACCAGGACGCACTCGTCGAACTCCGCCTCGCGCAGGTCGGCTCGGCCGAAGCTGCAGTCGAAGAGGCGGCAGCGCTGGAAGCGGGTCTCGCGCAGGTCGGTGCCGGTGAACCGCACGCCGGCGAAGGTGCAGTCCGCAAACTGCGCGCCGGCCGCGTCGAGCGTGCCCCAGTCGTCGGCGGCGATGGCGTGGCCGACGACCGGACTGCCGGCCGCGACCGCGGCATGCAGCGCGCCGGCGCTCATTTTCGCACGGCGAGCTTGTCGGTCATGGCGAGGATCAGCCCGGAGACCACGAACAGCGCATGGATGCCGACCATCCAGATCAGGTCGCGGTCGCTGATCTTGTCGATGTTCATGAAGCTCTTGAGCAGGGAGATCGAGGAGATCGCGACGATCGAGGCGATCAGTTTCAGCTTCAACCCGCCCGAATCGAGCTTGCCCATCCATTCCGGGCGGTCGGGATGGTCGTGGACGTCGATCTTTGAGACGAAGTTCTCGTAGCCGCTGAACACCACCATCAGCACGAGGTTGGCGACCAGCACGAGGTCGACCAGGGTCAGCAGCGCCAGGATGACGTCGTTCTGCGTCGCGTCGAGCGTATGCGGCAGGAACCCCAGCAGCTCCTGGGCGAACTTCACCAGCAGGATGCCGAGCCCGACGATCAGACCGACATAGAGCGGCGCCAGCAGCCAGCGGCTCTGGAAGACCCAGGATTCGAGGAGGCGCTCGGCGCGGTGGCGGGCCGTCGCGGGCGCCGCCTGGGGGGAGGATGTGGTCATCGGCGCCTATGTGGTGCAGGCCGGTGCCGCCGTCTACCAGCGATCGGCGGCGATGTCGTCCTCCGCCTTCGCCGCGACCCAGCGCTCGCCGTCGGGCGTCTCCTCCTGCTTCCAGAAGGGCGCCTTCGTCTTCAGCCAGTCCATCAGGAAGCGGCAGGCGTCGAAGGCGGCGTCGCGATGGGCGGACGCCGTCACCACCAGCACGATCCGCTCGCCCGGCAGCAGGCGCCCGAAGCGGTGGATGATGCGGACGGCGTCGAGCGGCCAGCGCCGGGCGGCCTCGTCGGCGATCGTCCGCAGCGCCTTCTCGGTCATGCCCGGATAGTGCTCCAGCGTCATCGCCGAGACGGCCTCGCCGCCGCCCTGGTCGCGCACCAGCCCGACGAAGCTGGCGACCCCGCCGACGCCATGGTCACCCGCCGCGGCGGCCGTGATGGCGGCGCCGACGTCGAAATCCTCCGTCTGGACGGCGATGTCGATGCGACAGGTGGCCGTGCCGTCGCTGCCGGTCATCCGCCGGTCACCGGCGGGAAGAGGGCGATTTCGTCGCCCGGTCCGATGGCGGTGTCGAAGCGCGCGAACTCCTGGTTCACCGCGACGCGGATCGGCCGCAGGTCGGCAAATGCCTCGGCGTAGCCGGGCCCGCGACCGCGCAGCCATTCGACCAGCTCGGCCACGGTGCGGACCTCGGCCGGCGGCGACACCGTCTCCTCGGCGAGGCCGGTGCGCTGCCGCAGCCAGGCGAAATACAGCAGTTTCATCGCATCAACTCGCTGAAGGGCAGGAAATCGACCAGGGTGCCCGCCGTCAGATCGGTCGCCTCCTCCGCCAATGCAACCAGCCCGTCGGATTCGACCATCGAGGAGAGGACGGCGACGCCGTCGCGCGGAAACTTGCGGACGAGGGGGACGCCGTCCGGCCCCGGCTCCAGGCGGGCGCGGAGAAACTCCCGGCGGCCGGGCTTCTTGCGGAAGTCGAAGCCGAGCCGGACCGCGAAGGCCTGGGGCGGGTCCGGCTGGGCGCCCATCCGGGCCAGCAGCACCGGCCGCGCCACGGTCATGAAGGACACCATCATCGAGACGGGGTTGCCGGGCAGGCCGACGAAGATCGCCTCGCCGATCCGGCCCAGCGCGACGGGGCGGCCGGGGCGCATGGCGAGACGCCAGAAGTCGAGCCGGCCTTCGGCTTCCACCGCTGCCCGGACATGGTCCTCCTCGCCGACCGACATGCCGCCGCTGGTGACGATCAGGTCGTGGCGGACGGCTGCATCGGCCAGCGCCGGCCGCACCCGGTCGGGGCGGTCGGGCAGGATGCCGAGATCGTCGACCGCGATGCCGAGGCCGGAGAGCAGGGCGGAGAGGATCCAGCGATTGGCGTCGTAGACGGCGCCCGGCCCCAGCGGCTCGCCCGGCTGGCGCAACTCGTCGCCGGTCGAGAAGAGGGCGGCCGAGAGGCGACGGCGAACCGGCAGCCGCGCGCAGCCGACGGCCGCCGCCATGCCGATATCCTGCGGCCGCAGGCGCTGGCCGGTGCGCAGGGCGCGGCCGCCGGCCGGCACGTCCTCGCCGGACAGCCGGCGGTTGGCGCCGCGCGGGATGCCGGCCGGGATCAGGACCTGCTCGCCCTCGACCCGGCAATCTTCCTGCATCAGGACCGTGTCGGTGCCCGCCGGCATGACGGCGCCGGTGAAGACGCGCACCGCCTCGCCGCTGCGCGGAACTCCGGTCAGCGGATGGCCGGCGGCGGCGCGGCCGCCGATCGCCAGGCGGGATGCTCCGCCCGCGACGAGGTCGCCATGGCGCACGGCCCAGCCGTCGACGGCCGAGCAGTCGTGCGGCGGCAGGGCGTGTCCGGCCGTCAGATCCTCGGCCAGCACCCGGCCGGCCGCGGCGACCAGCGCGACGGTCTCGATGCCGGCGACGGGGCGGATGCGCTCGCCGACCAGCCGGGCGGCCTCGGCCACCGTCAGCAGGCGCTCGCCGGCCGCGAAGCAGTCGTGGGACAGCTGGGTCATGCCGCCGACCCGACGCTGGCGATCGGAACCAGGCTGGCGACGGGGGCGGCATGGTCGACGACGAAGCCGGCGATGGCCACGACGTCCGTCAGCGGCAGCAGCGGCCGGGCGACCGGCAGCTCGGGGACGTCGCTGGCCACGGCGACGATCCAGGGATCGTCCGGCGCCAGCAGCGGCTTGCCGAGGGCCGGGCGATGGACCTCGAGCTTCGGCTGCGCGGAACGCTTGAAGCCCTCGACCAGGACAAGGTCGACCGGGCTCATGCGGGCCAGCAACTCGGGCAGGGCGGGCTCGTCCTCGCCGCGCAGCTCGTGCATCAGCGCCCAGCGGGCCGAGGAGGCGATCAGCACCTCGCTGGCGCCCGCCTCGCGGTGGGCGTGGCTGTCCTTGCCGGGCTGGTCGAGGTCGAAGCGGTGGTGCGCATGCTTGATCGTCGACACGGTCAGGCCGCGACGGCGCAGCTCCGGGATCAGCTGCCGCAGCAGGGTCGTCTTGCCGCTGCCGCTCCACCCGGCCAACCCGAACGTCTTCATGATCTCGTCTCGCAATCGCCGCCGGACCCTCCGGCCGGCGCCCGCCCGGTCAGCGGGCGCTGCCGGGGGCGGGCGAGCGGCCCGGGGGCTTGCCGTCCGTGCCCGCTTCGGGCTGCAGGTGGCGCAGGCCGGCATGGAGGTAGTCGTAGCCGGTGACCAGCGTCAGGGCGGCGGCGCACCACAGGCCGACGGTCCCGATCGCGACCACGGGCAGGAAGTTCGGACCGGCCTCGCCGACGAGCAGGAAGCCGATGGCCGTCATCTGGATGCCGGTCTTCCACTTGGCGAGCCGGCTGACCGGCACGCCGACGCGCAGCCCCGCCAGATACTCGCGCAGGCCCGAGACGAGGATTTCCCGGCACAGGATGACGCAGGCAGCGATCACGGTCGCATCGTCGACCCGCTGAAAGGCGACCAGCATGAAGAGCGCGGCCGCCACCAGCAGCTTGTCGGCGATCGGGTCGAGGCAGCGGCCGAGTTCCGACTGCTGGTTCTGGCGCCGCGCGACGTGCCCGTCGAGCCAGTCGGTGATCGCCGCGGCCGTGAAGAGCACGCAGGCGGCATAGCTCGCCCACGGCCCGTGGAAATAGAAGGTGGCGACCAGCAGCGGGATGACCGCGATCCGCGACAGCGTCAGGAGGTTGGGCAGGTTGGTCCACATCCGGTCGTGCGCCTCAGGGCCCGTTTCCGTGGAAGAAGTCGTACACCAGATTCGCGACAGTCTTGCTGATGCCTGGGACCGTTTCCAGGTCGGCCAATCCTGCCCGGGCCACGGCGCGTGCAGAGCCGAAATGATGGAGCAGTGCCCGCTTGCGCCGCGGACCGATGCCCGGAACCTCGTCCAGCGGCGACTGCCCCAGGGCCTTGGTGCGCTTGGCCCGATGCGTGCCGATGGCGAAGCGATGGGCCTCGTCGCGAAGTCTCTGGAGAAAGTACAGCACCGGGTCGCGCGGTTCCAGACTGATCGGCTCCTGGCCCGCCTGCATCCGTTCGGGCGTGAAGAAGCGTTCGCGGCCGGCATCGCGGTCGGGTCCCTTGGCGATGGCGACCAGCGGCACGTCGCTGACGCCGAGATCGGCCATGACGGTGCGGGCGGCGTTGAGCTGGCCGGCGCCGCCGTCGATCAGCACCAGGTCGGGCCAGGCGGCGGTGCGGCTGCGGGCGGCCTCCGCGTCGCCGGCGTTCTCCTCGGCCGCCCGCTCCTCGGCGCGGCGGCCGAAGCGGCGGGTGAAGACCTCGCGCATCATCGCGAAATCGTCGCCGGCCGCGGCCGGGTCGCGGATGGTGAACTTGCGGTAGGCGGCCTTCGCGAAGCCCTCGGGACCGGCCACCACCATGGCGCCGACCGCGTTGGTCCCCTGGATGTGGCTGTTGTCGTAGATCTCGATGCGTTCCGGCGTGGCGGGCAGGCCGAAGACGCGTGCGACCCCTTCCAGGAGCTGGCGTTGGGAGGCGCTTTCGGCGAGGCGGCGGCCATGCGCCTCGCGCGCGTTGGTCAGCGCGTGCTCGACCAGCTTGCGGCGCTCGCCGCGCTGCGGCGTCACCAGCTCGATCTTGTGGCCGGCGCGCAGCGCCAGCGCCTCGGACAGCAGCTCCTGCTCGCCCAGGGCATGGCTCAGCAGCAGCAGGCGCGGCGGCTCCTTGTTCTCGTAGAACTGGCCGACGAAGGCGCCCAGCACGTCCTCGATCGGCAGCTGGCGGTCATGGCTCGGGAAATAGGGGTGGTTGCCGAGATTCTGGCCGCTGCGGAAGAAGAACACCTGGATGCAGGTATGGCCGCCGGCCTGGTAGGCGGCGATCACGTCGGCCTCGTCGATGCCGGCGACGTTGATGTCCTGGTGCGCCTGGATCTGGGTCAGGGCGCGGATGCGGTCGCGGTAGAGGGCGGCGCTCTCGAAGTCGAGCGCGTCGCTCGCCGCCTGCATGCGGTCGACCAGGGCCTGCTGTACGGCCCGGCTGCGCCCGGACAGGAAGGCCTCGGCGTCGGCGACCTGGGTGGCATAGGCCTCCGCCGACACCTTGCCGACGCAGGGCGCGGTGCAACGCTTGATCTGGTGCTGCAGGCAGGGGCGCGTGCGCTGGGAGAAGACCGTGTCGGCGCAGTTGCGGATCAGGAAGGCGCGCTGCAGGGCGACGATGGTGCGGTTGACCGATCCCGCCGACGCGAAGGGGCCGAAATAGCGCCCGGGGCGGGCGCGCGAGCCGCGATGCTTGGTGATCTGCGGGAAGGGGTGGTCGCCGGTCAGCAGGATGTCGGGGAACGACTTGTCGTCGCGCAGGAGGACGTTGAAGCGGGGGCGCAGGCGCTTGATCAGGTTGATCTCGAGCAGCAGCGCCTCGACCTCGGTATGGGTCGTCACGATCTCGACCGACGCCGTCTCGGCGACCATGCGGCGCAGCCGGGTGGAGAGCTGGTCGACATGGGTGTAGGAGACGACGCGGCGCTTCAGGCTGCGGGCCTTGCCGACATAGAGAACGTCGCCGCGGGCATCGAGCATGCGGTAGACGCCGGGGGCCAGCGGCATTGTCCGCAGGGCGCTGCGGATGACCTCGGCGCCGCCGGCAATGCGGCCGGCCGGCGATCCCTCAACCGCTTCCGACACTTCCGCGACGTCGTCGATATGGTCGTTCATGATGCGTCCGGCCCAGCCGCCCGCCCGCCCGACCGACCGTCAGCACGCATAGCGCTCTTTTCCACGGTTCCTGTGGATAAGCATGTGGGGAATCCGGGGTGGAAGCAGCGCCGAGCCTGATTCTCCCAGACCTCCAGCCGTCCTGCACAAAAAATCGGCAAAATTTCTAACGTATTGATTTTATTGAAAGAACAAAACTGGACCAGGCGACGCGCCACAGGCCTGCGTGAATCTGCCGCCAAACACCTCTTGACTCTGCCGCATTGCCGCCGATTTCCGCGACCTGTGCACAAAATGCCAGCGGTTGCGCCGATTCCGGGGGCTCTGCGGCCGGATTGGCGGATTCCGGCAAGCGGAAAGCGGCTCATTCCTCGAGCTCGGTCCGCCCGGTCGGGGCCCATTGCAGGTGCTGGCCGCCATCGAGGGCGATCATCTGTCCGGTCAGCGCCGGGGCGGCGAGGATGAAGCGGGCCGCGGCGCAGATCTCCTCCGGCGTCGTGCCGCGGCCGAGCGGCACGCTGGCGCATTGCCGGCGGAACTGTTCCTCGCTCTGGCGCGGGCTCGGCAGGGTGGGGCCGGGCCCGATGCCGTTGACCCGGATGCGCGGCGCCAGGGCCAGGGCCAGCGTCCGCGTCAGGGTCCAGAGCGCGCTCTTGCTGACGGTGTAGGAGACGAAGTGCGGCGTCAGGCTCCAGACCCGCTGGTCGAGCAGGTTGATGACCACGCCCTCGGCATCCGCGGGCAGGGCCGCGGCCAGCCGCTGGGTGAGCAGGAAGGGCGCCCGGAGGTTGGTCTCGATATGGGCGTCCCAGGAGGACCGGGTGACGGTCGCGGCCTCGTCGCGCTCGAACAGCGAGGCATTGTTGACGAGACAGCCGACGGGCCCCAGCACCGCCGCCGTCCGCTCCATCAGGGTCTCGACCTCCGCCTCGCGGGCAAGATCGGCGCCGAGCGCGACGGCCCGGCCGCCGGACCGGCGGATCTCCGCCGCGACCGCGTCGGCGTCGGCGGCCGAGCGGTGGTGATGGACCGCGACGGCGAAGCCCTGGGCCGCAAGGTCGAGGCAGAGGGCGCGGCCGATGCGGCGCCCTCCGCCGGTGACGAGCGCCACCCGCGGCAGCGAAGGCGACGGGGTCATCGCCGCCCGCGGCCGCGCGGCCGGCCCTTCGGCTTCGGGGCACCCGGCCGCGCATCCCGGGTCGGCGTCGATGGCCCAGGAACGTAGGGGCCGGGAGCGACGCCGAGGTCGAGCGCCTCCAGCCGGCGGATCTCGTCGCGCAGCCGCGCCGCCTGCTCGAAGTCGAGGTCCGCCGCCGCCTCGCGCATGCGTTTCTCGAGGTCGGCGACGACCATCTGCAGGTTGTGACCGACCAGCGGCTTGTCCTCGGCGAGGCCGGTCGAGACGGTGACGTGGTCGCGCTCGAAGACGCTGTCCATGATGTCGGCGATGCCGCGGCGGACGCTCTCGGGCGTGATGCCGTGGGCCGCGTTGTAGGCGCGCTGCTTCTCGCGCCGCCGCTCCGTCTCGCCGATCGCGTAGGCCATCGAGTCGGTGATGCGGTCGGCATAGAGGATGGCGCGCCCCTCCACATGGCGCGCCGCGCGGCCGATCGTCTGCACCAGCGAGGTGCGCGAGCGCAGATAGCCCTCCTTGTCGGCGTCGAGGATGGCGACCAGGGCGCATTCCGGGATGTCCAGCCCCTCGCGCAGCAGGTTGATGCCGATCAGCACGTCGAAGGCACCGAGGCGCAGGTCGCGGATGATCTCGATGCGCTCCAGCGTCTCGACGTCGGAATGGACGTAGCGGCAGCGGATGCCGGCCTCGTGCATGTATTCGGTCAGTGCCTCGGCCATCTTCTTGGTCAGGGTGGTGACGAGGACGCGCTGGCCCTTGGCCGCGCAGTCCCGGCATTCCGCGAGCAGGTCGTCGACCTGGTGCTCGGTCGGGCGGATGATCGTCTCGGGGTCGATCAGGCCGGTCGGCCGCACCACCTGCTCGACGAAGACGCCGCCGGTGCGCTCCATTTCCCACGGGCCGGGGGTCGCCGACACGAAGACCGACTGCGGCCGCATCGCCTCCCACTCTTCGAACTTGAGGGGCCGGTTATCGATGCAGGAGGGCAGGCGGAACCCGTAGTCGGCCAGGACCGACTTGCGCGCATAGTCGCCGCGGAACATGCCGCCGATCTGGGGCACCGTGACGTGGCTCTCGTCGAGGATCAGCAGCGAGTCGGGCGGCAGGTACTCGAAGAGGGTGGGCGGCGGCTCGCCCGGGGCACGGCCGGTGAGGTAGCGGGAATAGTTCTCGATGCCGGCGCAGCTGCCGGTCGCCGCCATCATCTCCATGTCGAAGGTGGTGCGCTGCTCCAGCCGCTGCGCCTCCAGCAGCTTGCCGGCGGCATAGAGTTCGTCGAGGCGGACCTTGAGTTCGCGCTTGATCTGCTCGACCGCCTGGAGAAGCGTCGGCTTCGGCGTGACGTAGTGGCTGTTGGCGTAGACCTTGATCTGCTGCAGCGTCGCGACCTTGTCGCCGGTCAGCGGGTCGACCTCGTGGATCCCTTCGATCTCGTCGCCGAACATGGTGACCCGCCAGGCGCGGTCCTCGTAGTGCGCGGGGAAGAGTTCGACCGTGTCGCCGCGGACGCGGAAGGCGCCGCGCACGAAGCCGAGGTCGTTGCGCCGGTATTGCAGCTCGACCAGCCGGGCGAGCAGCTGGGTGCGGTTGACGGTCTGCCCCGTCTTCAGGGACAGCGTCATCGTCTGGTAGGTCTCGGGCGAGCCGATGCCGTAGATGCAGGAGACCGAGGCGACGATGATGACGTCGCGGCGCTCGAAGAGCGCCCGCGTCGCCGAGTGGCGCATGCGGTCGATCTGCTCGTTGATCGAGGATTCCTTCTCGACGTAGGTGTCCGTCCGCGGGACGTAGGCCTCGGGCTGATAATAGTCGTAGTAGGAGACGAAATACTCGACGGCGTTGTCCGGGAAGAACGACTTCATCTCGCCGTAGAGCTGGGCGGCCAGCGTCTTGTTGGGGGCCAGCACCAGCGTCGGCCGCTGGATGTGCTGGATGACGTGCGCCATCGTGAAGGTCTTGCCGGACCCGGTGACGCCGAGCAGCACTTGGTCGCGCTCGCCGGTTTCCAGTCCCTCGATGAGGGCGGCGATGGCGGCCGGCTGGTCCCCCGCCGGGGCGAAGTCCGACTGGATGCGGAACGGCACCGCGGCATCGGCCACCGGCCGTTCGAGACGATCGATCAGCATGCCGCAGTATATGCGATCACCGGCCGGGAATGACCAGCGGGGGTCAGCCGTGGCCGGACGGCTCGGTCAGGATCTGGCCGCCGTCGACGACGAGGGTCTGGCCGGTGATCCATCCGGCCTCTTCGGTGGCGAAGAAGAGCGCGGCGTTGGCGACGTCGGCGACGCTGCCGAGCCGGCCCATCGGGATCGCCGCAGCCAGCCGCGCGATGTAGTCCGGTCCGATGCGGGCCACGCCTTCCGTCAGGATGTTGCCCGGCATGACCGCGTTGATGGTGATGCCGAGGGGCGCAAGCTCGACGGCGGCGGTACGCACGAAGCCGAGCTGGCCCGCCTTGCTGGCGCCGTTGTGTGCCCAACCGGGATAGCCGGTGACGGGCCCGGTGATCGAGGAGGTGACGACGATGCGGCCGCGGCCGGCGCGGCGCATCGCCGGCAGGCAGGCGGTGACGGCAAGGAAGGTGCCGCGCAGGTTGGTGGCGATCACGCCGTCGAAATCCGCGGGTGTCATCTCTTCCAGCCGAGCCGAGGGGAAGATGCCGGCGTTGGCGCAGAGCACGTCGATGCCGCCGAAGCGGTGCTCGGCCTCGGCCGCCATCGCCTGCATGGCGTCGGGGTCGGCGACGTCGGCGGCGAAGGCGTGGGCCGTGCCGCCGGCGGCGGCGATGTCGGCCACGGTGCGGTCGGCAGCGTCGCCGTCCCGTCCGACAACGAGGACGCGGCAGCCGGCCGTGGCGAAGCGCAGGGCCATGCCGCGACCGATGCCGCGGCTGCCGCCGGTGACGACGACCGTGCGGCCGGCGAGGGATGCGAACATCGGATCCCTCCGCTTCAGGCGAAGTCGGAGAGCAGCCGCTCGGCCATGGCGACGGCGCCGGCCGTGTAGCTGGCACCGAGTTCGCCCGCGATCGGCACCTCGGCATGGGAGGCGAGCCAGCCGACGAGAAGGATGCGCCGCATCATGAGGAACACGGGGATCTCGGCCGCATCCTCCTCGGCCAGCGGCAGGACGGTGCGGTAGCCGGCGACCCAGGCATCCGCGAGGGCGGGGACGATCGGGTCGTCCTCCATGAAGCTGACGGCGGCGGCGAAGTCGTAGACCAGCCAGGAGAAGCCGCAATCGTCGAAGTCGATGACGGTCAGGCGATCGCCGTCGACCAGCAGGTTGGCGAGGCGCAGGTCGGCATGGACGAGGGCGTAGCGGTCGGGCCCGCGGCCGAAGCGCTCCGTACGCCGCCGGATGAGGTCGAGCGCGCGCCCGAGCACCGCCGCCCCGGGCGCGTCGAGCCCGAATCCGGCCTGCCACGGGCCCCAGACCGGCTCGGGACCGAACATGGCCGCGAAGTCCCAATGCTGGCGGCGGAACCCGGCCGGCACCGGCCAGGCGCGGACATGGGCGTGCATGCGCGCGGTCACCGCGCCCAGCGTGTGGAACCAGGCGACGAGGTCGTCCGCCTTGTCGGGCTCCTTGCCGCCGGCGAACGCGAAGGCGACGGCATGGCGGGCGGGGCCGGCCGCGCTGGCCGGCAGCACGCGCAGCAGATTGCCGTCGCGGCCGGGAACGGGCGGCGGCGTGGTGACCGCGCCGTGCTCGCGCAGGGCGGCGATCCAGGCCAGTTCGGACTCGATCTCGCCCGCCGTGCGGTAGCCGATGCGATGGACGCGCAGGATGAGGCTGCGGCCTTCTTCCGGGTCGTCCAGGCGGTAGGTCGCGTTCTCGGACAGGTTGAGGAGGCTCACCGCGGTGCGCGGCGACAGGCCCCATTGCGGCAGCGCCGCCGCCACGCGGCGGTCGAGATCCGCCAGCACCTCCGGCCGGTATTCCATCGTCCCCGCTCCCTCACCCCGTCCCCCGAGGCGGCATCATCGCGACCGGCGCGCAAGGAATTCAAGAACGAAGCCGACGCGATCGGCCACCGCTGCGCGGGGCAGGGGCAGGATGCCGTAGCCATGGTCGCGCCAGGCGGCACAGACGGCGTGGAAGGTGCGCTCGGCCTCCTCGGGGGATTGTCGGCGCTCGGTGTCGGCGCTCGGTGTCGGTGCGGTAGATGCCGGGCCAGGGCGGGGCCGCCAGCACGGTCGGGTGGTAGCGGCGGACCCTGGCGGCGGCGGCGAGGACGGGGCAGGGCTCGGCCGCCGGTGGCGGTTTCGTTGCGGATCACCCTGCGGCCGGCCTCGGGCCGGATCGCCAGCCCGGCGTCCGCCAGGGTGACGATCAGGGCAGGGCGGCGATCAGGGCCGACTTTCCGGAGCCCGGGCCCCCGGTGACGACGACGAGCGTCGCTGCCGGGCGCGTCGCCGCCGGGTGGCTAGTGGACGGGGCCGGATTCGACCCGGTCGGCAAGGCGCCGGATCTCGTCGATGCTGGTGTTGGAGCGGCGCAGGACGAGGAGCAGCATCGGATCCTGCAGCAACTCGTCGAGCCTCGGTTCGCCGCGCAGCCACCGCTCGGCGGGTGCCCGGCAATTCATTTCTCGATGATGTTCCATGGTCGTCACCCTCGCACGCCAACAGGGCGGAAATGGGGCGGCGGGACGAAAAACCGAAGTCCGGCAGGCAGTTGTCGTCCAATCTTCACGCCTTTGTGACCGCATTGCGCGCCGGCACGGGACCGCGGGTTGCACCCCGGGCGCGACGGCCCTAGTTTGGCGCGCTTTTTTCCCACCCCCCGGAGCCGCCTCGCCATGGGCCTCATTGCCGAACGCCTGTCCCGCATCAAGCCCTCGCCGACCATCGCGGTCACCACCAAGGCGCAGGAGCTGAAGGCCGCCGGCCGCGACGTGATCGGGCTGGGCGCCGGCGAGCCCGACTTCGATACGCCGCCCAACATCGCCGCCGCCGGCGTCCGCGCCATCGAGCAGGGCGACACGCGCTACACCGCCGTCGACGGCACGCCGGCCCTGAAGAAGGCGATCTGCGCCAAGTTCAAGCGCGAGAACGGCCTCGACTACAAGCCCTCCCAGGTGACGGTCAGCGGCGGCGGCAAGCAGGTCATCTACAACGCCCTGATGGCGACGCTGGATCCCGGCGACGAGGTGATCATCCCGGCGCCCTACTGGGTCTCCTATCCCGACATGGTGCTGCTGGCCGAGGGCAAGCCCGTCTTCGTGCCCTGCCCGCAGAACAACGGCTTCCGCATGCGCGCCGAGGATCTGGAGCAGGCGATCACGCCGAAGACCAAGTGGGTGATCCTGAACTCGCCCTCCAACCCGACCGGCGCGGCCTATTCGCACGCCGACATGAAGGCGCTGACCGACGTCCTGATGCGCCATCCGCACGTCCATGTCCTGACCGACGACATGTACGAGCACCTGATGTATGACGGGTTCCAGTTCGTGACACCGGCCCAGGTCGAGCCCGGCCTCTACGACCGCACCCTGACCATGAACGGCGTCTCCAAGGCCTACTGCATGACCGGCTGGCGCATCGGCTATGCCGCGGGCCCGGAGAAGCTGATCAAGGCGATGGCGGTGATCCAGTCGCAGAGCACCTCCAACCCATCCTCGATCAGCCAGGCGGCCGCCGTCGAGGCGCTGAACGGCCCGCAGGACTTCATCGCGCGCAACAACGCCGTCTTCCAGGAGCGCCGCGACCTCGTCGTCCAGCTCCTCAACACCGCGCCCGGCATCTTCTGCCCCAAGCCCGAGGGCGCCTTCTACGTCTACCCGTCCTGCGCCGGCACGATCGGCAAGACGACCAAGTCCGGCAAGCGGATCGAGAACGACACCGACTTCACCACCGCGCTGCTGGAGGAGGAGGGCGTCGCCGTCGTCCAGGGCGAGGCCTTCGGCCTGTCGCCGCACTTCCGCATCTCCTACGCCACCGCGACCGAGACGCTGCGCGACGCCTGCCAGCGCATCGTGCGGTTCTGCGAAGGGCTGCGCTGAGACTGCGGGCCGGCCGGGCGCTCCCTCCGCCCGGCCGACCCGTGCTGCCCCGGCCCGCGCCACTCCGGACTGGTTTCCGCGCAGGGAGTTGAAGCCCGCCGCTCGCGCCGCTATTGAGAGTGGTTCTTAGTCGCGGATGTCGGGTGGGGGGAGACTGCAAGGGTGCCGAAGCCGAGCCGCACCTTGGTTCCGGAGCTGGGAGCGGCGGTGGCGCGCTACCACCGGCCGCTGCTGCGCCATCTGCGCGGCAAGGTGGCGAGCGACAGCGACGCCGAGGACATCGCCCAGGAGGTCTGGCTGCGCGCCGCCCAGCCGCCGGCCGAGGCGGGGAGCGCGATCGGCAATGTCCGGGCCTGGCTCTACCGCGTCGCGCGCAACCTCGTCGTCGACCACCACCGCCAGACGGCGCGGCGGGGCGAGACGGTGCTCGACGATGCCGCCGCCGCGGCCCTGCCGGACCGTCGCCCGGACCCCGAACGCGCGCTCCTGACGCGCGGAGAGCTGCGCCGGGCTGCGGCCGCGATCCGCGCCATGCCCGCCCGGCCGCGTCTGATCTTCCGGCTGAGCCGCATCGAGGGCCTGTCGCTGGCGGAAATCGGCCGACGCCTCGGCATCACCCGGCAGAGCGCGCACGACCACATGGTGCGCGCGCTGTTGCTGCTCCAGAACGCCATGGACGATGGCGACGACCGCGAAGGCTGACATACCGCCCCGGCCGGCGTCTTCCGCAGGAGTGCGGAATTGAGGACCGCGATGCCAGAGACTGACCCGGAGACCCCGGCCGACACTGTCGGGCACGCCGACCCGGTCGCCGTGGCGGCGACCCGCTGGTTCGTCGCCATGCTCGACGAACAGGTCGACACCGCGAGACGGCGGGCCTTCGAGGACTGGCGCGAGGCCGACCCCCGCCATGCCGCGGCCTATGAGCGGGTGGCGCGCCTGTGGGACGCGAGCGGCGGCCTGCCCGAGCTGCGGCGGGCCCGCCCGGCCCGGCGCGCGGTCCTGCGCGGCCTGGCGGTCGCGACGCTGGCGCTGGCGGGCGCGGCCGGCGGCGGGCGGTTGCTGCTGGGCCCCCATCCGCTGGCCGACCACGCCACCCGGACCGGCGAGCGGCGGACCGTCCGCCTGCCCGACGGCTCGACGGCGATGCTCTCGACCGCCAGCGCGCTCGAGGTCGCGTTCGGACCGCAGCGGCGCGAGGTGCGCCTCCTGGCGGGCGAGGCGTGGTTCGAGGTCGCGGCCGACGCGGCCGGGCGGCCGTTCGTGGTCGCGGCGGATGGCGGACGGACGACGGCCCTCGGCACCGCGTTCGCGATCACGCTGGCGGACGATTCGGTCGCGGTCGCCGTCACGGCCCATGCCGTCGAGATCGCGGCGGGCGGCGCTGTCCGGCGGCTGCACGCGGGCGGGCGCGTCCGCTACCGCCGTTCCGGAATCGGGGCGCCGGAGGCGCTCGACCCGGCGGCGCTGGCGTGGCGGTCCGGCCGCCTCGTGTTCCTCTCCCGGCCGCTGGGAGAGGTCGTCGCTGCGGTCGACCGCTGGCATTCCGGCCGGACCGTGCTGGTCGGCACCGAACTCGCGGCCCGTCCGGTCACCGTCATGATCGACGCCGCCCGCGCCCGGGAGGAACTGCTGCGTCTCGCCGAGACGCTGCCGGTGCGCGTGCTGGAGCTGACGCCGCTGCTGACCATCATCCGCCCGATCTGAGAATCGAACGGTCTGCAAATAAATCGCGTTCGCGGACCTGACATCGGCGCGCCGATCCCGTCTTCCCGGCGAAGGCACCGCGGGGGTGCCAGCCAGGAGCAACGGACGGGGGCCGGACGGAATGGGCGTTGGATTGCGGAGGTCGCTGCTGCGCGCGGCGGTGGTGTCGGCGGGGCTTCTGTCGGCGGCCGGCGCGGCCGCACAGGCGCCGGCTGTGCGCGTCGACATCGCGGCGCAGCCGCTCGGCCAGGCCCTGGCGGCGTTCACCCAGGCGACCGGCCTCAGCCTCGTCTATGGCGGGGCGCTGCCGCAGGTCCAGGCGCCGGCGGTGCAGGGCGAGATGCCGGCGGTCGAGGCGCTGGATCGGCTGCTCGCAGGCAGCGGGCTCGCCTGGCGGCGCACCGGACCGAACAGTGTCACGCTGGAGCCGCGGCCGCGATCCGACGGCGAGGCCGTCCGCCTGCCGGCGGTCATGATCGGCGGCGACGTCCGGCCGGAGTCCGCCTGGGGCCCGGTCGAGGGCTTCGCCGCCAGCCGCAGCGCCAGCGGCACCAAGACCGACACGTCGTTGATCGAGACGCCGCAGACGATCTCAGTCGTGACGCGCGACCAGATGGACGCCCAGGCCGCGCACAACGTGCCGGAGGCGCTGCACTACACCGCCGGCGTCCAGGTCGACCGCAACGGCGCCGACCGGCGCGCGGACTACATCTTCTCGCGCGGCTTCGCGGTCGACCAGTATCTCGACGGCACGCGCCTGCAGCAGGGCGTGTGGGCGGTGCCGCAGGTCGACCCCTTCACGCTCGAGCGGCTGGAGGTCCTGAAGGGACCCTCCTCGGTGCTCTACGGGCAAGCCGCGCCCGGCGGCGTCGCCAACTATGTGACGCGCCGCCCGCAGGCGGAAGCCGGCGGCGAGGTGCAGGTGCAGCTCGGCAACCGCAACCGCCGGCAGGCCGCCTTCGACGTGACCGGACCGCTGGTTCCAGGCGGTGCCCTCAGCTACCGGCTGACCGGCCTCGTCCGCGACACCGACGTCCAGGTCGACCATTTCAAGGAGGAGCGCCGGCTGATCGCGCCCGCCATCGCCTGGCGGCCGGACGGCGACACCGAACTGATCCTGCGCGGCGAGTATCTCCACGATCCCGATTCCGGCGCCTACTACAAGCTGCCGGCGCAGGGGACGGTGCTCGACAACCCGAACGGCCGGATCCCCACCCGCTTCGACGTCGGCGATCCCGGCTTCAGCCGTCACGAACGGCGCCAGGCGGGGCTCTCCTACAATTTCTCCCATCGCCTCGACGAGAACCTGACCGTCCGCGCCAACGGCCGCTATGCGTGGCTGAAGGGCGACTACGACGTCATCGTCTTCCAGCGGCTCCAGCCCGATCTCAAGACCATGAACCGCCAGTCCTACCGGGCGGCGGAGACCATGCGGGCCTGGAACGCGGACACCCAGCTCGAGTGGCGCTTCGAGACCGGCGCGGTGCGCCATACCCTGCTGGCGGGCTTCGACTATCAGGGGCAGTCGACGGACCGCCAGGACAGCTTCGGCACCGCGCCGAGGCTCGACCTGACGGCGCCCGTCTATGGCCAGCCGATCGGCGATCCGGCCCTGTTCCTCGACCAGCGCCAGACCCGGCACCAGTACGGCGCCTATCTGCAGAACCAGATGGCGATCGGCGACCTGCGCCTGACCTTCGGCGGGCGGCAGGACTGGGCGCGCACGCGGACCCGCGACCGGCTGTCGGGCGACGTCACCCGGCAGAGCGACGATGCCTTCTCCGGTCGGCTCGGCGCGGTCTACCTGTTCGACAACGGCATCGCGCCGTTCGCCGGCTACAGCGAGTCCTTCCAGCCGGTCGCCGGCACGGACTTCGCGGGCGCGCCCTTCGAGCCGACGACGGGCCGGCAGTTCGAGGTCGGCGTGCGCTATCAGCCGCCGGGGACCAGCGCGCTGTTCTCCGTCAGCGCCTTCCACCTGACCCAGCGCAACGTCCTGACGGCGGACACCGATCCGGCGCACCTCGCCGTCGACCCGTTCGCCCAGGTCCAGACCGGCGAGGTGCGCGCCAGCGGCATCGAGTTCGAGGGCAAGATGTCCTTCGGGCGGCTCAACCTGACGGCCGCCTACGCCTTCGTCGATGCCGAGGTGACCCGGTCGAACGACGGGCTCGTGGGCAGGGCGCCGGTCTACCAGCCCCGCCACAACGCCTCGATCTGGGCCGACTACCGCTTCGCGCACGGGCTCGAGGGGCTGCGGCTCGGCGCCGGCGTGCGCTATTTCGGAGAGACCTTCGGGGCCGCCGACAACAGCTTCAAGGTTCCCTCCTTCGTCGTCGTCGACGCCCTCGTCAGCTACGACCTGGGCGTCCTGACGCCGTCGCTCGCGGGCTTCGACCTGGCGCTCAACGCCCGCAATCTCTTCGACAAGACCTATGTGGCGGGCTGCCAGAACATCAACACCTGCTACTACGGCGACCGCCGCACCGTCATGGCGACGCTGCGCTACGCGTGGTGACCCCGGTGCGGCCGGCGGGCGGGCGGGCGCTGCTCGCCCGCCTGCACCGGACGGCAGGTCTCGCCCTGGCGTTCTTCCTCATCGTCGCCGGCGCGACCGGTGCACTCATCGCCTTCACGACGGAGATCGATTCCTGGCTCAATCCCGATCTCCGCGGGGCGGAATGGTCGGAGCCGGCGGTCTCGCCCTTCGCGGTCGTGGAGCGGATCGAGGCGGCAGACCCGCGCGGGCGGGTGACCTTCGCGCAGCTCCGCTACGAGCCGGGGCGGGCCGCGCTCTTCTTCGTCAAGCCGCGCCGGCCCGGCGACGGGCCGCTCGCATACAACCAGGTCTATGTCGATCCCGGCGACGGCACCGTCCTCGGACGTCGCCGGTGGGGCGCCTTCGCCGTCGACCGCCGGCACCTCGTGCCGTGGATCTACGAGATCCACTACAGCCTGTTCCTGCCGGAGGCGCTGTCCGGCTGGTTCCTGGGACTGCTGGCGGCGGCCTGGGCGGTCGACTGCGTCGTCGGCCTCCTCCTCACCCTGCCGCAGCGCCGACCCTTCTGGCGCGGCTGGTCGCGCGCCTGGATCCTGAAGCGGCAGGCATCGAGCCACCGGCGGACCGTCGACCTGCACCGGGCCGGGGGCCTCTGGTGCTGGGGCCTGCTGCTGATGATGGCACTGACCGGGTTCTATCTCCGGGTGGGGGACGACACCGTGCGGCCGCTGCTCGCCGCCCTGTCCTCGATCACCCCGACGCCGATCGAGCTGCGCGAGGCCGAGGCGGCCGATGCGCCGCCCGAACTGCGGCTCGACATGGCGGCGGCGGTCGCCCGGGCCGCGGCGCTGGCAGCCGCGCGCGGCTGGGGCGAGGCGACGGCGATCTCCCTCGACCCGGAGACCGCGATCTACGTCGTCTCCTTCCTGCCCGGAACCGACCGCGGCATCGCCGCCCCGTCGGTCTTCGTCGACGGGACGAACGGCGCGCTGCTCGGCTCGCGGCGGCCCTTCTCCGGCACCTTCGCCGACCGCGTCCTCGACCTGCCGCGGCTGCTGCACGGCGGCAAGATCGCGGGCCTGCCGGGCCGCATCGCGGTCGCCGCCGCGGGGCTGGTCACGGTCGCGCTGGCGCTCACCGGGATTGCTATCTGGTGGCGCAAGCGCAGGCGCCCGTGAAGGCCTCGACCGTCGCCGCTGCGCGCCGCCATCACTAGCCTCTCCGCCGGCCGGCAGCCGCCCGCGGCCGGCGACGGTTCCATTGCCGGCCATTTTCCTGTTGCACCCCGGTTACGGCGCGGCCCATCCTTTTTCCGGGAGGAGCCGCCAGGGCCATCCCGCCCGACGGTTCTGAGACCTCCTGAAGGAGGCTTTGACGATGGGTGAAAGGAAGGCGGCCGCGCCCCGCTGCGCGGCCCTGGTAGGACCGTACCTCTCCGGCAAGACGTCGCTGTTTGAGGCCCTGTTGCACACGACCGGGGCGACCGCCCGGCGCGGCAACGTCAAGGACGGCACGACGGTGGGCGACAGTGCGCCCGAGGCGCGGGCCCGCAAGATGTCGACCGAACTCTCGGTCGCCAACACCAGCTATCTCGACGACCCCTGGACCTTCATCGACTGCCCCGGCTCGGTCGAGCTGGCGGGCGAGGCGACCGCGGCCATGCTCGCCGCCGACACCGTCGTCGTGGTCTGCGAGCCCGACAGCGACAAGGCGGTCATGCTGGGGCCGATCTTCAAGTTCCTCGACGACCACCAGATCCCGCACATGCTGTTCATCAACAAGATGGACCAGGCGACCGAGCGGGTGCGCGAACTCCTGGAGGCGTTGCAGGCGGTTTCGCAGCGGCCGCTGGTGCTGCGCCAGGTGCCGATCCGCGGCGCCGAGGCCGAGTCGCCGGTGACGGGCTACATCGACCTCGTCAGCGAGCGCGCCTATGCCTACAAGCCGGGCCAGCCGTCCGAGCTGATCGCCATGCCCGAGACCGTGCGCGAGCGCGAGGCGGACGAGCGCCAGAAGATGCTGGAGCGGCTGTCGGACTTCGACGACGGGCTGCTGGAGCAGCTGCTGTCCGACGCCATGCCGGCGCGCGAGGAGGTCTATGCGCAGCTGACCCAGGATCTCGAGCGCGATCTGATCGTGCCCGTCTTCCTCGGCGCGGCCGAGCGCGATCACGGCGTGCGCCGCCTGCTCAAGGCGCTGCGCCACGAGGTGCCGCAGCCCGAACGGACGGCCGAGCGCCGCAACATCGCCACCACCGGCGAGCCGCTGGCCCAGGTCTTCAAGACCGTGCATGCCGCCCATACCGGCAAGCTGTCCCTGGTCCGCGTGTGGCGCGGCCCGATCACCGAGGGCATGACCCTGGCCGACGTGCGCGTGGGCGGCATCGTCCGCCTCGTGGGCGCGCAGCAGCAGAAGGTCCAGGCGGCCCAGACGGGCGAGGTCGTCGGGCTTGCCCGCATGGACCCCGTCCAGACCGGCGCGGTGCTGACGCCGTCGGGTGCCGGCGCGGACATGCTCGCCTGGCTGCCGGCGCCGCGGCCCGTCTATTCGCTGGCGCTGAATGCGGAGAAGCGCGCCGACGAGGTCAAGCTGACGGCCGCCCTGGCCCGCCTTTCGGAGGAGGACCCCGCCCTGTCGTCGGAGTTCCGGGAGGAAACCCACGAGCTCGTGCTGAGCGGGCAGGGCGACATCCATCTCCAGATCGCGACCGACCGGCTGCGCGGCCGCTACAACATCCCGGTGGTGACGCGGCCGCCGCAGGTCGCCTTCAAGGAGACGATCCGCAAGCCGATCTCGATCCATACGCGCTTCAAGCGCCAGTCGGGCGGCCATGGCCAGTTCGCGGACATCCATGTCGACATCAAGCCGCTGCCGCGCGGCTCGGGCTTCGCCTTCTCCGAGACCATCGTCGGCGGCGTCGTGCCGCGGCAGTACATCCCCTCGGTCGAGGAGGGCGCGCGCGAGGCGCTGAAGCAGGGGCCGCTGGGCTTCACCGTCGTCGATGTGGCGGTGACGCTGACGAGCGGACAGTTCCACGCCGTCGACAGTTCGGACATGGCCTTCAAGACGGCCGGCCGCCAGGCGATGGTGGAGGGCCTGCCGCAATGCGAGCCGGTGTTGCTGGAGCCGATCATGGAAGTCGAGGTCGTGGCCCCCAGCGCGTACACCGCACGGGTGCAGCGGCTGGTCAGCGGCCGGCGCGGCCAGCTGCTGGGGTATGACGCGCGCGAGGGCTGGCCCGGCTGGGACGCGGTGACGGCCTACATGCCGGCGACCGACATCCACGATCTGATCGTCGAATTGCGCTCGCTGTCGCACGGCGTCGGCAGCTATACCGCCCGCTTCGACCATCTGCAGGAACTGACCGGCCGGCTCGCCGACAAGGTGGTCGAGGGGCGGGCGGCGGCGGCGCAATAGGGGAAGCGGCATGAGCGGATCGGAGGCGCGGGCGGCGGCCCGCCTGCTGGAGGCGAGGGCGGGAGCCCGGCTGGCGGCATTGCCGCAGGACGAACGGCCGGCCGACCTCGCCGCGGCACTGGCGGTGCAGCGTGCGGTCGTCCAGCAGAAGGGCGCGGCGACCCGCGGCTGGAAGGTGGGCTGCACCGGGCCGGCGGCGGAGAAGCTGCTGGGCTACGACCGGCCTTTCTATGGCCGCCTGCTCGATCCGCTCATGCACGCCAGCCCGGCCCGCCTGCCGGGCAACGGCTTCTCGATGCGCGTGCTCGAGGCGGAATACGCCTTCCGCCTCGGCCGCGACCTCGGGCCGGCGGGCGCGCCCTGGACCGCCGAGACGGTGGCCGATGCCGTCGCGGCCGTGCATCCGGCGATCGAGATCGTCGACACCGCCTATGCCGACTGGCTGTCGGTCGGCATCTTCAGCCTCATCGCCGACAACGGCGTCCACGGCGCGTTCGTGCTCGGCGAGGGGGTGAGCGACTGGCGTGGCCTCGACCTCGTCGGCGGCAGGGTCGTCTTCCAGGTCGCCGGCAGCGACCCGGTGGAGGGCAAGGGGGCCAACGTGCTCGGCAATCCGCTCGCCTCGCTGGCCTGGCTCGCCAACGAGACGGCGCCGTCGGGCGGCCTCAAGGCCGGCGAGATCGTGACGACGGGCAGCACCATCCCGCCGCAGCCGGTCGGCCCGGCCGCCAGCGCGGAGGCGGACTTCGCCGGCCTCGGCCGGGTCGCGGTGACGTTCGTCTGAAGGCTCATCAAGTGCAGTTGATTGGGCCGTGAAGCTGCGGCGGGGCTAGTCTGCCTGCCTGGGTTCTGTTTGCGAGGAGACCGAGGATGCTGATCAAGCGCCGCCGCGGCTGGGAACTGCGCGAGCAGGACGCCACGCCCGAAGCCGTCTATCTCGATCGCCGCAGCCTGCTCCAGGCGGCCGGCTTCGGCCTGATGGCGAGCGCGCTGCCGGCGGGGGCGGCGATGGCCCAGGCCGGCGGTGCCGCCGGTCCCTACCCCGCGCGCCAGAACATGCGCTATCGCCTGGACCGGCCGCTGACGCCCGAGCGGGACGCGACCTCGTACAACAACTTCTACGAGTTCGGCTCGCACAAGGGTATCGCCGGCGCCGCCCAGGCGCTGAAGACCGAGCCCTGGACGATCGAGTTCACCGGCATGGTCGAGAAGCCGATGAAGGTCGATTTCGACGAACTGGCCAAGCGCATGCCATTCGAGGAGCGGCTCTATCGCTTCCGCTGCGTCGAGGCATGGGCGATGGCGGTGCCGTGGACCGGGTTCCCGATGAAGTCGCTGGTCGACTTCGCCAAGCCCCTGTCCTCCGCCAAGTACGTCGTCTTCCAGACCTTCATGGACCCGAAGATCGCCCCCGGCCAACGCCAGAGCTGGTATCCCTGGCCCTATACCGACGGCCTGACCATCGCCGAGGCGACCAACGAACTCGCCTTCATGGCGACCGGCATCTACGGCAAGCCGATGCCGAAGCAGAACGGTGCGCCGATCCGCTTCATCACGCCCTGGAAGTATGGCTTCAAGCAGGTGAAGTCGATCGTGCGGGTCGAGTTCACCGACAAGCGTCCGGTCGGCTACTGGGAGAAGCTGCAATCTTCCGAGTACGGCTTCTGGGCCAACGTGAACCCGAAGGTCTCGCACCCGCGCTGGAGCCAGGCGACCGAGCGCATGCTGGGCACCGACGAGCGGGTGCCGACCCTGCTCTACAACGGCTACGAGGAGTTCGTGGCCGACCTCTACAAGGGCATGGAGAAGGAGCGGCTCTTCGCCTGAGAGCCGCCCCTCCCTAAGGCCGCCCCGCCTCAGTAGAGGCGGGTGCGGTAGCTCTCCTCCAGCCGCTTGTCGGCCTCCTCGGCCGTGCCGACGCGGGTCTGGTCGGCGATGATCCGGCCCAGCGTCGGGAAGGTCGAGCGCTCGATCTGGACCTCCGGGCTCCACAGGCGGCTGCGCTTCAGCGCCTTGCCGCAATGGAAGAAGACCTCGTCGACCTCGACCAGCATCGCCGCGCGCGGCGCCTTGCCCTGCACCGCGTGCGCCTCGAGGATGGCGGGGTCGGTCGTCACGCTGGCGCGGCCGTTGACCCGCAGCGTCTCGTCGACCCCGGGCACGAAGAACAGCAGCCCGATGCCGGGATGGGCCATGATGTTGCGGAAGCTGTCGATGCGGTTGTTGCCGATCCGGTCCGGCACCAGCAGGCGCCGGTCGTCGATGACCTGGACGAACCCCGGCGCATCGCCGCGCGGGGTAGCGTCGGCGGTGCCGTCGCCGCCGGCGGTCGCCAGGACGTGGAAGGGCGACAGCGCGATGAAGTTGCGCGCGTGCGGGTCGAGAAAATTCAGCACCTTCTTCTCGGCGAGACCGGAAATGGCCCCGTAATGCTGCCGCAAGGTCTCGCTGTCGGTGATGGTCGGCGGAAGGTCGTGGCTGTCCATGGCGTCCTCGGGGGCGTCGGGCGGAGGCAGGGGTGACGGGGAGGGTAGCGGCATTCGCCGCCGCTCGCCATCCCCCGGCCACCCCCCTTGGCCGCCCCTGGCCGCCCCTGGCCGCCGGCCTAGGCCGGCTCCTCGACCTCCAGCACGCTCAGCGCGCGGGATTCGCCGCGCCGCGTCTCCCATGCGATCGACTGGCCGCGGGCGAGGCCGATCAGGGCCGCGCCGACCGGCGTCATGACCGAAATCCGGCCCGCCGCGATGTCGCGCTCGCCCGGATAGACCAGCGTGATCCAGCGCTCCTGGCCGGTGGCGTCGTCGCGGTAGTGCACGCGCGAGCCCATGCGCACGACGTCGGACGGCAGGCCCGCATCGGGCACCACCCGGGCGCGGTCGAGTTCGCGGGCGAGGTAGTCGGCGACGTCCGGCATCTGGTCGGCCAGACCGTCGGCGAGACGGGACAGGGTGGCGAAATCGTCCTGCCGCACCGTGATCGGCGGCAGGGGCTGGATGCCTGCATTCATCAATCGTCTCCGGCGCCCGTTCATCGGGGCGCGAGGCAATGGGTGTTCGGTCGGTGGTCGGCGGATGGCGCCGCAATAGCAGGGCGCGATCCGAAAATAGCCCCGGCGGTTCCGGGGCTGCGCGTTCTCTACGCGCCCGGGGCCGGGGCGGAATGGCCCGTCAGCAGGGCTCCCGAATGGGCACTGCGGCGGACGGAACGTGCGGTCATCAACATGGTGCCCAATGTCGGGTCGATCGCGGCCGGCGTCAATGCCCCGGCTCGGCGACCAGCCAGCCGAGGTGGCGGTCGAAGCTTCCGTCGGGCACGAGGTAGGGGATGACGCCGTGCCGCTCCAGGCCCGCAATCGGCACCAGTTCGACGCCCTCGATCCCGGCCATGCGTTCGGCCTCCTGCCGGTCGAGGGCGTTGGCCTCGCCGTAGACGAGGCGGAGCCGGGGCCGCGCGGCGGCCTCCCGGTAGAGTCTCGCGAGATCGAGTCGCTCCGGGTCGACCGGTTCGACGACCGTTCCCTTGAGGCGCTCGCGGCGCAGGAGTTCCGGCAGGCTCCGGTCGAGGATGGTCGGGCCGGCCAAGCAGAGCACGCGGGCCGCGCCGAGGTCGAGGGCATAGCGCATCGCGCCGAACGAGCCGGAGGAGCCGCCGATGCACACGATCCGCTCGCAGCCGAGGTCGGCCACGAGGCGGCGCAGCGCCGCCAGCGTCGCGCCGTACCCGTCCCCCAGCGAGCGGATGCCGCCGAGGAAATGCATGCCGTGGACGTCGCGCAGGTAGATGACGGTCGCGCCCAGGCGGCGCAGCCAGGCATGGATCAGGCGCAACGGTCCGTTCAGCCGCTGGGCCCCGCCGGTGAAGACGAGAAGGGCGGTGCGGGCCCCAGGTCGACGGGTCACCTGGACGTCGGCGGCCGGATCGTCGAGCAGGTCCGTCGCCGCATCGTCCGGAACGGCCGCCGGGGCGTGGCGCGCCAGGATGTGCAGTTCCTCGATCGCTTCCAGCACCGCCGGCTGGTCCGCGGTCGCCGCGACGAAGGCGCGGAGCAGCTCCACCCCGCCCATCGTCGCGATCGCGTTGATCAGGACGCTGCGCTCCTTGGCGCCGTGGGCGGGCGGCAGAACGGACGGATCGCGTACGAAGCGGACGCCGTCGAGCATCAGGCGCCAGCCGATGCCGCCCTGGGCGGCCGCGAGCGCGCGTTCCACGAGGTCGTGCTCGCCCTGATGCCAGCGCCGGGTCACCTCGGAGGCGAAGCGGAGGGGACCGAGCGCGGCCGGGCAGAGCGGCTGGTCTGCGTCCTGGGGGGCAGGGGTCATGGCGCTGCGAGCGGGTCCGCCTCGCGCGCGTAGGCGATGATGGCGGCGATCGAACTGCAGGTCGCGATGTCCTCGTCCGCGACGCGCAGCCCGTAGAGTTCCTCGACCTGGATCAGCACCTGGGCATGGTCGAGCGAATCCATGCCGGCGTCGCCGAAATCCGTCTCGACGCCGATGGTGGCGGCGTCCAGACGGTCGATGGCGCCGGCGATCGCGGCACGCACCTGTTCCTCGGTCAGAGTCATTCCTGCGTCCGGCTCCCGGAGGGGTTTTCCGATTCTAGCGGCCGTCGTGGCGTCGTTCCATCACCGGGACTGCGCCGCGGCTGCCCGCGCGCCATCAGGACATGGCCGAGCCGATCGCCGTCGAGCGCGACGTCGAAGCGGCAGAAGCGCCAGCCGAGGCGCGGTGCGGCCGTGATCGCGACCGCTCCGTCGGGCGGGGGCCGGCGGGCGCAGGCGATCTCGGCGATCGACCAGTAGTCGTCGGGGTGGCTTCGTTCGAGCAGCGCCAGTCCCATGGCAACGGCCCGGTGCAGCGGCCCTGCCGGGCCGCCGGTCGGCTGGCTCGCACGACCGTCCCCCAGCGTGGCCCCGCGCAGGAGTTCGGCGTCGTCCCAGGGGCGCCGCGCGGTGATGGGCCGGTCCGGGCGGTGCCGCAGCCAGACTCGGTGCGCGCATCCGGCGCGGCGATAGCGGAACTCGCCGCAGCCGGGCTCGCCCGCCGCCGGTGCGGCGTCGAGCGTTTCGATCGCGGCGCCGCCCGCCGTGCGCAGGACAAGGACGATGTCGGACTCGGCGCCGGTGCCGGCGAGCAGCGCCTCCAGGATGTCGACCCCATGGACATAGGTCCGCTCGCCGGTCAGCGGCGGTTCGACGAGCATCGCGGAAATTCGATCATGACATGACGATATGGGGCACGAAGCGGCTCGTTGCATCATGAATCACCGGGCCGTCGGCCTCCATGATGCCAAGGCCGGCCGGCTCGCCGCCGACGATCCACCCGCCGACCGACGCGTGGCTTCGCCCGTCGCGGCGCAGGAACACGGGCAGGCGGTGGAGGGCCTGCACCACAAGACCCTCGCGCCCGTAGGTGCCACCCGTGCGGGTCTCGCCGCCGGGGAGGGCCGGGTCGCGAAGCAGGATGTTGTGGCCCTTGTTCGAGAAGAGCGGCTTCACGACCATGCGCTCGGCCGGGGCGCCGGCCTCGCCGGCGAACCAGCAGGGTAGGAGGTTCGGGTGCCCTGGAAAGAGCCGCCAGAGCCAGACGAGCAGACCCTTGGAGGAGAGAACGAGCTTCCAGGCGGGCTCGACGAGCCGCGCCTGATCCGGCCGCAGGAGCCAGGGTCCGAACGGTTCGCGCAGCAGCAGCTCCCAGCGATAGGCCTTGACCAGCCATTCGATGCGCCGGTCCCCGGCATCGGTCAGGCGCCCGGTCCCGTCGATGCCGATCGCCTCGATATCGACGAGGGCGGTCCGAAGGCCCGCCTGTGCCGCGCAGTCCGCGAGGTAGCGCGTCCACAGGCGGTCTTCCAGGTTCCTCCGCGAGGCGGCGAAATGGACGGGCGTCGCCGCGGGCAGTTGCGCGAAGGCGCCGACGAGAGCGAGGTGGAGGCGGTTGAACTGGTCGGCGTCGGCCGGGACCGTCGCTCCGGCAATCCGATCCTCGAGCCACAGCCACTGGAACATCGCTGCCTCGAACAGCGCCCCCGGCATGTCGCCGTTGCACTCGTGCAGCTTGGGCGGTGCGCCGCCGTCGCAGGCGAGATCGAAGCGGGTGCAGATCGCGGGATCGCGGCGACGCCAGCTTGCTCGAACGAGATTCCAGGCCGGCTCCGGAATGCCGAGCGAGGCGAGCACCCGATCGTCGCCGCAGGCATGCTCGACGACGGCCAGCGACAGGCGCCAGAGCTCCGCGATCGCCGGTCGGAGCACCGTCTCCACGGTCGACCGCTCGATGGTGTAGCAGGCGTCGTCGGTCCAGTAGGGGCCGTCGGGATAGGTGTGGTACGCGAAGCCGAGCCGGTCGGCCGTGCGCTGCCAGCCGGCGCGGACGGGGAGTTCGATGCGGCGCATCATGGCGCCGGTCGCCGTTGGCGGCAGGTCCGGGTCGGCAAAAAAAGGCCCCGGTGTTGCCACCGGGGCCAGTTGAACAGGGAGGCTTCACGTCTGGGAGACGTAGGATCCCGAAGGACCCCATTTCGGGCGGGGAGCCCGAAATTCCGGACCGGCAGGCCTTCCCTGGTGGCCGGCCGGTCGAATTCCTCGGTGCTGCATTGCAGCGCCTGCGGACCATTAAATAGGCACCGGCCCATTTGGCACCACAGCGATTGTCTCTTGGCGGATATGCGAAAAGCGCATGGCTCCGGGCACATAGCGGCCGCTTTTAGAGAGATGCGGAAGCGCCGGATTGATCTGGCGATCATGCTGCACTGCCTAAAATCGCGTCTCCGCGACCTTGGCGACGAGATAATCGCGGAAGACGGCAATCCGCTTCGAATGCCGCAGCTCCTCGGGATAGACGAAGTAGGCGTCGACCGGCGGCCCCGCGAGTTCGGGCAGGACTCGGTCGAGCGCCTTGGCCTCGCCCAGCATGTAGTCCGGCAGGGCGCCGATGCCGACGCCGCTCTGGACCGCCCGCAGGATCCCGTAGACGCTGTTGACGGTGAAGAGGTTCGGGCGGTGACGCCCGGCATGGCCGCCGATGTCCATCAGCCAGTTGACGGACGGGGTGGGGGCATGGCCGTAGGCGCCGAAGACGACGAGCCGGTGCTTCTCGAGGTCGGCCGTCGACTGCGGCGCGCCGTGCTCCTGCAGGTACTGCTGCGAGGCGTAGAGATGCAGCGACACGGTCACGAGATGGCGCTGGACGAGGTCGGGCTGGCGCGGCGGCGACATGCGGATGGCGACGTCGGCCTCGCGCATGCCCAGATCGAGCTCGCTCTCGTCGAGAAGCAGGCTGACTTGGATGTCCGGGTAGCGGTCGACGAACTCCTTCATGCGCGGCGTCAGCCACATCGATCCGAAGGCGATCGGGGCGGTGACCTTGAGCGGCCCCTTGGGCCGGTCCTTGGCCTCGCTCAGCGCCGCCTCCGTCATGGAGAGCTTGGCGAAGACCTCGTGCGCGGTCCGGTACAGCAGCTCGCCCTGCTCGGTCAGGATCAGGCCCCGCGCATGCCGATGGAACAGCGGCGTCCCGAGGCTGTCCTCGAGCGCGCTGATCTGGCGGCTGACGGCCGACTGGCTCAGATTCAGCTTTTCGCCGGCATGCGTGAAGCTTCCCGCCTCGGCGACGGCGTGGAAGACCCGCAACTTGTCCCAGTCCATTGCCATGCTCGTTCACGGCCGCCGGCCTTCCCGGCCGGCGCCGCGCCCCCCAGTCGTCGGCCGCCCGTCAGTCGGCGGCGGCCTGCTTCCCCGTTTCGGCAGTTCCGCCGCTTCCCTGTGCGGCGTCCTCGGCCTCGGCCAGCCAACGCTCGGCTTCGAGCGCGGCCATGCAGCCGAGACCGGCGGCGGTGACCGCCTGACGATATATCTTGTCACGCACGTCGCCCGCGGCGAAGACCCCTTCGATGTCCGTCGCCGTCGAATCGGGGCGAGTGGGGATGTATCCCTCCGCATCGAGGGTGATCTGGCCGCGGAACAGCTCCGTCACCGGCGTGTGGCCGATCGCGACGAAGACGCCGTCCAGTTCGATCTCGCTGGTAGCCCCGGAATGGACGTTGCGGAGCCGCACTCCGGTCACCCCCGGGGGCATGCCGCCGCCGAGGATCTCGTCGACGGCGGAATCCCAGACGACGCGGATCTTGGGGTTCCGGAAGAGGCGGTCCTGCAGGATCTTCTCGGCCCGCAGCCGGTCGCGGCGGTGGACGAGGACGACCTCGCTCGCGTGGTTGGTGAGGTAGAGCGCCTCTTCGACGGCCGTATTGCCGCCGCCGATCACGGCGACCTTGCGCCCGCGGAAGAAGAACCCGTCGCAGGTGGCACAGGCCGAGACGCCGGCCCCGCGATAGGTCTCCTCGCTCGGCAGGCCGAGCCAGCGCGCCTGTGCGCCCGTCGCGATAATGACGCTGTCGGCGGTGTAGGTGTCGCCGCTGTCGCCCACCGCCCGGAACGGACGCTGCTTCAGATCGCAGGAGACGATGAGATCGCCGATCAGCCGTGTGCCGACATGCTCGGCCTGCTTGCGCATCTGCTCCATCAGCCACGGACCCTGGATCACGTCCGCGAATCCGGGGTAGTTCTCGACGTCGGTCGTGATCGTCAGCTGGCCGCCCGGCTGCATGCCCTCGACGAGGATCGGCTGGAGATTGGCGCGGGCGGCATAGATGGCGGCCGTATAGCCCGCCGGCCCGCCGCCGATGATGAGAACCTTGCTGTGATGGCGCTGGGCCATTGCCCGCCGACTCCGGTTGATAAGATCTGACATTAAGATAGTTGCGCCGAATGACGAAAGAAGCTCCCGACTCGGCCGGCCGTGGTGATTCTCCCGGCTGGCCTCGAGTGCTCCTCCTCGTCGGCGCGCTCTCGCTCCTGCGCCTCCTCTGGCTCGCGGGCGGGCCGGTCGACCTCTACGGCGACGAGGCCCAGTACTGGATATGGGCCAAGGCGCCGGCGTTCGGCTACTACTCCAAGCCGCCGCTCGTCGCCTGGCTGATCGCGGCCTCCACCGCGCTGTTCGGCGACGGCACGCTGGCCATCAAGCTGCCGAGCGTCCTCTGCCATGCCGGGACCGCCTGCGTGCTCTACGCGATCGGCCGCGAGCGGTGGGGGCACGGCGCCGGGTTCTGGGCGGCGATCCTGTGGAGCACCATGCCGGCGGTTTCGCTGTCGGCGCTGATCATCTCGACCGATCCGCCGTTGCTGCTCTTCTGGGCCCTGGCGCTCCACGCCTTCCTCCGGGCGCTCGACCGCCCGGGCATCGGCTGGTGGGCCGCCGCCGGCCTGTGGGCGGGCCTGGGTCTCCTGTCGAAGTATGCCATGGCGTACTTCCTGGTCTCGGCAGCGCTCTGCCTGCTGGCGACCCCGGCGCTGCGGCCGCTGCTGTGGCGGCGCCTGCCCTGGCTGGTCGGACCGGCGCTGCTCGTCCTGTCGCCCAACCTCCTCTGGAACCTCACGAACGGTTTCGCGACCTTCCGCCATACCGGCGACAATGCCAATCTCGGCGGCCGCCTCTTCAATCCGGGCGAACTGGCGGAGTTCGCGGCCGCCCAATTCGCCGTCTTCGGCCCCGTCCCGATGGCGCTGCTCCTGGCCGCCCTGTGGCTGGCCTTGCGCGGCGGCGACGGTACCGCCCGCCGCATCGCCTTCTTCGTCTGGCCGACGCTGGCCGTCGCTCTCACGATCGCCTTCCTGTCGCGGGCGCACGCCAACTGGGCGGCGCCGGCCTATGTCGGGGGGACGGTGCTGGCCGCCGGCTGGGCGGTCGGGCATGGCTGGCGCCGGCTCCTCGCCTGGACGGCGGCGGCCCATCTCGCGCTCGCCGCGCTCGTCATGGCCGGGCCCGGCCTGCTGCGTCAGGCAGGATACGAGCTGCCGCCGCGCCATGATCCCTGGCGGCGCGTCAGCGGCTGGTCGGACCTGGGCGAGGCGGTCACGGCGCTGCGCCGGGCGCATCCCGAGGCCGGCCTGCTCGTCGACAGCCGGCTGACGCTCGCCTCGCTCGTCTACTATGTGCGGCCGTTCGCGTTCGACGTCGTGAAGTGGAACCCGGACGGCGTCGCCAACGATCATTTCGAGCTGACGACGCACCTGCGGGCCGATGACGGTCGCAGCTACATCCTGGTATCGAACCGGGCGGACCCCTCCGACATCCTGGCGCGCTTCGCCGCCGCGACACCGCTCGGCATGCTGGTCCCCGCGGCCCCCGAAAGGGTCCGCCGCCACCACGCATTTCTCGTCAGCGGTTTCCGCGGCTACCGCTGACCGCGCCCGGCGAGCAGCCGCCGGACGGCATCGGCGACGCGCCCGGCATCGTCGGGCGGCCGGTAGCGCCATTCGGCGAGGCGGCCCGTGAAGGGGCGGGAGATGCCGAGCGCGGCGAAATGGGCGTGGAAGCGGTCGAACTTCTCCGAGCCACCGGGCAGGGGCAGGACATGGACGGGCTTGCCGGTCGCGGCAGCCTCGGACGGCATCGAGACGGAATCGGCTGTCACCAGCACGGCATCGGCCAGCGCGAGATAGCCGAGATAGGGATTGTCGCCCGCGCCGTCCCAGAAGGCGATGTCGGGCCCGGCCAGCAGCTGCCGCAGCAGGGCGCCCGCGGCGAGGCCGGTGCGGCGCGATGCCGTGACCATGAGGGCCGCCCCCTCGGCCGCCTGGAGGTCGAGCACCCCGCGCGCGATGGCGCGGGCGGCGTCCTCGGTCATCCGGTAGGCGCGGCTGTTGCCGCCGATGAGCACGGCGACGCGCGGCCGCGGCAGGTGGGCGAGGCGCGGCCCCCAGACGGCAGAGGCGTGCGCCAGGGCCGCCGCCGTGACCCGGTGGATGGCGCCGTCGGTGACGACGACGTTGGGGCCGCGCAAGCGGTCGTGCTGCGGCACGGTGACCAAGTCGAACAGGGCGGGGTCGAGGCCGCAATCCTGGATCTGGACGGCCAGGCTGCGGCCGCCGGAGCGGCCGCGGACCCACAGGGCGGCCCGGCCGGTTCGCCAGCCGGCACCGACGGCGACGTCGGGCCAGCGGGCGCCGGCGGCCGGCAGGTCGCCGGCCGGGCGCGGGCCGAGGCCCCGCCGCCACAGCCGGCCGGGCAGCAGCGACCATGGCAGCCCGACCGTCGCGCGAAAGGACCGGCCCTCGCCGAGGGCGCCGGCCAGCCCCTGCAGCTGGCTGAGATTGCCCGCCTTGCCGTCGTGCAGCAGCCAGCAATCGAGGGGCGACGCGGTCATCGGCCGCGGGACAGATTCTTGCCCGGGCCGGGCCGGACGGTAATATAGTTGCTCGGCAATCGGGGGAAGCAGACGGGAAAATGCGCAGGATCAAGTTGGATCGGATCGACCGGCGCATTCTCCGCGATCTTCAGGCCGACGGCCGCATGACCAATGTCGAACTGGCACGGCGTGCCGACATCTCCGCGCCGCCCTGCCTGCGGCGGGTACGGGCGCTGGAGGAGGCCGGGTTCATCCGCGGCTACCATGCGGACATCGATCCGCAACTGCTGGGGTTCGGCGTCACCGTCTTCGCCTCGGTCGGCCTTTCCAGCCAGGCCGAAACCGATCTGCGCGCCTTCGAGCGGCTGGTGCAGGAATGGCCCGAAGTACGGGAATGCCACATGCTCGCCGGCGAGAACGATTTCCTGCTGCGCGTCGTGGCGCATGACTGGGACGCCTATCAGCGGTTCCTCACCACCCGGCTGACCGCCGCTCCCAACGTCAGCCATGTCAAATCGGCGCTCGCCATCCGCTCCAGCAAGGAACTGCCGGGCGTGCCGATCGAGCAGGAGATCGCCGAACCGGCCTGAGCGGCGACCGGTCAGGCGCCGAGCGCCTTCACGATCTCCTCGCACATCTTCTTGGCGTCGCCGAACAGCATCATCGTGTTGTCGCGGAAGAAGAGTTCGTTGTCGACGCCGGCATAGCCCGAACTCATCGACCGCTTGACGAACAGCACCGTCTGCGCCCGCTCGACGTCGAGGATGGGCATGCCGTAGATCGGGCTCGTGGGATCGGTCTTGGCGGCCGGATTGGTGACGTCGTTGGCGCCGATGACGAAGGCGACGTCCGTCGCCGCGAAGTCGCGGTTGATCTCCTCCAGCTCGACGACGTCGTCGTAGGACACGTTCGCCTCGGCCAGCAGCACGTTCATGTGGCCCGGCATGCGTCCGGCCACCGGATGGATGGCATAGCGCACCTCGACCCCCTCCTTCTTCAGGAGGTCGGCCATCTCGCGCAGCGCGTGCTGCGCCTGGGCCACCGCCATGCCGTAGCCGGGGACGACGATGACCGAGCGCGCGTTCTTCATGATGAAGGCCGCATCCTCCGCGCTGCCCGACTTCACCGCCTTGTCGCCGGCGGCGCCGGCCGGCCCGGCGGTGCCGCCGTCGGTGCCGAACCCGCCGAGGATGACGTTGAAGATCGACCGGTTCATCCCCTTGCACATGATGTAGCTGAGGATGGCGCCGGACGCGCCGACCAGCGCGCCCGTGACGATCAGCAGGTTGTTCTGCAGCGTGAAGCCGATGCCGGCCGCGGCCCAGCCGGAATAGGAGTTCAGCATCGAGATCACGACCGGCATGTCGGCGCCGCCGATCGGCAGGATCAGCAGGAAGCCGAGCGCGAGCGCGACGAGGCACAGCAGCCAGAAGGCGGCGGGCGCCTCCGTCGCGACCAGCCACGCGCAGAGCAGCACGATGGCGACGCCGAGCCCGGCATTGAGCAGGTGCTGGCCGGCGAAGACCAGGGGCTTGCCCGTGACCAGCCCCTGCAGCTTGGCGAAGGCGACGACCGAGCCCGTGAAGGTGATGGCGCCGATCGCCAGCCCCAGGCTCATCTCGATCAGGCTGGCCGTCTTGATCGCCCCGCGCACGCCGATGCCGTAGGATTCCGGCGCGTAGAAGGCAGCGCCCGCGACGAACACGGCCGCGAGGCCGACGAGGCTGTGGAAGGCGGCGACCAGCTGCGGCAGCGCCGTCATCTCGATGCGCAGCGCGATCAGCGTGCCGATGGCGCCGCCGATCAGGATCCCGACCAGGATCATCCAGTAGCTGACGACCTCGGGCGAGGCGAGCGTCGTCGCCACCGCCACCGTCATGCCGATGATGCCGTAGAGGTTGCCGGCCCGCGAGGTCTCGGGCGAGGACAGCCCGCGCAGGGCCATGATGAAACAGACCGACGCGACGAGATAGAAGATGGCGGAGAGGTTGGCGCTCATGGTTCCGGGCCCTCTCAGCGCGGCTTTTTCTTGAACATCTGCAGCATCCGGTGGGTCACGATGAACCCGCCGAAGATGTTGACCGATGCCAGGACGACCGCGAGGAAACCCATGACCTTGGCGAAGCCGAGGCCGGCCGGGCCGGCCGCGATCAGGGCGCCGACGATGATCACGCTGGAGACCGCGTTCGTGACCGCCATCAGGGGTGAGTGCAGCGCCGGCGTCACCCGCCAGACGACATAGTAGCCGACGAAGCAGGCGAGCACGAAGACGGCCAGCGCGGCGATGGTCGGGCTCAGCTGCGCGGCCTCGGCCGTCCGCTGCGCCATCTGGCCGGCGTCGACGGCGAGCCCCCGCAGGTTGCTCGCCAGCATCTCCGCGTCCGAGGCGAGCTGCCCGGCGCGGTTCGAAACCTGATTGGCGTCCATGCCGATCGTCCCCCCTGGCGTCAGCCGACTCCCGGCGTCAACTGGATTGGCCGGCGAAGGCCGGGTGCACGACGGCACCGTCCTTCGTCAGCAGCGAAGACTTCACGATCTCGTCGGCGGTGTCGATCTTCAGCGCCTTGGCCTCGGTGTCGACGAGCGGCGTCAGGAAGGCGACGAGGTTGCGGGCATAGAGCAGGCTGGCGTCGACCGCGATCCGGCTCGGCATGTTGGCCCAGCCGACGATGCGCACGCCGTTGTCGCTCACGGCGATCTCGTCCGGGCGGCTGCCGGCGCAGTTGCCGCCCTGCTCGACCGCGAGATCGACGATCACCGAGCCCGGACGCATGGAGGCGACCATCTCGGCCGAGACGAGCTTCGGCGCAGGCCTTCCGGGGATGAGCGCGGTGGTGATGACGATGTCCTGCTTGGCGATGTGCTGCGCGACCAGCGCCGCCTGCTTCTCGCGATAGGCGGCCGACATCTCCTTGGCGTAGCCGCCGGCCGTCTCGGCCTGGCGGAACTCGTCGTCCTCGACGGCGACGAACTTGGCGCCCAGGCTCTCGACCTGCTCCTTGGCGGCCGGCCGCACGTCGGTCGCGGTGACGACGGCGCCGAGGCGGCGGGCGGTCGCGATGGCCTGCAGCCCGGCGACGCCGGCCCCCATCACGAAGACGCGGGCCGCCGGCACCGTGCCGGCGGCGGTCATCATCATCGGAAAGGCGCGGCCATAGGCTTGCGCGGCCTCCAGCACGGCGCGATAGCCGGCCAGGTTCGCCTGCGAGGACAGCACGTCCATGGTCTGTGCGCGGGTGATGCGCGGCACGAATTCCAGCGCGAAGGCCGATATGCCGCGATCGGCATAGGCGCGGCAGAGTTCGGGCTCGGCATAGGGGGCCAGCATGCCGATCAGGACCGCCCCCGACTTCATCGCGGCGACTTCGTCCAGACCGGATTCGGCCGTGGTCGGCCGCTGCACCTTGAGGACGACGTCGGCGTCGAACAGCAGGGCAGCCGGATCGCTCACGATCAGCGCGCCCGCCGCCGCATAGGCTGCGTCCGGCATCGCCGCCCGTTCTCCGGCCCCGGATTCGATCGCGACGGTGAAACCGAGGGCGACGAGCCGCTTCACCGAATCCGGCGATGCGGCGACACGGGCCTCTCCCGGACGACGCTCTTTCGTGACGGCGAGCTTCATTGGACGTGCGCTCTCAGGGCCGCGGGGAGGCGCAGAATGACGACTCGTCCCGGCTTTGTGAAGTCCGGCCGCGCCGTGGCGGCAGCGGCCGGATGCCTCATCGCGGTCTCAACTGGCGCGATAGTCGCCGGTGCAGCGGAATCCGGCGATACTGTTGCCGGGCGTGGCGCTGCGGCAGTCCGGGGCATGGAGCGTGGCATCCAGCCCGTTGTCGAGGCTGGTGCAGGCGCCGGCGGCGAGAGAGAGGCAAAGGGCGATGAACAGATGTCGCATTGGTTCCGCGTCCCGATCCGATGGCCCCCGCCGGGACGGGACGCTATCGACCTGCCGGTCGCGCGGCAAGTGGCCGTGCGGCGCGCGCCTTGACGAGGGGTATGGCCGGGCGTCACGATCGGCCCCCGCCGGGCCGTGCCCCGGACAGGATCCGATTCCCGACGTGCATCGCCCACTGAAGCATTTTTGCCACAGCCCCATCGTCTGCAGGATGCGCCCGGGAATATCCGAGCGGTCGACCCGTTCCGGGAACAGCAGCGTGGCGACCCTGGCGTGACCGTTCCGATCGGTGACCAGATTATCGCACTGCTGCCGCGGCTGCGCCGGTTTGCGCGCGGGTTGGCCCGGAGTTCGGCCGATTCGGACGATCTGGTGCAGGCCGCATGCGAGCGGGCTCTGGCGCGCGGGCATCAGTGGCAACCGGGCACCCGGTTCGACAGCTGGATGTTCCGCATCGTCCAGACTATCTGGATCGATCAGATGCGTGCGCGTGCGGTGCGGGGCGAAGGGGACGCAATCGACCCGGAGGCGCAACCGACGGACGAATCGGTACGCCGGGCCGAAGCGCGGATGTCGCTCGAGACGGTCCAGAAGGCGGTCAACCGCCTGCCGGACGAGCAGCGGGCGGTGTTGATGTTGGTGACGGTGGAAGGGTTGAGCTACAAGGAAGCAGCCGAAACTCTCGGTGTCCCGATCGGGACCGTGATGAGCCGGCTGGCCCGGGCTCGCGCTGCCGTACAGAGCATGACTGGCATGGGTGCCGGGGGGCATGGAGGTAGCAATGCGACGGTTTGACGACGAGACGCTGGTCGCGTTCGTCGACGGCGAGCTGGACGAAGCGAGCGCCCGGGACGTGGCCGCCGCCGTTGCGGCCGACGCCGGGTTGGCCGCGCGGGTCGAGGCGTTCCGCCAATCGGCGATGATGGTCCAGGCGGCGTTCGCCCGCGTGATCGACGAACCGGTGCCCGAGCGGCTGCTGCTGGCCGCGCGCGGGACGCCGGAGGCGGTGTCCGAGGCGCCGACCGGAACGGTCGTGCCGTTCCGCCGGCGCAGCGCGATCCCGCGCTGGATCGCCGTGCCCATCGCCGCATCGGTGGCGACGCTGGTGATCGGGGCCGGTGCCGGCTATTGGGCGGCGCGCCCGCCGGTGCTGCCGCCGGCGACCGAGATGGCTGCACTCGAGACGGCGACCCCCGGGCTGGTCGACAATCTCGCCGGCTACTACGACCTCTATTCCGTCACCGGCGCCGAGCCGCCGAACATGGATTTCGCCGACCTGCGGACGGCGGAGCGCGACGGCCTGCAGAGCTGGCTGTCCAGCCGCCTGTCGCGGGAGACGAAGGTGCCCGACCTCTCGACCTTCGGCTACAGCCTGCGCGGTGGGCGGATCGTCATTTCCGAGGGCCGTCCGGCCGGACAGATCATCTACGACAACCCCGCCGACAAGCGGCCTATCGCGATCTATGTCGGGACGACGACCAAGCGCGACGCCCAGCTGACGCTGGACCAGCGCAAGGACGTCAATGTCGCCTACTGGCGGCGCGAGGGCCGGACGATCGCGGTGTTCGGCAAGTCGGACAAGAGCGTGATCCGCGACATCGCGGCCAAGGTCGGCGAGGGCGGCGGCATCTGACCCGCCCGCTGGGGACACTCCCCGCGCAGACACGCGAAAGCCCGGCTCCGGCCGGGCTTTCGTCTTCCTGGGGTCAGCCCCCGCGTACCGGCCGTGCGCCGAGGCGCATGCCGAACGCGAACGGCAGGGCGAGCGCCACACTCATGCCGGCCCAGACCAGGGCTTCGCGATTGGCCAGCGTCTCGCCGATGGCGACCGCGATCGCGGTCGCCAGCGCGGCGCCGAAGAGGATGGCGCGGCCGTCGCCGCCCAGGACGGTACCGCTGTCCGGCGCGAACAGCCCGTCGATCGCCAGCCGCGGCCGCCAGCCGAGCGCCCAGCGGGCCGCGAGGAAGAGGGCGGCACCGGCGAGCGGCAGGGCGAAGAGCGCGTTGGGAAAGTCGCGGTAGCGCCCGTCGAAGGCGATGGCGAAGCTGTGCGCGACCGCGAGCACCGCCCAGAAGGCATAGAGGCGGGCGGCGCGGCGCGCCCAGGGCGGGCCGGCCGTCTCGGGCCGGCCGAGGCTGCGGAAAGCCATGGCCAGGGCCGCCGCCGTCAGCAGGGTGAGGAGGCCAGCGATCGCCGTCCAGCCCAGCCGCCAGGCGGAGTAGGCGACGGACCACTCCGCCAGCACGGCCGCGGTTCCGGCGGTCGCGATCGCCTGGGTGCCGAGGGCCGCCCAGATGGCCCCGTGGGCGGACAGTCCGGGCGCCGACCAGGCGATCCAGGCGAGGAGCGCCAGGGCGATCGCCGTCGTCGCGAGGAAATGCGCCCGCCAGTGCGGGTTCTCGATCACCTTGCCGTCGGCGCCCCACTTGGCGACGCGATCGGTCGAGAACAGGCCCCAGTTGGCGCCGACGGTGCCTTCGAGCTTCTGCTTCCAGCCCTGGTCGAACGCTTCGATCAGGTTGTAGTCGACACCCCGTTCGGCGGCGAGCGCCCGGAAGCCGTTGATGAAGCGCGCCTTGTTGACGAGCGACGGCACCGCCGGCCCGCGCTGCCGTCCGGCACTGGGCCAGCCCGCCTCGCCGATCAGCAGCGGCTTTCCGGGGAACGCCTCCGCGATCTCGTCGTAGGCGGCCATGACGTGCGGCTCCAGGTCCTCGACGGCGGAGGGGTGATTCTCCCAGTAGGGCAGGATGTGGATGGTGATGAAGTCGACCTCTTCGGCCAGCTTCGGGTTGCGCTTCCAGAACTCCCAGACGTCGGCATAGCTGACCGGCTGCTGCACCGCCGCCCGCACCCGGCGGATATAGCCGGCCAGCGCCTCCGGCTTCTGCTCCTTGCGCAGCAGCACCTCGTTGCCGACGATGACGCGCCGGATGACGTCGGGATAGGCGTTGGCCAGCCGGATCAGGGCCTCGACCTCGCGGTCGTTGACGTCGGCCTCGCCGCCGATCCAGGCGGACATGGTGACCTCGATGCCGAGCCGCCGGGCGATCTCCGGCACGACCTCCAGCCCCTCGCGGCTGGTGTAGGTGCGCACGCCCGCGACGCGGCCCTTCAGCAGCGTCAGATCCTCTTCGATCTCGGCCGCGCTGGGATATTGCTTGGTCAGCGGGCTCTGGCCGTCGCGGAAGGGCGCGAAGGAGACGCTGCGGATGATGCCGAGCGGGCGCGCCTCCAGATCGTAGGGGCGGTTCGGCAGGCTCCAGAAGAGCCAGTTGGCGCCGAGCGCGAGCAGCGCCCCGACGACGAGAGCGGCCAGACGCAGCACGGTACCTCGGGGGCGGGTGGCGGAAGGGCCGTCAGCGACGGCGGTAGACGACGTAGCGGTCGAACACCTTGTACATGTCGTAATTGACGAACTCGGCCGCGAACTTCGAATTCTGCATGAAATAGGCGAGGTAGTCGAAGACCTTGCCGTCGCAGGTCGGCATCCCGGGGATGCGGTCGACGACGACGATCGGCGGCTTGTGCCGGACCAGCCCGTCGGAGACGCTCTCGAAGACGTGGCGTTCGGCGGCCGGCATCGCAGCGGGCGGATTGAAGACCTGGGGGCCGCTCTCGGGGCAGAACTTGTAGACGCCCTGCAGCACCCACATGCTCATATAGGGCATGGCCATGCGGGCACCGGTGTAGTTCAGCATCGGGAAGAAGGGATAGATCCCGGGCGACAGCGCCAGGAAGGAGGTGCGGTTCGGTTCTTCCTCCACCAGGGCGATCTGGCGGCCGAGATGGCCGTCCGGCCCCATCCGGTCGGCCCGGAACCAGGGCGGCGCGTCGTTGTTGGCGGCGACGTAGGAGAAGGCGAGCATGCTGACGACGAGGGTGGCGCCGAGGCGCCGGCGCCGCATCGCGTCCGTGGGACCGTACTGTTCGGCGGCGGCCGCCAGCACGGCCGCGCCCAGCAGCACGAAGCCGAGATCGGCATGGAGCCACTGGTGCGACCAGCCCTTGCCCTGGACGATGGTGGTGATGGCGGCGCCGACGGCGAAGAGCGCCAGGACCTGGCAGAGGCGCGAGCGCACCATCAGCAGGGTCACGCCGCCCAGCACCAGGATCCCGATCTCGGTCGGCAGGAAACCGCGGCCGAACGCCACCATCGGGCTCGAGTCGCCGAGCCGCGAGTAGTACTCGAACGTCCAAGGGACGATGGTGCTGCCATATTCCGGGAATGCCGCCAGGGTCAGGCCGGCATAGCCGACCCAGAACGCGGCCATCGCCCACGGCACCGGGTCGCGGAACGCGCGGCCCCGCCGGGTCAGCAGCACGAAGCCTTCGATCAGCGCCGGAACGAGGAGGAAGAACGGTTTCAGGGCGAAGCCGGCAGCAGCCAGCATCGCAATCGCCACGGCGACCGGCATCGCCACCGGTCGCTCCTCGAGCCGGAGCGCGGTGAGCACGAGGTAGGGCAGCGTCAGCACGACCATCAGATGCTCGCGCTGGCCAAGCTCGCCCGGCGTCAGCAGGGCGAAGAGCATCGCCAGCGGCACCAGCGTTGCCGTGAGGGTGCCGGTGCGGCCCTGGCCGATCTGCTGCGCCCGCCAGACGAGCAGACGCCAGGCGACGGCGGTCGAAAGCATCCCCGCGGCGAGCACGCAGGCGATCAGGGCGGCGGGTTCCGTCAGCCCCGTCCATTGGCGGATCAGGACCGGGACCAGGCCGAGGATGAAGACCAGCGGCGGGTTGACGTCGATCAGGTCGACATAGAGGCGGTCGCCGGCCCACCAGCGGTCGGAAAAATAGAGGATGGCGCCGGTGTCATGGTCGATCGATGCGGAAAACTGGGCGATGACCCACACCATCGGTACGGTCAGCCCCAGGGCTATGGCGCCCGCGAATGCCAGACGGCCGGCGAGGTCGCCGGTCCGTGTCGCCTGTCGCCAGCCTTCCAGGGGGGTGTCGCGCGGCGCGACGGCGTCTCCGGGCATTTTGCCGGGTTCCAGGATGGTCATCGAGATTGCCGTCGCGCGCCGGATGGTTGAGTGGAAGGTGCCTGCGACACCCTATCGGCGGACAACGCGCGGGGCCACCGGCTATTCCACGCAACGGCGCTCGTCGCCGAGAATCGGCGATCCGCCGACCGCTACCGACTACGGGTGGCGACCGGCTACGGGGACAGCTGCGCCAAGCTGGCGATCTGGGTGACGTGCTCGCGGAAGGCGACGAGTTCGGGGCCGCGCAGGTCGCGCGGCGCCGGCATCAGCGCGTGCATCGGGTTGACCGGCCGGCCGTCGACCAGGACCGAGAAGTCGAGGTGCGGGCCGGTCGAGCGGCCGGAGGAGCCGACATAGCCGATGACCTCGCCCTGGCGGACCGTGGCGCCTTCGGTGACACCCGGCGCATAGTCGCTGAGGTGCCCGTATCCGGTCGAGAGCCCGGCCCCATGGGCGAGGCGGACATAGCGGCCATAGGCGCCGCGCCAGCCGGCCCACTCGACGGTGCCGTCGGCCGAAGCGACGATCGGGGTGCCGACCGGGGCCGCCAGATCGACGCCGCGATGGAACATGCGCCGCTTCAGGGTCGGATGCCGCCGCCAGCCGAATTCGGAGGTCAGCCTGGCATCGGCAACCGGGGTCGCCAGCGACAGCGGGGCGACGCTGCGCCCGCGCTCGTCGAAATAGCCGGCGGCACCGTCCTGCGGCATGTAGCGGTAGATGCGATGATCGTATCCGGCGACCCGGACCCCGATATAGCGCACGATGTGGCGCGTCGGGCCGCCGCTGCCGTCGCGGCGCTCGGCCAGGATCTCGAAGGAGGCGTCGGCCGGGGCGGGCTGGGGCAGGTCGGTGTCGAGCGACAGCAGGCGCTCGATCTCGACCGCGAGGTCGGCCGGCACGTCGGCCCGGGTCAGGGCGCTGTGCCACTGGCCCGAGACCGTGCCGGTCATCGTCACCAGCGTCGCCGCCCGTGCATCCCGCCCTTCCGAGGCGGTGAAGCTGCCGTTGGCGGCGCGCGCCAGCGTGACGTCGCCGCCCTGGCTGCGGATGACGCGCAGCGCGGTCAGGTTGTGTTCGCCGACGGCATTGGCGCCGTCCAGGACCAGCTCGATGCGGTCGCCGCGGACGAGGCGCTGGCGCTCCTCGATATCCTCGAAGGCGTCGATGGCGGCGATCAGGTCGTCGATGTCGACCTTCTCGCGCACCAGCACGTCGATCAGCGTCTCGTCCTCCTCGACCAGCGCCACGACCCGGCGATCCTGGGTGGCGGCGGGCGCCGTGGCCAGGGTGCGGTGGACGGCCGGGGCGGCCGCCGCGGGCAGGCTGAGGAAGCCGGAGGTGCGGGTGGCGACGGGCTTGGCGGCAGGGGGCGCCGCGGCCGCCTTGCGGACGATCCGGGCCGGGGCCGTCGGCTTGCTCGGAACCTTCGCCGCCGGCAGCGTGACGGGTTGTCCGCGGAAGGTCAGGGGCTTGGCGGTCGGCACTGCCGCCAGGGTGCGCGGCGCGGCCGGCTTGGCGGCGGGAACGGCACGGGGTGCGGCCTTCGCCGCGACGGGCGGTGCCGGCTTCTTCTGCGGTGTGGAGGAGGGCTTGGCGGGGGCGGCGAGGGGTGGAGGACCGGAAGGAACGACGGCGGCGATGGCAGCGGCCAGTACGAACGCGCTGGCCTTGCCGAAGAACGACGAAAAGGCCTTCTGCGGCACCGCTCTACGCATGCCCCCCTCCAAACCCGGTGAACCCACTCGACCGGCGGGCCCCCACCCGCCTTTGTTAACGATTGTTACGGAGCGGTTCGACGCCTGTCAAACAGGCAGTCTCGGCATCTCTGCGACAATGACGCGGCTTGACGATCGCGCGACGCGCGGAAAATCGGGTGATTCCGGGGCGGCGGCGTGCGCTGCGAAAGGCGCGCGGGCGGCGTCCGCCGTCGCCCGCACGCATCCTTCCGAATCGCGAATCAGTCGCGAGCGAGCGCCGAGCGGACCAGCGCCACCGTCTCTGGCACGCCGAACAGCGCCACGAAGGAGCCCATGCGCGGCCCCTCGCTCTGCCCGAACAGCACCTCGTAGAGCGCCTTGAACCAGTCGCGCAGGTTGGCGAAGGGGTGCCGCTTGCCGACCTCGTAGACCGCGTTCTGCAGGGCGGTGGCGTCGCTGCCGGCCGGCATCGCCTCCAGGGTGGCGGCCAGATCCTCCATCGCCGCCCGCTCGACCGCGGTCGGTGCCCGCGGCACCTGGCGCGGCTTCACGAAGTCCTGGTAGTAGCGGATGGCATAGCCGGCCATGCGGTCGAGCATCGGCGCATTGTCCGGCGTCGTGCCAGGGGCATAGCGGCTGATGAAGCCCCACAGCACATCCTTGCTCTCGGCATGGGCGACGCCGACGAGATTGAGCAGCAGCCCGAAGGTGAGCGGCACCTCGGCGGGCGGCGGCTCGCCGCCATGGATGTGCCAGGCCGGGTTCTCCAGGCGGGCGGCCGCCGTCTCGGCCGGGAACTTCTCGACGAAGCCGAGATACTCGTCGACCGCGCGCGGGATGACGTCGAAATAGAGGCGCTTGGCCCGGCGCGGCTGCTGGTACATGAACAGCGACAGCGATTCCGGCGGCGCATAGGCGAGCCAGTCCTCGACCGACAGGCCGTTGCCCTTGGACTTGGAGATCTTCTCGCCGGCCTCGTCGAGGAAGAGCTCGTAATTGAAGCCCTCGGGCGGGCGGCCGCCCAGGATCTGCGCGATCCGGCTCGACAGGCGCACGCTGTCGATGAGGTCCTTGCCGGCCATCTCGTAGTCGACCTCGAGCGCGACCCAGCGCATCGCCCAGTCGCACTTCCATTGCAGCTTGCAGTGGCCGCCGGTCACCGGCAGCTCGACCGTCTTCCCGTCCTCGTCGCGGAAGGCGATGGTGCCGGCATCGGCGTCGCGGTGGAGGAGCGGCACCTGCAGCACCCGGCCGGTCGCCGGGCTGACCGGCAGGAACGGGCTGTAGGTCGACTGCCGCTCGGCGCCGAGGCTGGGCAGCATCACCGCCATGACCTCGTCGTAGCGCTCCAGCACCGTGCGCAGCGCCGCGTCGAAGCGGCCGGAGCGATAGCAGTCGGTCGCGCTCTGGAACTCGTAGTCGAAGCCGAACGCGTCGAGGAAGGCACGCAGGCGGGCGTTGTTGTGGGCGCCGAAGCTGTCGTGCGTGCCGAACGGGTCGGGCACCGCCGTCAGCGGCTTGCCGAGATGCGGGCGCACCAGTTCCGGGTTCGGGATGTTGTCCGGAACCTTGCGCAGCCCGTCCATGTCGTCGGAGAAGGCGAAGAGCCGCGTCGGCAGGTCGCTCAGCATCGCGAAGGCGCGGCGCACCATCGTCGTGCGCACGACCTCGCCGAAGGTGCCGATATGCGGCAGCCCCGACGGTCCGTAGCCCGTCTCGAACAGGACATAGCCCTTGTCGGGCGTTTTGCCGGCGAAGCGCTCCTGGAGCCGTCGTGCCTCCTCGAAAGGCCACGCCTTCGCCGCCTGCGCGAGGCTGCGCTGCTCCGGATCGGTCACCGTCGGTCTCCTGCTCTGGGTCGTGAAAAAGGGAGGGCGGAAGCTAGGCGCTGGCCGGGACAGCGTCAACGGCGGCTCCCGCCGGCCCTCTCACCTTATATAAGGGACCGATGACCGAGTCCCCCGACGCCGCGCTGCCCGTGGCGCCCAGCCTCGTGGTCGGCCTGCGCGAGGCGGCGTGGGTGTCGGCCGGCGCCGCCACGGCCGAGGTGCTGGGCCTGGATGCCGTGCGCCGCCGCGTCGAGGCCGCCGCGCCCTTCGTCGTCCATGGCCGCGCCACGGCTCGCCGCCTCGGCCTGGAATCCTTCCCCTGCCTCGACCTGCTCGAGCTCTATGCCTTCTGCCGTCCGGCGACCTTTTGCGTGCCGACGCCGCGGGGCCTCGCGCAGGCGCTGGGCTTCCGGCCGCCGGAGGGGCGGGAGGAGGCGGCGCTGCTGCTGCCCGAACTGGCCCGGCGCCTCCTCTCCGAACTCGCCGAAGAGGGCGATGCGGATGCCCGCGCGGTCGCCCGCTCGATGGGGCGCGGCGGCTGGATCTGGGCGCCCGCGGTGCTCGCCGCCTTCGGCGACACGGCCGAGCCGACCCATGCCAGCCCGGCCGCCCTCCAGGTGTGGGAGCGCCTCGGCGAATGGTCCGAGCACGCACCCGAGCCGCCTTCGGGCTCCCTGCCGGTCCTGCCCGAGGAGGCCGAGGCGCGGCTCGCCGAACTGCTCGGCACCACCTCCGAGCGGCGGCCGCAGCAGGCGGAATATGCGGCGGCGGCCTCGCACGCCTTCGTCCCGCGCGAGCGCGTGGGCGAGCCCGCCGTCGTCCTCGCCGAGGCCGGCACCGGTGTCGGCAAGACGCTCGGCTATCTCGCGCCGGCGACCCTCTGGGCCGAGCGCAACGGCGGCGCGGTCTGGGTCTCGACCTACACCCGCAACCTGCAGCGCCAGATCGACGACGAGCTCGACCGCCTGCATGCCGACCCGATCCTGAAGGCGCGGCGGGTCGTCGTCCGCAAGGGGCGCGAGAACTATCTCTGCCTGCTCAACTTCGCCGAGGCGGTCGACGCGACGCGCGGCCGTCCTGCCGATGCGATCCCGCTCGGCCTGATGGCGCGCTGGGCGGCCGCCTCGCGCGACGGCGACATGGTCGGCGGCGACTTCCCGGCCTGGCTGGCGCAGCTCGTCGGCCGCGGCCGCACGCTGGGGCTGACCGACCGGCGCGGCGAGTGCGTCTATTCGGCCTGCCCGCACTACCACAAATGCTTCATCGAGCGGTCGATCCGGCGCGCCCGGCGGGCCGAGATCGTCATCGCCAACCACGCCCTGGTGATGGTGCAGGCGGCCCTCGGCGGCATGGACGACACGGCCCTGCCGACGCGGATGGTCTTCGACGAGGGGCATCACGTCTTCGAGGCGGCCGACGGCGCCTTTGCCGCCCACCTCTCGGGCCAGGAGGCGGCCGACCTGCGCCGCTGGCTGCGCGGGGCGGAGGCCGGCCGGCGCAGCCGGGCGCGCGGCCTGCGCCGGCGGGTCGAGGATCTGGTCGCGGGCGACGCTGCCGCCGAGCGCGCGCTGGAGGACATCCTCATCGCCGCCGCTGCGCTGCCGGGTGAAGGCTGGCTGCCGCGCCTCGCCGGCGGCAGTCCAGACGGCCCGATCGAGGCGTTCCTGACCCTGGTCCGCCAGCAGGTCCATGCCCGCTCGCCCGAGCGCGACCAGTCGAACTACGGCAAGGAGGCGGCGGTCTGGCCGCCGGTCGACGGGCTGCTCGAGGCGGCCGAGGCGCTGGAGGCGGCGCTGGGCCGGCTGGCGCGGCCGATGCGCAGCCTCGTCGAGCGGCTGAAGGCGCTGCGCGACGACGAGGCCGAGGAGGTCGACACCGCCACGCGGATGCGCATCGAGGCGGTGATCCGCGGCCTCGCCCGCCGCGCCGAGGGCGAGGTCGCCGGCTGGCAGGCGATGCTGCGCGACCTCAAGCGGGAGACCCCGCCCGAATTCGTCGACTGGCTGGCGGTCGAGCGGTTCGAGGGTCACGACCTCGATGTCGGCATGTACCGCCACTGGATCGACCCGACGGTGCCCTTCGCCGAGGCGGTGGTGAAGCCGGCCCACGGCGTCCTCGTCACCTCGGCGACCCTGACCGACGGCGCGGGCGACCCCGACGCCGACTGGTCCGCGGCCGAGGAGCGCACGGGCGCCCGCCATCTGGCACGGCCCGCCCTCCGCGCCAGCCTGCCGTCACCCTTCGACTATGCCGCCCAGACGCGGGTGCTGGTCGTGACCGACCTGCGCAAGGACGACCCGGACCAGGTGGCGGCGGCCTATCGCGCGCTCTTCCTGGCGTCCGGCGGCGGCGCGCTCGGCCTCTTCACCGCCGTCAGCCGGCTGCGCCAGGTGCATCACCGCATCGCGCCGGCGCTCGATGCCGCCGGCCTGCCGCTCTATGCCCAGCATGTCGACGGCCTCGACACGACGACGCTGGTCGACATCTTCCGGGCGGAGGAGGAGAGCTGCCTGCTCGGAACCGACGCGGTGCGCGACGGGGTCGACGTGCCCGGCCGCTCGCTGCGCCTCATCGTCTTCGACCGGGTGCCGTGGCCGCGCCCCGACATCCTGCACAAGGCCCGCCGGGCGGCCTTCGGCGCCGCCGCCTACGACGAGCGGCTGACCCGCTTCCGCCTGCGCCAGGCCTTCGGCCGGCTGGTGCGGCGGGCGGACGATCACGGCGTCTTCGTCCTGCTCGACCGCGCCTTCCCGTCCCGCCTCCATGGCGCCTTTCCGCCCGGCGTCACCGTCGAGCGGATCGGGCTCGCCGACGCCGTGCAGGCGACGCGCGACTTCCTGCTGCCGCCCCGGGCGTCAGCCGAGCAGGGCCAGCGTGATGGAGAGCGTGACGAAGGATAGGACGGTCGTCGCCAGGATCGCCGTCGACGTGCCTGCGACATAGATGCCGTAGCGGAGCGCGATGACGAAGGCGAGCGCGCCCGTCGGCAGCGCCGACATGATGACGGCGGCGGCCGCCCATTCCGCCTCCATGGCGAAGACGCGGTAGGCGAGCCAGGCCGCGAGCAGGGGCTGCAGCACCAGCTTGCACAGGCAGACCCAGGTGAGTTCCGGCAGGTTGCCGGCGAGCGGCTTGCCGACCATGAAGAGGCCGACCGCGAAGAGCGCGCCGGGGCCGGCCGTCGCCCCCATCAGGTCGAGATATGTGGCGACCGGCTTCGGCAGGCCGAGGCCCGTCGCCGACCAGGCGAGCCCGGCCGCCGGCGCCAGCAGCAGCGGATTGGTCAGCAGCGCCCGCAGCGTGTCGCGCACGACGAGACGGCCCGAGCGTTCCGACCGCCCGATCTCGGTCACGATCAGGGCCAGCGCGACCGCGACGGCGGCGTTGAACACGGTCGCCACCACCGCCGGCAGCATGCCGCCCGCGCCATAGGCGGTGACGTAGAGCGGCAGGCCCATATAGCCCGTGTTGGCGAAGCTGGCGGCCAGCCCCTGCAGCCCCTGATAGGCGAGGTTGGGCCGGGCGAAGAGCAGCCCAGCGGCCATGCCGGCGAGGTATGTGGCGATGAAGGCGCCGCCGAAGGCGGCCAGGAACGGCAGGTGGAAGACGTCGGCCACGGGCACCCGGGCCATCGCGTGGAACAGCAGCGCCGGCAGCGCGAACCAGTAGACGAAGGCGTTCAGCGCCTCGCTGGCGGCCGCGCCGAGGACGCGGAGCCGGCCGGCGGCATAGCCCGACGCCATGATGGCGAAGACCGGCAGGACGACATCGACGACCGCGTTCATCGGCCGCAGGTCCCGCCCGCCCGGCGGCGGCCGGCTTGACAAGGCGCGCGCCGTTCTTCCACATCCGCGCCCACTCCCGCCAAGCTCAGGAACCGGATCGCCCGATGCTCAACCACCAGGACGCGCTGATCTACACGATGGTGCTGGCCGCCGCGGCGGACCGCGACATGACCGATCCGGAGGTCTCGACCATCGGCGAGATCGTCGGCCACCTGCCCATCTTTGCCGAGTTCGAGCGGGGGCGCCTGCCGCAGCTCGCCTCGGCCTGCGTCGACTTGCTGCAGCAGGAGGACGGGCTCGACGTCGCGCTGAAGCAGATCCGGGAGGCGCTGCCGTCCAAGCTGCGCGAAACCGCGTATGCGTTGGCCTGCGACGTCGTCGCCGCCGACGTCAAGGCGAGCCAGGAGGAGCTGCGCCTGCTGGAGATGATCCGCCACCGCCTCGAAGTCGACCGCCTGACTGCCGCCGCCATCGAGCGCGGCGCCCGCGCCCGCTACTCCCGCGGGTAGCCGGACGCGCATGCGGGCGGAATCGCGTCCCTCGACTTCGCTCGGGATGAGGAAGGTCCGAGAATGCCGGCGTCCCTCATCCCGAGCGAAGTCGAGGGACGCATCGGCAGCCGCGGCAGCGCCTCCGACCGTCAGGTCAGCGTCTCCAGGAGCCGCAGCATCAGCTTCGCCCGCGGCTCGAAGGACGAGTAGTAGGCCTGCTCGTAGTCGGTGTGGGCGCCCTTGCCGTCGACGCCGAGGCCGTCGAGGGTCGGCACGCCGACGGCGGCCGTGAAGTTGCCGTCGCTGCCGCCGCCGGTGATCGGGCAGTCCTCAAGCTCGAAGCCGATCTCGGCCGCCAGCATCTTCGCGTGGTCGAAGAGCCGGGCGATCTTCTCGTCCTTGACGTAGGGCGGGCGGTTCATGCCGCCGGTGACGCGCACCTGCACGTCGGGCTCGTCGGTCGAGAGCGCCAGGATGCGCTCCACCATCTCCTCGCCGGTGGCCGCGTCGGGCACGCGCAGGTCGACCTCGGCGGAGGCGAACTGCGGCACGACGTTGACCCCGGTGCCGCCCGTGATCAGGCCGACATTGGTGGTGATGCCGCGGGCATAGTCGGTCATCCCCTCGATCTCGAGGATCAGCTTCGCCAGCGCGCGCACCGCGCTGCGCCCGTCCTCGTGGCGCGCCCCGGCATGGGCCGGCCGGCCCTCGACCGTGACGACGAAGCGGCCGACGCCCTTGCGCGAGGTGACGATCTTGCCGCCGTCGCGCGCCGGCTCGGTCACCAGGACGTACTTGTTCTTCCGCGCCTCGGCCTCGATCATCTCGCGCGAGGTCGGGCTGCCGACCTCCTCCTCCGGCACGAACATGAAGGTGACGGGCAGGGGCGTCTGGCGCCCGGCGCGGACGAGGTGCTGGTAGGCGTAGTAGGCGAGATAGGCCCCGCCCTTCATGTCGTAGATGCCGGGACCGAACACGACGTCGCCCTGCCGCTCGAACTTCAGCGTCCGGATCATCCCGATCGGGTGGACGGTGTCGATGTGCGACAGCACCAGGATGCCGGGCCCGTCGCCGCCCCACTGCGTGCGCGCCTTGAGGATGTCGCCGAAGCCGTCGCGGCCGGGCGTGCGGTCGATGACGGCGCCGAGCCGGGCCAGCCCCGCCTGGACATGATCGGCCATGCGGTTGACGGCGGCGGCGTCGCCCGACGGGCTCTCGATCGCCACCCAGTCCCGGATGCCCTCGAAGATCTCCTCGGCGCGGATGACGGGTTCGTTGCGCGGCTGTTCGTTCATGGCTCGGCAGGCTCTCGGGGGCAGTGGCGGACAGGTTCGGGCCGCCACAATACCGGCAATCGCCGAATGCCGCATGTGCGACGCGCCTCTTGAAATTCGATGGCGCTTAGATATATCTAAGTGCGTACATAGAAGGAGTTCGTACATGCGTTTCGATCATCACCCCAACGATCATCATTCCACGGGCCGCGGTCATGGCGGCCCCGACCATCGCCACGCCATGCGCGGCCCCGGCCGTGGCGACGGCTTTCCCGGCGGCCGTCACGGGCATGGCCCCGGCCCCGGCCGCGGCGGCCGCGGCGGCCGGGACGGCGGCGGCCGGCGCGCGCTCGATTCCGGCGACCTGCGGCTCGTCCTGCTGCAGCTGCTGGAGGGCGAATCGCGCCACGGCTACGACCTGATCCGCGAGATCGAGGCCCGCACCGGCGGCGCCTATGCGCCGAGCCCCGGCGTCGTCTATCCGACGCTGACCCTGCTCGACGAGCTCGGCCACATCGCGGAGGCGCGCACCGAGGGCACCCGCCGCAGCTTCTCGCTGACCGACGACGGCCGCGCCCATCTCGACGCCCACCGCGCCGAGACGGAGGCGGCGCTCGCCCGGCTCGACGCGCTCGGCCGCGACCGCGACCGCCTCGACACCGGGCCCGTCAGCCGGGCCATGGCCAACCTGCACACGGTCCTGCGCGACCGCCTGGCGGGCGAGACCGTGGAGCGGGAGACGCTGCTCGCGGTCGCCGCCGTCCTCGACGAGGCGGCGCAGAAGATCGAGCGGCTGTAGGGGGCAGGCTTGCGGGGTGCATCGCTGCGGCCTATGAGCAGGGTGGAATTGCATCCGGCAGCCGGAGTTGCGTCCTTCGACCGCTCCGCTTCGCTTCGCGCTCAGGACAAGGTTCGTCCGTGGTTCCGGAAGGAACCATCCTCGTCCTGAGCGCGCAGTGGAGCGCAGCGCAACGCGCAGTCGAAGGACGCACAGGCGTATCAGCCGGATCGACCGTGTCATCAACCGGCTGCCGAGCGCTCTCCCCCTATGGACCTCTATCGCGCGGCCCTGCCGCTCATCCGTGCCCTGCCGGCGGAGACGGCGCACGACCTGACCCTGCGGCTGCTCGAGAGCGGGCTGGCGCCGGCGCCGCGCGCCGAGGCGGACCCGCCCGCGCTCGCCGTCGACCTCTGGGGGCGGCGCTTCCCCAACCCCATCGGACTGGCCGCCGGCTTCGACAAGGATGCCCGGGTGCCGGACGCGATGCTGCGCTTCGGCTTCGGCTTCGTCGAGGCAGGCACGGTGACGCCGCTGCCGCAGGCCGGCAATGCCCGGCCGCGGCTCTTTCGCCTGCCCGAGGACCGGGCGGTCATCAACCGCTTCGGCTTCAACAATCGCGGCCTCGACGCCTATGCCGCGCGCCTGGCGGCGCGGCCGCGGGCCGGCATCGTCGGCGCCAATGTCGGCAAGAACAAGGACCAGGCGGACGCCGTCGCCGACTATGTCGCCGGCATCGCGCGGGTGGCGCCGCTCGCCGACTATCTCGTCGTCAACGTCTCCTCGCCCAACACGCCGGGCCTGCGCGACCTCCAGCGGCGGGGGCCGCTGCTGGCGCTGGCGACGGCGGTGCTGGCGGCTCGCGCCCGCGCCGTGCCGCAGGGCGCGCCGCCGCTCCTCCTCAAGGTCGCGCCGGACCTGTCGGAGGAGGATCGCGACGACATCGCCCATGTCGCGCTGGAGAGCGGGGTCGACGGGCTCATCGTCGGCAACACCACCGTCTCGCGCCCGCCCGGCCTTGCCGGGGCGGAGCGCGGGCAGGCGGGGGGCCTCAGCGGCCGGCCGCTCTTCACGCTCTCGACCGCGGTCCTGGGCGACCTCTGGCGCCGCACGAACGGCCGCATCCCGATCCTGGGCGCGGGCGGCATCGCCAGCGGCGCCGACGCCTACGCCAAGATCCGCGCCGGCGCCTCGCTGGTGCAGCTCTATACCGCGCTGGTCTATGAGGGGCCGGGGCTGGTCCGCCGCATCAAGGCCGAGCTGGCGGCGCTGCTCGCCCGCGACGGCTTCGCCCGCGTCGCCGACGCCGTCGGCGCCGATCACCGCTGAGGCCGGGCGAAGGTGCACTGGCCATGGACCCCGCCCCCCATCCCCCCGCCCTCGCCGACGCGCTGAAGCGCCGGCCGCAGCGCATCGTCATCCTCGGCCGCTCGGGCAGCGGCAAGTCGACGCTCGCCCGCCGCCTGGGGGCGGAACTCGACCTGCCGGTCGTCCATCTCGATCGGCTCTTCTGGCAACCCGGCTGGGTCGCCTCCGACCGCGACACGTTCCGCGCCCGCGTCACCGAGGCGCTGGCGGGCGACCGCTGGATCACCGACGGCAACTTCTCCAACAGCTTCGACCTGCGCCTGCCCAGGGCCGAACTCGTCATCTGGTTCGAGGTGCCGCGCCTGGTCTGCATCCGCCGCGCCCTCCTGCGCGTCTGGCGCTACCGCGGCCGCTCGCGCCCCGACCTCGCACCCGGCTGCCCCGAGCGCCTCGACTGGGAGTTCCTCCGCTACATCTGGAACTTCGACCGGGACACGAAGCCGAGGATCATGGCGGGGATCGCGGAGCACGGGGTGGAGGAGCGGATCGTTGTGCTTTCGCCTCGATAGCAGCCGGACGGACGGGGGCGGCGGTCTTTCCGACTAACTGGGAGGATGCGCGGATATCCACTCGCGGATGCAGGGGAGGAGTTCCCGTATCGGCAAGTTCTCGATGTCGCGCGGGGAGAAGCCTCGCGCCGTCAGGGCATCGTAGTTGTCCGCCATGAAGTCGGTAAATCGCCCCCATAGCGTCGAGGGGCCCGGCGCGCGGATTCCCGCTTCTCCAGCCAGCCAGTGACGCACCTCTGTCAGCACGGTCAGAGGGTTGTTGGCATGGACCGCGATATCCGAGTTCGACAGGTCCGAGATGGCGGCCTGATAGCGATAGCGCTCCGCCTCCGGGATCAGGCAGCGCTTCTCGGCGAAGCGCCCGTTACCGAATATCCGGCAGCCGACATCGAGCCCCAGCTCGAATGGCATGTTGAGCCTGAAGAACTGGCCCTTCCTTTCTGCCTTCAGACGGGACAGATCGTGGATCGCGTACTTCGACGCCGCAATCAGCTCCAGGATCTTGTCGACCCTCGGCTCGGCCGAGTTCAGCCGCTCCAGGGCGATGCGCGGCTCGAAGCCCAGGTCGCTGACGCAGAACAGTATCGGGCGAAGGAGCGGAAGATATTCGTCATCGAACGGACAATTGATGAAGACGGACGTGTCGAACGGCACGTCGCATCACCGTTTGGCCGCTGAAGGCTGCGCCTCGACTCCATAGCTGGCTCGATCGCGTACTGTCCCGTCAGAACGATGCACATAGAGTTCGCCGCTGGACTTCTTGGCTTCGCCTCGGGCGAAAACGATTGCAGCGTCCTGCGTCTCGAAGGTCCGAGTGGCTCTGCTCGCTCCGGAATGGCGGACCGCCCACCCACCGCGTGGGCTGGGAACGACATGAAGTCCCTTCTTGGCCATGACTGTTTCCCAAAGACACTGCGTACTCGACGACGCACTATACTACACGATAGATCGGCAGGTCGCGCGCCCGTGTCGAGAGGGTCGGGCCACGTCGGTTGCTCCGCCGCCGTCGCCGTGGCAAAAGGCAGTGCCTCCCGCCTCCCGCTCCAGGCTCCCATGATCCACATCCACGACGACATCTCCGCGCTCGTCGAGCGCTATGACGGCTTCATCCTCGATCTCTGGGGGGTGCTGCATGACGGTACGCGCGCCTATCCCGGCGTGCCGGAGGCGCTGACGCGGCTGCACGACGCCGGCAAGAAGATCGCGCTGCTGTCGAACGCGCCGCGGCGGGCGGTGCATGCGGAATCGCGCATGGTCGAGCTCGGCGTGCCCAAGGGGAAGTACGACTTCGTCATGACCTCGGGCGAGGACACCTGGCACCATCTGCGCGACCGGCCCGACGCCTTCTACCAGGGGCTGGGGCGGCGCTGCTTCCATATCGGGCCGGCGCGCGACGTCAACCTCTTCGAGGGCGTCGACATCGAGCGCGTCGAGCAGGTGGAGGATGCGGAGTTCATCCTGAATTCCGGCCCCTGGGGCCATGACGAGACGCTGGCAGACCATGAGGAGCGGCTGGCCAAGGGCGCGGCGCGCGGCCTGCCGATGATCTGCGCCAACCCCGACCTCGTCGTCATGATCGGGCCGCGCATCGTCATCTGCGCCGGCATGCTCGCCCGCCGCTACGAGGAGCTGGGCGGCATGGTGCGCTATCACGGCAAGCCGCACCGCGGCGTCTATGACCGCATCATGCACATGTTCGAAGGCCTGCCGCGCGACCGCGTCTGCGCCATCGGCGACACGCTGCGCACCGATGTCGCCGGCGCCAACACGATCGGCATTCACTCCTTCCTGGTGACGGGCGGCGTCCATGCCGAGGAGTTCGGCGCCCCGGTCGGCGAGCGCCCGGACCCGGCCCTGGTCGAGGCGGCCTGCGTCCGTGAGGGCATCCGCCCGACGGCGGCACTGATCGGCTTCCGGTAGGGGACGGGCCGGCGCCCCTGGTGCTAAGCAGGCGGGCGATGCGTCGCCTCCTGCTCGCGCTGCCGTTCCTGCTGCCGCTGCCGACGGCCGCGGCCGACCATGCCATCGCCATGCATGGCGAGCCGGCGCTGGCCGCCGGCTTCGCGCACCTGCCCTATGCCGACCCGGCGGCGCCGCGGGGCGGGCGGCTGACGGTCGCCGCCTTCGGCAGCTACGACAGCCTCAACCCCTTCGTCATCAAGGGCGTGCCGGCCCGCGGCATCCGCGGCTATGTCTTCGAGAGCCTGCTGGCCCGCAACGAGGACGAGCCCTTCACCCTCTACGGCCTCCTCGCCGAGCGGGTCGAGACGCCGCCCGACCGCTCCTGGGTCGCCTTCACGATCGACCCGGACGCCCGCTTCCAGACGGGCGAGCCGGTGACGGTCGAGGACGTCCTCTTCTCGCTCGACCTGCTGCGCCGCCAGGGCCGGCCCAACCACCGCTTCTACTATTCCAAGGTGACGGCGACCGAGCGCCTCGGCGAGCGCACGGTCAAGCTGGTGTTCGACGGCTCGGGCGACCGCGAGCTGCCGCTCATCCTGGGGCTGATGCCGGTGCTGCCGCGCTCGGTCTATGGCGGGCGCGACTTCGCGCAGGGCACGCTGGAGCCGCCGGTTGGCTCCGGCCCCTACCGCGTCGCCGAGGCCGAGCCGGGGCGCCATGTCACCTACCGCCGCGATCCCGACTGGTGGGGGCGCGACCGGCCGGTCAACCGCGGGCGGTTCAATTTCGACGAGATCCGCTACGACTATTTCCGCGACGCCAACGTCGCCTTCGAGGCCTTCAAGGCGGGCCTGCTCGACGCCCGCGTCGAGACGAGCCCGGCGCGCTGGGCCGCGGGGTACGACTTCCCGGCGATGGCGGACGGCCGCGTCATGCGCGCCGAGATCGCGCATGGCCGCCCGTCCGGCATGTTCGGCTTCGTCCTTAACGCCCGCCGGCCGGTGCTGGCCGACCGCGGCGTGCGCGCGGCGCTGGTCGATTCCTTCGACTTCGAATGGGCGAACCGCGTCCTCTTCCACGGCGCCTATCGCCGCACGACGGGCTATTTCGACAATTCGCCGCTGGCCGCGACGGGCCCGGCGTCGCCGGCCGAGCGGGCGTTGCTCGCCCCCTTTCTCGACCGCCTGTCGCCCGACATCCTGGAGGCGCCACCCGTGCCGCTGTCGGGCGACGGCACCGGCCAGGACCGGGCGCAGCTGCGCGCCGTCTTCGACCGGCTGGCGGCGGCCGGCTGGCGCATCCGCGACGGCCGCATGACCGAGACGGCGACGGGCCGGCCGCTCGCCTTCGAGATCCTGCTGGTCCAGCCCGAGCAGGAGCGCTTCGCGCTGCACTGGGCGCGGACGCTGAAACGCCTCGGCATCGAGGCGTCGGTGCGCACCGTCGACAGCGCCCAGTACCAGGGGCGTCTGGAGAGCTTCGACTTCGACGTGATCCTCAACCTCTGGGCCAACTCGCTGTCGCCCGGCAACGAGCAGTCCTTCTACTGGGGGCAGGAGGCGGCCGGCCAGCCCGGCAGCCGCAACTATCCCGGCGTCGCCGAGCCGGCGGTCGACGCCGCCATCGCCGCCCTGGTCGAAAGCCGCACGCGCGAGGAGCTGGCGACGGCCGCCCGCACGCTGGACCGCCTGCTGCGCGCCGGCCGCCACGTCGTCCCGCTGTGGTACGAGCCGGTCGACCGCGTCGCCTGGTGGACCCGCCTCGGCCGCCCCGCCCGCTCGCCCGCGACCGGCGTCGACTTCGACAGCTGGTGGCAGGCTCGGTAGGGCGGCCGAGGCGGTCTTGGCGCATTCTCGTGGTGGCGAATTCCGAGCGGCCTCCCATCTGGGCAAGGGGACACGCCCTGCACCGCATGGAAAGGACCGGAAGATGGCCAAGAACACGATCTGCCTGTGGTTCGACAAGGACGCCGAGACGGCCGCCCGCTTCTACGCGGAGACCTTTCCCGACAGCGCCGTCGGCGCGGTCCATCGCGCGCCGGCCGACTATCCGTCCGGCAAGGCGGGCGACGTCCTGACGGTCGAGTTCACCGTCGCGGGGATCCCCTGCCTCGGCCTCAACGGCGGCCCCGCGTTCCAGCACAACGAGAGCTTCTCGTTCCAGATCGCCACCGACGACCAGGCGGAGACGGACCGCTACTGGAACGCCATCGTCGACAATGGCGGGCAGGAGAGCGCCTGCGGCTGGTGCAAGGACCGCTGGGGGATCTCCTGGCAGATCACGCCGCGCGCGCTGACCGAGGCCATGAAGGCCGGTGGCGCCGAAGCCAAGCGCGCCTTCGAGGCGATGCTGACCATGCGCAAGATCGACGTCGCCGCCATCGAGGCCGCCCGCCGCGGCTGAGCGCGTTCCGTTCCGACAGCGCTTCGGGCGGCCGGTGCCGTCGCGTCCCTCGACTTCGCTCGGGATGAGGAATGTCCTTGTTCTAATTAAAGAATTCTGCTCATCCCGAGCGAAGTCGAGGGACGCACTGTAGCCGGCCAGCGCCACCAGTCATGGTGCGTCCGACTTGGATTCAGTCTTCCGTGTCGTGGTCGGCGGTGCAGCACAGAGAGCTGACGAATGCCAGATCGTCGGCCTCCTGGCTGCTTGCGGCGATCAGGCGGGATTGTCGGCGCGCCTCAGCCCGAAACTCCGGCGAGCCGACATCCGGCAGCCCCGCCCAAGACAACTTCACCGCGTGCGGGTCGACTGTCTCTCGCCTGGATGCCCTGTCGACTTCCGGCGTGTGAGCCATTGATGGGCACTCCCAAGATCGCCGACATCATGATCGGGCCCCCAGCGGTTTGACCATCCCGCCGCGCAGGGCGATATTGATCGGCACATATCCTCACCAACGCCCGAGCCATGACCGATTTTCCGCCCAAGACCGTTGCCGACTGGGACAAGCTGGCCCGCAAGGAGCTGCGCGAGCGCCCGCTCGAGGATCTCGTGCGGACGACGCCGGAGGGCATCCCGGTGAAGCCGCTCTACACCGCGGAGGACCTCGAGGGGGTGGCGCACCTGGGGTCGTTGCCGGGCTTTCCGCCCTATGTCCGTGGCCCGCGCGCGACCATGTATGCCGGCCGCCCCTGGACCATCCGGCAATATGCCGGCTTCTCGACGGCGGAGGAGTCGAACGCCTTCTACCGGGCGGCCCTCAAGAACGGGCAGATGGGCCTCTCGGTCGCCTTCGACCTCGCCACCCATCGCGGCTACGACAGCGACCATCCGCGGGTCGAGGGCGATGTCGGCAAGGCCGGCGTGGCGATCGACAGCGTCGAGGACATGCGCATCCTCTTCGACCAGATCCCGCTCGACCGCATGAGCGTGTCGATGACCATGAACGGGGCCGTCCTGCCGGTGCTCGCCATGTACGTCGTCGCGGCGGAGGAGCAGGGGGTGCGCCAGGACCAGCTCTCGGGGACGATCCAGAACGACATCCTCAAGGAGTTCATGGTCCGCAACACCTACATCTACCCGCCGGGCCCGAGCATGCGGATCGTGGCCGACATCATCGAGCACACGGCCCATTTCATGCCGAAGTTCAACTCGATTTCGATCTCCGGCTACCACATGCAGGAGGCGGGGGCGACGGCGGTCCAGGAACTCGCCTTCACCCTCGCCGACGGGCTGGAATATGCCCGCGCCGCCCTCTCCAAGGGCCTCGACATCGACGCCTTCGCGCCGCGCCTCTCCTTCTTCTTCGGCATCGGCATGAACTTCTTCATGGAGATCGCCAAGCTCCGGGCGGCGCGCCTGCTCTGGGCCGAGCTGATCCAGCCGTTCGCGCCGAAGAACCCGACCTCGCTGGCGCTGCGCACCCATTGCCAGACCTCGGGCGTCAGCCTCACCGAGCAGGACCCCTACAACAACGTCGTGCGCACCGCGATCGAGGCGATGGCGGCGGTGCTGGGCGGCACCCAGTCGCTGCACACCAACTCCTTCGACGAGGCGCTGGCGCTGCCGACGCCGTTCTCGGCCCGCATCGCCCGCAACACCCAGCTCATCATCGCCGAGGAGACCGGCGTTCCCCACGTCGTCGACCCGCTCGCCGGCAGCTACTATGTCGAGCGGCTGACGGCCGACCTCGCCGCGGCGGCGCGCGCGCTGATCGCCGAGGTCGAGGAACTGGGCGGCATGACCCGCGCGGTCGAGAGCGGGATGCCCAAGCTGCGCATCGAGGAGGCGGCCGCCCGCCGCCAGGCCGCGATCGACACCGGCGCCGAGGTCATCGTCGGCGTCAACAAGTACCGTCCCGAGACGGTGGAGACGGTCGACGTCCTCTCCATCGACAACACCCGGGTGCGCGAGTCGCAGATCGCCCGCCTCAACACGGTGAAGAACCGCCGCGACGGCGCCCGCTGCGAGGCCGCGCTCGCCGCGCTCTCGAAGGTCGCCGAGAGCGGCGAGGGCAATCTGCTGGCGGCCGCCATCGAGGCGGCGCGGGCGCGCGCCACCGTGGGCGAGATTTCCGACGCGCTGGAGCGGGTCTTCACCCGCCACCGCGCCACGGTGCAGAGCGTCAGCGGTGTCTATGGCGGCGCGCTGGCCGACGATGCCGGCTTCCGCCGCATCCAGGGCGAGGTCGAGGCCTTCGCCCGCGAGGAGGGGCGGCGGCCGCGCATGCTGGTCGTCAAGATGGGCCAGGACGGGCACGACCGCGGCGCCAAAGTGATCGCCACCGCCTTCGCCGACATCGGCTTCGACGTCGATATCGGCCCACTGTTCCAGACCCCGGAGGAGGCCGCCCGCCAGGCGATCGAGAACGACGTCCATGTCGTAGGCATCTCGACCCAGGCCGCCGGCCACATGACGCTGGTGCCGCAGATCATCGCCGAGATGGGCAAGATGGGCGGCGGCGACATCGTCGTCGTCTGCGGCGGCGTCATCCCGCCCCAGGACTATGCGGCCCTGAAGCAGGCGGGCGTGGCGGCGATCTATGGCCCCGGCACCAACATCCCGCAGGCCGCCGCGGAAATCCTCGGCCTCGTCGCCCGACGACGGAAGGCGGCGTGAGCAGCCCAATCGTCTCGACCGACTGGCTCGCCGATCATCTCGGCGATCCGGACCTGCGCCTCTTCGACTGCACGCTCCTGACCCGGCCCGCACCCGACGGGTCGGACCTCGTGTCGGAGAGCGGGCGCGAGACTTGGCTCGCGGGCCACCTTCCGGGCGCGGCGCACATCGACATCCTGGCGCTGTCCGACCCGGACCAGCCCTTCCGCTATGCCCTGCCGCCGCCCGAGCGCTTTGCCGCCGCTGCCGGCGCGCTCGGCATCGGCCAGGGCGTGCGGCCGGTGCTCTATTGCCGCAACCACCACATGTGGGCGGCGCGCATCTGGAACACGCTGCGCCATTACGGCTTCGACGATGCGCGGGTGCTCGACGGCGGCTGGGCCAAATGGACCGCCGAGGGGCGGCCGGTTGAAACCGGTCCGGTCCGGCATCCTCCGGCGGGCTTCGTCGCCCGGCCGCGCGCCGGCATCTTCGTCGATGCCGACGCGGCGTCCGCCGCGATCGGCGATCCGGCGACGGTCCTCGTCAATGCGCTGTCGCCCGAGCAGCATGCGGGGCGCGGCGGCGTCCACTACGGCCGGCCGGGCCGCATTCCGGGCAGCGTCAACGTGCCCGCGCGCGCGCTGACCGACCCGGTGACGACGGCCTACCTGCCGCCCGACCGGCTGGAGGCTCTGTTCCGTGCCGCCGGCGTCCTCGAGGGCGGGCGGATCGTCGTCTATTGCGGCGGCGGGGTGGCGGCGTCGAGCGACGCCCTGGCGCTGGCGATCATCGGGCGCGCGGCGGCGGTCTATGGCCGCTCGTTGCAGGAATGGGCCCGCGACCCGGCCCGCCCGCTAGTCACGGACTGATGTCGGGCCGACCGGCCGGCGACGCCACTAGCTCATGCCCGTGCGTCCCTCGACTTCGCTCGGGATGAGGAACATTCTCCAATCCGAACAATGACTTCACTCATCCCGAGCGAAGTCGAGGGACGCAACGGTATCGGCTGCGCTTCGATTCTTGAGCAGAAGCCGCCGCCGCCCGCAACCGGGCGGCGGCGGAGGTGACCGGATCAGCCGCCTGGCTGGGTGGCCGGGGCGGACGCGCTGGCGACCGGCACCGACGTCATCGGCGCGGCCGCGGTCTTGGCCTTGGTGTATTCGCAGGCGACGCCGGCGGTGGCGGCGAAGACGCCGGCCGCGGCAACGAGGGAGAGCAGTACGCGCATGTCGTATTCTCCTGTTCCCGGTGGGGCAGGATCAGGCTGCGCGCGCCGGCACGGCCGGGTCAATCGGGCCTCGCGGGATCGTGATCGAGGAGTAGCGGGCGTGACCCGGGGAGACGCGGGTCGCTCAGCGCGGGCCGGGCGGCATCTTCGGCAGGGTGGTGGCGCGCCACGCCCAGTCGGCCGCCCAGGCGCCGGCGACGCCTGTGGCGATGACGTAGAAGCGGCTCGCCGCCTGCGAGGTCGCCGAGGCGAAGCCGGCGGCCGTGCTCGCCATCTGTCCGGCGCCCGGATAGTAGGGCAGGGTGCCGAGCGTGCCGGTCAGCACGTTGCCGACGGCGATGCCGCCCAGCGCGCCCGCCGCCAGCACCGAGGCGCGGGCATAGTCGCTGGTGTGGCCCGTCACCCAGTCATAGACGGCGGTGGCGCCGATGGCGCCCGCCGCGCCGGAGAGGCCGGCGACGAGCCGGCTGCCGAGGGCGGTCTCGAGCGGCACCGCGGCGAGCGCCCCGCCGGCCCACGGCACCGTCGCGAAGGGTGCGGCCAGGATGTTGAACGCCGCGACGCCGGCGACGGCGCCCGCGCCGGCCCACAGCAGTTCCGGTTCGACCGGCGGCCACCAGGACTTCACCGTCTCCGCGGCGCCGGCTGCGGCGGCGCTCCATTCCCGGCCCCATTCCCGATAGGCGAAATGGCCGGCAAGGCCGCCGGCGACGGCGCTGGTGATGGCATAGACCCGGCTCATCGCCACCGACATCTCGGCCGCGACGACCGATCCCGCGCCGTAGGCGAGCCCGCCCGGCAGCGCCTGCAGTCCCAGCGCCGCGACGTTGAATCCGACGACGCCGGCGATCGCGCCGAGGCCGGCGACCACCGGCAGCCAGCGGTCGCTCTGCGGCGCCTCGGCCGGCGGCGCCGGTGCGGCGGGAGTCGCGGCGGGTGCCGGAACGACCGGCGCGAGCGACGGCGCGCCCGGCGCCTGGGCCAGCACCGCGGTCGGCAGCCACACAGCCAGCAGGAAGATCGCCGCGATCCGTCGCGCCATGCCCCACCCCTTGGATTCGTCGGACCCTAAATCCAGGATAGCGGCAACGGACGGGCGGAAGAAGCCCCCCAGGCGCCCGGACGCCGCCCGGCGGACGGGGTGCGGCGGCCATGCCCCTGTCGGGCGGCGGCGAAGCAGGCTATCTAGGCCGGCCATGCCCGCCCGCCCTGCATGCCCACGCTTTTCCTGATCGTCTTCGTCGATCTCGTCGGCTTCGGCATCGTCATCCCCCTCCTGCCGTTCTACGCCGAGCATTTCGGCGCCGGGCCGGAGGTGGTGACGATGGTGATGGCGAGCTATTCGCTGGCCCAGCTCGTGACGGCGCCGCTCTGGGGCCGCCTCAGCGACCGCATCGGCCGGCGCCCGGTGCTGATGGCGAGCATGGCGGGCTCGGTCGTCTCCTATCTCCTGCTCGCCTGGGCGCCGTCGCTGGCGATCCTCATCGTCGCGCGCTTCGCCGCCGGCGCGATGGCGGGCAACATCGCCGCCGCCCAGGCCTACGTCGCGGACGTCACTCCGCCCGAGCGGCGGGCCCAGGGCATGGGGCTGATCGGCGCCGCCTTCGGCCTCGGCTTCATCCTGGGGCCGGCGATCGGCGGCCTGCTCGCCGGGCACGATCCCGCGAACGTCGACTTCATGGCGCCGGCGCTGGCGGCGGCCGCGCTCTCCGCCGTCGCCTTCCTCGGCACCGTGCTGCTGCTGCGCGAGAGCCTGGATCCGAACGCCCCGCCGCCGCCGCGGATCGCCCGGATCGTCGCCGTGCGCCGGGTGCTGACGGGCGGCGGCGTCGCCCGCTTCATTCTCATCGGTTTCGCGACCATCGCCGTGTTCGCCGGCATGGAGACGACCTTCGCCCTCTGGTCGTCGCGCACCTTCGGCTGGGGGCCGGCGCAGAACGGCTATCTCTTCGCCTTCGTCGGGGTGATCGGCGCCATCCTGCAGGGCGCGGCGATCGGCCCGCTGACGCGGCGCTTCGGCGAGGCCCGCCTGCTCGCAGCGGGGCTGCTGCTGATCGCGGCCGGCCTCCTCGGCATCGCCGCCACCACCACCGTCGTGATGCTGTTCGCCAGCGCCGCCCTGCTCGGCCTCGGCTTCGGCATGGCCAATCCCAGCCTCGCCGCGCTGGTGTCGCGCGGGGCGGGGCCCGCCGACCAGGGGATGGTGCTGGGGGTCAACCAGTCGGCCGGCAGCCTCGCGCGTGTCCTGGGGCCGCTCGCGGCCGGCGTCGCCTTCGCCCATCTCGGCAAGTCGGCGCCCTTCCTGCTCGGCGCCATCGCCATCCTGCCGGTGGCGCTGATCGTGCTGGCCATCGCCCGCGAAGCGGGGCGGCGGCGATGAGGGAGCGGCGTCCCGTCACCGACCGCACGGCGGAGAACCGGCGCCGCCCGCTGGCGACCCTGGCCGCGCTGCTGCCCTATCTCTGGCCGCGCGGGGAGACGGAACTGCGCGTGCGCGTCGCGGCCGCGCTGGCGTGCCTGCTCCTCGCCAAGCTCGTCAACGTCACCGTCCCGCTCTTCTACAAGGGGGCGGTCGATGCGCTGACGCCGCAGGGCGCGGGCGCGGCGATCGCCCTGCCGGTGGCGCTGGTGGTCGGCTACGGCCTCGTCCGGGTCCTGGCCCAGGCGTTCGGCGAGCTGCGCGACACCATCTTCGCCAAGGTCGCGGTGCGGGCCGTCCGGCGGATCGCGCGCGAGACGTTCGAGCATCTCCACCGGCTCAGCCTGCGCTTCCATCTCGAGCGGCGCACCGGCGGCCTCAGCCGCGCGATCGAGCGCGGGATGGAGGGAACCAGCTTCCTGCTCAACCTTCTGCTCTTCAGCATCGTGCCGACGATGCTGGAAATCGGCCTGGTGACGGCGATCCTCTGGGGTCTCTACGACATCGAGTTCGCGCTCGCCACGATCGCCACTATCGCCGTCTACGTCGCCTTCACCACCACCGTCAGCGAGTGGCGGGTCAAGTTCCGGCGCGAGAAGAACGAGCGCGACAGCGAGGCCAACGGCCGCGCGATCGACAGCCTCTTGAACTACGAGACGGTGAAGTATTTCGGCAACGAGGCGATGGAGGCGCGCCGCTACGACGCCTCGCTGGCGCTCTACGAGCGCGCATCGCTGCGCACCCAGGCCTCGCTCTCCTTCCTCAATGTCGGGCAGGGCCTGATCATCGCGACCGGCCTCACGGTCATGATGCTGCTCGCCGGCAGCCGTGTCGTCGCCGGCACGATGACGGTCGGCGACTTCGTGCTCGTCAACGCCTACCTGCTGCAGCTCTATGTCCCGCTCAACGCGCTGGGCTTCGTCTACCGCAACCTGCGCCAGTCGCTGATCGACCTGGAGCAGCTCTTCGCGCTGCTCGACGTCGCCGTCGACGTGCGCGACCGGCCCGGCGCGCCGCCGCTGCCGGACGGGCCGGGGCATCTCGCCTTCCGCGGCGTCTCCTTCGCCTACGATCCGCGCCGGCCGATCCTGCGCGACGTCTCCTTCGAGGCGCCGCCCGGCGCGCGCATCGCCATCGTCGGCCCCAGCGGCGCCGGCAAGTCGACGGTCGCGCGCCTGCTCTTCCGCTTCTACGACGCCGGCGAGGGGGCGATCGAGATCGAGGGGCGGGACGTCCGCGCGGTGACCCAGGCCAGCGTGCGCGCGGCCATCGGCGTCGTGCCGCAGGACACCGTGCTCTTCAACGACACCATCTTCTACAACATCGCCTATGGTCGCCCCGAGGCCAGCCGCGAGGAGGTCGAGGAGGCCGCCCGCCTGGCGCAGCTGCACGACTTCATCGCCCGCCTGCCCGACGGCTACGCGACCCAGGTGGGCGAGCGCGGCCTCAAGCTGTCCGGCGGCGAGAAGCAGCGCGTCGCCATCGCCCGCGTCATCCTGAAGCGTCCGCGCATCCTCCTCTTCGACGAGGCGACCTCGGCGCTGGACACCAACACCGAGCGCGAGATCCAGGCGGCGCTCGACCGGGTGGCCGCCGGCCACACGACCATCGTCATCGCCCACCGGCTCTCGACCGTCGTCGACGCGGACGAGATTCTGGTGCTGGAGGCGGGTCGCATCATCGAGCGCGGCCGCCACGGCGAACTCGTCGCCCGCGACGGACTCTATGCCGGCATGTGGCGCCGCCAGTCGGAGGCGGCGCGGCTGGCCGACGAACTGGCGCGTGTCGCCGCGGAGTCCCCGCCCCCCGGCTGAGGTGCCCATTCCGCAGACCCGGCCGACGCCGGTCCGCGATATGATGCCGCCGTCCTGAACCCTGCCGCCGCCATCGGGAGCCCGGAGCGCCGTGTCCGACAGCCCAGACGTGGAGACCCTAGCCGCCGGCGTGCTGGCGGGCCAGCGGCGGGCGCTGGCCCGCGCCATCACCCTGGTCGAATCGGCCCGCGACGACGACCGGCCGGCGGCCGAGGCGCTGCTCGCGCGGGTCATGCCGGGTGCGGGCCGGTCGATCCGCGTCGGCATCTCGGGCGTCCCCGGCGTCGGCAAGTCGACCTTCATCGAGGCGTTCGGGCTGCATGTCGTCGGGCGCGGCCACAAGGTGGCGGTGCTGGCGGTCGATCCCTCCTCCAAGGTCAGCGGCGGCTCCATCCTCGGCGACAAGACCCGGATGGAGGTGCTGTCGCGCAATCCGGCAGCCTTCATCCGGCCATCGCCGGCCGGGCGCACGCTGGGCGGCGTCGCCCGGCGCACGCGCGAGGCGATGGTGCTGGTCGAGGCGGCGGGCTTCGACGTCGTCTTCGTCGAGACGGTCGGCGTCGGCCAGTCGGAGACGGCGGTCGCCGAGATGGTGGACATGTTCCTGCTGCTGCTGCTGCCGGCGGGCGGCGACGAGCTGCAGGGGCTGAAGAAGGGCATCGTCGAGATCGCCGACCTCCTGCTCGTCAACAAGGCCGACGGCGACCTCGCGGCGGCGGCCAGGCGGACCGCGGCCGACTATCGCGGCGCCGTCCGCATGCTGCGTCCCGCCAATCCGCCCTGGAAGCCGGTGGTCGAGCCGGTGTCCGCGCAGACCGGCGCCGGGCTGGCGGAGGCCTGGGAGACGGTCGAGCGCTACCGCCGCACCATGACCGAGGCGGGTGCCCTGCAGCGCCGCCGCGCTGCGCAGGCGCGGGCGGCGCTGTGGACGGAGATCGAGGAGGGGCTGCGGGCGGCCTTCCGCGACGATCCCGCCGTCGCCGGGGCGCTGGACGATGCCGAGCGGCGGGTGGCGGCCGGCCGGGCGCCCCCGGCGGCGGCGGCGCGACGGCTCGTCGCCCGCTTCCTGGCCGGACCCCGCTTCCTGGCCGGACAAGGAGATCCCCGGTGATGACCCTGTCCCGCCTGCCGATCGAGGCGCGCAGCGGCCTGCTGCTCGCGGCGGCCGCCCTGGCAGCCATGCTGGCGGCCAACATCCCCGTGCTGGACCGGCTCTACGCCCTGTTGCTCGAGGTGCCCCTCGTCGTCCAGGTCGGCGCGCTGGGGATCGCCAAGCCGCTGCTGCTCTGGATCAACGACGGGCTGATGGCGCTGTTCTTCCTCTTCGTCGGCCTGGAGCTGAAGCGCGAAGCCGTGGAAGGCGCGCTGCGCGACCCGCGCGTCGCGGCGCTGCCGGTCGCCGGGGCCGTCGGCGGCGTCGTCCTGCCGACGGCGATCTTTCTCGCGGTCGCCTGGGGCGAGCCCGGGATCCTGCGCGGCTGGGCCATCCCGGCCGCCACCGACATCGCCTTCGCCATGGGCGTCGCGGCCCTGCTCGGGCGCCATTTTCCGCCCGCGCTGCGCATCTTTCTGCTGACGCTGGCGATCGTCGACGACCTCGTGGCCATCGTCATCATCGCGATCTTCTACACGGTCGAACTGTCGGGCGTGGCGCTGACGGTCGCCGGCCTGGCGCTCGCCACCCTGCTCGTGCTCAACCGCCTGGGCTGCGTGCGGGTGGCGGCCTATGTGGTGGTCGGGGTCGTGCTCTGGGTGTCCGTCCTCAAGTCGGGGGTTCATGCCACGCTCGGCGGGGTCGCCCTCGGACTGGCGATTCCGCTCACCGACCGGCGCGGTCGCGAAGGCCCCGCCCATGCCTTCGAACACGCGCTGGCGCCGTGGGTCAACTTCGCCATCCTGCCCATCTTCGCCTTCGCGAACGCCGGAGTCGCGCTGACCGGCATGTCGTTCGCGACCCTGGCCGAACCGCTGCCGGCGGCGATCGCGCTCGGGCTCTTCCTCGGCAAGCAGGCCGGCGTGACACTTGCCGTCGCGCTCGCCGTGGCCATCGGCGCGGCGCGGCTGCCGGCAGGCATTTCCTGGGCGCAGCTGCACGGCGCGGCGATCCTGACGGGGATCGGGTTCACGATGAGCCTGTTCATCGGCGGCCTCGCCTTCCCCGGCGACGCCATGCTCGACCAGATGCGGATCGGCGTGCTCGTGGGCTCCCTGGCCTCGATTCTGGCCGCCACGGTCTGGCTGCGCGGGTGCCGGCCGCGGGCCGGCCTTGACGCCGTGGCCGCGGTCGCGTAGAAGCCCCGACTTCCGCGGACGGCCCCTGGCGCGCCCGCCCTGCAATATGCCCCGAAGGATGCGAGTTCGATGGCCCGTCGCTGCCCCATGACCGGCAAGGCCGTGCAGTCCGGTCACCATGTCAGCCACGCGAACAACAAGACGAAGCGTCGTTTCCTGCCGAACATGCAGGTGACCTCGCTGATGTCCGACGTGCTGGGAACTACGATCCGCATGCGCGTCACGACGCATGGCCTGCGCACCATCGAGCACAATGGCGGCATCGACGCCTTCCTGCTCGGCACCAGCGACGCCAAGCTCCCGGTCGAGGCGGTTCGCCTCAAGCGCCGGATCGAGAAGGCGCAGGAGAAGCGCACGGCCGCCGCGGCCGCCTGACGCGCTTCCGGGTTCGCCCGAACGCAGAACGGCCCGCCATCCGGCGGGCCGTTCGCGTTTCGGGAGGGGGCGTTTCGGGAGGGCGCCGCGGCCGTGCCTCAGTCCCGCTTCTCCTTGTAGATGTTGCCGGCGAAGTCGATGTGCACCTCGACCTTCTCGCCGAAGCGGTTGCGCGCCTCGACCTCGTAGTGGCGGCCCTTGCGGTCGACATCGTCGAGGTCGCGATAGCCGGCCTGGCGCAGGATCTCGAGCAGCTCCGCCCGCGGCTTCTCCTCCTGCGGCGCGACATGGCGCGGGCCGCGGTCGTCACGCGGGCCGCGGCCGTCGCGCGGGCCGGCCCAGGGCGGCGGCCCGCCGGCCGGGCGGATCTCGATGCGGCTGCCGTCGGCCCGGGTGATCGCGAAGGCCTCGAAGCTGCCGCCGTCGGGGCGGCCGGTCACCGTCAGCTTCTCGCCCGGCTGGATGTCGAGGCGCCGGTGCCACTCCGGTCCGCTTTCGACCAGCACCTTGCCGCTGGTATCCTCCAGCACGAACTTGTTGCCGAAGACGTCGGTGACGGTGCCGGCGATGCGGATTCCCTCCGGCGACAGAACGTCCCCGATCGGCGTCTGGGCGACGGCCGCGCCGGCGACGGCGAGGCCGAGGACTCCGGCGGCGACCAGCGACTTGCGGGTGAAGCGCATGGCGATTTCTCCTTTCGTTGCGGCTGCGGGCGGGATGCCCGGCGCCGTCGATGGAGACGAGGGATACCGATTCGCCCCTGAACGACCTCCAAACCATCCGTTCAGCTTCGGTTCAAGGAAATCCGGGCAGTGTCCGCCGCAGCGATGATCAGCCGCCGCAGCTTCCTCGCCGTCCTCGCGGCCCTGCCCGCCGCGACGATATCGCGCGCGGACGACCGGCCGCGCCGCGGTCTGCTGCCGCTCGCCGCCGTGCTGGCCCGGGTCAATGCGCGCTACGACGGCACGGTGCTCGACGCCGACATGCGCGGCGAGCGCGACGGCCGCCTCGTCTACGAGATCCGTTTCCTCACCCGCCGCGGCAACGTCATCCGGATCCGGCTGGACGCCGTCGACGGCGCGTTCGTCGAGGTCGAGGGCCACGGCTTCGTCGACGCCCTGAAGCCGGACGGGCGCTAGGGCGATGCGCATCCTGCTGGTCGAGGACGACCTGCGGCTCGCGACCGCGCTCGCCGACACGCTGCGCCGTGCCGGCTATGCCGTCGATGTCGCCGGCGACGGCGAGACCGCCGCCGCCCAGGGCGAGACGGAGCCCTACGACGCGGTGGTCCTGGACCTCGGCCTGCCCGGCCGCGACGGCATCGCGGTCCTGCAGGGCTGGCGCCGGGCGGGCCGGGCGATGCCCGTGCTGATCCTGACGGCGCGCGACGCCTGGGCCGACAAGGTCGAGGGCTTCAAGGCCGGTGCCGACGACTTCCTCGTCAAGCCGTTCCGGGCGGAGGAGGTGGTGCTGCGGCTGCGCGCGCTGGTCCGGCGCGCGAACGGGCATGCCGATCCGGTGCTGCGCTGCGGCGCGCTCGCCTTCGACACGCTGCTCGGCGTCTTCACGCTGGACGGCGCCGCCCTGTCGCTCACCGCCTTCGAGTGGCGCATCCTCGCCGTGCTGATGCACCGCCGCGACCAGGTCGTCTCCCGCACCGAACTCAGCGAGCATGTCTACGAGGATCATGTCGAGCGCGATCACAACTCGCTCGAGGTCATGATCGGCCGGCTGCGCCGCAAGGTCGGCCGCGACCGCATCCGGACGGTGCGCGGCCAGGGCTATCGCCTCACGGATGGGGGAGAGGAGGGCGGTGCGGACGCTCGTCTCCCTTAGGTCGCGACTGCTGGCCGGTGCGGCGCTGTGGATCGCAGCGGCCCTGCTGGTCGCCTGGTTCTGGATCGGCGACCTGCTGCGCGGGACGCTGGAGCACGCCTTCGACCAGCGCCTCGAGGCGACGCTGACGGCGCTGCTCGCGACCGTCGAGGTCGCCCGCGACGGCTCGGTCGCCCTGGACCGGCCGCTGGCCGATCCGGCCTTCGACCGTGCCTTCTCCGGCTGGTACTGGCAGGTCGCCGACGCCAATGCGGTGCGCCTGCGCTCGCGCTCGCTCTGGACGGAACAGATCGCGGTCGCCGACGGCGCGGCGCGGGGGCCGGACGGGCGTCTCCTGCGCCTCGTCCGGCGGACGGCGACCGTGCCGGGTTCGCCCGGCCCGCTCGTCATCAGCGTCGCCGGGCCCCAGGACGAGATCGACGTCGAGGCGGCGCATATCGGGCGGACGCTGGCGATCGCGCTGGCCGTGCTCGGGGCGGGGCTCGCGCTGGCCGTCCTGCTGCAGACGACGATCGGGCTGGCGCCGTTTCGCCGCCTCGGCCGGCAGCTCGGCGAGATCCGGCGCGGTCGCCGCGATGCCCTCGACCACGACACCTTTGCCGAGGTCGCGCCGCTGGTGCGCGAGGTCAACGCGCTGCTGCGCCACAATCAGGAGGTCGTGGCGCGGGCGCGCACCCACGCCGGCAACCTCGCGCATGCGCTGAAGACGCCGCTGTCCGTGGCGACGCTGGAGGCTGCGCGCCTGGATGCCCCGCAGCTGGCCGAGGCGGCGGCCCAGATGGACCGCATGATCCGCCACCACCTGCGCCGGGCCCGCGCCGCCGCGTCGCACGGCGTCCTCGGCGCGCGGGTCGAACTGGCGCCGGTGGTCGCCGATCTGCTGGCCGTGCTGGAACGCATCCATGCCGGGCGCCCCGTCGGCGTCGCCGTCGCGATCGCCGAGGGAACCGCCTTTGCCGGCGAGCGCCAGGATCTGGAGGAGATGGCCGGCAACCTCCTGGACAACGCGTTCAAGTGGGCCGCCGGCCGGATCGCGATCTCTGCGGCGGTCGAGGGCGGCCGCCTGGTGCTGACGATCGCCGATGACGGCCCCGGCCTCTCGCCGGCGGAGATGGCGCGGGCGATCCAGCCGGGCACGCGGCTGGACGGCGGCACCGCGGGCGACGGGTTCGGCCTCGCCATCGCCGCCGACCTCGCCGGACTCTATGGCGGGCGGCTGGCCCTGGAGCGGTCGCATCTCGGCGGCCTGGCGGTTCGGCTGGAACTGCCGGCGGCGCCCTGACCGGGATCACGGCTGCAGGATCGGCCACTGCCTCGCATTGACAGCACCGCGCCGTCCTGCCACGCTTCGGTATCGAGCGTTCGATCAATCCGCCGCGCGCTCCGGCGACCGGAAGACCGCCCCGCCTGCGCCGCCAGCCACCGGAGCGGGGAGCAGGATCATGACCATCGACCCCAAGCCGATCGCATCCCGGGCCTCCTGGAAGGGCTCGACCCTCGACTGGCGCGCCGACGCGCTGCACGTCTTCCGGCCCGACGAGATCGAGGAGATCGATGCCGGGCTGCAGCACCTCCGGGGCCTGGGCGACCTCGACCTGCCGGAGATCACGCCGGAGACCTTTCCGCTGCCGACGGTCGGTGCCTACTTCGCGCGCCTGCGCGACGAGTTGCGATGGGGCAGGGGGTTCGTGCTGCTGCGCGGCCTGCCGCGCGAGCGCTATTCGGCCGACGACATGGCGCGCATCTATTACGGGTTCGGCGCCCATCTCGGTGCGCCGGGGCCGCAGAGCTGGCAGGGCGAGTTGCTGGGCAACGTCATCGACGTCAGCGACATCGAGGCCGATCCGCGCGGCTATCACAAGGGCGGGCGGCAGAACTTCCACACCGATTCGTCCGACGTCGTGGCGCTGCTCTGCCTGCGCCGCGCCAAGGCCGGCGGCAAGAGCCGCATCGCCTCGTCGGTGGGCATCCACGACGCCATCTGCGAGCGCCGGCCGGACATCGCGCGCCGCCTCTACGAGGGGTTCCGCTACCGGCGGATGGAACTCGACGCCCGCTTCGGCGAAGGCGTCCAGGTGAGCGAGCAGCCGGTGCCGATCTATGTCGCGCGGGACGGCGAACTCTCGTCCTACTACATGCTCAACTACGCCAAGATGGCCGCCGAGCACGGCTTCTCGACGCTGTCGGACTTCGACCTCGAGGCGCTGGAGGAGATCCAGCGGCTGGCCAATTCGGAGGAGTTCCACCTCGACATGAGCATCGAGGAAGGGGACATCCAGTTCCTCAACAACCGCATCATGCTGCACAGCCGCACCCACTACGAGGACTGGCCCGAGGTCTCGCAGCGCCGGCACATGCTGCGCCTGTGGCTGCAGATGCCGAGCTGGCCGGCGATGCCGGCGGAGCAGGTGCTGCATACCGCCGGCGACCGGTTGCTGTGGCGGCGCCAGCGTCGCCCGGGGATGGAATTCCCGACCGCCTATATCGAAGACATGGCACAATATCTGCGGGAGGGACGGAAGCTGGTCGCCGCGGCCTGAGCGGCTGCGCAATTGCGGGGGGTACCGTCCGAAGGCTCCCCGGGTTAGGGTTGCACGAGAACAGGGAGTAGAAAACGATGACGCATATCGGATCCGCCGCACGCGCGGCGGTGCTGGGAATCGTATTGGCAGCGGGCGTAACGGCGCCGGCGGCCTCGGAGATGGTCCTGAATGCGGCGATGGGGGCGGCCGACCTCGGCTCGCTCGATCCGCATCGCACCGCGTCCACCCAGGACAAGGCGATCATCGGCTGGATGTTCAACGGCCTGGTGCGCTTCAAGCCCGGCAGCCTCAATCCGGCCGACATCGAGCCGGATATCGCGGAGCGCTGGGAAAGCTCGCCCGACAAGAAGACCTGGAAGTTCTTCCTGCGCAAGGGCGTGATGTTCCACGGCGGCTACGGCGAACTCACCGCCGAGGACGTCGTGTTCTCGATCGAGCGCGCGGCCAACCCGAAGACCTCCGCCTTCTCGTCCGACTTCCGCGCGATCGAGTCGATCACCGCCATCGATCCCTATACGGTCGAGGTGAAGTTCAAGAACAACGTGCCGAGCCCGCTCGGCATCTTCACGAACTTCCAGGGCGGCAACATCGTCAGCAAGAAGGCGGTCGAGAAGCTGGGCGACGAGTTCCGTTCCAAGGCCGTCGGCACCGGGCCGTTCGCCTATTCGGAATACCAGCGCAACCAGGCCGTCACGCTGGTCGGCCACAAGGAATATTTCCGCGGCAAGCCGAAGCTGGACAAGGTCGTCTATCGCTACATCCCGTCCGACGCGAGCCGCGACCTCGCCTATCAGAACGGTGAGGTCGATCTCATCTACGGACGCGCCGACCAGCGCTGGGTCGAGCGCATGAAGAGCCAGCCCAAGACGGTGCTGCAGATCTTCGGCCCGGGCGAACTCGGCCACCTGCATCTCAACATGACCAAGAAGCCGCTCGACGATCTGCGCGTGCGGCAGGCGATCGCCCACGCCGTCGACCGCGGCCAGCTCGTCAAGTTCCGCGGCGCCAGCGTCTTCCGCCCGGCCGTCTCGATCGTGCCCGAGGGCTATCTCGGCACCGACGAGAATGCGCCGTTGCTCCAGCACGACCTGGCGAAGGCCAAGGCCCTGCTGGCGGAGGCCGGCCACAAGGACGGGGTCACCATCAAGGCGATCCAGACCTCCCAGCCCAGCATGCTGACGCTGATGGAGGTGGTGCAGGCGCAGCTCAAGCGGGCCGGCATCAACCTGCAGTTCGAGGTCGTCGACCATCCGACCTTCCATGCGCAGATCCGCAAGGATCTCAGCGACCTCGTCTACTACTCGTCGGCGCGCTTCCCCATCGCCGACATGCACCTGACGCAGTATTTCCACTCGCGCAGCATCGTCGGCACGCCGACGGGCGTGACCAACTTCTCGCACTGCAACGTCGCCGACGCCGAGATCGACGCCGCCCGCGTCGAGACCGACCCGGCCAAGCAGCTCGAGCTGTGGAAGGTGGCGCAGCGCAAGGTGATCGAGGCGGTCTGCGGCGTGCCGCTCGTCGCCAACACCCAGGTCTGGGCCCATCGGGCCAATTTCGACCTCGGCTACGAGCTGAAGGGCTCGCTCAGCCTCGGGCCGATGCTGACCGAGAACTCGACCTTCAAGTGACGGTAGTCCCGTGACCTTGCGGCTGAACGTCGTCCTTCGGCTGCGGTCCGCGACCGGAGCGATCGGCAGAGCGACTTCATGATCGGTTTCATCCTGAAGCGCCTGCTGGTCGCCCTGCCGACCCTGCTCGCCGTGCTCACCATCGTGTTCCTGTTCGTTCGGGTCGCCCCCGGCGATCCGGCGCTGGTGATTCTCGGCGACAGCGCCACCCAGGAGGCGCTGGAGGCTCTGCGCGAGCAACTCGGCCTGAACAAGCCGCTGCTGGCGCAGTATCTCGACTTCATGGGCATGGTGCTGTCGGGCCACCTCGGCATCTCCATGCTGTCGGGACGGCCGATCCTCGACGAGGTGTGGGAGGTCCTGCCCTACACGGTCGAGCTCACCGTCGCCTCGCTGACGATCGGCGTGGTCGTCGGCGTGCCGCTGGGGATCGTCTCGGCCCGCCGCCGCAACGGCTGGGCGGATTATGTCGCCCGGGTGATCTCGCTGGTCGGCCTCAGCTTTCCCGCCTTCGTCTCGGCGGTGCTGCTGCTGCTGGTGTTCGCGATCCAGCTGCGCTGGTTCCCGGTGATCAGCTCCGCCTCGCTGGAAGATCCCGCCGAGCGGCTGCGCAGCCTCGCGTTGCCGGCCTTCAACCTCGGCCTCATCATGCTGGCCTATATCACCCGCGTGACGCGCTCCAGCATGCTGGGCGTGCTGTCCGAGGACTATATCCGCACCGCGCGCGCCAAGGGCGTGCCGGGCCGGATGGTCGTCTGGCGCCACGCGCTGCGCAACGCCCTCATTCCCGTCGTCACCGTCGTCGGCCTCTATCTCGGGGTGCTGATCGGCAATTCGGTGCTGACGGAGATCGTCTTCAACCGCCCGGGCCTGGGCAAGCTCATCGTCGGCGCGCTCAACCAGCGCGACTACACGATGCTGCAGGGGCTGATGGTCATCTATGCCTTCATCATCGTGCTCTGCAATCTGCTGACGGACATGACCTACGGGCTCATCGATCCGCGGGTGAAGCGCCAATGACCGCCGTCCACATGACGACCCGCCCGCCCGGCGCGTTCGCCCTCTTCTGGGGCCGCGCGCGGCGCAACAAGGCGACCGCCATCGGCGCCAGCCTCGTGCTGATCATGGTGGCGAGTGCGATCCTGGCGCCCTGGATCGCGCCGTACGACCCGCTGGAGCAGGACATCATCGCGCGGCTGGAGCCGCCGTCGGAGACCTACTGGCTCGGCACCGACCCCTATGGCCGCGATATCCTCTCGCGCATCCTGTGGGGCGGGCAGGTGTCCCTCTTCGTCAGCACCTCGGCGGTGCTGATGGCGATGCTCGTCGGCAGCACCATCGGCATCGTGTCGGGCTATGTCGGCGGACGCTTCGACCGCGTCGTCATGGCCGGCATGGATGTGCTGCTGTCGTTTCCCAGTCTCATCATGGGCCTGCTCGTCGTCGCCATGCTGGGGCCGAGCGTCATCAACCTTATCCTCGCGATCGGCCTGACCGCCATCGCGCCCTTCGCCCGCATCGCGCGCGCGCCGACGCTCGTCATCAAGGAGCGGGAGTTCGTCGAGGCCGGCCGCGCCATGGGCTTCTCGCACGGGCGCATCATGGGCGTGCACATCCTGCCCAATGTCGCCTCGGAAGTGATGGTCATGGGCTCGCTGTGGCTGGCGACCGCGATCCGCACCGAGGCTTCCCTCAGCTTCATCGGCCTCGGTGTGCGGCCGCCGACGCCGACCTGGGGCAGCATGATCCGCGAGGGCTTCGAGAACATCCTCGATGCGCCGTGGCTGTCGGTCTTCCCCTCGATCGCGATCCTGGTCGTCATGCTCGGCCTCAACCTGCTGGGCGACGGCCTGCGCGACGCGACCGACCCGAGGCTGCGCCATGAGTGATGCCGAGCCCGTCCTGCGCGTCGAGAAGCTGAGGACCGAGTTCCGCATCCATGGCGAGTGGCATGCGGCCGTCCAGGACGTGTCCTTCGAGCTCGCCCGCGGCGAGACGCTGGCGATCGTCGGCGAATCCGGCTGCGGCAAGAGCATCACCGCCCTGTCGGTGATGGGGCTGGTGCCGCCGGGGGCCGGTCGGATCGCCAGCGGACGAATCCTTCTCGAGGGCCAGGATCTCGTGCCGCTCTCCGAGCCGGAAATGGAGAAGGTCCGGGGCAATCGCGTCTCGATGATCTTCCAGGAGCCGATGACCTCGCTGAACCCGGTGCTGCCGGTCGGCTTCCAGGTCGCCGAGAGCCTGCACTATCACCGCAACCTGGGTCGCGCCGAGGCGCGGCGGCAGGCGCTGGCACTCTTCGAGCAGGTCAAGATCCCGTCGGCGGCGCGCCGGTTCGACGATTTCCCGCACCAGTTCTCCGGCGGCATGCGCCAGCGCGTCATGATCGCGATGGCGCTCGCCTGCAACCCGGCGGTGCTGCTGGCGGACGAGCCGACGACGGCGCTCGACGTCACCATCCAGGCGCAGGTCCTGGCCCTCCTCGCCGAGGTGCGTGAGGCCTTCGGCATGTCGATGGTGTTCATCACCCACAATCTCGGCGTCGTGGCCTCGATCGCCGACCGGGTGATGGTGATGTATGCGGGCCAGGTGGTCGAGATGGCGCCGATCGACACCGCCTTCGCGCGCCCGACGCATCCCTATACCGAGGCGCTGCTGCGCTCGATCCCGCGCGTCGACCGTGCGACGAACGAACTGCAGGCGATCGGCGGGCAGGTGCCGCCGATCACCGCCATGCCGGCCGGCTGCCGCTTCGCCGACCGCTGCCGCTATGTCGAGCCGCGCTGCCGCGTCGAAACCCCGCCCCTGACCCGGCTGCCGGACGATCCGGCCCACCATGTGCGCTGCTGGGTGCGTGGCGGCAGCGAGGCCGTGCAATGACCACCCCCCTGCTCGAGGTCTCCGACCTCCGCAAGACCTTCACCGTCCGCCGCGGTTTTCCTCGGACCGAAACCGTCCATGTCAAGGCGCTCGCCGGCATCAGCTTCGAGATCGCCGAGGGCGAGGCGTTCGGCCTGGTCGGGGAGTCGGGCTGCGGCAAGTCGACGGCCGGCCGGGCACTGCTGCGGCTGATCGAGCCGGACGGCGGCCGCGTCGCCTACCGCAACGAGGATTTCCTGGCGGCGTCGGGCGCCCGCCTGCGGCAGCTGCGGCAGAAGCTGCAGATCGTCTTCCAGGATCCCTTCGCTTCGCTCAACCCGCGTCGCACGGTCGGGCAGACCCTGGCCGAGCCGATGCAGGTGCACCGGCTGGGCAGCCGCGATGCCATCTCGGCCCGCATCGCCGCGGTGCTGGACGAGGTCGGGTTGCCGCGCGCCGCCCTCGAGAAATATCCGCACGAATTCTCGGGCGGGCAGCGCCAGCGCATCGGCATCGCCCGCGCGCTCGTGCTGGAGCCCGAGCTGATCGTCGCGGACGAGCCGGTGTCTGCGCTCGACGTCTCGATCCAGGCGCAGATCCTGCTGCTGCTCGACGGGCTGAAGGAGCGCCGCGGCCTCAGCTTCCTCTTCATCTCCCACGATCTCGGCGTCGTCCGGCACTTCTGCAAGCGCGTCGCGGTCATGTATCTCGGCCGCATCGTCGAGGACGGCCCGACCGACCGCATCTTCGACGAGCCGCTGCACCCCTACACCAAGGCCCTGCGCGATGCCTCGCCGGTTCCCGATCCCCGGGCCAAGGTGACGATGGCGCGGCTGGAAGGGGAGGTGGCGTCCGCCATCAACCCGCCTTCGGGGTGCCACTTCCATCCGCGCTGCCCGCACGCCATGGACCGCTGCCGCGTCGAGTATCCGGAACTGAAGGCCGTCGCGCCGGGCCGCCGCGTCGCCTGCCACCTGCACGACCAGGCGGCCTGAGGGCGGTGGCCCCGGCCTAGAGGTCGGGTTCGGACCAGCCGCGGCGGCGGGCCGCGGCGATCAACGTGTTGCGCAGCAGGCAGGCGATGGTCATCGGGCCGACGCCGCCCGGCACCGGCGTGATCGCGCCGGCGACGGTCGCCGCCTCGGCATAGGCGACGTCGCCGACGAGGCGGGATCGTCCGTCCGCGGTGGCGACCCGGTTGATCCCGACGTCGATCACCGTGGCTCCGGGCCGGATCCAGTCGCCCCGCACCATCTCCGGCCGACCGACCGCCGCCACCAGGATGTCGGCGCTGCGGCACAGCGCCGGCAGGTCGCGGCTGCGCGAATGGGCCACCGTCACCGTGCAGTCGGCGCCGAGCAGCAGCGCGGCCATCGGCTTGCCGACGATCTGCGAGCGGCCCAGCACGACGGCGTTCGCGCCGGCGAGGCGGTCGCGGGCGCCGCGCAGCAGGATCATGCAGCCCTGCGGCGTGCAGGGAACGAGGCCCCCGCCGTCGCCCCACAGGCGCCCGGCATTGACCGGATGGAACCCGTCGACATCCTTGGCCGGATCGATCGCCGCGGTCACGGCGGCGGCCGAGATGCCGGCCGGAAGCGGCAGCTGGACGAGGATGCCGTCGATGTCGGGGTCGCGGTTGAGGGATGCGACCAGGGCCAGCAGCTCGGCCTCGGTCGTCGTCGCCGGCAGGCGATGCTCGAAGGAGGCGAGGCCGGCCGCGCGCGTCGCCGCCGCCTTGTTCCGGACATAGACCTGGCTAGCGGGATCCTCGCCGACCAGGACGACCGCCAGCCCGGCGATCGTTCCGTGCCGGGCGGTGAGCCGGGCCGCCTCCGTCGCGATGCGGGCGCGCAGCGCCTCCGCGGCGGCCTTGCCGTCGATCCGCGTTGCCATCGCCTGGGTCGTGTCACTCATTCCTGGTCATCGCCTCCCGGATCCGGGCCGCCAGGGCGTCGGGCGGCCCCTCGATATGCACCAGCTTGCGGCGCGCGGTCTGCCCCTGCACCACCGCGATGGTCGATTTCGGCAGGCGCCAGGTCCTGGCGAGGAGCGCGACTAGGGCCGCGTTGGCCCGGCCGGCCTCGGGCACGGCGGTGACCTGGGCCCGCAGCACGGCCTGGCCCGCTTCGTCCAGCGCGACGCCGAGGAGCCGGTCGGCGGCGGCCTTGGGGGTCAGGCGAATGGCGATCCGCACGCCGTCGCGGACGACGGTCAGCGGGGACGGCGGATCACCGGGGGAAGTACTCAAAGATCAGGTTTTTCACGAAGACCAGCAGCAGGATCAGGACCACCGGCGACAGGTCGACCCCGCCGAACATCGGCAGGACGCGCCGGATCGGCGCCAGCAGCGGCTCGGTCAGGCGATAGAGCACCTCGCCGATCATCGCCACCGCACGGTTGTAGGTGTTGACGACCTTGAGCGCGACCAGCCAGCTCAGGATGGCCGACGCGATCAGCACCCAGATGTAGAGGTCGATGACGGTGGTGATCAGGAGGACGAGTGAATTCATCGGCGGCTATCGGCTTCCAGCATGGCAGGAGGACACTAGCCGCCGGCCGGCGATGCGGCAAGCCGGCGGTGGTCTGGGGACCGGTACGGACCCCGAGGGTTTGCCTTGACTTCCCGCCTGCAGATTCCCATTATCCGCGCCGCTTCGGACGCCAGCGGCGGCCCGGGGCGACTGTGGGGCGGTAGCTCAGCTGGGAGAGCGTCGCGTTCGCAATGCGAAGGTCGGGAGTTCGATCCTCCTCCGCTCCACCATTGCCTTTCCAGGACGAATAATGACGACGGCGCGGGACGATTGCCCGCGCCCGTCGTCGTTCTCGGTCGCCGAGCGGGCTCTCAGCCACCGGCCGGGCGGGTGCCCCAGACCTGGAATATGCGGGGCAGGCCGATCATGCTGTCGCGCCGGACGGTAAAGGCGTCGAGCGCATCGATCGTCGCCCTCAGCTCGTGCTGGTCGGCCAGCCCCTCCGCCCGGACGGCCGGCGCGATGCGCCGCAGGGTGACGAGGGAGAGCAGCTTGGCGCGGCCGCGCTCGTGCAGGTGCTGGACCGCCCGCGGATTGACGCGCGGGATCCCGGCCGCGCGCAGCAGCGTCGGCAGGCGCCGTCCGATATCGGGGTCGCCGCCCTTGCGCAGGACGACCTCGCGATAGAGGCGCAGATAGGTGGCGAAGGCCGGGCATTCCGGCTCGCAGAATTGGCCGGAAAAGTCGATGTCCTCGACCACGACGACCCCGCCCGGCCGCACGGCGGTCACCATGGCGGCGAGCGCCGCTTCGGGCCGGGGCAGATGGGTCAGCAGGAACCGGGCATAGACGAGGTCGAACTGTCCCGCGAGGTCGAGCGCCATGGCGTTGCCGGTGCGGAACTCGACATTGTCCAGGCCCCTCGAAGCCGCGTCGGCCCGGGCGAGCGCCAGGACGGCCGGATCGAAATCGAGGCCGACCACCCGGCCCTCGGGCCCGACCCGCCGCGCGAGATCGAGCGTCACGCCGCCGCCGCCGCAGCCGACGTCCAGGCAGCGCATGCCCGGTGCGAGCCCGGCCCGTTCCAGCAGCCGGCGCGTGGTCGGGCGGAAGACGTCGCTCAGCAGATCGAGGCGCTCCTTGCCCGGGCGACCGCCCTCGATGGCATAGTCTTCCTGGTGCATCCGCCGCCTTTCCGAGCTTGCGGTTGCGTGCTGGCGTGACAGACGGCGTGGGCCGCCGTCAACCGGTTTCCGGGCGTGCCCGGCAGTCCGAAACGAAAACGGCGCGGGATTGACTCCCGCGCCGCCTGGTTCTCCGTTCCGGCCGAGGCGGTGGACCAGGCCACCCCGGCGCGGGTATCGGCCCGCGATCAGGCGGCCGCGTCGTCCGTCTTGCGGTACGCGACCTGGCAATGGGCATGGCAATAGGGCCGCCCGGAGGAGGCCGGCGCGCCGCAGAAATGGAAACCGGGCTCGTTCGGGTGGCCGATCGGCCAGTGGCAATGCCGGTCGCTGAGGGTGAGCGCCGAGCTGTAGTCGATCGGGCCGGCGCGGAAATTCTTGGGCGGCGGCGGGGCGGATGCCTTCGCCACGGCCGGCGGTGGCGGTGCCGTGCGCACCGCTTCGGCCGGTGCCACGCGCATGGCGGCCGGGCGGACCGACGGCCGGGCACGCTGGCGACGCTCCCCGATCTGACGCTGGATCGGCGAAGGGCGGCTCGCCAGATGCAGCCGGTGCGCCTTGCCGATCACCGCATTGCGGGTGATGCCGCCGAGGCGCTCGGCGATCTGGCTGGCCGAAAACCCTTCGGACCAGAGCCGCTTCAGTTCGGTGATGCGCTCTTCGGTCCAATCCATGGAATCCCCCACATCTGGTGGGCCACGACCTGCGGCCGCACACATCTTGATAGGAAGCGGATAAGCCGTCAAACGATTAGTGGCTGGATCTGGTCGACCTACAAGATCAGGTGTGCCCGTCCCGGCCCTTTCCCGCACGACGAGAGTGCAGCAGGCCGCCAAACCATGGCAAAGTGATGGCAGCCAAAGGGAAATGCCATGTCGCACAATATGATCGCTTCCGACCTTGATGCAGCAACCGAACTTCGCGAAGGCGCTGCGATCCGTGAGGCCTTCTGGCTCGATCCGGCGGCGACCTATCTCAATCACGGTTCCTATGGTGCGGTGCCGCGCATGGTCAGCGAGGCGGCCGAAGCGTGGCGACGGCGCATGGAGCGCCAGCCCGTGCTGTTCTTCCAGGAGACGCTTCCGGCTGCGCTGCGGGATGCGGCCGGGGTGATCGCGCCATTCCTGGGCGCGGCGGACGAGGACATGGTGTTCGTCGAGAACGCGACCAGCGGCGCCAATGCCATCCTGCGCTCGCTGCGGCTCGGACCGGGCGACACGATCGTGGGAACCGACCACGGCTATGGCGCCGTCCGCAACACGGCGCGGCATGTCGCCGCCGTGGCGGGAGCGGCGCTGGTCGAGGCGAAGCTGCCGTTCCCGGGGACGACGCCCGGCGCGGTCGTGCGAGCCCTCGAAGAGGCCATTGACGCGCGGACCCGCCTCGTCATCATCGACCATGTCACCTCGCCGACGGCGCTGGTTCTGCCGGTGGAAGACGTCGCGCGACTGTGCCGGCGCCGCGGCGTGCCGCTGCTCGTGGACGGCGCCCATGCACCGGGGATGCTCGACCTCGACATTCAGGCGGTCGGCGCCGACTGGTATGTCGGCAATCCCCACAAATGGCTGTTTGCCGCCCGCGGCTGTGCGGTCCTGTGGCGGGCGCCGGGCGCACGCGGCGAACTCGATCTGCATCCGCCCGTGATCTCGCACGGCTACGGCAGCGGCTACCATGCGGAGTTCGACTGGACGGGAACGCGCGACTGCTCGCCCTACCTGGCGGTCGATGCCGCCCTGGCCTTCTATCGCGCGCTGGGGCCGGCGCGGCTGCGCGCCCGCAACGTGGCGCTGGCGGCGGAAGGGGCCGCCATGGTGGCGGCGGGTTGGGGTACCGAGGTGCTGACGCCGGCGGCGATGGCCGGTTCCATGGCGCTGGTGGCGCTGCCCTTCGCGGTCGAGCCCACGCGCGAGGCCGCCCGCGCGACGCGCACCCGCATCTGGCACGAGCATGGGGTGGAGGTGCCGGTCATGGCCTTCGGCGGCGCCTGCCATGTCCGCGTCTCGGCCCAGATATACAACGAGCCGGCGGATTACCGCCGGCTCGCGAACATCTTTGCCCGATAGGGGAGACTACCAGTAGCGGACCGGGCCGGTGTCGATGTGCAGGAAGTTGCCGCTGCCGTAGGTGCCGACGCCGCCCCGGCGCATCGCCTTGGCCATGCGGCTGAGCTGCGAGATGCGGAAGCCGGGCACGCGGATATCCACCGCCTTGCCGACGAGATGATAGCTGTGCTCGGCGACGCCGTATCCGGCCTGCCGCAGCATCTCGTTGGTGTGCGGCGAGCGATAGGCGGATACGATCTCCAGCGGCTTCTGCTGCCCAACCCGCATCTGGATGGCGTGCATGAGTTCGATCAGCTTCGGGTCGATGCGATGGACCCGGTTGGCGCGATGGTCGCGCATCATGCGGGTGATCTGCCGCATGGTCTCGCCGACATAGCGCCCGTCCTGCCAGAACGGAGCCCGCACGCGCTCGCCGGTATGAACATTGTAGAGGTGCAGCACCTTGGCGCGGCGGCCGACCTTGGGCGCCCGCGCCGCCACCTGCTGGACCTCGGGCTTGCGCCCCGGCAACTGATGCGTCTGGCTCGGCTTCTGCCCGGGAAGCTGCCAGTCCACATCGTCGTCGGCCAGCCCGAGCAAGCCGTCCGGCTTGCGCATCGGCACCGGCACGCTCCAGGCGACCGGCACCAGAGTGGTCACTGCGGCGAGCGCGGCGAATGCGCCCAGTAGCCCGCGACGGCCGACGGAAGACCCGTCCTGCCCGACCTCGCTACGGTCGTCCATTTCCCCCTCGATCCCCAATACCCACGACCCCAAAACTCCGATCCGCCGCGCCGACCCGATCCCCATCGGGCGTCCGGGGTGACCCGGACCTGTGGCGCAGCAGCATCGCTTGCTTCCGATACTTCACGGAATGTGAACCACGGCATTGGCGAAAACAACAGCAAAATCACGGACTTGCTGTTGCAAATCGGTCCGCCACACTGTGGCTTTGGCGCACCGTAGAAGCGGTTTCTGCCCCGCCCGATGTGATGGCGGCACCATATTTCGGCCACGACTCGCCTATATATCGCGGAAAGCCCAGCTGCGGAGCCCAACTGACCGTGTCCGACCACCATTCCGCCCCGTCCCGCCGCGCCATCCTGGCCGGCATGGCCGCGAGCCTCGTCAGTGCGCTGGCCCCCTCGCAACTGGCCGCGCAGAATGCCGCCCGGCCACGTCCGCGGGGAGGTGCCCCGCGGCGCAACGACGTCGTCGGCGAGTTGCTGGTCTATTCGGCGCGCTACGAAGACACGCTGATGGACATCGCCCGGACCTACAATCTCGGCTACGCGGAGCTGATCGCAGCCAATCCGGGCGTCGATCCGTGGCTGCCCGGACTGGGAACCCGGATCCTGCTGCCGACGGCCCATGTGCTGCCCGACGCGCCGCGCCAGGGCGTCGTCGTCAACCTGTCGGACCAGCGCATCTACTGGTTCGCGGGTGGGGGACAGCCGATCCGGACCTTCGCCATCGGCATCGGGCAGGAAGGGCTGGGCACGCCCATCGGCTCGACCTCGGTCGTGCGGAAGAAGGAAAACCCGACCTGGACGCCGACGCCCGAGAAGCGGAAGGAGGATCCGACCCTGCCGACGGTGGTTCCGGCCGGTCCGGACAATCCGATGGGTGCCTTCGCCATGTATCTCGGCTGGCCGCTCTACGCCATCCACGGCACCAACGAGCCCGACGCGATCGGCCGGCGGGTGACGCGCGGCTGCATCCGGCTCTATCCCGAGGGGATCGAGGAACTCTACCGCATGGTGCCCATCGGCACCCGGGTGACGGTCGTCGCCCAGGAGGCGAAGATGGGCTGGATCGGCGACGATCTCTTCGTCGAACTCCATCCCACGCGCGAAGACGTCGACATGCTGGAGGAGGAGCGGACGTTCCACCCCAAGCCCATTCCCGGCCTGCGGGAGCGGGTCGAGAAGTTCGCCGGGGTTGCCGTCTCGCGGGTCGACTGGCCCACCCTGGAAGCGGCCGAAAGCCGCCGCGACGGTGTGCCGGTGCGAGTGACGCGCGCGCTCGCCGTGCCGTCGGCGGAAGCCTCGCCCGGATCGCGGCCGCGGGAAGGGGTCTCCCACACCGCGCTGTGAGGTGGAGCCGCGGAGGCCGCGGCTCCACCCTTCGCAATCTTACTTGCGCATTCCCCGGCGGAAGGCGCGGTCGAACTTCTCGTTCGCCGCACGGGCATCCGCCTGGGCCGCCTGGGCGGCCTGCAGCGCCTGCTGCGAGGTCGCCTGCGCCTGACGGGCCGCGGCCAGCGCCTGGGCCGAGTTGTCGGAGGCCTTGCGCGCCTCGACGAGCGCCGCCTCGGAATTGGCGGCCGTCTTCTGCAGCAGCGCCTTGTCGTCGGAACCCATGGTCTCGCACGCGCCGAGGAGGACGACGGGGGCGAGGACGATGGCGATCTTGCCGAGACGGCGGAAGTTGGTGGACATCGGAAACTCCATTGAAACGGTCGAACACGACGAGATCCGGCCGGGGCAGGACCGGTCGCTCGTCCGGGGCGGAACTTAGCGAATGCCCGGAAGGCTCACCACAATCCGCAGGGCCGGGTGCCGAATGCCCGGCGCCTGTGGCGGTTGCGTCACGAACCCGTGCGCCTTGCCACTTTACCGCCGCAATATGGACCCGAGAACGCCACGAACGATCTGCCGGCCGAGCGAATTGCCGACGCTGCGCGCCAGGCTGTCGATGAAGACCGCCTCCGCCGACTCGCGCGGGCGAGAGGTGCGGCCGGGCGTGCGCGTCCCTTGCGCCGGCCGCCGCGTCGTCCGTCGGTACGGCTCGGAGGTCGGTCCCGAGCTCCGCTCCGGTTCGCTCCAGGGGCCGCCCCGTCCGGGCGCCGGGCGCTGGACCGGTGCATCCGCGGGGGCATCGGCCTCCAGCCGATGGGCCAGGCGTTCGAAGGCGGATTCGCGGTCGATCGTCCGGTCGTAGCGGCGGCCGACGGGGCTGGCCGCCAGGATCTCCGCCCGTTCGCCGTCCGAGATCGGCCCGAGCCGCGAATCCGGGGGGCGGATCAGCGCCCGCTCCACGATCCCCGGCCGTCCCTTCTCGTCGAGGAGGGAGACCAGGGCTTCGCCGACGCCGAGTTCGGTAATCGCGGCGGCCGTGTCGATCCGCGGGTTGGGCCGGAAGGTCTCGGCCGCCGCCCGCACCGCCCGCTGGTCGCGCGGGCTGAAGGCGCGCAGCGCGTGCTGCACCCGGTTGCCCAGCTGGCCGAGGACGCGCTCGGGGATGTCGAGCGGGTTCTGGGTGACGAAATAGACGCCGACCCCTTTCGAGCGGATCAGCCGGACCACCTGCTCGACCTTGTCGACCAGGACGTCGGGGGCGTCGTCGAACAGGAGATGCGCCTCGTCGAAGAAGAAGACGAGGCGCGGCTTTTCCGGGTCGCCGACCTCCGGCAGCTGCTCGAACAGCTCGGACAGCAGCCACAGCAGGAAGGTGCCGTAGAGCTTGGGCTGCTGCATCAGGCGGTCGGCGGCGAGGATGCCGATGCGGCCGCGCCCGTCGGCCTCGACCTGCAGCAGGTCGGCGACCTCCAGCATCGGCTCGCCGAAGAAGCGGTCCGCCCCCTGGGTCTCGAGCGCCAGCAGGGCGCGCTGGATGGCCCCGACGGATGCCGACGAGACGCTGCCGTAGCGCAGCGTCAGCGCCCGGGCATTGTCGGCGACGAAGACCAGCATCGCCCGCAGATCCTTGAGGTCGAGCAGCAGCAGCCCCTCGTCGTCGGCGAGCTTGAAGGCGAGGTTGAGGACGCCGGTCTGGACCTCGTTCAGCCCCATGAGGCGCGCCAGCAGCAGCGGGCCGAGGTCGGAGATCGTCGCCCGGACGGGGTGGCCCTTGCGCCCCTCCAGATCCCAGAAGACGACGGGGAAGCCGCGATGGTCGAGGCGGATGCCGAGCTGGGCCGCCCGTTCGTCGAGCCGCGGCCGCGACTCGCCCGGCCGGGCGAGGCCGGCGAGGTCGCCCTTCACGTCGGCCAGGAACACGGGCACCCCGATGCGCGAGAAGCCTTCCGCCAGGATCTGCAGCGTCACCGTCTTGCCGGTGCCGGTGGCGCCGGCGACGAGGCCGTGGCGGTTGGCCAGCCGCGGCAGCAGCTCCAGCTCGACGCTTCCCGCCTTGCCGACGAAGATCCCGTTGCCCGCCACCATCGTTCCCCCTGCCGTGCCCCGCGCGACGCCAGCTAAGGAGGGTGCGGCGCCGCCGGTCAAGATCATGCTGCGGGATGGGCTTGCGCCGGGCGGCCGGCCGCGCCAACTAGCGGCCCATGCGATCCGCCGCCCCCTTCATCGCCGCCGCCGCGCTGGCCGCCCTCTTCGCCGCCGCGCCCGCCGACGCCCAGCAGAAGGGCCGGGGAAAAGGAGCCCAGCCCGAGGCGACGCAGCGCTTCGAGGATTGGCGGCTCGGCTGCGAGCGACGTCCGGGAAGCGAGCGGGAAACCTGCTTCGTCGAGCAGCGCCTCAGCCCCAAGGACGATCCCGAGCGCCTGGCGATCGCCGTTGCGATCGGCTATTTCGCGCCCGACGGCAAGCCGGCGATGATCATGAAGCTGCCGCCGTCCGCCATCCAGGAGGCCGGCATCATCATTCGCGTCGACGAGCGGCCGGTGCGCGAGGTCGCGATCCGCCATTGCGGCCCCGACAGCTGCGCGGTCATGGCGCTGCTCGACGACGTCATGCTGGGCGACCTGCGCGCCGGGCGCACCGCCGTCGTCGCCTATTCGCGCAAGGACAGCGAGGAGATCGCCCGGGTGCCGGTCTCGCTGCGCGGCCTGACCCGCGGCCTGGCCGCGCTGCGCAAGCGGGGGTGAGGCGCCGTCGCCGGCGCCGCACCCGCGCGTCGCGTCCGGCGTCAGACGCCCTTGAAGGCGGGCTTGCGCTTTTCCATGAAGGCCGTGCGGCCTTCCTTGTAGTCGGCGCTGTTGAAGCAGGCCTTGACCATCTGGTCGCACAGCTCGAGATCGACGTGGCCCGGAACCTTGCCGGCGATCTCCTCCACCTCGCGCTTCACCGCGAGGATGGTGAGCGGCGCGTTGGCGGCGATCGTCGCGCAATATTCGCGGACGTAGGTCTCGAGTTCGGCGGCCGGCACGACGCGGTTGACGAGGCCCATCTTCTCCGCCTCGGCGGCCGAGAAGGCGCGCGCGGTGAAGAAGATCTCCTTGGCGAAGGCCGGGCCGACGATCGAGACCAGCTTGTTGATGCCGCTGACGCGATATCCCAGGCCGAGCTTGGCGGCCGGGATGGCGAAGCGGCTGTCGTCCGAGCAGATGCGGATGTCGGTGTTGAGCGTGATGGCGACGCCGCCGCCGACGCACCAGCCGCGGATCATCGCGATCGTGGGCTTGGCGACATGGCGCAGCCGGTCGCTGCTGTTCTCGACGAAGCGCTCGTAGGCGGCGACCTGCTCGGGCGTGTTGCGCGCCTGCTCGAACTGGGAGATGTCGGCGCCGGACACGAAGGCCTGGTCGCCCGCGCCCTTCAGCACGATCACCCGGACCTGCGGATTGGCCTCGAACTCGTCGAGGATCTGAGGCAGCGCCTCCCACATGTCGGTCGACACGGCGTTGCGCCGCTCGGGCTTGTTGAAGGTGATCCAGCCGATCGCGCCATCGATCTCCGCGATCATGTGCTTGGTCAGCTCGGGCAGGCGCTGGACGTCGTCAGGCATGGGAAACCTCTGGCGGGCGGGCCGTCTGGAAGGGTGGACCATGCCCGTATAGCATGCCGCGCCGGGAGGGCCACCAGATGACACGCGTCGTCCGCATCCACCGCCATGGCGGGCCGGAGGAACTGAAGCTCGAAGAGGAGGAGGTCGGGGCGCCGGCCCCGGGGCAGGCGCGGCTGCGCCACACCGCGATCGGCCTCAACTTCGTCGACATCTATCATCGCATCGGCCAGTTCGGCGCCGACCCGATGCCCTTCGTGCTGGGTGTCCAGGGCGTCGGCGTCGTCGATGCGCTGGGCGAGGGGGCCGGTGAGGGCGTGGGCGGTCTTTCGGTCGGCGACCGGGTCGCCTATGCCGGTGCGATGGGTGCCTATCGCGAGGCCCGCCTGATGCCGGCCGACCGGCTGATCCGCCTGCCCGCCGACGTCGAGGACGGGGTCGCGGCGGCCGGCCTGCTGCGCGGGCTGACCTCGCAGTATCTCGTGCGGCGCCTCTATCGCGTGCAGCCGGGCGATGCGGTTCTGGTCCATGCCGCGGCCGGCGGCGTCGGCCTCATCCTCTGCCAGTGGGCGAAGCATCTCGGCGCGACGGTGATCGGCACCGTATCGACCGCCACCAAGGCCGAGATCGCGCGGGCCCATGGCTGCGACCACCCGGTCCTCTACGGGGAGGGGCGGGACTGGGTCGACGAGGTGCTGCGGCTGACGGGCGGCCGCGGCGTTCCGGTCGTCTATGACAGCGTCGGCCGCGACACCTTCATGGGCTCGCTCGACTGCCTGCGCCCGATGGGCATGGCGATCAACTACGGCACCGCCTCGGGGCAGGTCGAACCCTTCCCGCTGCAGCGCCTGCACAAGAAGTCGCTGATCGTCACCCGCCCCACGCTCGGCACCTGGATCGCCGACCGTGGCGACCTCGAGCGCGCGGCCGACGAGTTCCTCAACCTCGTGCGCGGCGGCATTATCCGGGTCGACGTCGCCCGCTGCTATCCCCTGGCCGAGGTCGCAGCCGCCCACCGCGAACTCGAAGGGCGACGCACGACCGGGGCGATGATCCTCGTGCCATAGCTCCAGGGTGCGACGCGTCCTCCCTCAGGGCGACGCGTCGCCGGCCCCTCAGATCGCGTTCTTCTCCCGCAGGGCCGCGATGTCGGCCGCGCCGTAGCCGAGGCCCTGGAGGATCGCGTCGGTGTCGGCGCCCTGCTCGGGCGTGGCCGAGCGCATGACCTGGGGCGTGCGCGACAGCTCGACCGCCTGGCCGACGACCTTCTGCGGACCGAGCACCGGATGGTCGACCGCGGCCGCCATCCCGAGATGCTCGACCTGCGGGTCGGCGAAGACCTCGTCGATCGAATAGATTGGGCCGCTCGGCACGCCGGCCTCGTTCAGGAGGTCGATCCAGTGGCGGCTCGACTGCGTGCGGGTGATGGCGGCGATGGCGGCGTTCAGCGCCTTGCGGTTCTTCGAGCGCGCGGCACTGGTCGCATAGTCCGGGTCGCTCGCCAGCTCGGGCGCGCCGATCGCCTCGCAGAAGCGCTTGTAGATGCCGCCACCGGTGGCCGCGATGTTGATGTGGCCGTCCGCCGTCTCGAAGACGCCGGTCGGGATCGAGGTCGGATGGTCGTTGCCGGCCTGCTTGGGCACCTCGCCCGCCATCAGCCAGCGCGCCGCCTGGAAGTCGAGCATGGCGATCTGGGCCTGGAGCAGGGACGACTTCACCCATTGCCCCTCGCCGGACACCTCGCGCTCCAGCAGCGCGACGAGGATGCCCATGGCGCAGAAGATGCCGGCCGTCAGGTCAGCCACGGGGATGCCGACCCGCACCGGGCCCTGGCCCGGCAGGCCGGTGATCGACATGAGCCCGCCCATGCCCTGGGCGATCTGGTCGAAGCCGGGGCGCTCGCGGTAGGGGCCGTCCTGGCCGAAGCCGGAGATCGAGCCGAGGATGATGCGCGGATTGATCGCCCGGAGCGTCTCGTAGTCGACGCCGAGCCGGAACTTGACGTCCGGCCGGTAGTTCTCGACCACCACGTCGGCCGTCTCGACCAGCTTCTTGAAGATCGCCAGCCCCTCCGGCGACTTCAGGTTCAGGGTCATCGACCGCTTGTTGCGGTGCAGGTTCTGGAAGTCGAAGCCGTGGCGCGGCCCGCCCAGCCCCTCGCCCTGGTCGAGGGCCGGCGGCGATTCGATCTTGATGACGTCGGCGCCCCAGTCGGCGAGCTGGCGCACCGCCGTCGGGCCGGCGCGGACGCGGGTCAGGTCGAGAACCTTGAAGCGGGCGAGCGGGAGGGCGGCTTGGGCGGTCATTCTGCCTCTCGGGGGAACGGACGAAGCGGGATCGGGCGAGCTTAGCGGAGTGTCGGGGTGGCGGAAGCCCCTAATCGCTGCCGCCGCGCCGCAGCATGAAGTCCCGCCCGACGATGCGATAGCCGACGGCGACGATGAGGATGGTGGCGCCCAGCAAGAGCCAGCCGAGCGCCGCCAGTCGCTCGAAATTGCCCTCCTCGGAGAGGTCGAACAGCATCACCGCCATGGTCCGGGTGTCGGGGCCGTAGAGGAAGATGGCGGCCGACAGCTCGCGGGTCGCGGGGATGAAGACCAGCAGCCAGGCGCCGATCAGCCCGCTCTTCAGGAGCGGCGCGACGACCCGGCGCACGGCGGTCAGCCGGCTGCCGCCGAGGATGCGCACGGCATCCTCCATCTCGGGGTTGATCGAGCGGATCGCGGCCGAGGCGTTGGCGAAGGCGATCGGCAGGAAGCGCGTGGTGAAGGCGAGGATGAGGATCCAGGCGGTGCCGTAGAGCGACAGCGGCGGCGGCGCATAGGCGGCATAGAAACCGATCGCCAGCACGATGCCGGGAATGACGAAGGGCGCCATGCACAGGAAGGAGAGGACGCCGCCGAACGGAATCAGGCGCCGCTGCACGATGTAGGCGATGGCGAGCGCCAGCCCGATCGCGATGAAGGCGGTGGCGGCCGCATAGACGAAGCTGTTGACGACCGACTGCCGGGCGGTCGCGTGCTCGAACAGCAGGAAGTGGAAGTTCCCGAGCGTCAGGTTGTCGAAGCTGAAGCCGCGGCCCCAGGCCTTGGCGAAGGCCGCCTGGCCGAGGATCAGGTAGGGCAGGAGCACGGCCAGCGTCAGCACCAGCAACGCATAGCCGAAGAGCGCCCAGCGCCAGGGGCCGAGCGCCAGCGGGCGCCGCTCGCCGCCCTTGCCGGTGAGGGCGACGAAGCCACGCCCGCGGATGATCCGCTGCTGCACCCAGAAGAGCGCGATCGTGACCAGCAGCAGCGGCATGGCGAAGGCGGCCGCCACCTCGACGCGGGCGGGGTGCGAGAAGAACTGCCAGAGCTGGGTCGTCACGACGTTGAAGCGGGCGGGGAGCGCGATCAGCGCCGGCGAGCCGAACAGCGCGATCGCCTCGAGGAAGGTGATGATGACGCCGCCGAGGATCGCCGGCAGGACCAGCGGCAGGGTGATCCGGAAGGTGGTCCGCCACTTGCCGGCGCCGAGGATGCTGGCGGCGTCCTCCATCTCCGAGGAGACGAGGTCGAGGGCGGCGCTGACGAAGATGAAGAGGTAGGGGAAGGAGTAGAGCGCGATGATGAGCGTCAGGCCGGGGAAGCTGTAGATGTCGAAGAGGGGGGCCTCGGCGCCCGTCAGCCAGCGCCAGCTGCGGTTGATCCAGCCGGCGTTGGGGCCGGCGAGCAGGATCCAGCCGATGGCGCCGAGATAGGGCGGCGTGATGAAGGCGCCCAGGACGAGCAGGCGGACCAGGCCCTTGCCCGGCATGTCGGTGCGCGACACGCCCCAGGCCAGCGGCACCGCCAGGACGAGGCAGAGCATCGACACCGCCCCACCCAGCAGCAGCGAGTTCCAGAGGGCCTCGACATACCGGGCGCGGCCATAGGCCGCCGCATAGTTCGCCAGCGTGAAGGCGCCCGTATCCTTCTCCAAGAAACTGGTCAGGACGAGGCGGAAGAGCGGGTTGACGACGAGGAAGACGAGGATGGCGGCGAGCCCGAGCCACACCAGGAGGGTCGGGTCGAAGTTGCGCAGGCGCACGCGCCAGGACGCGCGCCGGGCACCCGGCCCCGGCCCGGAATTGTGGCCCGTCACGGCTCCGTCGACCATCGCCGGCTGCCCGGCGCCGGATCAGCGCGCCGTCAGCCGCCGAAGAGATCCCGCCATTTCTCGATCACCTTCGGAATGCCCGCGGACACCTCGGCGTCGGTCGGGCGGATCACCTTGAACTCGGTGAAGGGCTTGGCGCCCGGCAGCGGCTTGACCTCGGGCCGCAGGCTCTCCTGCCGGTTCTTGACCGCGACCTGGGCATGCTCGACGTCCATCAGGAATTCCATGAAGAGCTTGGCTGCGTTCGGTTTGGCCGTGTTCTTCATGATCGCCGACGGCGAGATCATCAGCAGCGACCCGTCGGTCGGGTAGATGACGCCGACCGGGTTGCCGCGGTCGGCGCTTTCCAGGGTGGTCGCGGTCGGCCCGAAGGAGACGAGGCGCTCGCCGGCGTTCAGCATGGTGACGGTGTCGTTGATCGAGCGCCCGATCTGGGGCCGGTTCTTCTCCAGCTTCTCGAAGAAGGACCAGCCGTAAAGCTTCTCCATCGTCACGACCCAGGTGCCGACATAGCCCGAGAAGGCGGGATGGCCGGTCGCGACCTTGTTGCGCCACTTGGGATCGAGCAGGTCGGTCCAGTTCTTCGGCAGCTCCTCCGGCTTCAGCCGGTCGGTGCGGTAGCCGATGACGATGAGGCCGGCCGCGGTCGGATAGTAGACGCCGTCCGGCTCGAAATTCCGGAAGGGCTCGGCCACCTTGTCCGCGTTCTCGGGCTTGTAGGCCATGAGCAGGCCCTTCTTCTTCAGCTCGATGTAGTGGCCGATGTCGGTCGAGCTGAAGACGTCGCACTTGGCGACGCCGGCGGAGATGTCCTGGTTGAGGCGCTGATAGGCGACCTGCGCCGTGGTGCGGACCACGTTCACCTTGATGCCGGGATATTTCTTCTCGAAGGCGCGGCCGGTCTCCTCGGCCTGCTGCGTCGTGTAGTGGGCGACGTACCAGGTCAGCTCGCCGTCCTTCTTGGCCGCTTCGTAGAGCTTGGCGAGGTCCGCCAGGGCGGGGGCGGCGAGCGTCGTGGCCACGGCCGCGACGGCGAGGCCGAGCAGACTCCTGCGATCGATCATTCTCGACTTCCTCCCCTGTCGGGCGCGCGATCCGTGTCGACGGTGCCGGATCGGCCCCCATTGATTGCCGCGACTCTAGGCCGCGCGGCCGGGCCTTGCCAATATGGCGTGGCGACCAGTTCTTGCCGATCTGGCGGATTTACCGTCCCCGGACTTTATGATATCGCACCGCCCGCGGCGGGGTGTTTCCCGCCCGCCTTGTTCGTTCGCTCCGCGAAAGGAGTGCCATTCACCGTGCAAGTACTCGTCCGCGACAACAACGTCGAGCAGGCCCTGCGTGCGCTCAAGAAGAAGCTGCAGCGCGAGGGCGTCTTCCGCGAAATGAAGATGCGCCGGAACTTCGAGAAGCCGTCGGAGCGCCGCGCGCGCGAGCAGGCCGAGGCGGTGCGCCGCTATCGCAAGCTGCTGCGCAAGCGGATGGACCGCGAGGGCTACTGACCGCGGCGCGGCACGACGAAAAAGGGCGCCCCCTCCTGCCGGAGGCGGCGCCCTCTGCGCGTCGGAGATCCGGCCGCGTCTAGCGGAACTCGACCTTGATGATCTCGTAGGACTTGGCGCCGCGCGGCGTCGCCACTTCCACGGACTCGCCCGTCTGCTTGCCGATCAGGGCGCGGGCGAGCGGCGAGGTGACCGACAGGCGCTGGGCCTTGATGTCGGCCTCGTCCTCGCCGACGATCTGGTAGCTCGTCTCCTCGTCGGTATCCTCGTCGGCCAGCGTCACCGTCGCGCCGAACTTCACGACGTCGCCGGACAGCTTCGAGACGTCGATCACCTCGGCGCGGGCGATCTTGTCTTCCAACTCCGCGAGCCGCCCCTCGATGAAGCTCTGGCGCTCGCGCGCGGCGTGGTACTCGGCATTTTCCGAAAGGTCGCCGTGCTCGCGCGCCTCGGCGATCGCCCGGATCACCTCCGGCCGGTCCACCGACTTCAGACGCTTCATCTCTTCGACCAGACTCTCGTAACCGCCGGCCGTCATCGGGACTTTGCTCATGCGTACCGTTCCGTAGGAGATTTCACGGACAGGAACAGCGTTCCCACGGGAGAAGTTGCCCGGGAGGACACGAAGAAACGAGGGCGCCCGGCCGTTGCCGGCCGGGCGTTCCTCAGAAAGAGCCTTGAAGGTATGCCTGGAGCGGGGCGACTTCAAGAGCGCCGGCTTCCAGCGCGACGATCGCCTCGACCGCGGCCCGCGCTCCGGCGACCGTGGTGTAGTAGGGGACGCCCGTCGTCACCGCCGTCCGGCGCAGGCTGAAGCTGTCGGCGATCGCCTGGGCGCCGTCGGTCGTGTTGAACACGAGCTGGACCTCGCCCGACAGCATCGCGTCGACGATGTGGGGCCGGCCCTCCAGCACCTTGTTGACGACATCGACCGCGATGCCCTTGTCGCGCAGCCATGCCGCGGTGCCGCGGGTGGCGATGATGCGGAAGCCGAGCGCGACCAGCCGCCGCACCGGCTCGACGAGCGGCGGCTTGTCGTGGTCGCGCACCGAGACGAACACCGTGCCCGACAGCGGCAGGTTGACGCCGCTGCCGAGCTGCGACTTGGCGAAGGCGCGGCCGAAGTCGCGGTCGATGCCCATGACCTCGCCGGTCGACTTCATCTCGGGCCCGAGCAGCGTGTCGACGCCGGGGAAGCGGGCGAAGGGGAAGACCGCCTCCTTGACCGCGACATGGTTGCGCTTCTCGGCCTTGGCCGGGAACCCGGCCAGCGCCTCGCCGGCCATCACGCGGGCGGCGATCTTGGCGATCGGCACCCCCGTCGCCTTGGCGACGAAGGGCACGGTGCGGCTCGCGCGGGGATTGACCTCGAGGACGTAGACGTCGCCGCCCTGCACGGCGAACTGCACGTTCATCAGCCCGACGACGCCGAGCGCGCGGGCCAGCGCCTCGGTCTGGCGGCTGATATCGTCGACGATGTCGGGCGCCAGCGAGTAGGGCGGCAGCGAGCAGGCGGAATCGCCGGAATGGATCCCGGCTTCCTCGATATGCTCCATGATGCCGGCGACGACGACCGTCTCGCGGTCGGCGACGGCGTCGACGTCGACCTCGATCGCGTCCGCGAGATAGGAGTCGATCAGGACCGGGCTGGAGCCCGACACCCGCACCGCCGTCGTCATGTAGCGCTGCAGCTGGGTCAGGTCGTGGACGATCTCCATGGCCCGGCCGCCGAGGACATAGGACGGGCGGATGACGACCGGATAGCCGATGCGCTCGGCGACCGCGACCGCCTCCTCCTCCGAGGTGGCGGTGCCGTTGGCCGGCTGGCGCAGGCCGAGCTGCTGCAGCAGCACCTGGAACCGCTTGCGGTCCTCGGCGAGGTCGATGGCGTCGGGCGAGGTGCCGAGGATGGGGATGCGGGCCTGCTCGAGCGCGGCCGCCAGCTTCAGCGGCGTCTGGCCGCCGAACTGGACGATGACGCCCAGCACCTCGCCCTTCGACTGCTCGACGCGGACGAGCTCGATGACGTCCTCGGCCGTCAGCGGCTCGAAATAGAGCCGGTCGGACGTGTCGTAGTCGGTCGACACCGTCTCCGGGTTGCAGTTGACCATGATCGTCTCGATGCCGGCCTCGCGCAGGGCATAGGCGGCATGGACGCAGCAATAGTCGAACTCGATGCCCTGGCCGATGCGGTTGGGGCCGCCGCCCAGGATCACGACCTTGCGCCGGTCGGTCGGGTCGGACTCGCACTCCGCCGGGGTGAAGCCGTCCGACTCGTAGGTCGAGTACATGTAGGGCGTGCTGGACGGGAACTCGGCCGCGCAGGTGTCGATGCGCTTGAAGACCGGCGCGATGCCGAGGCCGCGCCGGGTCTCCGACACGGCCGCCTCGTCGCGGCCGGCCAGGGTCGCCAGCCGCGCGTCGGAGAAGCCCATGCGCTTCAGCCGGGCCATGCCGCCGGCGTCGGCGGGCAGCCCCTCGGCCTGGACCTGCTGCTCGGCCTCGACGATCGCCTGGATGCGGGCCAGGAACCACGGGTCGATGCGGCAGGCGGCATGGACGTCGGCGATCGACATGCCGCGGCGCAGCGCCTCGGCGACGACGAGGATGCGGTCGGGCGTCGGCCGGGCCAGCGCCGCGCGCAGCACGTCGCGGTCGCCGGCGCCGCCGGTCAGGCCGGGGATCACGATGGGATCGAAGCCCGTGAGGCCCGTCTCCAGCGAGCGCAGGGCCTTCTGCATCGATTCCTCGAAGCAACGGCCGATCGCCATCGCCTCGCCGACCGACTTCATCGAGGTGGTCAGCAAGGGCTCGGTGCCGGGGAACTTCTCGAAGGTGAAGCGCGGGATCTTGGTGACGACATAGTCGATCGTCGGCTCGAACGAGGCCGGCGTCACCCGGGTGATATCGTTGTCGAGCTCGTCCAGCGTGTAGCCGACGGCAAGCTTGGCCGCGATCTTGGCGATCGGGAAGCCGGTCGCCTTCGAAGCCAGGGCCGACGAGCGCGAGACCCGCGGGTTCATCTCGATGATGACGAGGCGCCCGTCCTCCGGGTTGACCGCGAACTGCACGTTCGAGCCGCCGGTGTCGACGCCGATCTCGCGCAGGACCGCGATCGAGGCGTCCCGCATCCGCTGATATTCCTTGTCGGTCAGCGTCAGCGCGGGCGCGACCGTGATGCTGTCGCCCGTATGGATGCCCATCGGGTCGACGTTCTCGATCGAGCAGATGATGATGCAGTTGTCGGCGTGGTCGCGCACGACCTCCATCTCGAACTCCTTCCAGCCGAGGACCGATTCCTCGATCAGGAGTTCGCCGACGGGGGATGCGCGCAGGCCGCCGCGGACGATGTCCTGGAACTCTTCCCGATTGTAGGCGATGCCGCCGCCGGTGCCGCCGAGCGTGAAGGAGGGGCGGATGATCGCCGGCAGGCCGACGGCTTCCAGGGCCTCCAGCGCCTCGTCCATCGAGCGGGCGAGCTGGCTCTTGGGCGATTCCAGGCCGATCTTGTCCATCGCGCGGCGGAAGAGCAGGCGGTCCTCGGCCTTGGCGATCGCCTCGCGCCTCGCGCCGATCAGCTCGACGCCGAACTTCTCCAGCGTACCGTCGTCGGCCAGGGCCAGCGCCGTGTTCAGCGCCGTCTGGCCGCCCATCGTCGGCAGCAGCGCGTCCGGCCGCTCCTTCTCGATGATGCGGGCGACGAACTGCGGCGTGATCGGCTCGATGTAGGTCGCGTCCGCCAGGCCCGGATCGGTCATGATCGTGGCCGGGTTGGAGTTGACCAGGATGATGCGGTAGCCCTCCTGGCGCAGCGCCTTGCAGGCCTGGGCGCCGGAATAGTCGAACTCGCACGCCTGGCCGATGACGATCGGGCCGGCGCCGATGATGAGGATGGACCGGATGTCGGTGCGCTTCGGCATGGTCTGATTACCCGCGCTTCTCGTCCATCAGGCGGACGAACCGCCGGAAGAGGTAGTGGCTGTCCTGCGGCCCGGGCGACGCCTCGGGATGGTACTGGACCGAGAATATCGGCTTGTCCTTCACGCGGATGCCCTGGTTGGTGCCGTCGAAGAGCGAGACGTGGCTTTCCTCGACGCCGTCGGGCAGCGTCTCGGAGACGACGCAGAAGCCGTGGTTCTGGCTGGTGATCTCGACCTTGCCGGTGTCCAGCGCCTTGACCGGATGGTTGGCGCCGCGGTGACCGATCGCCATCTTGCGCGTCTCGCCCCCCAGCGCCAGCGCCAGCAGCTGATGGCCGAGGCAGATGCCGAAGATCGGCTTGCCGGTCGCGACCAGCGTCTTCAGGGTCGGGATGGCATAGGTGCCGGTCGCCGCGGGATCGCCCGGGCCGTTCGACAGGAAGATCCCGTCCGGCTCGTGCCGCAGGATGTCCTCGGCGGTCGCGGTCGCCGGCACCACGGTCACCGCGCAGCCCTCCGAGGCGAGCGAGCGCAGGATGTTGCGCTTGGCGCCATAATCGACGGCGACGACGTGGCGCAGCGGATTCTCCTGCCGGCCATAGCCCTGGCCGAAGACGTAGCGCGTCTCGTCCCACTGATAGGTCTGGCGGCAGGTGACGTCGAGGGCGAGGTCCATGCCCTCCAGGCCCGGCCAGGCGCGCGCCTCCTCCAGGAGGGCGGGGATGTCGAACTTGCCCGACGGGTCGTGGGCGATGACGCCGGTCGGCGGTCCGCCGTCGCGGATGCGGCGGGTGACGCGGCGGGTGTCGACGCCGCTGATGCCCGGCAAGTCGTTCTGCTTCAGCCAGGCGTCGAGATGGCGCGTCGCGCGCCAGTTCGACGGCTCGGTGATGTCGGCGCGCAGGACGAGGCCCCGGGCGGCCGGCACCACCGTCTCGATGTCCTCGGGGTTGGTGCCGACATTGCCGATATGCGGGAAGGTGAAGGTGATGATCTGCCCGGCATAGGACGGGTCGGTCAGGATCTCCTGATATCCCGTCAGCGAGGTGTTGAAGCAGACCTCGCCCACCGTACGTCGCTCCGCCCCCAGGCCGCGTCCCCAGAAGACGTTCCCATCGGCCAGGACCAGGACGGCGGTCGCGCCGGGTGGGGGCCGGGTGTCGGGGAGGGGGGCCGTCGACGGCATCGGGGGCTCCTTCAGGCTGGCGTCGGCGCACGACCTTGCGGGCGCGCGAATACGGCCCCTCGGGCATGAGTCCGTGGGGCCGGGCTGGTCTGGTTCCGCCGGTCAGGCGCGGCTGGCGATTGCGTGGGAACCGGCGGGTACTTAGAGAATGGCCCCGGCCGCGTCAAGGCAGGGCGGCGCTGGGTAGTGTCTCAGTTTGGAATCGGCGGCCGAAACGGGATGGGCGACGCATCGCGATAAGCGATAATCTCGGGCAAGCCGTCCAAGGCGTATCGCTTCCTGTTTGAGACAGGATTGATTTCGCGCGTTGAGGCCCCCGGGAAGCACGTTGCTGGAATGATCCAAAAATGGTGCTGGTGCCAATAGCTCGGTCGTGTGAGCCACCCAACCCCGGCGCCCACTTTCGCGCGCAAGAGTTCCCGCCGAAGACCATCCCGACCGGGGTCGGTGTATAGCGGTACTGTGAGGAAATTCTCGCTGCCTTCCTCCTTCAGCAGGACGAGAAAGGGTCCTGGACGGTTCAGTGCTTGTGCCAGGTCAACGACATTGGTCAGGCAACCAGCGCACTCTTTCAGAAAATCGGGGTCGAGATAGACAACCAGACCCGGCGTGACTTCCTCGGACAATACAGACGCCATAGCTATGTCCTAAGCTGCTCGCTTCTTGTACGGACCGCGCTTCCCGGCCTTCGCTTGCACGGCGTCGACCATCTCGGCAATGTCCTCCATCGACCATAGCCGATCGCTGACACCAGCCGCCATCGCGGGCGACATGCGCAGCGTCTTATGGATGCGGGCGAAGTTGTAGAACATGAAATAGAGCGCCTGCACGGCGTGGTGGTTCTCCAGCTTCCTGCTGAACCCGTTCGTCAGCCGCGTGAAGCGGCGCATCTGCATCCGCATCGTGAGGTTCTGGCGCTCGACATAGGAAGTCGAGACGTGGGCGATATCGGGCCGGCCGGTAATCGCCTCCTTCCGGGCGCCGATGCACTCGGCCGGGGAATAGCGGCCCTTCGCGCTCTCCGGCGCGGCGCCGTACAGCTTCACCAGCATGGCATAGTCGACGTCGGCCCCGAACGCCTCCTCGACCGCGACCAGGTAAGCCTTGTGTCCGTCCGTGGTGAGTTGCACCCGGTTGGCCAGGCGGCTGCGGAGATCGTCCATCAGCGCCAGAGCGTATTCGCCGTCCCGGCCGCCCGACAGGTAGCTAATGACGAGCTTGCTGTCGGCGTCGATCGCGGTCCAGGTCCACACGTCGCCTGCTACGTCGGGCGCTGACTTCGCCGCCGCAACGTTCTTCTGCTTGGCGTAGCAGTAGGCCCAAATCTCGTCGCACTGGACCCGTGCCGCCTTCACGCCTCGGACATGCTCGTCGTGGTACGCTGCGCAGGCATTCCCCGCATCAACCAGCAGCTTCGTCACCGTGTTGATCGACACGTCGACCACGCGGGAGATCGACCGCATCGACGAACCCTCGCACAGTATAGCAAGGATTTGGACGCGCTTGGCGAGGGGCAGCTTGTTCATGCCTCCATTATCTGAACTTGTATGCTTAGCGTCAAGCATAATGTCATTGTACCAACCGGAGATGCGGCGGACGGCGATCTGCTTCGGTCTCCCACGCTTGTGGGCCGTACATTGCTTCAAGCTCCTGGGGGAGGAGGTCAAGCAATTGGGAAAGTTGATCTATGGAATACCCGAGCTGTTTCCGATGATACTCAACCATTCTCTTGAGGAGACGCGGATGCTCGCGGGGCGGCTCGTTTGGTTCCCGTTTTCGATACCCGAGGCGGCTCATTTCCATCCAGAACTGCTTCTTTTGGTATGGCGTAATAGCGCCCAACCTATCGGCCCTCACTGCAAGCGAAGCCATAGAGACCTTCCAGTATCCCTTCATATTCGCTAGTTGACGCAGATCAAATTTCCGGAACTGAGGGCGCACCGCATCGGCCGGAGCCATGAACGCACCAGCAAATGCGTCCGCTTCGTCCTCCATCTCCACATCATCCTTAAGCGTGGTCGTATGAAGCACCATATGGCCCAGCTCATGCGCGAGCGTGTGCCGAATTCTATCTGCTGGCGCATTGATATTGATGAAGAATAGAATCGGCATTCCATCGATGCGTTGACTCATTGCATCAAGCAAGTCGGTCCCAAAGTCGCAGGGCACAACAATTGCCCCGTTGCTCTCCAGTAGCTGCACCATGTTTTCAACCGGCCCAGCAGGAAGCATCCATAGCTCCCGCAGGTTACGGGCAACATCTTCGATGTCCAGACGCCCTTTCTTCCCGCCATGATATTCATCCCGATCAATCTCGGGAATAAATTGATTAGACTTGAGCGGGAAAGACAACCCAAGCCGCTGAATATGAATACGTCGGATATTCATCTCAGCGACGATCTTCCCGAGCGCCTTTGCCGAAAGCTTCTTGCGTTTTCGGAAATGAAATGGCGGGAATCCGTAAACTTGATCCGGCCTGGAGAAAAAGGAGAGCGGGAACCGCAGCGACGCCGACAGCGCTCTCGCGGAATCGGCCGCAAGAGAAAGCACCCCGGTCTCATACTTTGACAATGTGCCCTGCGCGATCTGGCTAAGATCCGCCAGATCCGCCTGCGTCAGCCCTCGTGCCTCGCGGGCCAGCACAAGCATCCGGTGATTGAAGTCCATGGGTGCAATTGGCGACTTACTGCCACCCCGACTGTCGGGTTACGTCGATCCACCGCTTCGCGCCGGCAACGGCGTCCGAGGCCGGGATGATCGCGGCGCACCATTCGATGATCTTCCCTCGCGGTCGCGCAGCCTGTGTGCGCAAGTAGGCGGTCTCCGTGACATCGAGCAGGTACCCGATCGACACTCGCGCGGCAGGGGGAGGCAGGCCAGGGAGCGCACGGCCGCGATCGAAGTCCTGAGCCTGCTTCGTCGGGTAGTTCCTGGATCGGCCGTCTTCGTCCATCTTCTTGAACCGGATCACGGCCTTGTCCTCAATGATCCAGACCTTGAGCCCGCGGATGTCCTTCGGCGCGATGCCGCGGCGGCCGGCGAAACGCCGCTCCGCATCCGCAAGCATGTGCGAGTAGACGCAAGCAGCCGCTGCCCTTCGATCATGCTCCACGAGATGCTGGGGCGGATAGCTACGATATCGCGCATGCGCCAACCGCGGAATCTCATCCAGATCGTCGATCAGGTGCTCCAAGGCACCCATCACGTCGCCCATCGTCCACTCGTCCATCTTCGTCTCCGAAGCATCTGGGGAGAAGAAAATGGCACGACCCGCGCCGGAATGAAAGACAATTATTCCTGAAATTATTCCTTCGGTGCCGCCCACCGCTTTGCCGCCGCCTTCTTTGCGATCTCCGCCCGGCGCTCCGGCGTCATCCCCTCAGCGCGCGCCTTCCCGCCGCGCCGGCCGAGATCGACCGCCGCCTTGTCCTTGCCGTCGTCGGGGATGGTCTCTTCGATTTCGCCGGTTGCGATTTTCGCTGCCATGATGGCCGCGCCGATCACGTCGGCCGGACGGCGTTCGCCTTTTGGTCCTTTCGCCATTCTCGCTCCCGCGTTCGATGCTTGCCGCTTAGCATATGGGGAGCCGGGCCGCCGAGGCGAGCGTCGTCAAGGGCGGCGGATTTCAAACTGAGACACTACCCGGCGCTGTCTTGCGTCCCGCTCCCGGCCCGATCGACACTTGGGCCATGACAACGATCGATCCGCGACCCGGCGATGCGCTGCTGGTGGTCGACCCGCAGCGCGACTTCTGCCCGGGCGGCGCGCTGGCGGTGGCTGACGGCGATGCGATCATCCCCGGCATCAACGCGCTGGCCGAGCGCTTCCCCTTCGTGGTCCTGACCCAGGACTGGCACCCGCCCGACCATCGCTCCTTCGCCAGCAACCATCCGGGCGGGGTTCCCTTCGCGACCGTGGATATGCCGTACGGGCCGCAGATCCTGTGGCCGGACCATTGTGTCGCCGGCACGGCGGGCGCGGCCTTCCATCCGGGCATCGCGGCAGGCGTCCTGACGCGGGCGCAGCTGGTGCTGCGCAAGGGCTGCGACCCGGCGATCGATTCCTATTCGGCCTTCTTCGAGAACGACCGGACGACGGCGACCGGGCTCGGCGGCTACCTGCGCGAGCGCGGCGTGCGGCGCTGCGTGCTGGCCGGCCTCGCCTATGATTTCTGCGTCGCCTACTCGGCCGTGGACGCGGTCCGGCTCGGCTTCGAGGTCGTGGTGGTCGAGGAACTGACGCGGGCGATCGCCGTACCGGTCGCGGGCGGCGGCACCACGGCCGACCTCGCCGAGCGGTCCTTCCGCGAGGCCGGGGTGACGGTCATTCGCTGAAGCGGGGGCGGGCGTCCGGCACGGGTCATGCCGGACGCCCGCCGACGACTGCCTCAGGCGATCTTCTTCAGCGCGGTGCGGATGGTGTCGAAGATGCGGTCGATCTCGGCGTCCTCGATGATGAGGGGCGGGGAGAGGACCAGCGTGTCGACCGTGTTGCGGATCAGGATGCCCGCCTCGTAGCAGAGCTCGTTGACCTCGGCGCCGCGGGTGCCGATCGCGCCCGGCCGCGGGTCGAGCTGGATCGCGGCGAGCAGGCCGATGTTGCGGATGTCGAAGACGTGCGGCTCGCCCTTCAGGGCGTGGGCGGCCTCCTCCCAGCGCTGCGCGGCGCGGCGCGTGCGGGCATAGAGGTCGAGGTCGCGGTGGACCTCCAGCGTCGCGAGGCCGGCGGCGCAGGCCAGCGGATGGGCCGAATAGGTGTAGCCGTGGAAGAGTTCGATCGTCTCCTCGGGCCCGGACGTGAAGGCGTCCCACACCTTCTGGTTGACGATGACGCCGCCCATCGGCACGGCCGCGTTGGTCATGCCCTTGGCGCAGGTGATGATGTCGGGCGTGACGCCCAGCATCTCCGAGCCGAAGGCGGTGCCGAGCCGGCCGAAGCCGGTGATGACCTCGTCGAAGATCAGGAGGAAGCCGTACTTGTCGCAAATCTCGCGCAGGCGCTCGAGATAGCCCACCGGCGGCGGCAGCACGCCGCCCGAGCCGACCACCGGCTCGACGATGACGGCGGCGATGGTCGAGGGGTCGTGGACGACCGTCATCTGCTCGAGCTCGTTGGCGAGCTGTGCGCCCCAGGCAGGGCGCCCGCGCGAGAAGGCGTTCTTCTGCGGGACGTAGTGATGGTTGAGGTGGCTCACCTCCGGCAGCAGGGGGCCGAAATCCTTGCGGTGGCGGGCCATGCCGGCCACCGACAACCCGCCCCAGCCCATGCCGTGATAGGAGCGTGACCGGCCGATCAGGCGGGTGCGGCCGGCCTCGCCGCGGGCAACGTGGTAGGCCCGCGCCATCTTGAGCGCGGTGTCGACCGCCTCGGAGCCGGAATTCGCGAAGAAGACGTGGTTGAGGTCGCCGGGCGTGACCTGGGCGATGGCGTGGGCGAACTCGAACGCCAGCGAATGGGTCATCGAGAAGGAGGAGACGAAGTCCAGCTGCTCGGCCTGGGCCTTGATCGCCTCGACGATCTTGCGCTGGCCGTGGCCGGCATTGACGCACCACAGGCCCGCCATGCCGTCGAGGATCTGACGGCCCTCGCGCGTCGTGTAGTACATTCCCTGAGCGCCGTCGAAGACGCGCGGGCTGCGCTTGAACTTGCGGTTCGCGGTGAATGGCAGCCAGAGGGCCTCCATCATCTCCGGCGTCAGCGAGTTGGAGAGCGTGTTGGGCGCGGGCGCGTCGTTCATCGCGGGACCTCGTCGGCGTTGGAAACCATCCGCATGATGCGCTTTGAGGCGATAAAACGCAAATCGCCGCTGCCGAGCTTTGCTGTTTCGTGTAGATACGAAGAACACTAGTCTTTCCCGATCATCCATTCCCCGCCCGGAGGAACCGCCGCCATGGCGCAACCCGTCCCCCTCATCGAGCTTTCCGGCGGTCCGCGCGAGCGCGGGCGCCAGTACGGCCGCCAGGCCGCCGACCGGGTCCATCTCGGCATCCGCCACTATCGCGAGCAGCTGGCACGGACCGACTTCACCTGGCCGGAAATCCAGAAGCTCGTGCGCGACTACCTGCCGGTGATGGAAGGCTACGCCGCCAACCAGGTCGAGGAGATGCGCGGCATCGCCGAGGGGGCGGAGGTCGAGTTCGAGCAGATCGCCTTCCTCAACGCCCGCACCGAGGTGCTGAAGCTCAGCACCCGGCCGGACCTGCGCGAGAAGCTGGCGCGCACCGAGGAGCCGGACGGCTGCACCGGCGTCATCGTCCTGCCCGAGGCGACGCGGGACGGCCGTCTGATCCATGCCCAGAACTGGGACTGGAAGGCGGAATGCGCCGAGACCGCGGTCGTGCTCCATATCCACCAGGAGGACGGGCCGACCATGCTGGCCTTCGCCGAGGCAGGCCAGATGGCGCGCTGCGGCATGAACGCGGCCGGCATCGTCATCACCGCCAACTATCTCGAGTCCGACCGCGACTACACGCGGCTCGGCGTGCCGCTGCCGCTGATCCGCCGCAAGGTGCTGGAACAGCAGCAGCTGGCACTCGCCTTCCACACCGTCTACACGACGCCCAAGTCCGGCTCGAACAACATGATGGTGAGCCAGACCGAGGGCGTGGCGATCGACTTCGAGTGCGCACCGGACGAGACCTTCCAGGTCCATGCCCAGGGCGGCCTCATCGTCCATGCCAACCACTGGCAGAGCCCGGTCGCGCTGTCGAAGCTGAAGGACACCGGCGTCGCCGGCACGCCCGACAGCCTCTATCGCGACATGCGCGTGCGCCAGCTCCTCGCCGCCCAGGCCGGCAACATCACGCGCGACGGCGTCAAGGCGGCGCTGTTCGACGATTTCGGCCATCCCTGGTCGGTCTGCCGTCCGCCGCGCAAGTCGCTGACGCAGAACCTCAGCGCGACCGTGGCGATGATCGTCATGGAGCCGGCCCTCGGCGTCATGGACGTCTGCGTGCTGCCGGCGCTCAACAAGCAGTTCCAGTCCTACAGCGTCGAGATGCAGGGCGCCGGGCGGGCCGCGGCGGCATGAGCGCCGCCGCTTCGTCCGGCACTCCCCTCTGGGCGCGTGACGGCGTCGATCTCGCCTGGCTGATCCGCTCGCGCCAGGCCTCGGCGCGGGAGGTCGTGCAGGCGTGCCTCGACCGCATGGAGGCGGTCAACCCCGCCATCAATGCGGTGGTCCTGTCGCTGGCGGACGAGGCGCTGGCCGCCGCCGACGCGGCCGACCGTGCCGTCGCCGCGGGCGAGGCGGTCGGGCCGCTGCACGGCGTGCCGGTGACGACCAAGGTCAACACCGACCAGAAGGGCTGCCCGACCGACAACGGCATCGTCGCCTTCAAGGATCTGGTGGCGCAGGACGACAGCCCCGTCGTCGCCAACCTGCGCCGGGCCGGCGCCATCGTCATCGGGCGCACCAACACGCCCGGCTTCTCGATGCGCTGGTTCACCGACAACGACCTGCACGGGCTGACCAAGAACCCGTGGCGCGGCGACGTCACGGCCGGCGGCTCGAGCGGCGGGGCGGGCGCGGCCATCGCTGCCGGCATCGGCCCGATCTCCCAGGGCAACGATATCGCCGGCTCGATCCGCTATCCCGCCTACTGCAACGGCGTCACCGGCATCCGGCCGACCTTCGGGCGGGTGCCGTCCTTCAACGGGACGTCGAAGGGCACACGGCCGATCTCCTCGCAGCTGATGGCGGTGAACGGACCGCTCGCGCGCCGCATCCGCGACCTGCGCGTGGCCTTCCAGGCGCTCTCCGTCGGCAGCCCGCTCGACCCGCGCTGCGTCGACGTGCCCTTCGAGGGGCCGCCGGTCGGCCGGCCCATCCGGGTCGCCATGGTGGTCGACCCGGCCGGCCGCGGCGGCGTCCATCCGGCGGTCGCCGACGGCATCCGCGCCGCCGGCCGCGCGCTGGCCGATGCCGGCTACCTGGTCGAGGAGGTCGAGCCGCCCCGCTTCGGCGAGGCGGCCGACCTCTGGACGGCGATCGGCAACGACGACGTCATGGCCCAGCTCGCGGGGCCGGTCGCCGAATACGGCGATGCCGGCATCCGCACGGCGTCGCGCCTGTGGATGGCGCAAGGGTCGGGCGGCTTCGAGGTCTTCCGCCAGGCCCTGGCGACGCGCGAGAAGATCCTGATGGAGTGGCAGCTCTTCTTCGAGGAGCGGCCGATCCTGCTGGCCCCGGTCTCGACCGTGCCGCCCTATCCGCACGACCGCGATCTCGTCGACGAGGCGACGACGGCGGCGATGTTCGCCGAGCAGCGGGGGATGCTGGCGGTTTCGGTGCTGGGGCTGCCGGGCGTCTCGGTGCCGGTCGGTCTTGCCGACGGCGTGCCGGTCGGCGTGCAGGTGGTGGCAGGCCGCTACCGCGAGGATCTCTGCCTCGACGCGGCGGAGATCATCGAGGCTCGGCTCGCGCCGGCGACGCCGATCGACCCGCGCGGCTGACGGGGCGATCTCCGGCCGTCGCCGCCTCGGCGGCGGCCGCATCGCGCGCCTGCCGGTCGGTATAGGAGCGCGACGCCAGCGCCAGGTGGCGCTCCAGCAGCGACGCCGCCCAGGTGCGGTCGTCCTTCTCGATCGCCTCCAGGATCGCCAGATGCTCGCGCGAGGACTGGACGAAGCGGGCCGGCGACAGGCGCTGGAACGCCGAGCGCTCGACGAAGCGGCGCAGCGCGTTCTGCCGCCGCACCGCCTCGATCAGGAAGCGGTTGTGCGACCACAGCGCGACCGCCTCGTGGAAGGCGTCGTTGGTCGCCAGCCAGACGGCGGGGTCCAGCTTCTCGACGTTCTCCAGGATCGCCAGGTGCTGGTCGCGCAGGCGGACCAGCGCCGACGGGGCCGGGCGGAAGGTCGGCTCGGCCAGGGCGGCGCACTCCACCACGATGCGGAAGCGATAGCTCTCGACCACCGCCTCGGGCGTATCGAGCGCCTCGGCGAAGCGCCAGCCATGGCCGCGCTGCCGACGCACCAGCCCGTCGTCCGCAAGGCGCATCAGCGCCCGGCGCACGGTCCCGCGCGAAGCGCCGTAGCGCGGCATCAGCGAGGCTTCCGACACCTCCATCGGCAGCAGGCCGCGGGCGCGATCGGACAGGATCGCGCGGTGCAGGTCGTCGACCGTGGACCCGGACACGCCGGCCGCCAGCGCGTCCGGCGTCACCGGCCGCAGCAGCGAGAAGCCGCGTCCCGGATCGAAGCCGACCCAGCCCTGCTCCTGCAGCAGCTGCAGCGCGGCGCGGACCGGGGTGCGCGACACGTCGAAGCGCTGGGCCAGCGGCAGTTCGCGGATCGCCCCGCCGACCGGAATCGCGTCTTCGACGATCGCGGCCAGGATCTGGCGCACGAGTTCGCTCTGCAGGGCGGTCCTGCCAGCGGGACGCCGGGCGCGGCGCGGTCGTTCGCTCGTCGTCATTCCGATCCGGCCTCCCGTCCATCGAGGCTGCATGCCGAGTGTTTTTTGGATTGATAAAGCGCAAGGATCGTCGAAGATAGCGCAAACCGCTCGCAACTCTCGGCGGGCGGCAACGGACAGGGGAACGGGGACATGATGAAGAACGCCCTTCTCGCCACGGCCGCGGCCGTGCTGGTCGCCGCGCCGGCGATCGCGCAGGACGCGCCGCGCCGCGGCGGCACGCTCACCATCGCCATCAACGCCGATATCCGCAGCCTCGAGCCCGGCATCAACCGCGACGGCAACACCGACTCCGTCGCCCACATGATCTACGAGGGGCTGGTCGGCTATCGCACGGATCTCAGCGTCGGGCCGCAGCTGGCCAAGGGCTGGACCGTGTCCGACGACGGCCGGACCTTCCGCTTCACCCTGCGCGACGGGGCGAAGTTCCACAACGGCCAGCCGGTGACGGCGGCCGACGTCAAGTCGAGCTGGGACCGCCAGATCGCCAACAAGGCCTGGCCCTGCGCGCGCTTCTTCAACGGCGCCAGCGGCGCCAAGGTCGAGGCCGTGGAGGCGCCCGACGCGAAGACCGTGGTCTATCGCCTCGACAAGCCGAGCGCGCTCTTCCTCAAGCAGCTCGCCAACTTCCAGTGCGCGGTGGTCGCCATCCATCCCGCCGCCTTCGACGCCGAGGGCAAGTGGAAGGAGGCGATCGGCACCGGTCCCTTCAAGCTCAAGGAATGGAAGCGCGGCGAGTATGTCGCGATGGAGCGGGTGGCCGACTACGTCCCCAACCCGGAGCCCGCCAGCGGCTATGCCGGCGCCCGCAACGCCTATGTCGACAACCTCGTCGTGCGGGTCGTTCCCGACGCCAGCGCGGCCGAGGCGGCGCTGGTGAGCGGTGCCGTCGACGTCCTGCCCGATGTCGATGCACACCGGATCGAGGGCCTGAAGCAGAAGGGCATGACGGTTCAGACGACGCCGGGCCTGGGCTGGTCGGCACTCCTGATGCAGACGCGCGATCCGCTGCTGTCGAACCCGAAGATCCGGCGCGCCATCGCCCACGCCCTCAACCTGCAGGACATCGCCGACGCGCGCATGCTCGGCCTGTCCAAGGGCAATCCCTCGGCAGTGGCCGATCCCACGCCCTATTTCCAGCCGAGCTTCGTCTCCAGCTGGCCGGCCTACGATCCGGCGCGGGCCAAGGCGCTCCTAAAGGAGGCCGGCTACAAGGGCGAGACCATCCGGATCCAGACGAACAAGCGCTACACCGGCATGTACGACAATGCGGTCGTCGTGCAGGCGATGCTGCAGGCGGCGGGGATGAAGGCCGAGCTCGACGTCATGGAATGGGCGACCCAGCTCGACGCCTACCTCAAGGGCGCCTTCCAGATTCAGTCCTTCAGCTATTCGGCCCGCTTCGATCCGGGGCTGATGTACTCCGCGCTGATCGGCGACAAGGACAAGCTGAAGTGGGCCCAGTGGGAGGATCCCAAGGCGATCGCCCTGCTGGCGGAGGCGAACGGCTCGCTCGACGAGGCGCGGCGCAAGGCGATCTTCGTCGAGCTGCATCGCATGGCGACCGAGCAGGTGCCGGTGATCGGCCTCTATTTCAGCACCGAGATCGAGGCGACGGCTCCGACCGTCCGCGGCTACAAGCCGTGGCCGGCCGGCAAGCCGCTGCCCTGGGGCGTGTGGAAGGCCGGCTGAGGCCGGCCACTCAGGAGCGAAAGGACCGGGTGAGGGACATGGCGGATCGGCAGCGGGAGCAGGCCTTTTACGCGCGCGGCAAGACGACGATCTACGCGTGCCAGTTCGACCAGCGGTTCAGCTACTGCTGCTATGTCCCGAGGGCGGTCGAGGAAGCGCCGGACCGGCGCTTCCCGCTCTTCGTCGCGGTCCACGGCACCGGCCGGCTGATGACGGCCTACCGCGATCTCTTCGCCGAATTCGCCGAGCGGGAGGGCGTCGTCGTGCTGGCGCCGCTCTTCCCCGCCGGCATCACCGGCCCGGACGATCTCAACAGCTACAAGTTCCTGCGCGCGGGCGACCTGCACTACGACGCGGTGATGCTGGCGATGGTCGAGGAGGCGGCTGGGCGCTGGCCGGTCGACCCCGGCCGCTTCTCGATGTTCGGCTTCTCGGGCGGGGGGCACTTCGCCCATCGCTTCTTCTACCTCCACCCCGAGCGCCTCTCGGCCGTCTCGATCGGCGCGCCGGGCGTCGTCACCTTGCTCGACTTCGACCATGATTTCTGGGTCGGCGTGCGCGACTTCGAGCAGGTGTTCGGCAAGGCGGTCGACCTCGACGCCATGCGCCGGGTCGCGGTCCAGATGGTGATCGGCGCCGAAGACAAGGAGACCTGGGAGATCACCATCACGCCCGCGAGCCCGCGCTGGATGCCGGGCGCCGACCTCGCCGGCCCCGACCGGCTGGCGCGGATGCGCGCATTGAAGGCGAGCTTCGAGCGGCACGGCATCGCGGTCCGCCACGACATCCTGCCGGGGGTCGCCCACAACGGCCTCGCCATGACCCCGCTGGTCGAGCGCTTCCTCTCGGACGCGCTGGCCGCTCCCCTCGACAAGGCAGGTTGATCCGATGATGCGACGACTTCTCCTCGCGGCGGCGCTGGCCGCGGCACCCCTCGCGGCTTCCGTCCCGGCCATGGCGCAGGACGCGCCGCAGCGCGGCGGCACCTTCACCATCGCCCTCAACGCGGACATCCGCAGCCTGGAACCCGGGATCAACCGGGACGGCAACACCGACACGGTCGTCCACACCATCTTCGAAGGACTGGTCGCCTATCGCGCCGATCTCACGGTCGGGCCGGCCCTCGCCGAATCCTGGACGGTGTCCGACGATGGCCGCACCTGGCGCTTCACGCTGCGCGAGGGGGTGCGCTTCCACAACGGCCAGCCGCTGACCGCCCAGGCGCTGAAATGGACCTGGGACCGGCAGTGGTCGAACGAACGCTGGGGCTGCAAGCGCTTCTTCGACGGGCGCACCGGGCTCAAGGTCGAGGCCATGGAGGCACCGGACGCACGCACCGTCGTCTACCGCCTGGCCGGACCGAGCGGGCTTTTCCTCAAGCAGCTCGCCAACGTGCAGTGCGGCATCGTCGCCGCCCATCCCGACAGTGCGGACGCCGAGGGCAAGTGGAAGGCGCCGATCGGCACCGGCCCGCTGAAGCTGGCCGACTGGCGGCGCGGCGAGTTCGTGGCGCTCGACCGCTTCGACGGCTACGTCGCCAGCGATGCCCCGGCCAGCGCCTATGCCGGGCGGCGCACCATGTATTTCGATCGCGTCGTCTTCCGCGTCGTGCCCGATGCCAGCTCGGCCGAGGCGGGACTGGCGACGGGCGACATCGACCTGCTGCCGGAGGTCGAGGCCCATCGCGTGGCGGCGCTGAAGCAGCGCGGGGTGACGGTGCTGTCGTCGCCGGGCCTCAGCTGGGCGGTGCTGCTGATGCAGATCCGCGATCCGCTGCTGTCGGACGTTCGCATCCGCCGTGCCATCGCCCATGCGCTCGACCTGGACCAGATCGCCGACGCGCGCGGCGAAGGCCTGGTCAAGCCGCACCCTTCGCCGGTCGATGCCGGCAGCGTCTATTTCGACGACCGCTTCCGTGCCTGGCCGGCCTACGATCCCGCGAAGGCGCAGGCCCTGCTCGAGGCGGCGGGCTACAAGGGCCAGCCGATCCGCATCCAGACGAACAAGCGGTCCTCGGCCAACTACGACAATGCCGTCGTGATCCAGGCGATGCTGGCCGCGGCCGGCTTCACCGTCGAACTGGAAGTCCTCGACTGGGCGACGCAACTCGACAACTACATCAAGGGCAATTTCCAGCTGCAGTCGTTCGGCTACTCGGCGCGCTTCGACCCGGGCCTGCGCTTCGCCTCGCTGATCGCCGACAAGGACAAGTCGAAATGGGCGCAGTGGGACGATCCGAAGGCGATCGCCCTGCTGCAGGAGAGCACCCGGACGACCGACGAGGTGCGGCGCAAGGCGATCTTCGCCGAACTCCACGCGATGCTGGCCGATCAGGTGCCGACAATCGGGCTCTATTACGACCCGGGGGTCGAGGCGGTGGGCCCCAGCGTCCGCGGCTATCGCACCTGGCCGGCGAGCCGGCCGATCCCCTGGGGCGTCTGGAAGGCGCGGCCGTAGGCGAAACCTGCCACGGCGCGTCCGGCGGCGTCGGTGCGCGCCGGCTTGGCCGACAGCTCCGAACGTGTCACGAGCGTGAGTGAAGTCGGTGCCCGAGTGTCCGGAGACGATTGACCGCGACCGTCCCGCGGCGGCACCTTGGCGCGCCAATCAAGAACCCGCCTCCGTGGAGGGAGCCCGAGCGCGATGATTCATTTTCTGGTGCATGACGAGAACGACTCCTGCGGGGTGGTCGTCGTCGAGGGGATCAAGGCCGGTGAGACGCTGACCGGCTGGGTGATGGATCAGGACAAGACGATCCATGTCCAGGTGACGCAGGACATCCCGATCGGCCACAAGCTGGCGACCAAGACGCTCGGCGAGGGCGACACGGTGATCAAGTACGGGGTCGACATCGGCCGCGTGGTGGCGCCGATCCCGGTCGGGGCGCATCTCCACGTCCATAACGTCAAGACGAAGCGGTGGTAGGCATGGACATCACCAAAGCCACGTTCCACGGCTATGTCCGCGAGAACGGGCGCGTCGGCGTGCGCAACCATGTCGTCATCCTGCCGGTGGACGACCTGTCGAATGCGGCCAGCGAGGCCGTCGCCAACAACATCAAGGGATCGCTGGCGATCCCCCATCCCTACGGCCGCCTCCAGTTCGGTGCCGACCTCGACCTGCACTTCGCCACCCTGATCGGCACCGGCTGCAACCCCAACGTCGCCGCCGTCGTCGTCATCGGCATCGAGCCCGGCTGGACCAAGCGGGTGGTCGACGGCATCGCGGCCTCGGGCAAGCCGGTCGAAGGATTCTGGATCGAGGGCAACGGCGACATTCAGACGATCGCCAGCGCCAGCCACGCCGCCTACCGTTTCGTCAAGCACGCCTCGACCCTGCGCCGGGTCGAGCGACCGATCCAGGATCTCTGGGTTTCGACGAAGTGCGGCGAGTCCGACACGACATCGGGCTGCGGCTCCAACCCGACCGTCGGCGACGCCTTCGACAAGCTCTATGCCGCGGGCTGCACCCTCGTCTTCGGCGAGACGACGGAACTGACCGGCGGCGAGCATCTGGTGGCGGCGCGCTGCCGCACGCCCGAGGTGCGCGAGCGCTTTCAGTTCATGTTCGACCGCTATCAGGCGATCATCGACCGCCACAAGACGAGCGACCTCTCCGAATCGCAGCCGACCAAGGGCAACATCGCCGGCGGTCTGACGACGATCGAGGAGAAGGCGCTGGGCAACATCCAGAAGATCGGCCGCAAGTGCATGGTCGACGGCGTCCTCGACAAGGCCGAGGTGCCGACCGGTCCCGGCCTGTGGTTCATGGATTCCTCGTCTGCGGCGGCCGAGATGGTGACCCTCTGCGCCGCCTCGGGCTATGCCGTGCACTTCTTCCCGACGGGTCAGGGCAACGTCATCGGCAATCCGATCCTGCCGGTGATCAAGCTCTGCGCCAACCCGAAGACGGTGCGCACCATGCCCGAGCACATCGACCTCGACTGCTCGGGCCTGCTGCGGCGGGAACAGAACCTCGACCAGACCGGCGATGCGTTGCTCGACGTCATGCTGCGCACGGCGAACGGCGAGCTGACGGCGGCCGAATTGCTCGGCCACCGGGAGTTCGTGCTGACCCGCCTCTACGAGAGCGCCTGAGCCCGATGCGGGGTGCGGCGGATCAGGCCGCGCCCCGCAGATCGGCCGCGAGATCGAGGTAGCGCCGGGCGAGCGGGCTTTCGGCGCGGACCGAGAGGCGTTCATGGGCCAGCGCGCGCAGCAGCGCCGTCTGTCCGTCCCGCCGCGCGGCCTCCAGCAGCGTCAGGTCGATCAGGTCGCGCTGCGCATGGCTGCCGCCGAAGCGGTGCGCGCGCGAGCGGAGCGGACGCAGGGCCGTGACGGCCGCGCCATAGTCCCGTCGCCCGAAATCCCACAGGGCCCGCGCCAGCGGCATGCCCACCTCGCGGGACATCGCGGCGTTGCTGGTGCCGCCTCCGGCGCTTCGTTCGAGGGCTGCCATCGCCTGCTCGGCCAGCTTCCAGCGCCCGGCGGCCACGAAGGCCATCATCGCGTGGCAATCGTTGAAGGCGTACCAGCCGTCGCATACGAAGGGCGCCCAGCGGTCGGCGAGGCCCTGCCAGCGCTGGCCGCAATCGACCCCCCGCAGGGCGAGGCGCCATAGCAGCGCCGAGGCGTCGACGAGGTCGGTCACGGCCGGGGCGGGGCCCGTCAGGCGAAGATCGTAGAGCGCGAGCGCTTCGTCGCCACGCTCGCCGTCGAGCAGGAAGAGCGCGAGGTGCCACCAGTTGTGGACGGCCGCGCTGCCGTCCCCCGCCCAGGTGTCTTCGCGCTCGCGCATCCAGGCGATGCCTTCGCTGCGCCGGCCCTGCATCTCCATGACGTGGGCGACCGCATGATGCGCCCAGGCGTCCGCCGGCTCCATCGCCAGCGCCTCGCGGCCGAGATCCTCGGCCTGCCCATAGTCGCCGCACTCCTCCAGCCCGAAGGCGTGCATGGCGAGAACGGCATGGTGGCCGGGAAGTGCGGGCGACCAGGCGTGCCGGACCCGCGCCACCCGGTCGCGCAGGTTGCGGGCGTCGCCCCGCCGGAGGTCGAGGAGATGGCCCTGGTGCAGGGCCAGGAGGTCGCGCGGATGCTCCACGAGGATGTCGTCGAGCCCGTCGGAGGCCGCGTCGAGATCGCCGCCGGCATAGGCGGCGACGACGGCGGCATGGCGGCGCTCGCGCTCGCTCTGCGCCGTCCGCCGGAGGTCGGGGAGCATCGCCGCGGCGCGGGGCGCGCCGCGCGCATCGGTTCCGCAGAGCTGCAGATAGGCCGCCAGGACGTGCGCCATGGCGAAGTCCGGGCAGCGATCGACGGCGGCCGCGCACGGCGCCAGTGGATCGCCGGTGCCGCGGACCAGACGCGCGAGGGCGGTTTCGAACGCGTCCACGGCAGGGCGGTCGGCGCCGCTGACGCAGAGGCCACGATTGTCGGTTCGCATCATCGGCCTGCCGGTTCCGGGGGTCACCATGTCCACCCGGATATGTCGCCGGACGGCCCCGGCCGGTTCGATTTGGGGCAAAGAATCTAGGTGCGACGCGGGCGCATGCCCTAGAAATCGATTCGGATGCCGCCCGCGGTCCGGCGTCGGAAACCGGGATCGTGCTCCGACTGTAAGAAGGGGGCCCCCATGTGGCAGGAGTTCCGGGTATTCATCGCCCGTGGCAGCGTCGTCGACCTCGCCGTCGGTATCATCATCGGCGCGGCCTTCACCTCGATCGTCAATTCGCTGGTGACGGACATCATCATGCCGCCGATCGGCCTCATCCTCGGCGGCATCGATTTCTCGGACTTCTACATCAACCTCAGCGGCCAGGATTACCCCTCGCTGGCCGCCGCAAAGGAGGCGGGCGCCGCCACGATCAACTACGGCGTCTTCGTCAACGCCTGCATCAAGTTCCTGATCGTGGCCTTCGCGGTGTTCATCCTCGTCAAGCAGGTCAACCGTATCCACCGCAAGCCGCCCCCACCGCCGCCGGCCGCCTCGGCCGAGGCGAAGCTGCTGGAGGAGATCCGCGACCTCCTGAAGACACGGGTCTGACGCGGGGTCTGATCGGTGTCGCCGGCCCTCAGGGGCCGGCGACGATCACCCGCCGGCGCGCCAGGTCGTCGATCGCGGGCACGTCGTAGCCGATCTCGGCCAGCACCTCGCGCGAGTGCTGGCCGAGAGTCGGCGCCTCGAGGCGCAGCCCGAGGTCATGCTCGCCCATCTCGACCGGCAGCTTCGGCAGCTTCGTGGTCCGCCCGTCCGGCAGGCGCACCGGAATCAGGAATCCGTGGGCGTTGAGCTGCGGGTCGTCGAACAGATCCTCGGTCGTGACGACCGGCGCAAAGGGGATCTGCGCCGCCTCCAGCCGCTGCTCGGCTTCGGCGCGCGTCAGCTGCCCGATCACGGCCGCGACCAGCGGCACCAGCTGCGGCCGGGCCGCGACCCGGTCCTCGTTCGACTGCAGGCCGGCCTCGTCGCGCAGCGCGGCCAGCTGCGGGTCCTCGGCCCGGAAATGGTCGCAGAAGCGGTGCCAGTGGTTGTTGGAGGTGATGCCGACGAACACCTGGTCGCCGTCCCGGGTGCCGAAGGGCTCGTAGACCGCCCAGGCGCTCTTGCGCGCCGGCATCGGCGGAATCTTCTCGCCGGTGATGGCGTGGCCGGCCATGTGCGAGCCCATCAGGAAGGCCCCGCTCTCGAACAGCGAACTCTTGACGAGCTGGCCCTCGCCGGTGCGGTCGCGCTCGCGCAACGCGGCCAGGATGGCGATGGCACCATAGGCGCCGCCGAGGATGTCGATGATCGAGGCGCCGGCGCGCAGCGGCCGGCCCGGCGGCCCGGTCATGTAGGCGATGCCGGACATGAACTGCACGATCTCGTCGAGCGCCGGCCGGTTCTCGTAGGGGCCGGATAGGAAGCCCTTGAGCGCGCAATAGACGAGGCGCGGGTTGACCCGGCGGGCTTCCTCCCAGCCCATTCCCAGCCGGTCGGCGGTGCCGGGACCGAAATTCTCGAGCAGCACGTCCGCGGTGCCGAGCAGCCGGTGCAGCACCTGGCGGCCCTCCTCGGTCTTGAGGTCGACGGCGAGGCTGCGCTTGTTGCGGTTGAACACGGTGAAGAAGCCGGACGCGAAGCCCGGCAGCCGGCGCGTGTGGTCGCCGGCCGGCGCCGGCTCGATCTTGACGACGTCGGCGCCGAGGTCGGCGAGCGCGAGGCCGCAGGACGGGCCCATGATCGTGTGGGTCATCTCGACGACGCGGATGCCGTCGAGGGGCAGGGCGGTTTGGGTCATGTCCTGAACGGGCGATGGAGAAGGGACGGCGGCACAGTATCAGCACTGCCGCGGCGATGGCGACGCTTGACAGGCACGGCCGGTCGCTGTCGGTTGGCGCGCTCCGAAACGGACCAAGCATCCCGACCGATGGCGCTCTCCTGGCGGCTTCGCCTCAAGCTTCATGCCGCCCGCTGGCTGGGCGCGATCGGCGGCGCCTTCGTGGCGGCCTTCTTTCTGGCCGCCCGTGTCGTTCCCTATGCCTGGATGGCAGGTGCCGGCGGCTGGATCGCCCGCACGCTCGGCCCGCGGCTCAAGCCCAGCCGGACGGCCCGCGCGAACCTCGCGCAGGCCTTTCCGGAGAAGGGCGAGGCCGAGCGCGAGGCGATCCTGCGCGGCGCCTGGGACAATCTCGGCCGCACGGCGGTCGAATATCCCTATCTCGGACGCCTCTGGGACTATGATCCCGCGCACCCGGAACGGCCGGGCCGGATCGAAGTCGTCGGGCGCGAGCACTTCATGGCCCTGCGCGACGACGGGCGGCCGGGGGTGATCTTTGCCGCCCATCTCGCCAACTGGGAACTGCTCGCGGTGGCTGCCGCGCGGCACGGCCTCGACATCGCCGTGCTCTACCGCGAGCCGAACAACCCGGCGATCGCCCGCATCATCCGCCGCATCCGCGGCCAGAACATGGGCCGCCTGATCCCGACCGACCTGCGCGGCGGCCTCGCGCTGGTCGGCGTCCTCAAGGGCGGCGGGCATGTCGGCATGCTGGTCGACCAGCATTTCAGCCGCGGGCCGCTGGGCCGGTTCTTCGGCCGGCCGGTGCGCACCGCACCGGCCGCCGCCAAGTTCGCCCGCGCCTTCGAATGTCCGCTGCACGGGGCGCGGGTGATGCGCCTGCCGGGCGGCCGGTTCCGCGTCGAGATGACGCCGCCGCTGGCGATCCCGCCGGCGACCGGCGATGCCGCGGCCGACGAGGCGACGCTGACCCAGGCCATCACCGACGTCATCGAGACCTGGGTCCGCGAGCAACCCGAGGACTGGCTGTGGATGCACCGGCGCTGGCGGGTGGAGGGAGGCGCGGCGCCCATCCCCTCCGGCGTTGACAAACGGGGAGCCGCCCGATAGGGCTTCCGACGCCGACCGATCCGCCGGATCATGGCAATTTTCCGGCCGTTACGGTCCGTCCTGCGCCAACTCAGCCCGAGGCTGCACGGAGTCCCATGGCCGCCACCGTCGATGCCATCGCCGAAATCATCGCCTCGACCTGCAACCTGGATCGGGCGACAATCACCGTGGATTCGCACATCATCGACGATCTCGGCGTCGACAGCCTCGATTTCCTCGACATCGCGTTCGCGATCGACAAGCGGTTCGACATCAAGATGCCGGTCGAGAGCTGGATGGAGGACGTCAATGCCGGCCGGGCCAGCAGCGACGACTTCTTCATCATGCGCAATCTCGCCGCGCGCATCGACGATCTGGTCGCGGCCAGGGCAGCGGGATGACCGGGGCCGCGGCGGCGCGGCCCCTGTCCCCGACGCGAGCATGGACTTCGAATCCTTCCGCCTCGTCGATGCGCTCGACGAGTTGAGCCTGTCGCCCGCACGCATCGCCATGCGCGGCCGCGTGCCCGAGCGCTCGACCATTCTCGACGCGCATTTCCCCGGCCATCCGATCATGCCCGGCGTGCTGATGGTGGAGGCGATGGCCCAGGCCTCGGGCTATCTCCTGCTGGCGTTGACCCGCGCCGGCCGGATGCCGTTCCTGGCCGAGGTGCGCGAGGCGAAGCTGCGCGCCTTCGTGCCGCCCGGTGCGGAACTCGCCATCGCGGCCGAACTCGAGCACGAGGGCTCGGGCTATGCCGTGACGCGGGCCAGCATCGCCCGCGACGGCCGGCGCGTGGCCGAGGCCGAGCTTCGCTTCCGCACCGTCCCGTTCCCCGCGCCCGAACTCGCCGCGCAGATGCGCGCGGCCATGGTCCGGGTCGGCCTTCCCGACCCGGCGGAAGCCGGGGCATGAGCGCCTCCGGCCGCGAGGTCTGGATCACCGGCGCCGGCCTCGTCACCGCGCTCGGCGAAGGGCGCGCGGCGCACCGGGCCGCGCTTGCCGATCCCGCCGCGCTGGCCGCCGCCCGCGACGAGGCTGCCTTCGCCCCCTTCGCGATCCATCCGATCCGCGCGCTCGATCTCGACCGCTACATGCCCCGGCGCGGCGACCAGCGCGCGACCGGTCCCTGGATGCACTACGGCATCCATGCCGCGGGGATGGCGCTGGAGGCGGCGGGCGTGCTGGGCGATGCCGCACTGCTCGCTCGCACACATGTGCTGGCCGCCGCGGCCGGCGGCGAACGCGACACCGCGCTGGACGAGAAAATCCTCGCCGAAGCCGCGGGGGCGCCCACGCCCGCCGCGCTGACCGTGACGCGGCTTGCCGAGGGGCTGCGGCCGACGGCGTTCCTGGCCCAGCTGTCCAACATGTTCGCCGGCAACCTCTCGATCGTGCTGGGGCCGGCCGCATCCAGCCGCACCCTGATGGGCGAGGAGTCGGCCGGCGTCGAAGCCGTCCGCATGGCCGGGCGTCGCGCGGGCGCCGGCCAGGGCGATCTCTTCCTCGTCGCCGCCTCCTACAACGCCGCACGGCTGGACATGCTGCTGCTGCACCGGCTGGGCGGGCGCCTGCTGGAGGGCGCCTGGACCGACTTGTGGTCGCGGCCTCCGGCCGGCATGTGCCTCGGCAGCATGGGTGCGGCGCTGGTCGTCGAGGCCGCCGACCATGCGCGAGCGCGCGGTGCCCGGCCGCTCGCGCGGCTGGTGCGCGTCGCCCATGCCTGGTCCGACCGGACCGCTGGCGCGGCCGCCGCAGCGGCCGAGCGGGACTGGGCCGATCTGCCGCGGGATTCCTCGACCCTGATCCTCAGCGCCGCCTCCGGCGCCGGGCCGGCGACGGCCGACGAGCGGGACTTTCTCGCCGGGCGCGGGGTCGTCCGCGGCACCGCCGCCGCCATCGGGCACGGCGTCGAGGCGGCGTTCGCGGCCAATCTCGTGCTGGGCGCCTGGTGCGCCGAGGACGGTGCCTTCCCGGCGCTCTCCTCCCATCCGGTCGAGGCGATGCCGGCCGCGGCCCCGGAGCGGGTGGCGGTCAGCGGCTGGGGCGTGCGCCGTGGCGAGGGCCTCGCCGTGCTGGAGCCGGTCCGTTGAGCGCGTCCGTCGCCGTCACCGGCATCGGCATGGTCACCGCGCTGGGCCAGGGCGTTGCCGCCAACTGGCCGGCGCTTCTGGCTGGCCGGTCCGGCATTCGCACGCTGACGCGCTTTCCCGTCGAAGGCTTGCGCTGCACCTTCGGCGGCGCGGTCGATGATGACGGCCTGGGCGGCCTGCCGGCGGCACAGCGGTGCCTTGCCATGGGTCGCATGGTTGCGTCCGAGGCGCTGGCCCAGGCCGGCCTTACCGGCTCCGGTTTCGGGGGGCCGCTGGTCCTGGCCCTGCCGCCGATCGAGCTCGAATGGCCGCAGCGCCGGGCGCTGGCCGCCCGCGCCGCGGCGCCGTCCTACGCCGCGATGCTCGCCGCGGCGGCGGGCGACGCCGACGATCCCGCCCACCGGGACTTCCTGTTCGGCACCGTCGCCGAGCAACTGGCCGAGGCATTCGCGACGGCCGGTCCGCCGGTCACGATCTCGACCGCCTGCGCCTCGGGCGCCACGGCGATCCAGACCGCGGTCGAGGCGATCCGCCGCGGCGACTGCGACCGCGTGCTGGTGGTGGGCAGCGAAGGTTCGCTGCAGGTCGAGGCGCTGATCCGGTTCGGGCTCCTCCAGGCACTCTCCACCCACAACACCGATCCGGCCGGGGCCGCCCGGCCCTTCGCCGCCGACCGCGACGGCTTCGTCATGGCCGAAGGCGCCGCGGCGCTGGTGCTGGAGCGGCCCGCGGCCGCGGCCGATCGCGGGGCGGCGATCCTGGCCTATGTCCGCGGCTGCGGCGAGGCGGCCGACACCTTTCACCGGACCCGCAGCAATCCGGACGGCGGGGCCATCCTGCGCGCGATGGCCGATGCGGTGGCCGATGCGGGCCTCGCGCCCGATGCGATCGACCACGTCAATGCCCATGGCACCGGCACGCCCGAGAACGACAAGATGGAATGCCTCGCCTTGCAGCTCCTGCTGGGCGAGCGGGTCGGCCGGGTTCCGGTCACCGCCAACAAGTCGATGATCGGCCACACGCTGAGCGCGGCCGGCGCCATCGAGGCGGCAGTCTCGATCCTCACCCTCCGGCATGGCCTGATCCCGCCGACGATCAACCACCACCATCCCGACCCGGCGCTGCCGCTCGACATCGTGGCGGGCGCTGCGCGACCCTTCGCCGGCCGGACCGTGCTCTCGAACTCGTTCGGGTTCGGCGGGCAGAACGTGTCGCTGGTGCTCGGGCTCGATCCCGCATGAGCGGGCCGGCATGAGCGGAACGCAGGGGCGGGTTCTGGTGACGGGCGGCGGCCGCGGAATCGGCGCGGCCATCGTCGCCCAGCTCGCCGCAGCCGGCTGGGAGGTCGACTATACCCACCGCCGTGGCGCGGGCGACGGGCCGGGCCGGGCGATCGCCTGCGACCTCGCCGACCGTGCGGCGGTCGATGCCCTGGCCGAGGAGGCGGTCGGCGCCGGCTATCGCGCCTTCGTCCACAATGCCGGGGTGAGCTACGACCGGCTGGCGGCCATGGTCGACCAGACCCAGGCCGAGACGGTGATGCAGGTGAATTTCTGGGCGATGACGCGCATCACCAAGGCCCTGGTCCGCCCGATGACGGCGGCGGGCGGCGGGCGGATCGTCGTCGTCGGCTCGGTTGCAGCACTCGCCGGCGGCCGCGGCAATGCCATCTACGCGGCCTCGAAGGCGGCGGCGCTGGGCTACCTGCGGACGCTGGCGCAGGAGGTGGCGCGCAAGGGCGTGACGGCGAACTACGTCGCGCCCGGCTTCGTCGATACCGAGATGCTGGCCGGCTACGGCGCCCATCGCGAGCGGCTGGAGCAGCAGATCCCGGCCGGCCGCTATGCCCGGCCCGAGGAGGTGGCGGCCGTGGTCGGCTTCCTCCTGTCCGATGCCGCCGCCTATGTCACGGGGGCGGTGCTGCCGGTCGATGGCGGGCTCTCGGCGGCGATGGCCGTGCAGCGATAGGCGGGACAATGGCGAAGATGCAGGCGCTGCGGCTGCTGGCCGAGCGCGAACTGGCGCTGGTCGAGGTGGAGGAACCGCCGCCGCCGGGACCGGACGAGGTCCAGGTGCGGGTGCGGGCGATCGCCCTCAACCATATCGACCTCTGGGGCTTCCGCGGCATGGCCTTCGCCAAGCGCACCTTGCCGATCACGGTCGGGGTCGAGGCGGTGGGCGAGGTCGTGGCCGCGGGGGCGGAGGCGCGGTTGCCGCCGGGCACGCGCGTCGCCCTCTATGGCGGGCGCACCTGCGGCGTCTGCCTGGCCTGCCGCCAGGGCCGCGACAATCACTGCGCCGAGGTCGCGGGCATCGCCGGCTTCCATGTCGACGGTTTCGCCCAGACGCTCGTCAACCAGCCGGCGCGGCTGTGCGTGGCGATTCCGGACGCGATCGGCTGGACCGAGGCGGCCTGCGCCCCGCTGACCTTCGCGACCGTCGAGCACATGCTGTTCGACAATGCGCGCCTGATGGGGGGCGAATGGGTGCTCGTCCATGCGGCCGGCAGCGGCATCGGCTCGGCCGCGATCCGCCTCGCCAAGGACCAGGGTGCCACCGTCATCGCGACCGCGGGCGACGACGCCAAGCTCGAGAAGGCGCGCGCGATCGGCGCCGACCATGTCGTCAACTACCGCACCCAGCGGTTCGAGAGCGTCGCACGCCGCCTGACCGGCAAGCGCGGGGTCGATGTCGTGTTCGAGCATGTCGGGCCGGATACCTGGGGCGGCAGCCTGCTGGCGCTCGCCCGCGGCGGGCGGCTGGTCACCTGCGGCTCGACCAGCGGCATCCAGGCGGAGACCAACCTCTTCCTCGTCTTCCAGCAGCAGCTGCGGATCTTCGGCTCGTTCGGCGCCACCCGCCGGAACGTCCGCGACGTGCTGGCGCGCATGGCCGCCGGCCGCGTCGCGGCGGTCATCGACAGCCAGCTGCCGCTCGACCGCTGGTCGGAGGGGCTGGCCCGCATCGAGGCCCGCCAGGTCTTCGGCAAGATCGTGGTGACGATGCCGTAGCCTTGCGGCGCGGGTCAGCGCCCGATGGATCGCCAGGTCAGGGCGGCCGCAGCGGCCAGCACCAGGCCGACGCCGGCCAGGGCCAGCGCGCCGGCGCCGTCGGTCGCGGGGGCGCCCAGTCCGATCGCGCTCTCCGACACCATCGGGTTGGCGAGCGCCGGCATGGCGAGGATGGTCGGCAGCAGGGCGAGCAGGCAGCGGATGGGCATGGACGGTGATCTCCCTCGGGTCGCCGGGTCCGTCGCGCCATCGGTGCCGAAGGTTCAGCGATCCCTTGCCGCTGTCCGCGACCGCGTGTAGCCATCGACCGCATGATGAGAGCCCTGATCTGCCTTGTGCTCGTCGCCGTCTGGGCGCCCGCGCTCGCCCAGGCACCCCGTCCGGCCGCCGCCGTCCACGAGAACGAGCGCGCCGCCTATCGCATCCAGATCCCGCCGGGATGGCAGGCGGTGCCCGATGACGATGTCGACTTCGCGATGCGCGACGCGCAGGCCGACCTCAACCTCTATGTCCGGGTTCTCGAGGGGCCCTTTGGCGACGACCGGGACGCTTTCCGGACGCTGGCCGACTTCTTCAAGGGCGACCTCGACTATCTCGTGCTGCGCCAGGGGCTGAAGCCGATGCCCGCACTCGGGCGCGAGGCCTGGAACTTCGTGATGCGGCGCACCGCCCGGCCGCGCGTCGAGATGGTGGTCGTGATCCCGCAGATGCCCAACGGCGAGAGTTCGATCTACTACCATCTGCGGCTCGACGCCCCGATCCGGCGCCTGGATGCGATCGAGAGCGAGATGGACCGGCTGCTGCTGGGCTTCCGCATCACCGGTGAACCGGCGGCGGCCGTGGTGCGGCCGCGCGCCGACGCCGGCGCCTTCCAGCCGCCTTCGCAGCGGGTGCCACCCCCGGCACCGGATGCAGCCGATGCCGGCGATGCCCTGCCGCAGCGGCTGGAGGCCTGGCAACTCGGCTACGCGCTGCGCTATCCGGCCGGCTGGACGGTCTCGCGCCTCAACGAGTTCACCGTCCGGATTTCCGCCGGGCGCGACCAGCGCAACCGCGAATCGGCCATCACCATCCAGAACATGGCGAGCACCGCCGCGGGCGGCGCTTACGAGAAGCCCGACGACGTGGCGGGCGCCTTCCGCCGGCAGATCGAGGGGCTCGACCCGAAGGCCCAGTTCCGCAGCGCCCGCCCGTTCCACTACAGCCGCACCCGCCTGCGCCTGACCGGGACCGAGTTCAATGCCGCCTACCGTGTCGGCGGCAACGACTGGCGGCAGTGGCAGATCGTCGTGCCGCGGCCGGACGGGCGCGTCTTCCACGCCTGGGGCCTGACGGCCCCGGCCGAACGCTTCGACGACTATGCCAAGGTCGCGGGCGCCATCCTCGAAAGCTGGGTGATCGCGCCCTGAGACGTCACCGCGCGGTCCACCCGTTGTCGACGGGCAGGGCGGCGCCGTTGAACGACTGCCCGGCCGGGCCACACAGCAGGACCGCCAGGGCCCCCAGTTCCTCCACCGTCGTGAACCGCTTGGCCGCCTGCGGCGCCAGCACGACCTCGCGGATGACCCGTTCGCGGTCGATGCCGTGCGCCTTGGCCTGCTCGTCGATCTGCTTCTCGACGAGCGGCGTCCAGACATAGCCCGGGCAGATCGCATTCGCGGTGACGCCGAACTCGGCCACCTCCAGCGCCGTCGTCCGGGTCAGCCCGACGACGCCGTGCTTGGCGGCGACATAGGCCGACTTGAAGGGCGAGGCGACCAGCCCGTGGGCCGAGGCGATGTTGACGATCCGGCCCCACTTCCGCGCCTTCATCCCCGGCAGCACGGCGCGCGTGCCGTGGAAGACCGCCGACAGGTTGATGGCGAGGATGGCGTCCCACTTCTCGATCGGGAACTCCTCGATCGGGGCGACGTACTGGATGCCGGCATTGTTGACGAGGATGTCGACGGCGCCGCCCAGCGTCTGTTCGGCAAAGGGAACCATGCCGGCGATCTCCGCCGGCTTCGTCATGTCGGCCGGGCAATGGGCCACGCGGACCTTGGCCTGATCGGCGATCTCGGCGGCGAGCGCGGCGATCTGCTGCGGATCGCCGAAGCCGTTGAGCAGCACGTTGGCCCCGGCATCGGCGAGCGCGCGCGCGATGCCCAGACCGATGCCGCTGGTCGAGCCGGTGACGATGGCGTTGCGGGCGGCGAGCGGGCGGCTGGTATCGGGCATGGCGTACTCCTGCGAGGGACGGTGTATAGATCGAGCGGGCCGGGTCGCATGGCAAGGCGACGGGCCGAGGGTGCGACGCATTGTCGGAGCGGGGGGCGGGCGATGCAGGCGGTGGTGTTCGACAAGTTCGGCGAGCCGGACGCGGTGCTGCGGCTGGCGGAGCGCCCGGTTCCGGCGCCGGGACCGGGCGAGGTCCGGGTCCGGATGCGGCTGCGGCCGATCAATCCCGCCGACCTCCTGACCGTGCGCGGGCTCTACGGCACCCGGCCACGGCTGCCGGCCGTGCCCGGCTATGAGGGGGTCGGCGTGGTCGATGCCCTGGGCGAGGGCGTCTCGACGCCGGTTCCGGGAACGCGCGTCGTGCCGCTCGCCAGCAACGGCACCTGGCAGGAGTTCTGCGTCACCAAGGCGGCCGCGCTGCTACCCGTGCCCGATGCCATCGGCGACGAGAACGCCGCCCAGTTCGTGGTCAATCCGCTGACCGCGCTCGCCATGGTGGAGCAGGAACTGGGGGCAGGCCCGGGCGACTGGCTCGTCCAGACGGCGGCCGGCTCGACCCTCGGCCGCATCGTGCTGCAGCTGGCGCGGATATCCGGCTTCCGCACCATCAACCTGGTGCGCCGGCCCGAGCAGGCGGCAGAACTGACGGCCCTGGGGGCCGACCTGGTGATCGCGACGGAGGATCCCGATGCCGCCGGGCGGGTCGCGGCGGCGACCGCGGGACAGCCGGTCCTGCGTGCGATCGATGCCGCCGGCGGCGCGATGGCGGCGACGGCCCTGTCGCTGCTCTCTCCCGGCGCCACGATGCTGTCCTTCGGCATGATGTCGGGCGAGCCCATCCCGGTCGATCCGGCCCACCTCGTCTTCCGCGACCTGTCGCTGCGCGGCTTCTGGCTGACGAACTGGATGCGGCGCGCCGGCAACGAGCGCCGGCAGGCCCTGATCGCGCGGCTGGGGGATCTCATGGCGCGCGGGCTGGTGGCGCCGCCGGTCTTCGCCGTGCATCCGCTGACGGCGGTGCTTGCCGCCGTCGCGGCTTCCGAGCGGCCGGGGCGGGCGGGCAAAGTCCTGCTCGCCGGGTGAGGAGATCGGCCCTATCGTCAACCCGTCATCCGGGTGTCATGAATTTGTCGTCGGGGCGCCCTAGGTTGTGCGCCGCGACCGTAGGGGAAGGGACGTTTCGAGAATGCAGATCTCCGTCGAGAAGCTGCCCGACGCAGTGACGCGGGTGGTGTTGTCCGGGCCGCTCGACATCAAGGGCGCCGCAGCCGTCGAGTTGCCCTTCACGACGGCGACGTCCGCCAACGAGCGGGTCGTGGTCGACGTCGCCGAAGTCGACTATGTCGCCTCGATCGGTCTTCGGCTTCTGGTCAGCGCGGCCCGGACCGTCTCGCGCCGCGGCGGGCGCCTCGTGCTCTGCCACACCACCGAGAATGTCTCGAAGGTGCTGGCGATGTCGGGGCTGAGCCAGATGCTGCCCAGCTTCCCCACGCTCGAAGAGGCGGTGGCGGCCGTCCGTCAGCCGGCCTGACATGCCGGCCGGCGAAGCCGGAGCGAACCGCATCGAATTGCCGGCACAGCCGGATTCCATTTCGCGGCTGTGGGACTGGCTCGCAGGCCGGCTCGGGCCGATCGAACCGGGGCCCGAGCTGTCGCACGCCATCCGCCTGTGCGCGGAGGAGATCGCGACCAACATCGTGATGCATGCCTATCCGGGCCGGGCCGACGGCACTTTCGCCGTCGGTTTGGAGGCCGACCCCGCTGCCGACGGCGCGGTTCGGCTGTCGTTCGAGGACTGGGGCATCCCGTTCGACCCGACCGCGCATGCCCCGGCCGCCGCGGCCGGGACGGTCGCCGAGGCGGAGATCGGCGGTCTCGGCATTCCGCTGGTCCGCGGTTTCGTGCAGCAGATGGCCTACGAGCGCCACGGCGCGGCGAACCGGTTGACGCTGGTCTTCGCCCGGGGTGCGTCCTAGGCGCGCTCCCGCTGCAGCATCGAGCTCACGAACAGCGAGCCCTGGTTGAGGCATTCGAAGGTGTGCAGGCCGAAATCGTTGGCCAGATCTTCGAAGACGCGAAGGCCGCGCGCCGAATTCCCCAACGCGTCGATCCGCGGCGAAAAAGTGCCGATGCCAAGCTGCCGGTTGACGACGCCGACGATGCCGCCGCCGACGCCGCTCTTGGCCGGGATGCCGACCTTGAAGGCCCAGCCGCCCGAATAATCGTACATGCCGCAGGTGAACATGACCGCCAGCGTGTCGCGGACGGCGCCGAGTTCGAAGACCTGCTCGCCGGTCGCCGGATGCTCGCCGATATGCGCCAGCGTCGCACCCATCCAGGCGAGGTCGACGGCCGTGACCAGCATCGAGCATTGCCGGAAATAGATGTCGAGGATGGTGTCGACGGGCCCGGAGATCGCGCCGCAGTTGCGCAGCAGATGGCCGATCGCGCGGTTGCGGTGGCCCGTCTCCGTCTCCGACCGGTAGACCGCCTCGTCCACCGCGAGCGGACGGCCCGCCGCGGCTGACATCCGGGCCAGCAGCGTCGGAAATGCATCGTCCCCCAGCCTCTCGTGCAGCATGCCGGCGACCGTGATGGCGCCGGCGTTCACCATCGGGTTGAAGGGGCGATTGGTCCGCGGGTCGAAGACGATCGCGTTGAAGGCGTCGCCGCTGGGTTCGACGCCGATCCGCTCCAGCACCGCCTCGCGGCCCAGCAGTTCGAGCGCGACGCAATAGGCGAAGGCCTTCGACACCGATTGGATGGTGAATTCAGCCAGGCAATCCCCGGTCTGGAACAGGTCGCCGCCGGCGGTCGCCACGGCGATGCCGAAGCGGTCCGGATCGCCCTTGGCGAGTTCGGGGATGTAGTCCGCCAACGCCCCCGTCGTCTCGCCGAGATGGCGCTGATGCAGTTCCCGCAATGCCTGCCGCAAGCCGTACTCCTCCGGGGCTTCGACCGCACCGGGCGAAGCGGCCGGGCAATCGGCGGGCTCCAATGGCACAAGCATGCGGAATTTGCACGCAAGTTGCGGGCCATCGCGCCTCAGGCGGCTTGAAGCGTCTCCGCCGGATCGACCTGGACGAGCCGCGCGACCCGGCCGGCCAGCCAGACGCTGCGCTCGAAGAGCCCGGTCAGCCTAAGCAGATCCTCCTGGGCCGCGGGGCCATGGTCGCGGCCGTCGCGCACGACGCCGCGCCGCATCGCCTCGACGACGTCGCCGCGGTCTCCGGTCATGGCGCACAGCATATCGAGTCCGTCGCGGTCCGGGGCGGCGAGCGACTCCGCCAGCGTCTCCAGCAACATATGCAGCGATTCGACGATCCCCTCGATGAACGGGGCGAGTGCCGCATCGCGGGAGAGCCGGGCAGACAGTTCGGCCAGCGGCTCCAGGGTCTCGATCTGGGACACCAGCATCTCGTTGCGATTGCGCAGCTGCACGGCCTCGGCCACCGCCGCGGGCCCGGGGCGCGAAGCCAGCAGGTCGTCGAGGAAGCGGTCGATCGCCAGAGCCAGGCCGCGCAGCCCCTTGGCCAGACCGTCCTGTCCGGGCTGCGGGACGCCGGCCGTGTCGGCCCGGACGGAATCGAGCAGGGCCGGCACCAGGGCTGCCATCCGCGCCTGCTCGCGCCGTGCGACGTCGAGCGCCGTCACGGGATCGGTGACGGCCTCGGGGTAGAGGAACTGCGGCTGCGCCAGACTCTCGGCCGGGTCTTCCGGCACCAGCGCGGCCGCCAGCCGGGCCAGCGGGACGGCCGCCACGCTCATCAGGGCGGCTCCCGACAGCTGCACGATCGCGAAGGCGACGCCGGTCTGGCCGCCGGCGCCGGTGGCCAGCCCCGAGACCAGGAACTGCATCAGCGAGGGCAGGCCGATCGCCGCCTCGACCGCCTCCAGCAGCAGCAGCGCCAGGACGGCCGCCCCCCTGCCGAGGGCCTGGAACAGCAGCAGCCGTCGGCCGGTGCCGCGCATCCGGCTGCTGACGAGGAAGGTCGAGGCAGCCGATCCGATCGCCGATCCGTAGACGACGGCGAGCAGCGCCTCGAAGCTGAACCAGCCGCTGGCGGCGAGGGCGACGACGGTGGCGGCGACGGTCGTCGAGGACTGCACCACCATTGCCAGCACCACGCCGATCGCGAGCAGCACCAGGGGTGCGCCGTGCGAGAACGCCACGGCGTCGGCGAACCACTCCGACTCGGTCATCGGCCCCAGCGAGCGCCGCAGGATCTGCAGGCCGAGGAAGAGCGTCCCGACGCCGAACATCGCGGAGATGCCCGGTCCCCAGAGGGGGGAATCGCGAAAGCGGCTGACCTGCAGGAGCCCGGTGATACCGACGAGCCAGAGCACGGCGAGTTCCAGGCGCACCGTGGCGAGCAGCACGAGCGCGGCGGTGCCGACCCCGGACCAGGCGGCCACCAGATAGGCCCGATGCAGCGACATCAGGCCGGTCGTGACCAGGCCGAGCACGATATAGCCGGCGGCGTTGGTGCTCTGCGTGACCGCGCCCAGCATCACGCCGGTGCCGGCGGCCCGGATGGGGGAATGGGTGGCGCGCCACAGCAGGTTCCGCAGCCGACGGCCAGCCATCTGCTGCAGGGCCATCTGGACCTGACGCATCCCGAACATGGCGAGCCCGAGACCGCCGAGCACCGCCGGGATTACTTCAAATAGCATTGCGCTCCGCCGGCGATCGGAACCGGCGGTCTGTATGACCGAGGCGCGTTACGGTTTGATGAAGCGCGGAAATCCGCCGCCGGGGCCGCCGAGCGGCATTGCGGGCGGCGACGGGTCGCTTATGGTAGCGGCGGCGCGGGAATCGCCGGCGCCGGGAACGGAACGAGAGGCATGTCCGGATGGGGGCGGAACGGACGGCGAGGATTCGTGCTGCGGGGGAGGAAATTCGATCGCTGCTGGACGGGATCGAGGCCGAGGGCAGGGCCGCCGGGGTGGCCGAGGCCCTTCTGAGCGACCTCCGTCTCTGCCTCGACGAGCTTCTCGTGAACGTCGTCAATCACGGGGCGCCCGCGCCGGAAGCGGAGATCACGGTGCACTATCGCCTCGAGCCCGATGCCGTGGCGGCCGAGATCGTCGACGCCGGCCCCGCTTTCGATCCCCTGTCCCTGCCCGATCCCGACGTGGACGCGCCGCTCGATGCGCGGGTGCCGGGGGGGCTCGGCATCTACTTCGTGCGCCGCCTCATGGACGAGGTGGTGTATGAGAGGCGCGATGCATTCAACCGGCTGCGGCTCGCCAAGCGGGCCGTGGCCGATCCGGCAACCATCTGAGGGTCAGAACACCATGCAGATCGTGGAAGAGCCGTTCGGCAGCGGCATCGTCGTCCGGCCGATCGGCCGACTGGACAGCACCACCGCACCCGCGGCCGAGCAGGCCATTCGCGAAGCCATGACACGGTCGGGCCATCGGCTGCTGCTCGACATGGGCGATCTGGACTATGTCAGCAGCGCCGGCCTGCGCGTCGTGCTCGCCGCCGCCAAGCAGAGCAACGCCGCCAGCGGCCGCTTCCTCGTCTGCGATCTCAAGCCCCAGGTGCGCCAGGTGTTCGAGTTGAGCGGCTTCACCCGGATCATTTCGATCGTCGCCACCCGCGCCGAGGCCGAGCTTTAGGACGGGGGGCGGCGACCGGCGGCGGCGACCATGAGGGCCGGGCTCTCCCGCAAGCTCCTGCTCGCCTTCTGCCTGATCTCTGCCCTGACGGTGGTGGCGGCCGTGGTCGCCTGGGTCCGCTTCAACACGGTCCAGGAGACGATCGCCCAGCTGACGCGGGAGAGCATTCCCGAGGTCACGCTGTCGCTGGCGCTGGCGGGCCGGGCATCGGAGATGGCGGCGGCCGCGCCGCTGCTCGGCCGCTCGGCGAGCCAGGCGGAGCGGCTGCAGCGCTTCGGCGCGATCGCCCGGTTCCTCGGCGAGATCGACGAGCTGCTGAGCCGCTTGAAGGAGATCTCCGACCAGAGCGAGCGGCTCGCCCGCCTCGACGAGGCGATCGCCGAGATCGCCCGCGTGTTCACGACCGTCGACCGCGGTGCGCAGGACTTCCTGAACGCCCAGGAACGGCTCGACAATGCCAGCCAGTCGGTCCAGGCGCTGGCCGAGCGCGCGCGCCGCATCCTGGCCCCGGTCACCGCGGACGCGACCTACCGGCTGACGTCGCGGCTGGAAGAGCTGTCGTCGGGGGAGGTCGACCTGCTCGCGGACCAGGAGGAACTGCTGCGCCTCTCGACCGAGGTGGTGCAGCCGCTGCTGGCGCTGCAGGAACTGCGGGTCGATCTCAACGGCCTCGTGGCGGCATTGGCGCAGGTCGCGAGCGCGCCGCGGGGCGAGGTGCTGGCGCCGCTGCGGCCGACGGTGGTCGGGCAGCGCATGAAGATGGCGGCCGCCCTCGACACGCTGGAGCGCGCGCGCGAGGCGGAGGGCATCCGTCCGATCGCCGAGCAGCTCATGGATCTCGGCGACGACAGCCGGCTCTTCGCCTATCGCCGCCGGGTGCTGGCGGCGAGCGCGGCGGTCGGCGACGCCCTGCGGCAGTCCCAGGTGGTGGTGTCGACCCTGACGCGGGAGATCGACGACCTCGTCGCCGCGGCGCGGGAGACCGCCGACCGCTCGGTGGCGCGCACCCGGGTGCTGGTCGACGAGACGCGGTGGTTGCTCGTCGGCCTGTCGGTCGCGAGCCTTCTCGTGGCGATCCTCATCGTCTGGCTCTACGTCGCGCGCAACATCGTCCGCCGCCTCCTGGCGATCGAGCGCAGCATGCTGGCGATCGCCGGCGGTGACCTGGGGGCCTCGATCCCCGATGCCGGCCGCGACGAGGTCGGCAACATGGGCCGCGCCCTCGTCGTCTTCCGCGACAATGCGCGCGGTTTGCGGGTCGCGCGCGAGGAGGCCGAGGCCGCCCGCGACGAGGCGGAGGCGGCGCGGAGCGCGGCGGAGCGTGCGACACAGGCGAAGTCGGAGTTCCTGGCGAACATGAGCCACGAGCTGCGGACGCCGCTCAACGCGATCATCGGCTACAGCGAGATCCTGCTGGAGGAGGCCGAGGACCAGGAGCTGGACGATTTCGCGCCGGACCTGGAGCGCATCCGGACGGCGGGCAAGCACCTGCTGACGATCATCAACGACATCCTGGACCTGTCGAAGATCGAGGCGGGGCGGATGGACGTGCATATCGAACCCATCGACCTCGGCTTCCTGGTGCGCGAGGTGGAGACGCTGATCCGTCCGGCGGCGGAGAAGAACGGCAACCGGCTGGAACTCGTCTGCCCGGACGACATCGGGCGGATGACGTCCGACAGCCAGAAGATCAAGCAGTGCCTGCTCAACCTCGGCAGCAACGCCGTGAAGTTCACCAGCAACGGCGAGGTGCGGATCGCGGTCGCCCGGGCGGCGGGACCGGCCGGCCCCGGCGTCCGCTTCTCGATCGAGGACACCGGGATCGGGATGACGGAGGAGCAGATGGGCAAGCTGTTCCGGGCGTTCACCCAGGCGGATTCCTCGACGACGAAGAAGTATGGCGGCACCGGCCTCGGGCTGGCCATCTGCAAGCACTTCGCCACCATGCTGGGCGGCGACATCACGGTCGCCAGCACGGTCGGCACCGGCACCACCTTCACGATGTGGCTGCCGGACCCGGCCCCGGGCGAGGTGGCGCCGCAGGCCGCGGTGCCGGCAGGCGCCCTGAGCAGCGAACTGGCCGGGCAGGTGCCCGGCGGCGGCGCCGGCCGCAAGATCCTCGTCGTCGACGACGATCCCAACGTCCACAATCTCCTCGGGGCGATGCTCGCCAAGGAGGGCTTCGTCGCGATCCACGCCTATGCCGGCGAGGAGGCGCTGGAGATGGCGCGGACCGAGCGTCCGGCGCTGATCACCCTCGACGTCATGATGCCCAAGGTGAACGGCTGGTCGGTGCTGACCGCCCTCAAGGCGGACCCGGCCGTCGACCAGATCCCGGTCGTCATGGTGACGATCAGCGACGAGCGCGGCCTCGGCTATTCGCTGGGGGCGGCGGAATTCCTGACCAAGCCGATCGACCGGGCGCGCCTCGTCTCCGTCGTCCGCCGCTTCGCGACGAACGACGCGCCGTTGGGCGTCCTCATCGTCGAGGACGACGACGCCAACCGCGACCTCATGCGCCGCGCCGTCGAGGCCGCCGGGCTCGGGGCCGCTGCCGTCGAGAACGGACTGCGCGGGCTGGACTGGCTGCGGCGCAATCCGGCCCCCGACCTGATCCTTCTCGACCTGATGATGCCGGAAATGGACGGCTTCACCTTCATCGAGGCATTGCGTTCCGAACCGGCTTGGCGCGACATTCCCGTCGTCGTCGTCACGGCCAAGACGCTGACCGCCCAGGAACACGAGTACCTCAGCCAGCGCACGCGCCAAGTGGTTGCCAAAGGCGATCAGGCGATTGCCGATCTCGCGGACGTGATTCGGACCACGCTGCCGACGGGCTCCACCCCCGGCGGGACGGACAGAGGATAATGGAGCCATGCCGAAGATCCTCATTGTCGAGGACAACGAGATGAATCGCGACCTGCTGAAGCGGCGGCTGTCGAAGAAGGGCTACGACATCGCCCTGGCGGTCGACGGCCTGGAGGGCGTGTCGGCCGCTTCCGCGGAGCGGCCCGACCTCATCCTGATGGATGTCGGCCTGCCCGGGATCGATGGACACGAGGCGACCCGCCGCATCCGGGCCGAGCCCGGGCTCGCCCGCATCCCGATCATCGCGCTGACGGCCCATGCCATGTCGGACGACCGCGCCAAGGCGATCGACGCCGGATGCGACGACTACGACACCAAGCCCGTGGACCTGCCTCGGCTTCTCGCCAAGGTCGAGGCGCTGCTGGCCCGGACGGCCGGCCAATGAGCGAGATTCGCGAGCGCTCGGCCGGGGCGAGCGAGCGGCGCGCCGCATCCGAGGAGCAGCGGCGCCAGGCCATCGCCCGGATCGGCGGCAACGTCTCCGTCCTCGTCGTCGACGATCATCCCGACAACCGCGACCTGCTGCGGCGCCGCCTGGAGCGGCTTGGCATCGCCCGCGTCGAGATGGCGGTCGACGGGGTGGAGGCGGTCGACATGATCCGCGCCGATTCCTTCGACCTCGTCTTCCTCGACGTCATGATGCCGAACATGAACGGCTACGAGGTGCTGGAGCGGCTGCGCGACGAGAACCGGCTCGCCGACCTGCCGGTCGTCATGATCTCGGCCCTGACCGAGATGGACAGCGTCGTGCGCTGCATCGACCTCGGGGCCGAGGACTACCTCGCCAAGCCCTTCAACCCGACGCTGCTGCGCGCCCGCCTCTACGCCCTGCTGGAGAAGAAGCGGCTGCGCGACGCCGTGCGCGAGAACCTGCGCCGGCTCGAGAGCGACCTCGAGGCGGCGCGATCGAGCCAGCTCGGCATGGTGCCGCCGGCGATGGATCCGCGCGACGGCGAATGGCCGGTCGGCATCCGCGCGCTGCTGGAGCCGGCGCGCCAGGTCGGCGGCGATCTCATCGACTTCTTCGCGCTCGGGGCGGGGCATTGCTGCTTCCTCCTCGGCGACGTGTCCGGCAAGGGGCCGGCCGCGGCGCTGTTCATGGCCCGTGCCTGGGGAACGCTGCGATCGGCGGCGCCCTTGTGGGCCGAGCGCAGCGACGACGAGTCCGGCGTCGTCGCCATGATGGAAGCGGTCAACACCCGCATGTGCGAGGCCAATCCCAGCTTCGAGTTCCTGACCCTGTTCCTCGGTGTGCTCGACGTCGCGACCGGCCGGGTGGTCTTCGCCAACGCCGGGCATCCGCCGCCGTACCGCATCCGGCACGGCGAGGCGCCGCTGCCGCTGGTCGGCGGCATGCCCGTCGGCATCGACGATCGCGTCCGGCACCTGTCCGGCACCATCGACCTGGCTCCTGGCGACCGCATCGTCGTCTACTCCGACGGCGTCACCGAGGCGATGAACACCGCCAAGGAGTTCTATGGCGACGACAAGCTGGCCGACGTGCTGGCCGAGGTGCCCGACGCCGATCCGGAGACGCTGGTCGCCCATGTCCGCCGCTCGGTGGCCGAGTTCGCGGCGGGCGAGGAACAGTCCGACGACATCGCGATCCTGGCGCTCGGCTGGAAGGTAGTGGAATAGAGCCGCCTGCTCACGGAAGGTTGTTGGGAACGGGGCCGGCCTCGATGCTATGAATGCTGACGAGTTGCTGAATCCACGAGTGTGGGGCACGCACGATGCTTGGGGTTTCTGACCCCCTGGCCAGCAAAGCCGTTCTCGACCGTCACAACACCCGGGTCCGGGGTTCCGGGAAGGTTCCAATCCTGTTCGCCCACGGCTATGGCTGCGACCAGTCGATGTGGCGGTGGGTGATGCCGGCGTTCGAGGACCATTTTCGCACGGTGGCGTTCGACTATGTCGGATGCGGCGGCTCCGCCGCCCCGTACGACGCCGGAAGGTATGCCAGCCTCTCCGGCTATGCGGACGATCTGCTGGATGTCTGTCGCGCGCTGGGCGACGCGCCGGTCGTGCTGGTCGGCCATTCGGTGAGTGCGATGATCGGCGTGCTCGCGGCTGCGCGGGAGCCCGGACGTTTTTCGCGACTGGTCATGATCGGGCCATCGCCCCGTTACATCTCCGACGGCGACTATGTCGGCGGCTTTTCGCCGAGCGACATCCAGTCGCTGCTCGATCTGATGGAGGCCGACCACCAGGGCTGGGCCGCGAGCCTGGCATCAACCGTACTGGGGAACCCGGACCGTCCCGAACTGGTGGCGGAACTCGAGGCCAGCTTCTGTCGCATGGACCCCGCCATCGCGCGCCAATTCGCCCGGACCACGTTCCTTTCCGACAACCGCGCCGATCTGGACGCCGTCTCGGTTCCGGTCCTCGTGCTGCAATGCTCGGACGACGTGATCGCGCCCGTCGATGTCGGCCGATACGTCGATCGGCGGCTGCGGGACAGCCGGTTCGTCCAGCTGAACGCCGTCGGCCACTGTCCGCATATCAGCGCACCGGAAGAGCTGGTTGCTGCCATCCGCCCCTTCCTTGCCGATCTGGTCGAGGCCGATCGTGCCGATTCCTGACGAGGGCAGCGAAGACTTTTACGAGGAGGCACCCTGCGGGTACGCGACCCACCGGGCGCAGGATGGCGTGATCGTGCGGATGAACCGCACCCTGGCGCAGTGGCTCGGCCATGCGAGCGAGGGCTCGGTCGGAATCCGGCGCTTCCAGGATCTGTTGTCGCCGCCCGGGCGTGTGGTGCACGAAACCCGCCATCTGATGCTGCTGCGCAGCAGCGGATTCGCGTCGGCCCTGGCAATGGAGATGGTGCACGCGAACGGCGAAAGGATGCCGGTCCTCATCACCTCGCAACTCCGGCGGGACAGCTTCGGCACGGAATTCATCCGTTCGACGATCTTCGATGGCACCGCACATATGCGCTATGAGCGGCAACTGATCGAAGCCCGGGACCGCGCCGAGACGGCCGCCCGCGAGGCGCAATCGGCCCGCGCGGCCGCCGATGCGGCGAACCGTGCGAAGTCCTGCTTCCTGCGGGCGATGAACCACGAGTTCCGTACCCCTATCCACGCCATCACCGGTTTTGCCGAACTCCTGACGACCGCCGGCGCGACAATCGGTGAGGGTGCGAAGCAGCAGTATCTGGGCCGGATGCAGGAGTCCGCACTCCACCTCCTCGGGCTCCTCGAGGACGCCACCCGCTACGCCAGTCTGGATGCGATGGAAGGTGCCCCGGCCGCGGACCCCGTTCGCCTGCGCACCATCGTCGAGAACGGGCTGGCGCTCGCCCGGCCGATCCTGGATCGGCGCCAGGTTCTTGCGGTCCAATTGCCGGACGCCGACGAACCGGCTGTGCTGGTCGACGGCGCGGCAGCCGCCGAGGCGTTGTCCTGCGTGCTTCGCGATGTCGCGCGTCGCGCGCCGCCACGCTCGAACCTCCGGGTCGGCGTCCGTCGGCAGGCAGACGGGAGCGCGATCGAGCTTCGTGGAACGGCACTGCCGCAGAGCCGCTCCGAACTGTCGGCCCTGTTGTCGCCACTGGATGCCCCGGCGGTCATGAACCGCGGACTGGAGGGCTCGGGCCTCGGCATCGCCTACGCGCACCGGGTGCTCGGCCTGTTCCGGGGTGCGCTGACGATGGATCACACCGCCGAAAGCGGCTTTGGCCTGATCATGACCTTCGCCAGCGACCGATCGGCCTTCAATGCGCGGCTGTCCATCGTTCCGGGTCCGGCAGGCGCAGGGTGACGGCCGCCGCCAGGGTGGCAAGCGCCGCGCACCCGCCAACCGGCCAAGTGTAGGAGCCGAGCGCGTCGAAGGCGAAGCCGGCGATCGGGGGCCCCAGCAGGCAACCGATCGAAACGCTGCTGAACACCGCTCCCATGACGGCGCCGATGGCGCGCGCGCCGAAGAAGTCGGCGCAGAGCGTCGGCATCAGCGCGACATAGCCGCCATAGCTGACGCCGAACGCGCCGGCGAACAGCGCCAGCATCCAATAGCGGTCGGCCACCGCCCAGAACAGGAGCAGGACCGCCTGGGCCGCCACGACCGCGATCAGCGCCCGCCGGCGGCCGAGCCGGTCGGCGGCCGAGCCGATCACGAAGCGCCCGAGGATGCTGCCGGCACCGATGATGCCGAGGAGAGCGGCCGCCATCGCCGGCGTCGCGCCGAGGTCGATCGCGTCCGGCGCCAGATGCACGAACGGCGTGAAGATGCCGAACGACGTCAGGAACGCGGCGAACGCCATCAGGCGGAACGGCCGGCTGCGGACGGCGGTGCGGAAGTCGACTCCGGTGACGGTACGCGGGCCCGCCTCGCGCGGGGCCGGCTGCCCATCGGGGCCAAGGCCCCGGCGCTGCGGCCGGCTGTCGAGCAGCAGTGCGCCGCCGCCGCCGACCAGCAGCGTGCCGGCCGCCAGCACGAGGTAGCTGGCGCGCCAGCCGAGCCCCTCGACCAGCCAGGCGGTGAGTGGGGGAATCGCCAGAGTTCCGGCGCCGATGCCGGCGATGGCGATGCCGGACGCGAAGGCCCGGCGGCGGACGAACCAGGGCTGCACCGCGCCGAGCGATGGGACATAGGAGAAGCCGACGCCGATGCCGATCCCGAGGCCGGAGGCGAGGTAGATCTGCCAGAGGGCGTCGGCCCGGCTGGCCAGCACGAGGCCCGCGCTCATGATGAGCATGCCCAGGAGCGCGACCCGGCGCGGCCCCCAGCGATCGGCGGCGGCTCCGCTCGGCAGGCCGAGGCCGAAATAGAGCGCGCCGGAGATCGAGAAGACGATCGCAAGATCGCCGCGCCGGGCGGCGAACTCGCGCTCCAGCTCGGTGAAGAAGGCACCGAAGCTGTAACCGACACCGAATCCGGCGAACATGACGGCGAAGGCGGCACCGACCACGATCCAGCCGTGGAAGATCGGGGGGAAGATGCGGGGGGGGGAGGGATGGCATGGCGGGCCGACCCTAGATCATTTCGTGCCGCCTCGCCCCCGGCGGTGTCGACCGGTGCCGGTCGGGCGTGGAAGCCGGAGAGGAACGATGAAGGATGGAACATGAAGCCACCGCAGGACGGCCCGCAGGTGAAGCGGTGAAGGGGCTCGTCGTCGGGCTGGCGAACGATCGTTCGCTGGCATGGGGCTGCGCGCAGGCGCTCCATGCCCAGGGTGCCGAGCTCGCCGTCACCTATCAGAACGAGAAGGCGCGGCCGCATGTCGCGCCGCTGGCGGCAGCGCTCGGGGCGGACATCGTCATGCCGCTCGACGTCACGGTCGATGCCGAGATGGACGCGCTCTTCGCCGCGCTGGCGGGGCGCTGGGGAAGGCTCGATTTCCTGCTGCACTCGATCGCGTTCGCCCCGAAGGCGGATCTGCATGGGCGGGTCGTCGACAGCTCCGCTGCCGGCTTCGCGACGGCGATGGACGTCTCCTGCCATTCGCTCGTCCGGTTGGCGCGGCGGGCGGAGCCGTTGATGGCGGATGGCGGTTCCATCCTGACGATGAGCTTCTACGGCTCGGAGAAGGTGGTGCCGGGCTATGGCATCATGGGGCCGGTCAAGGCCGCGCTGGAAGCGACGGTGCGCTATCTCGCCGCCGAACTCGGGCCGCGGCACGTCCGCGTCAACGCGCTCTCGACCGGCCCCGTCCAGACCCGCGCGGCTTCGGGTCTCGCCCATTTCGATACGCTGATGGCGCAGGCGGCGGCGACGGCCCCCCTGCATCGCCTGGTGACGATCGAGCAGGTCGGCGAGGCGGCGGCCTTCCTCCTGTCCGGACGGGCCCGCTTCATCACCGGCCAGACCATCTATGTCGACAGCGGCTACAACGCCGTTACCGGGTAGGCACCAGCTCGACCTCGCGCACGACCTCGGCCAGCGCCGCCATGCAGGGTTCGACCCAGGCCGGGTCGGCGGTCGCGAAGCTGAGGCGAAGGAAGGCGCCCGCGGCCTCGGCCGGATGCCAGTGGCGGCCGGCGGTGACGAGGATGTCGCGAAGCGCGGCGCGCTGCTCGACCGCGAGGTCGGACACGCCGGGCGGCAGCGCCACCCAGAGATGCAGGCCGCCCGCGGGCAGGCGGGGCAGCGCCTCCGGCCCGAGATGCCGGCGCACCGCCGCGGCGAGCGCGTCCCGCCGCTGGCGCAGGCCGCTGCGCAGCGCCCGCAGATGGCGGGCCCAGCCGGGGGCCGACACCAGCTCCAGCGCCGTTTCCTGCAGGATGCCCGGAACGAAGAAATCGTCGGCCATGCGCGCCTGCCGCAACCGCTCCAGGGCGGCGCCCCGGGCGCAGATGGCGCCGACGCGCAGACCGGGCGCGGCGCACTTGGTGAGGGAGCGGACCTGGACGACGTGCCCGTCCCGGTCGGCGCTGGCGAGCGATGGCGGGGGATCGCCGTCGATCGCGAAATCGCGCGCCCAGTCGTCCTCGACGACGAAGGCGCCGGCCAAGGCGGCGGCCTCCAGCACGGCGCGCCGCCGCTCGGGCGGCAGCACCGTGCCGGCCGGGTTCGAGAAGGTCGGCTGGCAGTAGAAGAGCCGCGCGCCGGAGCGCTGGAAGGCCTCGCGCAGCAGGTCGGGACGAACCCCCTCGGCATCCGTCGGCACCGGCACGACGCGCAGGCCCGCGGCATGGGCCGCGGCCAGGGCGCCGAGGTAGGTCGGCGTCTCCACCAGTAGCGGCTCCCCGGGCGCGGCCAGCGCGCGGAAGGCGGCGGCGATCCCCGCCTGGGTGCCGGGGCAGACCGTCACCTCGCGCGGGTGATAGGCATGGTCGGTGCGGGCGGCGAACCAGGCGCGCAGCGCCGGCAGGCCCTCGGCCGGCATCCGCCCCCAGATGCCCGGCCGGCGCACCGCCCTGGCCGACGCCGCCGCGATCAGCGCGGTCGGCTGCATCTCCTCCGGCAGGTAGGCGACATTGAGGGTGCGCGCGGCCGGCGACGGCAGGGCGAGCAGGCCGGCCAGGCCGGCGGCGCTGGCCCGGGCCGGGCCGAGCGCCAGGCTCTGCCAGGCGAGATCGGCCGGCGCCGCGGTCTCCGCCGGCGGCGGTTCGGCGACGAAGGTGCCGAGGCCCGGCCGGGCATCGAGCACGCCGTCCCGCACCAGCGTGTCCAGCGCCTTCTGGATCGTGACCGGACTGACCCGCAGTTCCGCCATCAGCGCCCGAACCGAAGGCAGCCGTGCACCGGGGGCCCGCTCGCCGGCGAGCCGTCGCAGGTGTTGCGTGACGCGGCCGCTGCTGTTATCGCTTTTCATGAGATGTGAAAGTAACGCTATCGACGTGCGGCGGATAACGCAAGCGCGCGCTGCCAGGGCCGCCGGGCGATGACCGGCGAGCTGATGCTGGCCTTCGCGGGCTTCGCCTTCGTCGCCTCGATCACGCCGGGGCCGAACAACGCCATGCTGCTGGCGTCGGGCGTCCATTTCGGCTTCCGGCGCACCGTCCCGCACATGATCGGCATTTCCTTCGGCTGCGTCGTCATGCTGGTGCTGGTCGGCTTCGGCCTGGGCCAGGTGTTCACCGCGGTGCCGGCCCTCTACACCGCGCTGCGCTGGGCGGGCGCCGCCTATCTCCTGTGGCTCGCCTGGGCGATCGCGCGCTCGGGCCCGGCCGACGAGCGGCCCGCCGGCCCGCGTCCCTTCGGCTTCTGGCCGGCCGCCTTCTTCCAATGGGTCAACCCCAAGGCCTGGATCATGGTGGTGGGGGCGGTCAGCACCTACGCCCCGCCGGACGGCTTCGCGGGCAGCGTCGCCGTGCTGGCGGCGCTGATGACCCTGGCCTGCCTGCCCTCCACCGCCGTCTGGGCCGCCTTCGGCGCCGCCCTCCGCCCCTTCCTCGCCGATCCCCGGCGGATGCGCGTCTTCAACATCGCCATGGCGGTTCTGCTCGTCCTGTCGCTGATTCCGGTCGTCGCGACCTGAGGCGGGGGCGGCCTGCTGCGGGGTGGGCCGCGCCCGCGCGCCCGTGCTAGGGTCCGGCCGCGCGTGGCCGCGGGCGGCGGCCGGCGATGGCAAGGGCAAGAAAGAAGGACGTTCCGTGACGAAGATGACCGGTGGGCAGGCGCTGGTGGGCGCCCTGCACCAGCATGGCGTGGACACCGTATTCGGCCTGCCGGGCGTACAGCTCGACTGGCTCTTCAACGCCTTCCACGACCGCAGGAACCAGGTCCGCGTCATCCACAGCCGGCATGAGCAGGGCGTCGCCTACATGGCCTATGGCTATGCCCAGGCGAGCGGCCGCGTCGGCGCCTATGCCGTCGTGCCCGGCCCCGGCGTGCTCAACACGACGGCGGCGCTCGCCACCGCCTACGCCTGCAACAGCCCGGTCTTCTGCATCACCGGCCAGATCGCGTCCGGCCATATCGGCCGCGGCATCGGCCAGCTGCACGAGATCCCGGACCAGCTCGGCATCATCGAGCGGCTGACCAAGTGGGCGGCGCGCGCGAACCACCCGACCGAGATCCCGGGCCTGGTGCGCGAGGCGTTCCGCCAGATGGCCTCGGGCCGGCCGCGCCCGGTCGGGCTGGAGATTCCGCCGGACATCCTGCAGCTCGCGACCGAGGTCGATCTCGGCGACGTCGCAGTGGCCGATCCCGTGCCCGAGCCCGATCCCGACGCCGTCGCCAAGGCGGCCAAGCTGCTCGGCGAGGCCAAGCGCCCGATGATCTTCGTCGGCTCGGGCGGCTGGGACGCGACCGAGGAACTTCTGGCGCTGGCCGAGATGCTGCAGGCGCCGGTCGTCGCCTCGCGCAACGGCATCGGCGCCATCGACGACCGCCACTACCTGTCACAGAAGCTGCAGGCCGGCTGGGAGATGTGGGCCGAAGCCGACGTGGTGCTCGGCGTCGGCACCCGCCTGTCGCCGAACGTGCCGGGCTGGGGCGTCGATTCCGACCTCAAGATCATCCGCCTCGACATCGACCCGGTCGAGATCACGCGCAACATCCGTCCCGATGTCGGCATCGTCACGACGGCCAGGCGCGGCCTCGCGGCGCTGGCCGATGCCGTCGCCAAGACGGGCACGAAGCGCGCCTCGCGCAAGGACGAGCTGACGGCGCTCCAGGCGAAGACGCGCGCCTTCTACGAGCAGAAGCTGGCGCCGCAGATGGCCTGGATCGGGGCGCTGCGCCGCGCCCTGCCCGACGACGTGGTGATCGTCGACGAGCTGACCCAGATCGGCTACGTCGCCCGCGTCGGCTTCCCGCAGTACCGGCCGCGCAGCTACATCACCTCGGGCTACCAGGGCACGCTCGGCTTCGGCTTCGCGACGGCGCTCGGCGCCAAGGTCGCCTGCCCGGACCGGCCGGTCGTCTCCATCACCGGCGACGGCGGCTTCATGTTCAACGTGCAGGAACTGTCGACCGCGGTGCAGAACGGCATCCACCTCATCACGGTGGTCTTCGCCGACGGCGCCTTCGGCAACGTGCAGCGGATGCAGCGCGAGGACTATGGCGACCGGGTGATCGCGACCGACCTGCACAATCCCGACTTCGTGCGCCTGGCCGAGAGCTTCGGAGCCCAGGGCGCCCGGGTCGAGACGCCGGCCGAGATGGAGACGGCGCTCGCCCGCGCCCTGCGCGAGCCGGGACCGTGGCTGATCGAGGCGCGGGTCGGCCGTCTGCCCGATCCCTGGCCGGTCCTCGGCGTCGGCCGGGCGCGCGGGCGCAAGTAGGCGGCGTCCCGACGGGGGAAGGGAAGCGCCATGGCGGACGCGTCGCCCTTGCGCGTGCTGTTCTACACGGTCAACGGCAAGGGGCTCGGCCATCTGATGCGGGCGCTGGCGATCGCCCGCCAGATGCGCCGCCTCGCGCCCGAGACGCGTTTCCTCTTCGTCACCTCCTGCGAGGATCCCGCCGTCCTCTGGCGCGAGGGCTTTCACTATGTGAAGACCCTGGCGCCGGAGGCGGTCGAAGCGCACGGCCGCGGTCTCGAGCGCCATCGAACCATGGCCGAGCAGTTCATGCGGGCCACATTCGAGGGCTTCCAGCCCCACATCCTGGTCGTCGACAGTTTCGCCTACGGTTCCGTCGGCGAACTGAAGCCCTTCCTCGCCGGCCCGTGGCGGCGGGTGCTGGTGAGCAATCTCTTCCTGCTGCAGCGCGACGTCACCCGCTACCGGGAGAGCGTCGGCCACTATGATCTGGTGGTCTTTCCCTTCCTGGCGCAGGAGGCGCGCGGGCACCCGGCGCTGGCCGACCTGCCGAGCCCGACCATCTTCGCCGGACCGATCGCCGGCGTCCGTCCGGTGGACCTGATGCCGCGCGCCCGGGCGCGCGCGACGCTCGGCCTGCCGGCCGAGGGACCAATCGTGCTGATCGCGGCCGGCGGCGGCGGCGGCGAAAGCGTCGCGCCGGTGCTGGCGCGGGCGACGGCGGCCCTGCCGCTGATGCCGGACCTCGGCTTCGCCCTGCTGGAGCCGCCGCTGGCCCGCGACCTGCCGGCCATCGCATGGGGGCCCAATGTCCGCATCGTCCGCCGCGTGCCGATCGCGCCGTGCCTTGCCGCCTTCGATGCGGCCGTCACCACGGCCGGGATGAACAGCGCTGCCGAGATGATGACGGCCGGGCTGCCGATGGTGTGGACCCCGCTCGGTCCGCCGTCGGTCGACCAGGGGCGCAACGTCGCGCGCTGGACGCGGGCCGGAATCGGCTGCGTCCCCGACGGACCGGGGCCGGAGGCGCTGGCGGCGGCCGTGCGCCGCGTCCTGGAGCCCGCGACGGCGGCGGCGATGCGGGAAGCGATGGCCGCGAGCGGTGCGGTCGACGGCGCCACCCGGGCGGCCGAGGCGATCCTGCGGCGGCCGAAGCGTCCCCCGCCGCGTCCCCGCATCGTACGGGCAGGAGGAACCGATCATGCGCAAGGCGAAGCTGACCAACGGTGAGACGGTGCCCGTCCTCGGGATGGGCACCTGGCGGATGGGCGAGCGCGCCGGCCAACGGGCCGACGAACTGGCCGCCCTGCGCCTCGGCCTCGATCTCGGGGTGACGCTGATCGACACGGCCGAGATGTACGGCGACGGCGGCTCGGAGGAACTGGTCGGCGAGGCCATCCGCGGGCGTCGCGACGGGCTCTTCCTCGTCACCAAGTTCTATCCGCACAACGCCTCGCGCACGGGCGTTCCCGCGGCCTGCACGCGCAGCCTGAAGCGGCTCGGCACCGACCGCATCGACCTCTACCTGCTGCACTGGCCGGGCTCGGTGCCGCTCGACGAGACGGTCGAGGCACTGGAGCGCCTGCGCGAGGCCGGGCGCATCCGCCACTGGGGCGTCAGCAACTTCGACACCGACGACATGGAAGACCTGATGGCGGCCGGCGGGGAGGGCTGTGCGGCCAACCAGGTGCTCTACAATCTCGGCCGCCGCGGCATCGAATACGACCTGATGCCCTGGGCCGAGGAGCAGGGCATGCCGCTCATGGCCTATACCCCGCTGGAACCGGGTCGTCTTGCCGGCAAGCCCGCGCTCGCCCGCATCGCCGCCGAGCGCGGGGTGGCTCCGCTCCAGGTCGCGCTCGCCTGGGTGCTGCGCCGCCCGCAGGTGATCGCCATTCCCAAGGCGAGCACGCCCGAGCATGTCCGCCAGAACCGCGCCGCGCACGACCTCGTCCTGACCGAACCCGAGCTGGCGATGCTCGATGCCGTGTTCCCCCCGCCGACCCGCAAGCGTTCGCTGGAGATGCTGTAGGCGCGGCCGGAACGGGGGCACTGCGGACACGCCGTCAGCCGGTTTCGGTGGCGGCGGGCCTGCACCCGGCCGCCCAGACCAGCAACCCGTCCAGGATGGGACACAGGGCCTGTCCGCTCCCGGTCAGCGAGTACTCTACCCTCGGAGGCACTTCGGGGTAGACGACCCGGCGCACCACCCCGGCCACCTCCAGCTGTCGGAGATGCTGGATCAGCATCTTCTGGGAGGCTGCCGGGATCGCGCGTTCCAGGTCCGACAGACGCATGCACCCGCCGTCGAACAGATGAAAGAGGATCAAGGGCTTCCATCGCCCACGCAGAATTGAGAGCGCGGCGTCCAGCTCCGCCGCCGCGGTCTCGGGCGTGTAGGGTCGACCGGATCGATCGCGCTGGCTTACGGGTTCGTAGCTTACCTTTTTGTCTGTTCTTTCCATTGCTCCGCACGGTCCCCAGCTGATGGAAGCAAGCGATGGAGGATTCCTGTGACGATCTCAATTCCCGCACCGATCAGTTCCTACTATGCCGCCGAACAGGCCGGCGACTTCGGTGCGCTGGCGGGCTGTTTCGCGCCCGACGGAACCCTTCGGGACGAGGGGCAGCTCCAGACCGGCCGTGCGGCGATCGCCGCATGGATGGCCGATGCCAAGCGACGCTACAACCATCGAACCGAAGTCCTGGGCATCGATGAGCAGGATGGTTCGTTCGTCGTGTCGGTCCGGGTTGCAGGCAACTTCCCGAACTCCCCGGTCACACTGGAACAGCGCTTCCGGCTGGAGGACGACCGAATTCGCCGGCTGGAGATCGGCTGACCCTCGCCCCGGCGCGGCGGCTGCCGCGGCGCGGAGGGCGTTGTCCCGGCCGCGGCGAGTCGCTAGGTTCCGCCGACCAACCGTTGCGAGAATGCGAAGGAGCCAGCGATGTCGGATCAGGTGAAGTATCTGCTGTCGGAAGAGCAGATGCCGAAGAGCTGGTACAACATCGCCGCCGACCTGCCGGTGCCGCTGGCGCCGCCGCTCCATCCGGGCACCGGGCAGCCGATCGGGCCGGACGATCTCGCGGCCATCTTCCCGATGGAGGTCATCCGCCAGGAAGTGTCGACCGAGCGGCGGATCGACATTCCCAAGGAGGTGCGGGACATCTATCGCCAGTGGCGGCCGACGCCGCTGTACCGCGCCCGGCGGCTGGAGAGGGCCCTCGGGACGCCGGCCAAGATCTTCTACAAGTACGAGGGCGTCAGCCCCGCCGGCAGCCACAAGCCGAACACCTCGATCCCCCAGGCCTTCTACAACAAGGCGGAGGGCGTGAAGCGGCTGACGACCGAGACCGGCGCCGGCCAGTGGGGCTCCTCGCTCGCTTTCGCGGGCGCGCTCTTCGGCCTCGAGGTCGAGGTCTTCATGGTCCGCGTCAGCTATGACCAGAAGCCCTACCGCCGCGCGCTGATGGAGGCCTATGGCGCCCGCTGCGTCGCCAGCCCGAGCAACGAGACCGCGTCCGGCCGGGCCGTCCTGGCCGAGCATCCCGATTCGACCGGCAGCCTCGGCATCGCGATCAGCGAGGCGGTCGAGCGCGCCGTGCAGTCGCCCGACACCAAGTATGCGCTGGGCAGCGTGCTCAACCACGTCCTCCTGCATCAGACGATCCTGGGCGAGGAGGCGATGATGCAGATGGAGATGGCCGACGCCTATCCCGACGTCATCGTCGGCTGCACCGGCGGCGGCAGCAACTTCGGCGGCATCGCCTTTCCGTTCCTGGGCGAGAAGCTGCGCGGCGGCCGCGACGTCGAGATCATCGCCGTCGAGCCGGCGGCCTGTCCGACCTTGACCAAGGGCACCTTCGCCTATGATTTCGGCGACACCGGCCACCTGACGCCGCTGGTCAAGATGCACACGCTGGGCTCGACCTTCGTGCCCCCCGGCTTCCATTCCGGCGGGCTGCGCTATCACGGCATGGCGCCCCTGGTCAGCCACATCAAGGAACTCGGCCTGATCTCGGCCCGCTCCTACAAGCAGCTCGAGACCTTCGAGGCCGGCGTCCTCTTCGGCCGCGCCGAGGGCATCCTGCCGGCGCCCGAGGCCAATCACGCCGTCAAGGGCGCGATCGACGTGGCGCTCGAATGCAAGCGCGACGGCCGCGCCCGCACAATCCTCTTCAACCTGTGCGGCCACGGCCATTTCGACATGCAGGCCTATATCGACTTCGCGGCCGGCAAGCTGCGGGACATCGACTACAGCGAAGCCGAACTCGAGCGCGCGCTGGCCGGCCTGCCCAACGTCGCGGCCTGAGAAAACGGGGAGGGGAGGAACATGCACAAGATGCGTCGGGCGGCCGTACGGGCTGCCATCGTGGGGGCCGCCATCCTGGGGGCCGGCGTCGCCGGGACCGCGCAGGCCCAGGCGCCGGTCAAGATCGGCCTGGTGCTGCCCTATTCGGCGGGCCCCTTCGTCGCCATCGCCAACGAGATCACCGACAGCATGGCCCTGGCGCTCGAGGAATCGGGCTACATGGCCGCCGGGCGCAAGATCGAGATCCTGCGCGAGGACACGACCCACAAGCCGGACGTGGCCCAGGCCAAGGCCAAGAAGCTCGTCTTCGAGGACAAGGTCGACATGCTGGTCGGCCCCGTCGCCTCGGCCGAACTGACCGCGCTGTTCGACTTCGCGCATCAGGCGAAGGTGCCGCTGATCATTCCCAATGCCGGCGACAACGAGGTGACGGGCGAGAAGTGCAGCCCCTGGGTGCTGCGCACCTCCTTCTCGAACGACCAGATCGTCCGCGACATGGGCCGCTGGATGGCGGGCAAGGGCTTCAAGAAGGTCGCGCTGCTCGCCTTCGACTACAAGGCCGGCCACCAGCTCATGGGCGGCTTCAAGAAGCCGTTCACCGAAGCGGGCGGCACCATCGTCACCGAACAATATCCGCCCTTCGGCCGCCTGTCGGACTTCGGTCCGTGGCTCGGCAAGATCCGCGACGCCAAGCCGGACGCGGTCTTCACCTTCTTCGCCGGCCCGCCGGCGACGCTCCTGGTGCAGCAGTTCAAGGAGTTCGGCCTCGACCGCGAGATGAAGCTGGCGGGTGCCGGCTGGCTCGTCTCGCCGCTCAGCCTGCCGAGCCAGGGCAAGGCGGCGGCGGGCGTCATCGGCGTCCTCAACTACGTCCCGGCGATCGACAACCCGGTCAACAAGTCCTACCAGGAGCGCTTCCAGGCCAAGTTCAAGCGCACCGGGTCGGAGTTCGGCGCCCAGGGCTACGATACCGGCAAGCTGATCCATGCCGCGCTCACCCAGGCCGGCGGCAAGACCGACGACAAGGCGGCGCTGGTCAAGGCGATGCACGCCGTCCGCATCGAGGGCACCCGCGGGCCGCTGCGCATCGACCCCAGGACCAACAACGTCGTGCAGGACATCTACGTCTTCGAGACCGAACTGCAGGGCGACAAGGTCGGCTACAAGGTCCTCGACCGCATCCGCGACGTGCAGGATCCGCCGAACGGCTGCAAGCTCGGCGGCTGATCGAACCGCTGCCGGCCGGCCCCGCGCCCCGGGGCCGGCCGCAGCCTCGCCGCAGCCGGCGATTGCCTGGCATCCGGCCTGCCGCTAATCAGGGGCGGCGATGATCATCCAGCTTCTCAACGGCCTGCAGCTCGCGATGCTGCTCTTCCTGCTGTCGGTCGGGCTGTCGGTCGTCTTCGGGCTGATGCGGTTCGTCAACCTCGCCCACGGCACGCTCTTCATGCTGGGGGCCTTCGTCGGCCTCAGCACGGTCGAGGCGACGGGCTCATTCTGGCTGGCGCTCGCCGCCGGCACGCTGGCCGCGGCCGTGGCCGGCGGCCTCCTCTATCTCGGGCTGCTGCGCCGGCTGCAGCCGGCCGGACCCCTGAAGCAGGTGCTGGTCACCTTCGGGCTGATCTTCATCGGGCTCGAGGTCGCGCGCCTCGTCTGGGGCGACTATGCCGAGCGCCTGCCGGGGCCGGCCTCCCTGGCGGGTGCGACCGAGATCTTCGGCGTCTACTATCCGACCTATCGCCTCTTCGTCATCGCGCTCGGCCTCGCCGTCGCGGCGCTGCTGCATTTCGGGCTGGAGCGCACCCGGCTCGGTGCCGTCATCCGGGCCGGCGTCGACGACCGCACGATGACGGCGGCGCTCGGCATCGACATCGACCGGGTCTTCTTCGCCGTCTTCGTCGTCGGCTGCGCCCTCGCGGGCCTCGCCGGGGTCGTCGCCGGGCCGGTGCTCTCGGTCTATGCCGGCATGGACATGGGGGTGCTGATCCTGGCGCTGGTGGTGGTCGTGATCGGTGGCCCCGGCAGCCTCAAGGGCGCCTTCGCCGGCGCACTGCTGGTCGGCATGGCCGAGACCTTCGGCCAGGTCTGGCTGCCGGAAGTCGCGGGCATGCTGCTCTACGGCCTGATGGCCGCCGTCCTCGTGCTGCGGCCGCAGGGACTGCTGCCGGCGGGCCCCCGGGCGTGACCCCGCCCGCCTCCCATTCGCGGCACGCGGTCGCCCTGCTGCTGGCGGTCCTGGCCGTCGGCTACTGGCTGGCATCGGGCTATTACGGGAAGGAACTCGTCGCCGAGACGGCGATCACTGCCATTCTCGCCATGAGCCTGTCGCTGCTCGTCGGGCAGGCCGGCCTCGTCTCGCTCGGCCATGCCGCCTATTTCGGGATCGGCGCCTATGCGCTGGCCGGTTTCGGGCAGAAGCTGGGCTGGCCGCCGGCCCTGGCGATGGCGGCGGCGGTGGCCGTCGGCGCGCTGCTGGCGCTGGTGGTGGGCTGGGTTGCCGTGCGTCTGGCCGGCGTCTTCTTCATCATGATCACGCTCGCCGTCGGCGAGATGATCCATGCCTGGTTCCTCAAGGACCGCAGCTTCGGCGGCGTCGGCGGCATGTCGGGCGTGCCCCGGCTCGACCTCTCGGGCATCGGCGTCGACCTCGCCGACCCCGCCCAGTTCGCGCTCTTCGCGCTCGCCGTCGCGCTGCTCGTCTATCTCCTGCTCGACCGTCTGGTGCTGTCGCCCTTCGGCCAGACGTTGCGTGCGATCCACCAGAACGAGGAGCGCGCCCGGGCGCTGGGCTGCCCGGTCGGGCGCTACAAGCTGGCGGCCTTCGTCGTCGCGGGTGCGGTGGCGGCCCTGGCCGGCACGCTGGCGGCCCAGCGATCGGCCTTCGTCTCGCCCGAACTCATGACCTGGACCCTGTCCGGCGAGATCCTGATCGTCGTCATCGTCGGCGGCAGCGGCAGCCTGCTCGGCGTCTCGGCCGCTGCCGCCCTCTGGATCGGGCTGCGCCACCAGCTCTCGACGATGACCGACCACTGGATGCTGGCGATGGGCGTGATCTTCGTCGTCCTCGTGCTGGTGGCGGGCGACGGCATCGACGGGGCGCTGCGCGGGCTGTGGCGGCGGATCGCGGCGCGGCGGGCGGCCAGGAGGGCGGCATGACAGCGCCGGCCCTGGCGGCGGAGGGCCTACAGAAGTCGTTCGGCGCGCTCGAGGCGACCCGCTCGGTGACGCTGGCCGTGCCGGCCGGCGGCCGGCACGCCATCATCGGCCCGAACGGCGCCGGCAAGACCACGCTCTTCAACCTGCTGTCGGGCGCGCTGATGCCCGACGCCGGCCGGGTCCTGCTCGGCGGAACCGACGTGACGCGCGACGGGCCGGACGGGCGGGCGCGGCGCGGCCTCGCCCGCAGCTTCCAGCGCAACAGCCTGTTCCCGGAGATGACGGTCGCGGCCGCGCTGATGACGGCATCGGCGATCGCCGACGGCGGCGCGGCGGCGTTCTGGCGCCGTTTCGACCGCGATCCGGCACGGGCCGACGCGGCGGCTGCGATCGCGGCCCGGGTCGGCCTCGCCGACCAGCTCGGCGCGCTCTCCGGCAATCTCGCCTACGGCGCCCAGCGCCAGCTCGAGATCGGGCTGGCGCTGGCGACCCGGCCGTCTGTGCTGCTGCTCGACGAGCCGACGGCGGGCATGAGCCCAGAGGAGACGCGGGCGATGCTGGCGCTGCTGGCCGGGCTGCCGCGCACCATCACGATCCTCGTCATCGAGCATGACATGGACGTGGTCTTCGACCTTGCCGAGCGGGTCACGGTGCTCGATTACGGCGCGGTCCTGCTGGAGGGGACGCCCGCCGACATCCGGACGTCGGACGTGGTGCGGCGCCGCTATCTCGGCGAGCGGACGCAATGACGGCGCCGCTTCTCGCCGTCTCCGGGCTGCATGCCCATTACGGGCCGAGCCACGTCCTGCAGGGCATCGACCTGGCGGTGCCGGCGGGCGGCGTGGTGGCGCTGCTCGGACGCAACGGCGCCGGCAAGTCGACCACCCTCAAGGCGATCATGGGCGTCGTCCGCCCGAGCGCCGGCAGCGTCGCCTTCGCGGGCCAGGCGATCGCCGGCGAGGCGACCGACCGGGTGGCGCGCCGCGGCATCGCCTGGGTTCCGGAGACGCGGGCGATCTTTCCGTCGCTCTCGGTCGAGGAACATCTGACGCTGGCGGCGCGGCGTGGCGGCTGGGGCCTGGACCGGATCTATGACCGCTTCCCGCGGCTGCGGGAACGGCGCCGGTCCGGCGGCGGCACCCTGTCGGGCGGCGAGCAGCAGATGCTGACCATCGCCCGGGCGATGACGACGGCGCCGCGGCTGCTGCTGCTCGACGAGCCGACCGAAGGGCTCGCCCCGCTGATCGTCGAAGAGATCGAGGCGATGCTGCGCAGCCTCAAGGCGGAGGGCATGGCACTGCTGCTGGTCGAGCAGAATCTCGCCTTCGCGCTCGCCTTCGCCGACCACGTCGTACTCATCGGCAAGGGCCGGGTGCGCTGGAGCGGGCCGCCCGCCGACTTTCACGGCGCAGCGGAGGCGCAGGCTTGGCTCGCGGTCTGAGGCGCCGCGGCGCCGGGTTCTGGGTCGCCATCGCGGCGGCGCTGGTCGCCGTCCAGGCGGCGGCGCTCTACGCCATGGGCCAACCGACGGTCTGCGCCTGCGGCGTCGTCCGGCTATGGGCGGGGGATGTCGCCGGGCCCGAAAACTCGCAGCAGCTCGCCGACTGGTACACGCCCTCCCACGTCATCCACGGGTTCCTGTTCTACGGGGTGGCCCGCCTGCTGCTGCGCCGTCGGCCGCTGGCGGCGCGGCTGGCGCTCGCGGTCGCCATCGAGGTCGCCTGGGAACTGGCGGAGAACTCCCCGCCGGTCATCGAGCGCTACCGTCAGCAGGCCCTGGCGCAAGGCTATGTCGGCGACAGCATCGTGAATTCGCTGGCCGACACGGCGGCGATGGCATCCGGTTTCCTGCTGGCGCGGCTGCTGCCGGCACGGGCGACCATCGCGCTGGCGGTCGCGCTGGAACTGGCCGTCCTCTGGGCGATCCGCGACAACCTGACGCTCAACGTGATCCAGCTCGTCCATCCGGTCGAGGCGATCTCGCGCTGGCAGGCGGGACGGTGATTCGCGCCGGCTGCTGTCTTCCGGGTCAGGGCCAGCGCACCTCGGGCGGCAGCGACATCAGGATCGCCTCGACATTGCCGCCCGTCTTGAGGCCGAACAGCGTGCCGCGGTCGTGCAGCAGGTTGAACTCGACATAGCGGCCGCGGCGGACGAGCTGGTGCTCGCGCTCGGCCGGCGTCCAAGCCTCGTTCATGCGGCCGCGGACGATGCCGGGATAGGCGGCGAGGAACGTCTCGCCGACGTCCCGGGTGAAGGCGAAATCGCGGTCCCAGTCGCCGGTGGCGAGCTGGTCGAAGAAGATGCCGCCCACGCCCCGCGGCTCCTGCCGGTGCGGCAGGAAGAAGTAGCGGTCGCACCATTCCTTGAACCGCGGATAGTAGTCCGGGTCGTGGCGGTCGCAGCAGGCCCGCAGCGCGGCATGGAACGTCCCGGCGGACGCGGGGTCGGGGGCCATCGGCGTCAGGTCGGCGCCGCCGCCGAACCACGCCTGCCGGGTGCGGATATGGCGGACGTTCATGTGCACGGCCGGAACCCGTGGCGACTGCATGTGCGCGACCAGCGAGATGCCGGATGCCCAGAAGCGCGGGTCCTCGGCGGCGCCCGGGATCTGGACGCGGAACTCCGGACTGAACTCGCCATGCACCGTCGAGACGTTGACGCCGACCTTCTCGAAGACGCGGCCGCGCATCAGCGAGATGACGCCGCCGCCGCCGCCGGGCCGCTCCCAGGGGGTGCGGACAAAGCGGCCGGCCGGGCGGTCGGCGAGCGGTCCGGCGAGTTCGTCCTCGAGCGTCTCGAAGGCGGCGCAGATGCGGTCGCGCAGATCCTCGAAGGCGGTCCGCGCCGCAGCCATGCGCTCGTCGTCGGTCATGTCCTCTCCCGCCCGGGCGAATCCGGCAGGGGGAAGCCCCCGACCTGCCGCAACGCCTCGCCCAGGACCATGGCGGCAACCACCGCGACGTTCAACGACCGCCGACCGGGGCGCAGCGGCACAGTGACGCGGGCATCGACCGCCGCATGGATATGCGGCGGCACGCCGGCGCTCTCCCGCCCCAGCAGCAGCGTGTCGCCCGCCGCGAACCGGAAGTCGGCATAGGGCGTCGGCGCGTGGCGCGTCAGCAGCACCAGCCGTCCCGGGCGGGCGGCCCGAAAGGCCGTCCAGGACGGGTGGCGGGCCACTTCGGCGAGGTCGAGATAGTCCATCCCGGCGCGGCGGAGGCGGGTGTCGCTCCAGACGAATCCCAGGGGCTCGACGAGGTCGACCGGCACGCCGAGACAGGCGCCGAGGCGGATGATGGTGCCGACGTTCTGGGGGATGTCGGGCTCGTAGAGGGCGATGCGCATCGGGGGGGGTGCGGCGGGGCGCGCCTTTGCAGCGGGCGGGGTTTGCTTTATAGCCGAGCCGGTTCCGACGCCAGGGGGCGACGTCTCCGGCCGTGCGGCAGCGTGTCGCATCCCTTGGGGCGGTGATCCGTCTAGCTTGCGCCCGCGCGGGCGCTGGCGGACCCGTCCGCACGACTAAGGTGAGTTTTGATGGCGAATTCCCCTGCTGACGCCACCGCTGGAGCTCATGCGCCCCGAATGGGGCATGACGAAGGCGGAACCCGGCGCGACTTCCTCTATCTGGCCACGGGCGCGCTGGGCGCCGTCGGCGTCGCGTCGGCCGTCTGGCCGTTCGTCGCCTCGCTGAATCCGTCCCGGGACGTGCTGGCCCTGTCCTCGACCGAGGTCGACCTCGCGCCGGTCAAGGAAGGCCAGGCGATCACCGTCACCTGGCGCGGCAAGCCGGTCTTCGTGCGCCGGCGCACGGGCGAGGAGATCAAGGAAGCCGAGGCGGTGTCGCTCGACTCGCTGCCCGATCCGCAGACCGACGAGGCGCGCGTCAAGAAGCCGGAATGGCTCGTCGTCGTCGGCGTCTGCACGCATCTGGGCTGCGTCCCCCTCGGCCAGAAGGCGACCGATCCGAAGGGCGACTATGGCGGCTGGTTCTGCCCCTGCCATGGCTCGCACTACGACACCTCGGGCCGCATCCGGAAGGGACCGGCGCCCTTGAACCTCGCGGTTCCGGGCTACGAGTTCCTGTCCGACACCCAGATCCGCATCGGGTAAGGGAGACGATCCGTCATGGCCTTCCAGACCCAGAACGCGCTGGTGCGGTGGATCGACCACCGGCTGCCGGTCTTCTCGTACATGCACCACGAGTTGAACGAGTATCCGACGCCGCGCAATCTCAACTATTGGTGGAACTTCGGCTCGCTGGCGCTGCTCGTGCTCGTGGTCATGATCGCCACCGGCCTGTTCCTGGCGATGCAGTACACGCCGAGCACGCTGCACGCGTTCGACAGCGTCGAGCGGATCATGCGCGACGTCAACTACGGTTGGCTGATCCGCTACATCCACATGAACGGCGCCTCGTTCTTCTTCATCGTCGTCTATATTCACATCTTCCGCGGCCTCTACTACGGATCCTACAAGCAGCCGCGCGAGCTGCTGTGGATCCTGGGCGTCGTGATCCTGCTGCTGATGATGGCGACCGCGTTCCTCGGCTACGTCCTGCCGTGGGGCCAGATGAGCTTCTGGGGCGCCACCGTCATCACCAACCTGTTCTCGGCCATTCCGCTGGTCGGCGAGAGCGTCGTGACCTGGCTGTGGGGCGGCTTCTCGGTCGACAACCCGACCCTCAACCGCTTCTTCGCGCTGCACTTCCTGCTGCCCTTCGTCATCGTCGGCGTCGTCGGCCTGCATGTCGTGGCGCTGCACCAGCACGGCTCGAACAATCCGCTCGGCATCGACCAGAAGGGGCCGCAGGACTCCATCCCCTTCCATCCCTACTACACGGTGAAGGACCTGCTCGGCGTCGGGGTGTTCCTGATCGTCTTCTCGGCCTTCGTGTTCTTCGCGCCGAACTTCCTCGGCCACCCGGACAACTACATCCCGGCCAACCCGATGGTGACGCCGGCGCACATCGTGCCCGAATGGTACTTCCTGCCGTTCTACGCGATCCTGCGCGCGGTGCCGGACAAGCTGGGCGGCGTGCTGCTGATGTTCGGCGCGGTGGCCGTGCTGTTCATCGTGCCCTGGCTCGACACCTCGCGGGTGCGCTCGGCCAAGTTCCGCCCGATCTACCGCCAGTTCTTCTGGCTGCTCCTGATCGACTGCATCGTGCTCGGCTGGGTCGGCGGCAATCCGCCCGAGGGCGCCTTCATCGTCATCGGCCGCATCGCGACCGCCTACTACTTCCTGCACTTCCTCGTGATCCTGCCGTTGCTCGGCAAGCTGGAGCGCCCGCTGCCCCTGCCCGCCAGCATTGCCCAGCCGGTTCTGCCGGGCGGCCTCGCCGGGGCCGGTGCCGCACCGATGGAGAAGCATTGATGCGTACCTTCCTGCTCGCCGCCGCGCTCGCCACCGGCCTCGCCGCGCCGGCGCTCGCTGCCGGCGACGCCCCCAAGCCGCCCGCGCAGGACTGGTCCTTCGGCGGGCTCTTCGGGACCTTCGACCGGGCGGCCACGCAGCGCGGCTTCCAGGTCTACAAGGAAGTCTGCGCCGCCTGCCACGGCGTCTATCAGCTCTCCTACCGCAACCTCGCCGAGATCGGTTTCAACGAGGAGGAGGTGAAGGGGATCGCGGCGCAGGCGACGGTCCGCGACGGTCCCAACGACGAGGGCGAGATGTTCGAGCGGCCGGGCCGGCCGTCGGACAAGTTCGCGCGCCCGTTCGCCAACGAGAAGGCGGCGCGTGCGGCGAACAACGGCGCCTATCCGCCGGACCTCTCCCTCATCGTCAAGGCCCGGCCGGACGGCGCGAACTATCTCCATGGCCTGCTGACCGGCTACGGCCCGGCGCCGGCGGGCATGACGATGGGCGACGGGATGAACTACAACAAGTTCTTCCCCGGCCATCAGATCGCCATGGCGGCGCCGCTCGTCGACAACGGCGTCACCTATTCGGACGGCACGCCCGCCAGCGTCGACCAGATGGCCAAGGACGTGGCGACCTTTCTCGCCTGGGCGGCCGAGCCCGAGCTGGAGGAGCGCAAGCGGACCGGCATCAAGGTCATTCTCTTCCTGCTGATCCTGACCGGCCTCCTCTACGCGACCAAGCGGAAGATCTGGGCGGCGCTGCACTGATCGCCGCCCCGCACGACGCCGGAACGGGCCGCCATCCTGCGATGGCGGCCCGTTGCCGTTCCGGAGCGGGGCGATGATCGACATCGGCTATTTCCATCTCGGCATCGCGATCCTGACCGAGATCGTCGCGACCTCCGCGCTCAAGGCCTCGAACGGCTTCACGCGGCTGCTGCCGGCGGCGATCGCGGTCGTCGGCTACGCCGTCAGCTTCTACTTCCTGTCGCTGGCGCTGCGTTCGATCCCGCTCGGCGTCGCCTATGCCCTGTGGTCGGGCGTCGGCATCGTGCTGCTCGCCGCGATCGGCTGGATCTGGTACCGCCAGAGCCTCGATGCCCCGGCCCTGGCCGGGCTCGGCCTGATCATCGCCGGCATCCTCGTCATCAAGCTCTTCTCCCGCTCGGTGGGACGCTAGTATCGGGACAGGACAGGAAGCGGAAAGGGCGTCTGGCATGGCTGGACCGGGAAACCCCGTGGTCGTCGGCATCCTCGGCGGCAGCGGTCTCTATCGCATCGAAGGGCTGGAGCACGGGGAGTGGCGGCATGTGCCCAGTCCCTGGGGCACGCCGTCCGACGACATCCTCTTCGGCACTATCGGCGGGGTCGAGGCGCGGTTCCTGCCCCGCCATGGCCGCGGCCATCGCATCCCGCCCTCCGAGATCGATTTTCGCGCCAACATCGACGCGCTGAAGCGGGCCGGCGCGACGATCGTGCTGTCGCTCAGCGCCGTCGGCTCCCTGCGCGAGCATCTGCCGCCGGGCAGCTTCGTGCTGGTCGACCAGTTCGTCGACCGCACCTTCGCGCGCCGCAAGTCGTTCTTCGAGACGGGCTGCGTCGGCCACGTGTCGGTCGCGCGGCCGGTGTGCCGGCATGTCGGCGACCATGCCATGGCCGCCGCCGCCGAGATCGGCCTGCCGATGATCCGCGGCGGCACCTACCTGGCGATGGAGGGGCCGCAATTCTCGACCTATGCCGAATCGGAACTCTATCGGACGTGGAACTGCGACGTGATCGGCATGACCAACATGCCGGAGGCCAAGCTGATCCGCGAGGCCGAGATGTGCTACGCCAGCATCGCCATGGTGACCGACTATGACTGCTGGCGGCCCGGCGAATCCGACGTCACCGTCGACCAGATCGTCGCCGTTCTGCATCGCAACGCCGATCTTGCCCGTGGCCTCGTGCGCACGCTCGTGCCGCGCTTGGCCTCCCACACTGGGCCGTGCCCGCAGGGTTGCCACACCGCGCTCGACCACGCGCTGATCACCGCACCGGAGGCGCGCGACCCGGTGCTGCTCGCCAAGCTGGACGCCGTGGCCGGGCGCATCCTGGCCCAGGCCGACTAGACGCGGGAGGCGGCGCATGCGGGTCGGCGAGCGGCATTGGCGCCCGATCTGGGCAGAGGCGGACGGCCGCTCCGTCGGCATCATCGACCAGACGCTGCTGCCCCATCGCTTCGAGACGACGCGACTGGCGACTCTGGCCGAGGCCGCCCACGCCATCCGCAGCATGCAGGTGCGGGGCGCGCCGTTGATCGGCGCCACGGCCGCCTACGGCGTCGCACTCGCGATGGCGGAGGGCGCGGGCGACGGCGATCTCGATCGTGCGCTCGCGGTGCTGGGCGGCACCCGTCCGACGGCCGTCAATCTGCGCTGGGCGCTCGACCGCATGGCGGCCCGACTGCGACCGCTGCCGGCGGGCCGGCGGGTGGCCGCGGCCTGGGAGGAAGCGGCGGCGCTGGTCGAGGAGGACGTCGCGCTGAACGCCGCGATCGGCCGACACGGCCTCGCGCGAATCCGGGAGATCGCGGCCGCACGCGGCGGAGCGCCCGTTCGTATCCTGACCCACTGCAATGCCGGCTGGCTCGCCACCTGCGACTGGGGCACGGCGCTGGCGCCCATCTTCATGGCGCACGACGCGGGCATTGCGGTCCATGTCTGGGTCGACGAGACGCGGCCGCGCAACCAGGGGGCCGCGCTGACCGCGTGGGAGTTGCTGCAGCACGGCGTTCCGCATGCGGTCGTCGCCGACAATGCCGGCGGGCACCTGATGCAGCGCGGCCAGGTCGACCTCTGCATCGTCGGCGCCGACCGGGTGACGGCGGCGGGCGACGTCGCCAACAAGATCGGCACCTATCTCAAGGCCCTGGCCGCGCGCGACACCGGCGTGCCGTTCCTCGTCGCCGTGCCGTCGCCGACCATCGACTGGACGATCGCCGACGGGCTCGCCGCGATCCCGATCGAGGAGCGGTCGCCGCTGGAGGTGACGCGGGTGCAGGGCCGCGACGCGGACGGCCGGATCGTCTCGGTGCAGGTGGTTCCCGACGGCTCTCCCGCGGCCAATCCCGCCTTCGACGTGACGCCCGCGCGCCTCGTCGACGGTCTCGTCACGGAGCGGGGCATCTGCGCCGCGACCGCCGCGGCGCTGGCCGCGCTCTTTCCCGGCCGCCGCTGACTGTGTCGCCGGCGCAACAGGCAGCCGCTCCGATATTCAATAGTTACTGTAGTGCGAACAAGCGACTTGCCATCGCGCGAGGCGCAGGTCAGTTTGCAGGCAGTCGCGCCCCTGGGCAGGGCGGGACGGCCGGGGGCAACCCCGGGATGCCATTACGGGGGGGCGGTATACGGGAAGGGTAGCCGCCAAATGGCCATTTTCAGTTGGGATGGCGTCAGCAATCTCGATCTCAAGATCCTGGGGCAGTCGTTCGACTTCCGGACGGACGTCCTGCAGATCTCCGATCCGTCGTTGCAGGCGCAACAGTTCGACCTCGTCGAGGTCGGCACCGATCTCGCCATCGTCAAGGTTCGTGACGAGAACGGCGATCCGCTTCCGGCATCGGAAGTAACCTACGCCTACATTCCGAACATGCTGATCCGCCAGGTCGGCGGCACCGACAGTTCGCCGATTTCGTCGAACATCGTGCTGTCGAACGGGGGGCAGCTGTGGGTCGGCGACCGTCTGACGGACACGATCCTCGACGATGCCGGCAACAACATCACCGACCTGTCGACGCAGCTCCAGTCGGTCCAGGTCTATGGCCTGGGCGGGGCCGACACGATCTCGACCGGCGACGGCGACGACCGTGTCTATGGCAATACCGGTGCGGACTACATCCGGGCCGGTGCCGGTGACGATTCCGTCTATGGCGGGCAGGAGAACGACACGATCGAGGGCGGGGCCGGCAACGACCAGCTCGCCGGCGATCTCGGCAACGACAGCCTCGTCGGCGGCTCCGGGGACGATGTCCTCTATGGCGGCCAGGGCAACGACGTGATCGACCCGGGCACCGGGGACGACACGGTCTTCGCCGGCCAGGGCAACGACACGGTCGCGCTCGGCAACAGCGATACCGGCGACAAGCTCATCTACATGGACAAGGGCCAGGACTCGGTCTCGATCATCTCGACGACCGGGAACCATCAGGTCTATCTCGGCGACAACAACGACATCGCGATGCTGAGCGCCAACGCCGGCGACATCCAGGTCCTCGGCGAGGGCGGCAACGACACGATCGTGGCGCAGAACTTCGGGGCCGACACCCTCGATGGCGGCGAGGACGACGACTATCTGGAGATATTGAACGGCTCGGTCGGCAACAAGGTGCTGATCGGCGGCCTGGGCTCGGACGAGATCCAGATCGGCGACACCTCCGGCGATGCCGCCTCGCAGATCCTGCCGAACACGCAGATCGCGGTCGATGCGGGGGAAGGCAACGACACCGTCGACTATGATCGCGGCCTCTTCATCACCGACCAGAACGACGGCGGCACCGGCAGCGACGTCATCAGCTTCGACGGCCAGACGCTCCTGACCTTGCGCGACCTCTCGATCCAGAACTTCGAGACGGTCAACTTCAGCAGCGACAGCGACGAGGTGATCTTCGCCGACGGCAATGTCGCATCGGGTGCCAAGCTGACCGTCGATGCCGGTTCCGGCGACGACTACATCGACGGCAGCCGTGAGACCGACGGCACCTTCCACATGATGGGCGGCTATGGCTACGACACGCTGATCGGCGGTGCCGGCGCCGACACGCTGGAGGGTGGCTATGGCGAGGATCTGCTGACCGGCGGCGGCGGTGCCGACCAATTCCGCTACATGGAGGGCTGGAACGCCGGCGCCCTCAGCGACGTCATCCAGGACTTCACGGGCGGCGTCGACCAGCTGGTCTTCAACGGCAACGCCTTCTCCGACATCTCGGCGATCGACGGCTACAAGGGCACGGCCGGCGACAGCGCGACGGCCAACGACAACCTGCTGATCGCGACGGGCGACGGCTACAGCTCGATCGGTGCCTTCGACAGCTTCCTGTCGGTGGGTGCGGCCGATACCGACAAGCCTGGGTTCTACATCTTCTTCAACACCGACACGAACCGCGGCGAGATCTGGTTCGACACCTCGATGGTGTCGACCGATGGCGCGACGCTGGTCGCCACCTTCAACAACATCACGGCGGTCAACCAGCTCACCCAGTTCGACGAGGGCTCGAACGGCAACAATTCAGGGGACTTCGTGATCCTCTGAACGGGCGGCGGACCCACGCCCGGGGGCCGGCGGGAGACCTCCTGCCGGCCCCGCTTCCCGTTTCCCCTGTTTCCCCTTAATTTTAGGTCTGCACTTATGGGGTGGGGGGCGGCATGGCGGTCATCAGCTGGAACGGGGCGAGCAACCTCGACCTGAAGAGCCTGGGGCAGACGTTCGATTTCCGCACGGACGTGCTGCAGATCTCCGATCCGTCGCTGCAGGCGAACCAGTTCGACCTGGTCGAGAGCGGCACGGACCTGGCGATCGTCAAGTCGCGCGACGCGACGGGCGCGCCGCTGCCGGCGGCGGACGTCACCTACGCCTACATCCCGAACATGCTCGTGCGCCAGGTCGGCGGCACGGATGCGTCGCCGGTCTCCTCGAACATCGTGCTGTCGAACGGCGGCCAGCTGTGGGTCGGCGACCGTCTGACGGACACGCTGCTGGACGACGCCGGCAACGACGCGACGGCGCTGTCGACGCAGCTGCAGTCGGTGCAGGTGTGGGGCCTGGGCGGCGCGGACACGATCACCACCGGTGACGGCAACGACCGCGTCTACGGCAACACCGGGGCGGACAACGTCGCGGGCGGCGCCGGCAACGACTCGCTCTATGGCGGCCAGGAGAACGACACGGTCTCCGGCGGCGGCGGTAACGACAATGTCGCGGGCGATCTCGGCAACGACCAGGTCAATGGCGGTTCGGGCAACGACATCCTCTATGGCGGTGCCGGCAACGACATCCTCGATCCCGACACCGGCAACGACACGCTGTTCGCCGGCAACGGCAACGACACGGTCACGATCGGCAACAGCGACACCGGCGACAAGCTTATCTACATGGATAAGCTGCAGGACGAGGTGAACATCATCTCGACTACGGGCGATCATGTCGTCTATCTCGGCGACAACAACGACTACGCGAATCTCGAGGCGAACTCGGGCGACATCCAGGTCTTCGGCGAAGACGGTGACGACCTTATCCGGGCGACGAACTCCGGCTCCGAGACGCTCGACGGCGGCAACGACGATGATTTTGTCCTGATCGAGAATGGCTCGGTCGGAGACAAGCTGCTCATCGGGGGATTCGGCGACGACTATCTGAGGGTCGAGGATTTTTCCGGCAATGCTAGCCTGCAGATACTGCCGAACACGCGCGCCACAGTGTCGGGAGGGGAGGGCGACGACTTCGTCGAGTTCGGCCGCGGGATATTCCTGACCGACGCGATCGATGGCGGCGCCGATGACGACCACCTCCAGGTCTTCGGTCAGACGATCCTGACGCTGCGCGACCAGTCGATCGAGAATATCGAAACAGTCGAGTTCAGCGGCGATCATGATTCGGTGATCTTCGCCGACGGCAACGTCGCGGCCGGCGCCACCCTCTTCGTCAGTGATTTCAAGGGTGCCGATCTGTTCGACGGATCCCGTGAGACTGACGGGCATTTCGTGCTCGACGGCGAGAGCGGCAACGACACGCTGACCGGCGGCGCCCTCGCCGACACGATCATCGGCGGCTTCGGCGTGGACCTGCTGACGGGCAACGGCGGTCCGGATCGCTTCCTGCTGACCCAGAACTGGAACGAGACGCCGTATTCCGATGTCATCCAGGACTTCACGGGCGCGACCGACAAGATGGCCTTCGACGGCAACGCGTTCTCGGACGTCTCGGCGATCGACGGCTACAAGGGCACGGCCGGCGACAATGCGACGGCCAATGACAACCTGCTGATCGCGACGGGCGACAGCTACTCGATCGGCTCGTTCGACACCTTCCTCTCGGTGGGTGCAGCCGACACGGACAAGCCCGGCTTCTACATCTTCTTCAATGCCAGCACGAACCGCGGCGAGATCTGGTTCGACACCTCGATGGTGTCGACCGACGGCGCGGTGCTGATCGCCACCTTCAACAACATCACGGCAATCAACCAACTGGCCCAGTTCGACGAGGGCCCGAACGGCAACAACTCGGGCGACTTCGTCATCATTTGAGACGACGGCGATCCGAGAACGGCCAAACGGGGCCGGGGGAGAAATCCTCCGGCCCTTTCTGCGTGGCCGTGCGGACGAAGCGTCCAGCGCCCGCGCATCGGTCGAAATGCGTGCCTCAATTGAAACTCCCCGTGGTTTCCCGCTCGTACGGCACATCGACTGTGCTAGCCTCCGCGGCGATCTCGGCCCGCAGGCCCGGACGCGGCACGGGGCGTGCCTTCCATCGAGGAGCAATTCGACCATGGCCGTGATCAGCTGGAACGGGGCGAGCAATCTCGACCTGAAGAGCCTGGGTCAGACGTTCGATTTCCGTACGGACGTGCTGCAGATTTCCGATCCGTCGCTGCAGGCGAACCAGTTCGACCTGGTCGAGAGCGGCACGGACCTGGCGATCGTCAAGTCGCGCGACGCGACGGGCGCGCCGCTGCCGGCGGCGGACGTCACCTACGCCTATATCCCGAACATGCTCGTGCGCCAGGTCGGCGGCACGGATGCGTCGCCGGTTTCCTCGAACATCGTGCTGTCGAACGGCGGCCAGCTGTGGGTCGGCGACCGTCTGACGGACACGCTGCTGGACGACGCCGGCAACGACGCGACGGCGCTGTCGACGCAGCTGCAGTCGGTGCAGGTGTGGGGCCTGGGCGGCGCGGACACCATCACCACCGGTGACGGCAACGACCGCGTCTACGGCAACACGGGTGCGGACAACGTCTCGGGCGGCGCCGGCAACGACTCGCTCTATGGCGGCCAGGAGAACGACACGGTCTCCGGCGGCGGCGGCAACGACAATGTCGCGGGCGATCTCGGCAACGACCAGGTCAATGGCGGGTCGGGCAACGACATCCTCTATGGCGGTGCCGGCAACGACATCCTCGATCCCGACACCGGCAACGACACGCTGTTCGCCGGCAACGGCAACGACACGGTCACGATCGGCAACAGCGACACCGGCGACAAGCTTATCTACATGGATAAGCTGCAGGACGAGGTGAACATCATCTCGACTACGGGCGATCACACGGTCTACCTGGGCGAGAACAATGACGAGGCCTACCTTGAGGCGAACTCGGGCGACATCCAGGTCTTCGGCGAAGACGGCAACGACTATATCATCGCGCAGAATTCCGGCTCCGACACGCTCGACGGCGGCAACGACGACGACTACATGGCAATCGTGAACGGATCGATCGGCCGGAAGGTGCTGATCGGCGGCTTCGGCGACGACGGATTCAATATCAATGACAGCTCGGGCTTCGCCAGCTCGCAGATCCTGCCGAACACGCAGGTGACGGTGTCGGGCGGCGAGGGCGATGACGGCATCCACTACGAACGCGGTTTGTTCATCACCGACGCCAACGACGGAGGCGCCGACGGCGACTTCATCGATTTCGGCCGTCAGACGATCCTGATCCTGCGCGACAAGTCGCTCGAGAACATCGAGACGGCCTCGTTCAGCTCCGACAGCGACTATGTCGTCTTCGCCGACGGCAACAACGTCAAGGTCGTCAACGGCCATGAGGGCGAGGACTACCTCGACGCCAGCCGCGAGACCTCCTCGGCCTACACGCTGAACGGCGACGGGGGTAACGACACGCTGATCGGCGGCGCCGGTGCGGACAAGATCCGCGGCGGCAACGGCGAAGACCTGCTCACCGGCAATGGCGGTGCCGATACCTTCCAGTTCATCGAACCCTGGAACGGCTCGGCCTATTCCGACGTGATCCAGGACTTCACCGGCAACGTCGACACGCTGGCCTTCAACGGCAACGCGTTCTCGGACGTGTCGGCGATCGACGGCTACAAGGGCACGGCCGGCGACAGCGCTTCGGCCAACGACAACCTGCTGATCGCGACGGGCGACAGCTACTCGATCGCCTCGTTCGACACTTTCCTCTCGGTGGGTGCGGCCGATACCGACAAGCCCGGCTTCTACATCTTCTTCAATGCCAGCACGAACCGCGGCGAGATCTGGTTCGACACCTCGATGGTGTCGACCGATGGCGCGGTGCTGGTCGCCACCTTCAACAACATCACGGCGATCAACCAGCTCTCGCAGTTCGACGAGGGCCCGAACGGCGGCAACTCGGGCGACTTCGTGATCATCTGACGTACGGCGGACCAAGGCGGAAGCAGCGTACGACGTCCGTGTCGTGCGCTGCTTCCCGTATCGTGCAAGCCGCTGCAGCGTGCCTTGCATCGCGACTGAGTGGGGGGCGGCATGGCGGTCATCAGCTGGAACGGGGCGAGCAATCTCGACCTGAAGAGCCTGGGTCAGACGTTCGATTTCCGTACGGACGTGCTGCAGATTTCCGATCCGTCGCTGCAGGCGAACCAGTTCGACCTGGTCGAGAGCGGCACGGACCTGGCGATCGTCAAGTCGCGCGACGCGACGGGCGCGCCGCTGCCGGCGGCGGACGTCACCTACGCCTATATCCCGAACATGCTCGTGCGCCAGGTCGGCGGCACGGACGCGTCGCCGGTCTCCTCGAACATCGTGCTGTCGAACGGCGGCCAGCTCTGGGTCGGCGACCGTCTGACGGACACGCTGCTGGACGACGCCGGCAACGACGCGACGGCGCTGTCGACGCAGCTGCAGTCGGTGCAGGTGTGGGGCCTGGGCGGCGCGGACACGATCACCACCGGTGACGGCAACGACCGCGTCTACGGCAACACCGGGGCGGACAACGTCTCGGGCGGCGCCGGCAACGACTCGCTCTATGGCGGCCAGGAGAACGACACGGTCTCCGGCGGCGGCGGCAACGACAATGTCGCGGGCGATCTCGGCAACGACATGGTCAATGGTGGGTCGGGCAACGACATCCTCTATGGCGGTGCCGGCAACGACATCCTCGATCCGGACACCGGCAACGACACGCTGTTCGCCGGCAACGGCAACGACACGGTCGCGATCGGCGACAGCGACACCGGCGACAAGCTTGTCTACATGGACAAGATGCAGGACCTGGTGCAGATCGTCTCGACGACCGGCGACCACGCCGTCTATCTCGGCGACAACAATGACGAGGCCTATCTCATCGCCAATTCGGGTGATGTCCAGGTCTTCGGCGAAGACGGCAACGACGAGATCGTGGCCCAGAACTCCGGCTCCGACACGCTCGACGGCGGCAACGACGACGACTATGTCGTCGTGCTCGACGGCTCGGTCGGCCGCAAGGTGCTGATCGGCGGCTTCGGCGACGACGAGCTCTACCTCGACGACACTTCCGGCTTCGCCACATCGCAGATCCTGCCGAACACCGAGGTGACGGTGTCGGGCGGCGAGGGCGACGATTATGTCGAGTTCGACCGCGGCCTGTTCATCACCGACGCAGTGGATGGTGGCTCCGACGATGACCTCTTCTGGCTCTACGGCCAGACGATCCTGACGCTCCGCGACAAGTCGATCGAGAACATCGAAACCGTCGGCTTCAGCAACTACGACGATTCGGTGGTCTTCGCCGACGGCAACAATGTCGATCTCGTCGAAGGTTGGGCGGGTGACGACTATCTCGACGCCAGCAGGGAGGCGTCGCACGACTACTTTCTGGCCGGCTATGTCGGCGGTCTCGAATGGGTGCTGGAGGATGACGGAGGCGACGACACGCTGATCGGCGGCGCCGGGGCGGATACCGTCTGGGGCGGTTACGGGGAGGATCTGCTCGCCGGCGGCGGTGGCAAGGACCAGTTCCTCCTGGTCGAGACCTGGAACTATGGCGGTGCCTATCCCGACGTCATCCAGGACTTCACCGGCAACGTCGACCAGTTGGTCTTCAGCGACGATGTCTTCTGGGACGTGCCGGCGATCGACGGCTACAAGGGCACGGCCGGCGACAGCGCGATGGCCAACGACAACCTGCTGATCGCGACGGGCGACGGCTACTCGATCGCCTCGTTCGACACCTTCCTCTCGGTGGGTGCGGCCGATACCGACAAGCCCGGCTTCTACATCTTCTTCAATGCCAGCTCGAACCGCGGCGAGATCTGGTTTGACACCTCGATGATCTCGACCGCAGGGGCGCGGCTCGTCGCCACCTTCAACAACATCACGGCGGTCAACCAGCTCTCGGAGTTCAACGAGGGCCCGAACGGCAACAACTCGGGCGACTTCGTCATCATCTGAGACGATCCGCTGCAATGGGCCGACCGGGGCCGGGGGAGAGAGATCCCCCGGCCCTTTCCGTTCCGAGGGCTTGGGATCGGACGGCCGGACATGCTAGGCACCGCCGGAATGGACAATTCCGAACCGCGCGACGCGGCACTGGACCTTCCCGGCGGGACATCGTCCGACCAATCCGTCGCGGCGCTCGCGGCGGCGGCGACGCGCGCGCTCAAGGCCGGCGACCAGGACACCGCGATCCGCTCCTTCCTTACCCTGGTCGCGGCGCGTCCCGAGCGCGCCGAGTTCTGGCGGCGGCTCGGAATCGCCCATTCCCGCAAGTACCAGATCGCGGAAGCGGCCCGACGGATGGGGGAGATCGCGACCGCCGCCGGCCATGTCCCGGGCCTCGCCGTCGCCGCCCAGATGGCCGCCCAGGCACGCGACCTGCCGGCGGCCGTCGGCTTGGCCGAACGGGCGGTCGCGGGCGCCGGCGCGGGCGAGGCCGAGTTCGTCCTGCTCTGCCGGCTGCTGCGCCAGTCGAGGCGCCACGCGCAAGCTGTCGCAGTCGCCGAGGCGGCCGATCGCCGCGGTCTCGCCGGCGCCGACCTCCGGCTCGCCTGGGCCGAGGCGCTGCTCCATGCAGGCCGTCCGGAACAGGCGGTGACGGTCGTGGCGGCGCTCCTCGCGGCCGCCCCCGGCCTGGCACCCGCCCGGAAGATCGAGAACGACGCGCTGCAGCGCCTCGGCGACGTGCCGCGCGAGGAGGCGGCGCTCCGGGCGTGGATCACGGCCGACCCCGCCACGGTGCCGGGCCGGGTGCGGCTGGCGCACCTGCTGGTGGGGGGCGACCGTCCGGCGGCAGCGGCGCCGATCCTCTTCCGGCTTCTGCGCGAGCATCCCGACGACGGCCAGTACCTCACCCTGACCGCCATGGTCCTGCACGCGCTGGGCCGGGAACGCCGTGCCCTGCCGCTCGCGCGCCGTGCCGTCGAGATCCTGCCCGACTCGGCCCAGGCTCAGCTTGCCCTCGCGACCATCCTCACCCGGCTCGGCCGCTACGAGGAGGCCGAGGCGCCGGCCCGTCGCGCCGTGGAACTGGCGCCCGAAATCGTCGCCGCCCGGACCATGCTGGCGCTCTCCCTGCAGCGACAGAATCGGTTCGGGGAGGCGGAACCGGCCGCCGAGCAGGCGGTCGCGATGAAGCCGGACGATGCCGACGCGCTCGCCAATCTCGCGACGCTGCAATGGATGCTGGAGCGCTATCCCGAATCGCTGGCGACGTTCGAGCGGGCGCTCGCCCTCCGCCCGGCCGATGCCGAGGTCCGCTTCAACCGTGCGCTGGCCCACCTCGCGACGGGCGATCTGGCGCGCGGCTGGGACGATCTCGGCTGGCGCTGGAAGCGCCAGAAGGCGAAATGGCGGCCGTTTCCGCAGCCCTGGTGGCAAGGCGGTCCGGTGGATGGGCGGATCCTGGTCTGGGGCGACCAGGGGGTCGGCGACGAGGTCCTGGCGGCCGGCCTGCTGGCCGATCTCGAGCGGCTCGTGCCCGCCGGGGTGGCGCTGGAATGCGAGCGGCGGCTGGTGCCGCTGATCCGCCGTTCCATGCCGACCATCGCGGTCCATGGCCGGGTCGATCCGGTAGCGCCCGAGCTGCTGGCGCCGGACATCGCGTGCCAGGTGCCCGCCGTCGACCTGGCGCGCTACCTGCGGCCGGACATGGCCGCGTTCCCGGGCCGGTCCCGGTATCTGGAGGCGGATCCGGAGGCGACCCGGCGTCTGCGCGCCCGCTATCGCGCGGCGGCCGGCGGCGGGCCCGTCGTCGGGATATCCTGGCGCAGCACCAATCCCCGCTTCGGCGCCCGCAAGAGCTTCGAGCTGCCCGGATGGGCGCCGATCCTCCGGGTGCCGGGGATCCATTTCGTCAGCCTGCAGTATGGCGACGTGGAGGCGGAGGCAGCCGCGGCCGCGGCGGCGACGGGCGCGCGCATCACCGTCGATGCGGAGGTCGATTCCCTTCTCGACCTCGACCTCTACGCCGCGCAGATCGCCGCGATGGACCTCGTCATCACGGTCAGCAATACGGCCGCCCACATGGCGGGCGCGCTGGGTGCGCCGACATGGCTCATGCTGCCGCGGGGAAACGGCTTGCTCTGGTACTGGCTGTTGTGCAAGGGAGAGCGCTGCCCCTGGTATCCGTCGATCCGCGTCTTCCGGCAGGAGCGGGCGGGCGACTGGTCAGGCATGGTCCGGCAGGTCGGGCAGGTGCTGGCGGCGCGCCGCCCGGCCTAGGCCGGCCCCGATTGCAGTCGATACGGTCGGCGCAACTATAGTATCCATGCCCTGGGGACGGCGCTGGGGCAGATAGAAGGTTCGATGAGCGAACAGCTGAATTCCGTGCGGGCCCTCCTGCGCGCGTGCCGACCGGAACTGATCACGGTCGGCGTCATCACGTTCTTCATCAACATGCTGATGCTGACGCTGCCGCTCTACACGCTGCAGATGTTCACGCGCGTGTTCGCCAGCGGCAGCATGTCGACCCTGGTGATGCTGACCATCGTGGCGGCCTTCGCCATGATCGTGATGGGCGTCCTCTATTTCGTGCGCTCGCGCGTCACCAACGAGATGAGCAACAAGATCGACGCGATGCTGGGTGAGAACCTGCTGCGCCTGTCGATCAAGAACGGCCTGCTCAACAACGCCTCGCGCGATGCCCAGGGCCTGCGCGACCTCGCGCAGGTGCGCAACTTTCTCGCCGGCGGCGAGCTGCCGAACCTCTTCGACACCCCCTGGGTGCCGATGTATCTCTTCATCATCTGGATCTTCGATCCGCTGCTCGGCTACGTCGCCATCGCCGGCGCGATCATCATGATCAGCTTCGCGGTCGCCAACGAGGTGCTCTCGCGCCGCCCCTTGCGCATCTACAACACCGCCAGCGTGCTCGCCACGCAGGAGGCGGAGTCGATGGTCAAGAACGCCGAGGCCATCGAGTCGATGGGCATGATGAAGGGCGTCGTCCGCCAGTGGCGGAAGATGCAGAGCGTCGTGCTCTCGTCGAACAGCCGCTCGAACAAGATCAGCTCCTTCATCGGCACCTCCTCCCGCACCGTCCGGCTGCTGGTGCAGATCTCGGTCACCGCCGTCGGCGCCTACCAAGTGGTGAACCACTCGATCAGCCCCGGCGCCTTCGTCGTCGCCAACATCCTGATGGCCCGAGCGCTGGCGCCGGTCGACGCCGCCATCGCCACCTGGCGCAGCGTCGTCGCTTTCATGTCGGCCGCCCGCCGGCTGGATGCGCTGATGCAGGACCTGCCGCGGATGCAGTCGGCGACGATGGCGCTGCCGGCGCCCAAGGGCCGGATGGCCGTCGACCGCCTCGTCTTCCGCCACCGGGTGGGCGGCGGCCTCGCCCCCGCCATCCTGAAGGGCGTCAGTTTCGCGATCGAGCCGGGCGAGGCGCTCGGCGTGGTCGGCCCCAGCGGCTCGGGCAAGTCCACCCTGGTGAAGTGCATGGTCGGCGTCTGGCGGCCGTTCAGCGGCACGGTCCGGCTGGACGGTGCCGATGTCGCGCAGTGGGATTCCGAGGATCTCGGCCAGTATGTCGGCTATCTGCCGCAGGAGGTCGAACTCTTCAACGCCTCGATCCGCGACAATATCAGCCGCTTCCAGGAGGCCGACCCCAAGGATATCGTCGAGGCGGCGCAGCTGGCCGGCGTTCATGACCTGATCCTGCGGATGCCCAACGGCTACGAGACCCGGATCGGCGCCGGCAACTACATCCTCTCCGGCGGCCAGCGGCAGCGGATCGGCCTCGCCCGCGCCCTCTTCGGCGATCCGCGCCTGCTGGTGCTCGACGAGCCGAATGCCAATCTGGACACCGAGGGCGAGGCGGCGCTGCGCCAGGCGCTGGTTCACTGCAAGCAACGCGGCGTCACGGTCATCGTCATCGCGCATCGTCCCAGCATCCTGTCCAACGTCGACAAGATGCTGTTCATGCGCGACGGCCAGGTCGAACTCTTCGGGCCGCCGGCCGAGGTCATGGCGCGGCTGTCGCCGCCCGGCGGCGGCGGCCCGGGGCGGCCGCGGGTGGTCGCGGCGCAGGGTGGAGGCGTACCGGCCGAAAGGCGCGGTGGGGGCGGGGGCAATCCGGGACCCACAGGTGAGGTGGTGACGCCATGAGCGACATCAACAGTCAGGGCGTGTCGACGAATCTGCCCTCCAAGAAGAACGAGTCGGCCGTCAGCGACGCGGTGATGGCCGACGGCGTGGTGGCGCCCGAGGAAGAGGAGAATCTCTACAATCTGGATGCGATCCGGCGATCGATCCGGCGCTGGACGATCATCGGCATCGCCACCATCCTGATGTTCTTCGGCGGCCTCGTCGGCTGGGCCGCGGTGGCGCCGCTCGACAGCGCCTCGATCGCGCCGGGCTCGGTCGGGGTCTTCCTCAACCGCCAGTCCGTGCAGCATCTCGAGGGCGGCATCGTGCGCGAGATCCGGGCGCGCGACGGCGACATCGTGAAGGCCGGGGACGTCGTGCTGGTGATCGACGACACCCAGGCCGGCGCCAACCTGCAGATCAACGACAAGCGCTATGTCCAGCTGCAGGCTGCCGAGGCCCGCCTGCTTGCCGAGCGGGACCGGAAGGATACGGTGTCCTTCCCGCCGGAACTCCTCGACCGGGCGACGACGGACCCCGAGGTCCGGGAGATGCTGCAGTCGCAGCTCAACGTCTTCGAGGCGCGCAAGGCCTCGACGAAGGGGCAGGAGAGCATCCTGCGCCAGCGCATCGTGCAGTCGAAGGAACAGATCGGCGGCTTCGAGGCGCAGCAACGGGCGCGCGCCGACCAGATCCGCCTCATCAACGAGGAGATCGATACGGTCGAGCGGCTGCTGAAGACCGGCAACGCGCTGAAGCCGCGACTGCTGGCATTGCAGCGCGCCCGGGCCGAGCTCCAGGGCCAGCGCGGCGATCTCGTCGCCAACATCGCCCGCGTCCGTCAGGTGATCGGCGAGGCCGAGCTGCAGATCCTGAACATCAACACCGAAATGCAGCGTCAGGTGACCCAGGAACTGCGCGACACCCAGGGGCAGATGCTCGACACGGCCGAGCGCATGCGGGTCGCGCGAGACGTGCTGCGCCGGACCGAAGTCCGGGCTCCGGTCGCCGGCGAGGTGGTGAACCTGAAGTATTTCACCATCGGCGCGGTGGTCCGCCCGGGCGACGTGATCATGGAGGTCGTGCCGACCGACGACGTCCGCATCATCGAGGTCAAGGTCAACCCCAAGGACATCGACACGGTGCGCGTCGGCGCCACCGCCCGGGTGCGCCTGACCGCCTTCAACCAGCGCGAGACGCCGCAGATCGACGGCAAGGTGATCCAGGTTTCGGCCGACGCCATCCTCGATCCGCAGACCGGGATTTCGAGCTACAACGCCCGGATTGCCGTGCCGGTCGAGGCGCTGCACGCGGCCAATCTCGATTCCTCGCAGCTCCTGCCCGGGATGCCGGCCATGGCGATGATCTGGACCGGCCAGCGGACGGCGCTCGAGTACTTCCTGCAGCCGTTCCTGACGGCGATGCAGACCGCCTTCCGCGAGAGCTGATCGCGCGGACCCCAGCCTCGCCCCTTTGGGGGAAAGGCTGGGGTGGCGGCCATCAGAGCCCGGTGGGGGGCTTCTCCCCGGGCGGGATGCGGCCGGCGGCGAGGTCGCGCAGCAGTGCGATCTGGCGCGCCATGCAATGCTTGAGCTGGTAGGAGTCGAGGACCGTCTGCCGGGCGTTGCGGCGGATGCGGGCCATGCCGTCGGGATGGTCCAGCACCTCCTCGACCCGCTCGGCGATTTCGGCATCGTCGAAGAAGTCGGCGAGTAGCCCGTTCTCCCGGTCGACCATGACCTCCTGCACCGGCGGCGTTCGCGACCCGACGATGACGCATCCCGTCGACATCGCCTCCAGGAACGACCAGGAGAGGACGAAGGGATAGGTCAGGTAGACGTGGCAGCTCGACACCTGCAGCACCTTCAGGAAGGTGGGGTAGGGGACCTGTCCCAGGAAGTGCACGCGATCGGGGTCGATCTTGACCTGCTTCAGCAGTTCCTCGCGATAGGTCTTCTTGTCGGGCAGCGGCGAGCCGTAGCTGACCCCGTCGCCGCCGACGACGACGAACTGCGCATTGGGGCGGCTGCGGCACAGCCGCTCCAGCACCTTCATGTAGACCGGGAAGCCGCGATAGGGCTCGAGGTTGCGCGAGACGTAGGTAACGATCTCCTCGCCCTTGCGCAGCACCTTGCCGTTCGGCAGGGTCAGTTCCGCATCGTCGATCGGGGCGCAGACGTCGGCATTGATGCCGTCATGGATGACCGAGATCTTCGAGCGCAGCTCGGGCGGGTTCTGCGACCATTGCCAGCGGGTCGGCGAGATCGCCCAGTCGCAGGCGATCAGGCTCATCAGGTTGTTGGCGTTCTTGGTCCGGATGCGGCAGATGCGGTCGAGGTCGACCTTCTGGCCCGGCTCGAAATGGACGTCGGCACCGAACGCGTTGTAGTAGAACTCGGTATAGTTCAGCAGCTTGCTGTCGGGGAACACGTCCTTGATGAACAGCCCCTCGCCCCAGCCCGGATGGCAGAAGATGACGTCCGGCACGAAGCCCTTGGCCTTGGCCGAGACGGCGGCACGGGCGGCGGCCTGCCCATAGAGCACCTGTTCCTCGAACGGCTTGACGTAGGGGTGGATCTTCTCGGTCGTCTGGCGTGCGAGCTTGTACTCGGCCTTGGTCACGCCGGGGAGGTTCGGCTTGCCCTCCTTGGTGATGTACCAGACCTCGTTCTGCCGGTCGGCGGCCAGCCGCGGAGCCAGATACTTGAACTGGGCCGGACAATTCTGATGGATGAACAGGATGCGCATCGACGGTCACGATCGGCATGAGGACGGGCACGGCCCGGCGGCGGGCGCCGGGTCGCCGGCCGCCGAACGCGGCCGGGCAGAGTTCGGGGCGGAAGCGGGAATCTCCGAATGGCGGTGAGGATCCGTTTTACGCCGTTCCCCCCGGCGCCGCGGCGCCGACGGGTTCTATTCACGATTGCGCATTACTACGCGGCATCCCGCGACGGCAAGTACGGTTCCACCCGCGCGTCCGCCCGCGAGGCGCGGCGGGACGCCCTGACGCGGACGATCGCCGGTCTGCACGAGACGGTGGCCCAGCCGCAGAGCCTCGTCCACGGCCCGATCCACGGCTTCCTGGCCGCGAACGACGAGGACGCCACCACGGTCGACGTCGTCGTCTGTACGACCGGCGACGACCACCTGGTGGGCGACCTCCCGCTGGCCCCCGGTGCCTTCGAGCACCACCGCACCAAGGCCGACCCCAAGCTGCTGGGCTACGAATGCCATGCCGTGCTGCGCGACCGGGCGGCCGACTACGACTGGCTCTGCTATCTCGAGGACGACATCGCCATCGAGGATCCGCTCTTCTTCACCAAGCTCGACTGGTTCGCGGGCTGGGCGGGGTCCGACAGCGTCCTCCAGCCCAACCGCTTCGAGACGAGCGAGCGGGCGCCCGTCCGCCGGCTCTATGTCGACGGCGAGCCGGTGGCGCCGGCCAAGGTCGGCTTCGTTCCCGACCGCAGCGACCGGCCCTGGATCTCGGCCGAGACGCTGGGCCGCCGGATGTGGTTCGGGCGGGTCGTCAACGCCCATTCCGGCTGCTTCTTCCTGACGCGCGCGCAGATGCAGGCCTGGGCCGGCAGGCCCGACTTCCTCGACCGGGCGACCGCGTTCGTCGGCCCGCTGGAGAGCGCGGCCACCCTGCACCTGCTGCGGCAGTTTCGGGTCTACAAGCCGGCCCGCGGCAATGCCGCGTTCCTCGAGGTGCGCCATCTGCACCGGCGCTATCTCGACGCCATGCTGGAGTTCTACTGACCGCGATGGCGCCGGGCGCTCTGGCGGCGCTGCAGCGGGCGGCGGTCGGCGCGGCCCGTGCCGGCCGGCACGGCCGGGCCGCCGAGCTGTTCGCGGCGATCGCCGACGCGCATCCCGGCCTGTGGTGGGCGCCCTACAATGCCGGGCTGATGCTGCTCCATCTCGGCCGGACCGGAGAGGCCGAGGCGGCCCTGGCCGAGGCGGTGCAGCGCGCGCCCGACCGCGCCGAGGCGCATGCCGACCACGCGGCGGCGTTGCTCGGGCTCGGCCGCGAGACCGAGGGGTGGGCCGAGTATCTCTGGCGGCGGGAGGCGCCGCGCCTGCCGGATGCGAGGCCGCGCGCGCCCTTGCCGACCGACCTCCGCGGCCGGCCCTTCGTCCTGCTGAACGAGCAGGGCCTGGGGGACGCGCTCTTCTTCCTGCGCTACGCCGCGGCGCTGCGCGACCGCGGCGCCCGTCTCTTCCACGATCCCTTTCCCAAGCTGGTGGGGGTTCTCTCCCGCGTGCCCTGGCTGGAGCCGATCCCGCGCCGGCCGCCGGACGAGCGCATTCCGCTGGGCGACCTGCCCTTCCTCACCGGTGTCTCCGCCCCGCCCGCGCTGCCGCTGACGGTGCTGCCGGAGGCGGCAGCGGCCGTCGAGCGGCATCTCGCCCGCCTGGGCCCCGGACCCTATCTCGGCGTCACCTGGCACGCCGGGACCGCAGGCGGCGCCGCGCTGGTCAAGGACGCGCCGCCGGCGCTGCTGGGCCGCGCGATGCGTGCCTGGCCCGGCACCGTCGTCATCCTCCAGCGCATCCAGGCGCCGGGCTCAGTCGCGGCCTTCCGCGACGGTCTCGGCCGCGATGCCGCCGATCTGTCGGCCCTGTCGGAGCGGCTGGAACTGATGCTGGCGCTGCTCGACCGGCTCGACGCCTATGCAGCGGTCAGCAATACCAATACCCATCTGCGCGCCGGCCTCGGGCGGCCGAGCCATGTGCTCGTGCCCTGGCCGGCAGAGTTCCGCTGGCGCGCCGGCAGCGCGCGTTCCCCGTGGTTTCCGGACTGCCCGCTGCACCGCCAGGAGGCCGGCGGCGACTGGGGCCGGGCGCTGGCCGCGCTGGCGGCGGCGCTCAGCTCCGCCGGCGCATGAACCAGGGTCGGCGCTGGGCGATCCGCACGCGCTCGATCTCCTCCCGCGTCCGGCCGAGTTCGGCGGTGGCCGTGTTGAGGGCGGTCCACAGCCCTTTCAGCCAGTCGTTCATCGACCCCTGGAGCGACTCGGTATAGGCGGCCAGCCGCTCCGTCTCGCCGGCGAGACGCCCGATCTGCGGAACGGCTTCGTCGAGCCGCTGGCCGATCGCGGTCACCCGCGCCTCGATCGCCCCGACCTCGCCCTCGAGGCCGTCGAGGCGCTGGTCGACGGCGTCGAAGCGCCCGTCCATCGTGTCGAGCCGCCGCCGCATCACGTCGAGATCCCGCGTCGTCGTGTCGAAGTAGCGCGGCGTCGTCGCCGGATTGTCGACGTGATCCTGGCCGACCCAGTCGGACAGCGGCCGCCGGGTCTCCACGGGCGGCAGGAAGCGGTCGGTGAAGATGCCGGGCAGAGGCACGGCCTTCAGCGGCCGCGCCTCGCCCTTGCGGGCGATGAAGGTCTCGCGGTCGCCATAGCTGAGGATGGCGGGATAGAGGCACTCCGTCACGGCCGCGAAGCCCGAGCGGACGAGGGCGTTGACCAGCGAGGGCTTCGCCATCCAGAAGGAATAGGCATTGTCGAGCGAAGCCCATTCGCGGGCCGCGCGGACGGTGGCGTCGGCCGCGTCCTCGTGCTCGCGGCGGCTGACGCCGAAATACTCCTCGCCCTTGTATTCGTAGCGCTCGGCGATGGCCTGGGCGTAGTGGGTCTCGACGATGGCGAGGTCGTCGCACATCCCGGCCATGTTCTCGAACACCCGGAAGATGTCCGGCGCGTCGAGGTGGTAGAGCAGGCCGCAATTGAGGATGACGTCGAACCGCCCGTAGCGGGCCTCCGTCGCCTCGCGCGCGTCGCCCTGCTCGAACCGCACGCGCTCCAGGCCCAGCGCCTCGGCGGCGAAGCGGGCGCGGGCCAGCGGCGCGGAGCGGCCCTCCACCCCCACGACCTCGGCCCCGTGCAGGCCGAATTCGATCGCGTAGAGCCCTTCGCTGCAGCCGAGGTCGAGGATGCGCAGCCGGTCGACCGGCTTGCGCGCGATTGCGCCGATCAGGTCGAGCAGGTGCTTGGCGGTGTTCTCGGCGCCGACGACCCGCTCGGCGATGGTGTAGACGCCATGGCCGAGATGGATGTTGTGGCCGACCCAGGGGCCATGCTCGGCGGCGACGTCGTCGCGGCGGCGGATCAGTTCGTCTGGCGTCATGGGGTGCTCCGGGCGGCGGCGGGAACGACCGCGAAATCCGTGATGGCGACGTTGCAGGCGATCGAGATGCGCTCTCCCGGCGCGAAGAAGGGATGGACCGCATGTTCCAGCCAGGCCGGGAACAGCACCATCAGCCCGGCCTCCGCCGGCAGCGACAGGGCGGCGCCGAAGGTGAAGCCGGGGGCCGCGGCAAAGGCGGCGGCGGGCCTCGGATCCCGCAGTTCCAGCCGGCCGGCCATCGGCCGCGCCGGATCGGCGGGCGGCACGGTGACGTAGTAGACGACCGCCCAGTGGTTGCCGGGGTGGGTGTGCGTCTCGTTGTAGTGGCCGGCGCGGCTGACGTTGGCCCAGGCCTGGGCCGTGAACGAGAGCCGGAAATGCTCCGAGCCGGCGCGGCGTGCGGGCAGGCGCTGGACGGTGCGGACCGCCTGTTCCAGCCAGCCGCGATAGGCCGCGACGGCAGGGCCGCCCCAGTTGAGGAGGTCGGGGCGCGACTGCCATCCGCCGGCGTTGCTGCGGGCGACGCCCGGCTCGTGCGCTGCCCGATCGAGGATCAGCTGCGCCAGCTCGGCATTGACGGCCGCGGTGCCTTCCGGCCGCAGCGTCACGACCGGCGTCCCGAAGAAGAGCGAACAGTCGCGGTCGATGGCGAGGTCGATGGTCATCGGCAGAGGGGCGGGCGGATGTTCCTGGGCACGGGTCGCCGCTTGTAGCAGCGGCGACCCGGTGCCTCAATGCAAGCCGTCATTCCCGCGGCAGCAGCGCAAAGAGCGCGACCGCCGCCGCATTGGAGACGTTGAGGCTGGCGATCGGCGGCCGCGTCGGCAGGCGGACCAGCCGGTCGCAGCGCTCGCGAGTCAGCCGCCGCAGACCGTCGCCCTCTGCCCCCAGCGCGATCGCGACCCGTTCGGCCGGGCGCTCGGCCGACAGCGCCGTCTGCCCCTCTTCGGCAAGGCCGAGGCAGAGGAATCCGGCCTCCTGCAGCTGCACGATCGTCCGGGCGAGGTTGATGACGCGGACCAGCGGCACCACTTCGACGGCGCCCGAGGCGGACTTGGCGAGCGTGCCGGTCACCGGCGGCGCGTGGCGGTCCGGCAGCACGACCGCCGCCGCGCCGAAGGCGGCGGCTGACCGCAGCACCGCGCCGATATTGTGCGGGTCGGTCACCTGGTCGAGCAGCACCAGCGTCGCAGGGGCGCCGGCCGGCAGCCCGTCGAGCAGGTCGTCGAGGTCGGGCACGGGCAAGGGCTCGACGGCGAGCGCGACCCCCTGGTGCACGGCGCCGGGCGGCAGCAGGCGGTCGATCGCAGGCCGGTCGGCCGGCTCGGTGCGCGGCCGTCGGGCCTCGGGCACGGCCGCGAGTGCGGCGGCCAGGGCCGGCGCCGATTCGGGCGTGACGAGCAGGCGCCGGCAGGTCCGGGCGGGATTGGCGAGCGCGGCGGCCACGGGGTGGTGGCCCCAGAGCCAGCCCTGGCCGGAGCCGCCTTCGCCGGAAGGCGGCCGGCGGCGCGGGCCGCCGTGGGGCGGTTCGGCACGCTGCGGCGGCCGGTTCTGTGCCGGGTCGCGGGCCGGGCGGGGGCGTTGCGGCTTCATGCGGCGGGTGCCGTCGGCACCGGCGCGCGGAGGTCGGTATTAGTCGTTGACAATGGAGCGGAAATTCCCTTAGTTCCGCCTTCCGTCGCGACGGGGGAGCAATCTCCCGACGGCGGAGGGGTGGCCGAGCGGTCAATGGCAGCAGACTGTAAATCTGCCGACTTCACGTCTACGTAGGTTCGAATCCTACCCCCTCCACCACGCGGCGGCAAAGGCGCATCGCGGTCGACGAAGGCGCGGGTGTAGCTCAATGGTAGAGCTCCAGCCTTCCAAGCTGGCTACGTGGGTTCGATTCCCATCACCCGCTCCAGCCCGTCGGCGGCTGCGCCCGTTCGGTTGCGCGTCGACTGCATTCGCCCTCGGTCGGGCCCATGAAGGAACCAGGCACCCATGTCCAAGGCTAAGTTTCAGCGGAATAAGCCGCATTGCAACATTGGGACGATTGGGCACGTCGACCATGGGAAGACGTCTCTGACGGCGGCGATCACGAAGGTTCTGGCGGAGACGGGCGGGGCGACGTTCACGGCGTACGACCAGATCGACAAGGCGCCGGAGGAGCGTGCGCGCGGGATCACGATCTCGACGGCGCATGTGGAGTACGAGACGACGAACCGGCACTACGCGCATGTCGACTGCCCCGGCCACGCGGATTATGTGAAGAACATGATCACGGGCGCGGCGCAGATGGACGGCGCGATCCTGGTGGTGTCGGCGGCGGACGGCCCGATGCCGCAGACGCGCGAGCACATCCTGCTGGCGCGGCAGGTGGGTGTCCCGTCGCTGGTCGTGTTCATGAACAAGGTCGACATGGTGGACGACCCGGAGCTTCTGGACCTGGTGGAGCTGGAGGTCCGCGAGCTTCTGTCGTCGTACAATTTTCCCGGTGACGACATCCCGGTGATCCGCGGCTCGGCGCTGATGGCGCTGGAGGACAAGCAGCCGGAGATCGGCCGCGAGGCGGTGCTGAAGCTGATGGCGGCGGTGGACGAGTACATCCCGCAGCCGGAGCGTCCGAAGGACCGTCCGTTCCTGATGCCGATCGAGGACGTGTTCTCGATCTCGGGCCGCGGCACGGTGGTGACGGGCCGTGTCGAGCGCGGGATCGTGAAGGTCGGCGAGGAAATCGAGATCGTCGGCCTGAAGGCGACGGTGAAGACGGTGGTTACGGGCGTGGAGATGTTCCGGAAGCTGCTGGATTCGGGCGAGGCGGGCGACAACATCGGCGCGCTGCTGCGCGGTGTGAAGCGCGAGGACGTGGAGCGCGGCCAGGTTCTGGCGGCGCCGGGTTCGATCACGCCGCACACGAAGTTCGAGGCCGAGGCATACATCCTGACGAAGGAAGAGGGCGGCCGTCACACGCCGTTCTTCACGAACTACCGGCCGCAGTTCTACTTCCGGACGACGGACGTGACGGGGATGGTGCAGCTCCCGGAGGGCACCGAGATGGTGATGCCGGGCGACAACGTGTCGATGCAGGTCGAGCTGATCGCGCCGATCGCCATGGACGAGGGCCTGCGCTTCGCCATCCGCGAGGGCGGCCGCACCGTCGGAGCCGGCGTCGTCGCAAAGATCATCGCCTGAGGCATAGCGTCCGGACCGGGCGAACGACGCCTCGGAAGGGCCTCGATGTCGGATGTCGCCCCCATGGGGCGGCGGCCGGCCTGGGTGGGATAGGAGTGTAGCTCAACTGGTAGAGCACCGGTCTCCAAAACCGGGGGTTGGGGGTTCGAGCCCCTCCACTCCTGCCATCCCTCCAGGGCGGCAGCGTACGCATTATCGTTGAGGCGAATTACCGATGTCGAAGACCAGTCCGATCGAGTTTGTCCGGCAGGTGCGCCAGGAAGTCGGCAAGGTCACCTGGCCGACCCGGAAGGAAACCGTGATCACGACGATCATGGTGTTCGTCATGGTGTTCCTCGCCGCCCTGTTCTTCACGGGCGTGGACTGGGTCATCGCCCATGCCGTGCGGCTGTTCCTCGAGCTGGGAGCGTAATGCGATGACGATGCGCTGGTACGTCATCCACGTCTATTCCGGCTTCGAGAAGAAGGTCGCGAGTTCGATCCGCGAGCAGGCCGAACAGAAGAACATGGTCGACCGCTTCGAGGAGATCCTGGTGCCGACCGAGGAGGTCGTCGAGGTTCGCCGCGGTGCCAAGGTCAATGCCGAACGGAAGTTCTTTCCCGGCTACGTGCTGGTGAAGATGGAGATGACCGACGAGTCCTGGCATCTCGTCAAGAACACGCCCAAGGTGACGGGCTTCCTCGGCGGTCGCGGCCGGCCGATGCCGATCACCGACGCCGAGGCCGAGCGCATCCGCCGCCAGGTGCAGGAGGGCATCGAGCGGCCGAAGCCGTCGATCACCTTCGAGATCGGCGAGCAGGTCCGGGTTTCGGACGGGCCGTTCGCCTCGTTCAACGGCCTCGTCGAGGAGATCGACGAGGAAAAGGCGCGCCTCAAGGTCGCGGTATCGATCTTCGGCCGCTCGACGCCGGTCGACCTGGAATATTCCCAGGTCGAGAAGGTGTGACCGCCGGCCGCAGGCCGGCGACGAAACTGCGCGCGGGAGGCTCGCCATGGCCGCACCGCGCATCCCAGGGCTGGAACCACGCGTTCTGCCCCATATATAGAGGGATCACCAGATGGCGAAGAAGATCGTCGGGTACATCAAGCTGCAGGTGCCGGCCGGCAATGCCAAGCCGTCGCCGCCCATCGGGCCTGCGCTCGGTCAGCGCGGCCTGAACATCATGGAGTTCTGCAAGGCCTTCAACGCCCTGACCCAGGGGCTCGAGGCGAACATGCCGATCCCGGTGGTCATCACCGCCTATGGTGACCGCACGTTCACGTTCGTCACCAAGACGCCGCCCAACACCTATTTCCTGAAGAAGGCGGCCGGCATCGACAAGGGCTCGCAGACCCCCGGGAAGGGCGTGAACGTCGGCTCGGTCACGATGGACCAGCTGCGCGAGATCGCCGAGATCAAGATGAAGGACCTCAACGCCAACGACGTCGAGGCGGCCTGCCGGATGCTGGCCGGGTCGGCCCGTTCGATGGGCCTGCAGGTGGTGGAGTAAGCCGTCATGCGTCAGGGAAAGCGTCTGAAGACGGCCTATACCGGCATCGACCGCGAGCAGCTCTATGCGCTCGACGTCGCCGTGAAGATGATCCGCGAGCGCGCGGTCGCGAAGTTCGACGAGACGATCGAGATCGCGATGAACCTCAACGTCGACCCGCGCAAGGCCGACCAGATGGTGCGCGGCGTCGTCTCGCTGCCGCACGGCACCGGCAAGACCGTCCGGGTGGCGGTGTTCGCGCGCGGCGACAAGGCGGCCGAGGCACAGGCCGCCGGGGCCGACATCGTCGGCGCCGAGGATCTGATGGAGCGGGTGCAGGCGGGGCAGCTCGATTTCGACCGCTGCATCGCGACGCCCGACATGATGGGGCTGGTCGGCCGGCTCGGCAAGATCCTGGGCCCGCGCGGCCTGATGCCCAATCCGCGTCTCGGCACCGTCACGCCGAACGTGGCCGAGGCGGTGCAGGCGGTGAAGGGCGGCCAGGTGGAGTTCCGTGCCGAGAAGGCGGGCATCGTCCATGCCGGCGTCGGCAAGGCGAGCTTCTCCGAGGAGGCGCTGCTCGCCAACGTCCGGGCCTTCGTCGATGCGATCACGCGGGCGAAGCCCTCGGGCGCCAAGGGCACCTATATCAAGAAGGTCTCGCTGGCTTCCACCATGGGCCCCGGCCTGAAGGTGGAGACCGCGAGCATCGCCGCCGCCGGCTGACGGCGCGGCACGAACGGAACGTCGTCCGCCGGCTTCGGCCGGTGGGCGGAACAGGGCGGTGGGATGCGTCCCGCCGCCCGGCCTGTCCAAGACCGCAGGTGCCGACCGGGTTCGCCCGGACGGCCGAAAGGGGCCAGCGGCCCCGCCGGCGATAGACGGGACGAAGCGAACGATACCGGCTGCATCCGGGCTTTCCGGAACGGTCGGAATCGGTTGTGGACTTCTGGGGCAGGACGACCGGACCCGGCGACGGGCACCGGAACAACCGCTCCGGCGATGCCTCCCTCCGGGGGGCGGAGACGGAGCTATTGGAGCGGAGACGAGCAGTGGATCGATCCGAAAAGACCAAGCTGGTCGAATCCCTGCGCGACACGCTGTCCGAGACAACCGCCGTGGTTGTTACCCAGCAGTCCGGTCTGACCGTGGCTGAGGTGACGGAACTGCGGCGTCGGATGCGTGCGGCAGGGGCCGGCTTCAAGGTGACGAAGAACCGGCTTGCGCGTCTCGCGATTGCCGGGACGAAGTTCGAGGGACTGGGGCCGATGCTGACCGGGCCGACGGCGATCGCGCTGTCGAAGGATCCGGTGGCGGCGGCCAAGGTCTGCGTCGACTACGCCAAGCAGAACGACAAGCTGAAGATCGTGGGCGGTGCCTTCGGTTCTCAGCTGCTCGATCTGGACGGCGTGAAGGCGTTGGCCTCGCTGCCCTCGCTCGACGAACTGCGCGGCAAGATCGTCGGCATCCTGCAGACCCCGGCCGCACGCCTCGTCGGCGTGCTCCAGGCCCCGGGTGGACAGGTTGCCCGCGTTCTCGCGGCGTATGCCCGGCAGGACGAAGCCGCCTGAGACCCTCGTGCGAACTGATACCTCTATAGCCTCTGGAGACAACCGATGACCGATCTTGCCAAGCTGGTGGATGACCTTTCGGCCCTGACCGTCATGGAAGCGGCCGAGCTTTCGAAGATGCTCGAAGAGAAGTGGGGCGTTTCCGCCGCCGCTCCGGTGGCCGTCGCGGCCGCTGGTGGCGGGGCCGCCGCCGCTGCCGCCCCCGTCGAGGAGCAGACGGAGTTCACCGTCATCCTCGCCGAGGCGGGCGACAAGAAGATCAACGTGATCAAGGAAGTCCGTGCCATCACGAGCCTCGGCCTGAAGGAGGCCAAGGACCTCGTCGAGGCGGCGCCGAAGGCCGTCAAGGAAGGCGTCGGCAAGGACGAGGCCGCGAAGATCAAGAAGCAGCTCGAGGACGCGGGCGCGAAGGTGGAGATCAAGTAAGATCGCTACCCCGATTCCATATCATCGGCGGCGGCCGGGCTCCTCGGGGCCCGACCGTCGCCGCGAGACAGGCCGGATCGCCGCGGGCCGCGCGATCCGGCTTGGAGCGTTAGAGGACACCGCCGCCTCCGGGCCGGCGGTGCCCGCGGCCCAGGGCCCGTGTGCTGCCACCGGCAGGGCGCGTGGGCAAGATCTGCATCCGATGCGAGGCTGACCTATGGCGAACACTTTTTCCGGCCGCAAGCGCATCCGCAAGAGCTTCGGTCGCATCTCCGAAGTCGCGCCGATGCCGAACCTGATCGAGGTGCAGAAGAGCTCGTACGACCATTTCCTGCAAATGGACGTCGCGCCCACCGAGCGCGGCGACGTCGGTCTGCAGGAGGTGTTCAAGTCGGTCTTCCCGATCAGCGACTTCTCGGAGCGCGCGCGCCTGGAGTTCGTCCGCTACGAACTGGAGCAGCCGAAGTACGACGTCGAGGAGTGCCAGCAGCGGGGGATGACCTTCGCCGCGCCCCTCAAGGTCACGCTGCGCTTGGTCGTCTGGGACGTCGACGAGGATTCGGGCCTGCGCTCGATCCGCGATATCAAGGAGCAGGACGTCTACATGGGCGACATGCCGCTCATGACGGCGAACGGCACCTTCATCATCAACGGCACCGAGCGCGTCATCGTCTCGCAGATGCACCGCTCGCCGGGCGTCTTCTTCGACCATGACAAGGGCAAGACGCACTCCTCGGGCAAGTACCTGTTCGCGGCCCGCGTCATTCCCTATCGCGGTTCCTGGCTCGATTTCGAGTTCGATGCCAAGGACCACGTCTATGTCCGCATCGATCGGCGCCGCAAGCTGCCGGCGACGACGCTGCTGCTCGCCCTCGACAGCCACGAGACCGACGTGCTGCGCACCGAGCGGGCCAAGACCAATCACGGCCTGCTGCCCGGCGAGGCGATGGGCATGTCGAAGGAGGAGGTGCTGGCCGCCTTCTACGGCTCCATTACCTTCACCCGCGCCGCCGGCGGCTGGAAGACCGGCTTCGATCCCGAGCGCATGCGCGGCGTGAAGCTGGTGCACGACCTGGTCGATGCCGGGACGGGTGCCGTCGTCGCCAAGGTCGGCGACAAGATGACGCCGCGGCTCGGCCGCAAGCTGCGCGACGAAGGCCTCGAGGAGGTCCTGGTGTCGGCCGAGGAGATGCGCGGCCGCTACATCGCCGGCGACATCATCGACGAGGCGACGGGCGAGGTCCGCCACGAGGCGGGCGACGAGATCACCGAGGCGATGCTGGACGATGTCGATTCGCTCGGCATCGACGAGATCGCGACGCTGGCGATCGACAACGTCACCGTCGGCCCCTACATGCGCAACACGCTGATGATCGACAAGAACGCGACCCGCGAGGACGCGCTCATCGACATCTACCGCGTGATGCGCCCGGGCGAGCCGCCGACGCTGGAGACCGCGGAGTCGCTGTTCAGCGGCCTCTTCTTCGACATCGAGCGCTACGACCTGTCGCCGGTCGGTCGCGTCAAGATGAACTCGCGGCTGCGTCAGGAGACGGACGACCAGGTCCGGGTGCTGCGCAAGGAGGACATCCTCGCCATCCTGCGCGTGCTCTGCCGCCTCAAGGACGGCGACGGCGTCATCGACGACATCGACCATCTCGGCAATCGGCGCGTGCGCTCGGTCGGCGAGCTGATGGAGAACCAGTACCGCATCGGTCTCCTGCGCATGGAGCGCGCGATCCGCGAGCGCATGAGCTCGGTGGAGATCGACACGGTCATGCCGCACGACCTCATCAACGCCAAGCCGGCGGCAGCGGCGGTGCGCGAGTTCTTCGGCTCCTCGCAGCTCTCGCAGTTCATGGACCAGACCAACCCGCTGTCGGAGATCACCCACAAGCGCCGCCTCTCGGCGCTCGGGCCGGGCGGCCTGACCCGCGAGCGCGCCGGCTTCGAGGTGCGCGACGTCCATCCGACGCATTACGGGCGCATCTGCCCCATCGAAACGCCGGAAGGCCCGAACATCGGCCTCATCAACTCGCTCGCGACCTTCGCGCGGGTGAACCAGTACGGCTTCATCGAGACGCCGTACCGCAAGGTCGCCGACGGGCGTGTCACCTCCGAGGTGCAGTACCTCTCGGCGATGGACGAGGGCGACTACACGGTGGCGCAGGCGAACTCGCCGATCGACGAGACCGGCAAGTTCACCCAGGACCTCATCTCCTGCCGCAAGGGCGGCGAGTTCGTCATGTCGCGGGCCGAGGATATCCAGCTCGCCGACGTCTCGCCGAAGCAGCTCGTCTCCGTGGCGGCCGCGCTCATCCCGTTCCTCGAGAACGACGACGCCAACCGCGCCCTCATGGGCTCGAACATGCAGCGTCAGGCGGTGCCGCTGATCCGCGCCGACGCGCCGATCGTCGGCACGGGCATGGAGGCCCGCGTCGCGCGTGACAGTGGCGTCGCCATCGCGGCACGGCGGTCGGGGCTGGTCGACCAGGTCGACGCGACCCGCATCGTCATCCGCGCGACGGATGTCGAGTCGAGCTCGACTCCCGGCGTCGACATCTACAACCTCTTGAAGTTCCAGCGCTCGAACCAGAACACCTGCATCACCCAGCGGCCGCTGGTGATGGTCGGCGACCAGGTCAGGGAGGGCGACATCATCGCCGACGGGCCCTCGACCCAGCTCGGCGAGCTGGCGCTGGGCCGCAACGTGCTCGTCGCCTTCATGCCCTGGAACGGCTACAACTTCGAGGACTCGATCCTGATCTCCGAGCGGATCGTCTCGGACGACGTCTTCACCTCGATCCATATCGAGGAATTCGAGGTCATGGCCCGCGACACCAAGCTGGGCCAGGAGGAGATCACCCGCGACATCCCCAACGTCGGCGAAGAGGCGCTGAAGAACCTCGACGAGGCGGGCATCGTCTATATTGGCGCCGAGGTCCGACCGGGCGACATCCTGGTCGGCAAGGTGACGCCCAAGGGCGAGTCGCCGATGACGCCGGAAGAGAAGCTGCTGCGGGCGATCTTCGGCGAGAAGGCGTCCGACGTGCGCGATACCTCGCTGCGGCTGCCGCCGGGCGTGGTCGGCACGGTCGTCGAGGTCCGCGTCTTCTCCCGCCGCGGCGTCGACAAGGACGAGCGTGCGCTGGCGATCGAACGCGGCGAGATCGAGCGTCTCGCGAAGGACCGCGACGACGAACGCGCGATCCTGGAGCGCAGCTTCTACGCCCGCCTACGCGAGCTGCTGCTCGACGAGACGGTGGCGAGCGGGCCGAAGGGCCTGAAGGCCGGCACGGTGATTTCCGCCGAGACGCTGGAACAGCTCCAGCCCGGCCTGTGGCGCCAGATCGTGCTGCAGGCGGACAAGGTGATGACCGACGTCGAGGGCCTCAAGAAGTCCTTCGACGAGAGCATCGCCCGCCTGCAGGGCCGCTTCGACGACAAGGTCGAGAAGCTGCAGCGCGGCGACGAGCTGCCGCCGGGCGTCATGAAGATGGTCAAGGTGTTCGTCGCGGTGAAGCGCAAGCTGCAGCCGGGCGACAAGATGGCCGGCCGGCACGGCAACAAGGGCGTCATCTCGCGCATCATGCCGTCGGAGGACATGCCCTATCTCGAGGACGGCACGCCGGTCGACATCGTGCTGAACCCGCTGGGCGTGCCCTCGCGCATGAATGTCGGGCAGATCCTCGAGACGCATCTCGGCTGGGCCGCGTCGGGCCTGGGACGCCAGATCGGCGAGACCCTGGACCGCGTGCAGCGGAGCGGCGCGATCGATGAGCTGCGCGCCAAGCTGAAGGACGCCTACGGCGACGCGACATTCGATCAGGAAATCGCACGGCTCGCCGACGACGACGTGAAGGAACTCGCCAGCCACCTGCGGACCGGCCTGCCGGTCGCGACGCCGGTGTTCGACGGCGCGCGCGAGGACGACATCGTCGAGATGCTGGACAAGGCGGGGCTGTCGCGCTCCGGCCAAGTCCAGCTGATCGACGGGCGCACCGGCGAGGCGTTCGACCGAGAGGTCACGGTCGGCTACATCTACATGCTGAAGCTGCATCACCTGGTGGACGACAAGATCCACGCCCGGTCGATCGGCCCCTACAGCCTCGTCACCCAGCAGCCGCTGGGCGGCAAGGCCCAGTTCGGCGGCCAGCGCTTCGGCGAGATGGAGGTCTGGGCCCTTGAAGCCTACGGTGCGGCCTACACCTTGCAGGAGATGCTGACCGTGAAGTCGGACGACGTGTCCGGCCGGACCAAGGTCTACGAGGCGATCGTCCGCGGTGACGACAATTTCGAGGCGGGCATTCCCGAGTCCTTCAACGTGCTGGTGAAGGAACTCCGGTCGCTCGGCCTCAACGTGGAACTGAACCAGCGAAGCTACTGACCGGTCGAATGCCCAGCCCCCCGGGATCCGCCGTCCCGGGGGGCGGTTTCGACGCTTCCGGCGGTCCGACGGTACCCTGGCCAGGGCCCGCGACCGCTATCGGTTAGAGGAAAAGGGTGGTCATGAACGAGCTGATGAATATCTTCGGCCAGCCGAGCGGCCCGCAGAGCTTCGATCAGATCCAGATCTCGATCGCGAGCCCGGAACGCATCCGGTCCTGGTCGTTCGGCGAAATCAAGAAGCCGGAGACCATCAACTACCGCACCTTCAAGCCGGAGCGGGACGGGCTGTTCTGCGCCCGCATCTTCGGCCCGATCAAGGACTACGAGTGCTTGTGCGGCAAGTACAAGCGCATGAAGTACCGCGGCATCATCTGCGAGAAGTGCGGCGTCGAGGTCACGCTCTCGAAGGTCCGGCGCGAGCGCATGGGCCATATCGAGCTGGCCTCGCCGGTGGCGCACATCTGGTTCCTGAAGTCGCTGCCGAGCCGCATCGGCCTGCTGCTCGACATGACGCTGAAGGATCTGGAGCGCGTCCTCTATTTCGAGAACTACGTCGTCATCGAGCCCGGCCTGACGCCGCTCAAGCTGCACCAGCTGCTGAGCGAGGACGAGTTCTATCGCTACCAGGACGATTTCGGCGAGGACGCGTTCACCGCCAAGATCGGGGCCGAGGCCCTGAAGGCGATCCTCGGCGCCATCGACCTGCAGCCGGAGCAGGAGAAGCTGCGCGGCGAACTGCGCGACACCACCTCCGAGGCCAAGCGCAAGAAGCTGGTCAAGCGGCTGAAGCTGGTCGACGCGTTCCTGCAGTCGGGCAGCCGTCCGGAGTGGATGATCCTCGACGTCGTGCCGGTGATCCCGCCCGAGCTGCGCCCGCTGGTGCCGCTCGACGGCGGCCGCTTCGCGACCTCGGACCTCAACGACCTCTACCGCCGGGTCATCAACCGCAACAACCGCCTGAAGCGGCTGATCGAGCTGCGCGCGCCGGACATCATCGTGCGCAACGAGAAGCGCATGCTGCAGGAGGCGGTCGACGCGCTGTTCGACAACGGCCGTCGCGGCCGCGTCATCACGGGCGCCAACAAGCGCCCGCTGAAGTCGCTGTCCGACATGCTGAAGGGCAAGCAGGGCCGCTTCCGGCAGAACCTGCTCGGCAAGCGCGTCGACTATTCCGGCCGTTCGGTCATCGTCGTCGGGCCCGAGCTCAAGCTGCACCAGTGCGGCCTGCCCAAGAAGATGGCGCTCGAGCTGTTCAAGCCGTTCATCTACTCCAAGCTCGAGCTGCGCGGCCTCGCCACCACCATCAAGGCGGCCAAGCGCATGGTGGAGAAGGAGCGGCCGGAGGTCTGGGACATCCTCGAGGAGGTCATCCGCGAGCATCCGGTCATGCTGAACCGGGCGCCGACGCTGCATCGCCTCGGCATCCAGGCGTTCGAGCCGGTGCTGATCGAGGGCAAGGCGATCCAGCTGCATCCGCTGGTCTGCACGGCCTTCAACGCCGACTTCGACGGCGACCAGATGGCGGTGCACGTGCCCCTCTCGCTGGAGGCCCAGCTCGAGGCGCGCGTGCTGATGATGTCGACGAACAACATCCTGTCGCCCGCCAACGGCAAGCCGATCATCGTGCCGTCGCAGGACATCGTCCTCGGCCTCTATTACATCACGATGGAACGCGACGGCGAGCCCGGCGAGGGTATGGTCTTCAGCGGCGTCTCGGAGATCCAGCAGGCGCTGGATGCCAAGGCCGTGTCGCTGCAGGCCAAGGTGCAGTGCCGCTACAAGACCGTCGACAAGCAGGGCCAGCCTATCACCGTGCGCGTCACCACGACGCCCGGCCGCATGCTGCTGTCCGAGATCCTGCCGCGGCACCCGGCGATCGGCTTCGAGCTGATCAACCGCGTGCTGACGAAGAAGGAGATCACCAACGTCATCGACATGGTCTATCGCCACTGCGGCCAGAAGGAGACGGTGATCTTCTGCGACCGCATGATGGCGCTGGGCTTCGGCCACGCCTGCCGCGCCGGCATCTCCTTCGGCAAGGACGACCTGGTCGTTCCGGCCGAGAAGGTGGCGCTGGTCGGCGATGCCGAGGAGAAGGTGAAGGAGTACGAGCAGCAGTATCTCGACGGCCTGATCACCCAGGGCGAGAAGTACAACAAGGTCGTCGACGTCTGGTCGTCCTGCACCGAGAAGGTGGCGGACGCGATGATGAAGGAAATCTCGCGCCCCGGCGGCAAGATCAACTCGGTCTACATGATGGCCCATTCGGGCGCCCGCGGCTCGGCGGCGCAGATCAAGCAGCTGGCCGGAATGCGCGGCCTGATGGCCAAGCCGTCGGGCGAGATCATCGAGACGCCGATCATCTCGAACTTCAAGGAAGGCCTGACCGTGCTGGAGTACTTCAACTCCACCCACGGTGCCCGCAAGGGACTGGCCGACACTGCGCTGAAGACCGCCAACTCGGGCTACCTGACGCGTCGTCTCGTCGACGTCGCCCAGGACGCGATCATCATCGAGGAGGATTGCGGCACGCAGCGCGGCCTGACCGTCACCCCGGTGGTCGACGGCGGCGAGGTCATCGCGCCCCTGTCCGAGCGCATCCTCGGGCGCACGGCCTCCCACGAGGTCGTCGACCCGCTGGGCGGGGCCGTGCTGGCGCCGGCGGGCGGGCTGCTGGACGAGGAGGTCGTCGAGCGCATCGAGCGCGCGGGCATCGACTCGATCGGCATCCGTTCGGTGCTGACCTGCGAGACCAAGGGCGGCGTGTGCGGCAAGTGCTACGGCCGCGACCTGGCCCGCGGGACCGTCGTCAACATCGGCGAGGCGGTCGGCGTGATCGCCGCCCAGTCGATCGGCGAGCCCGGCACCCAGCTGACGATGCGTACGTTCCATATCGGCGGCGCGGTCCAGCGCGGCGCCGAGCAGTCGAACATCGAGGCGGCCTTCGACTCGATCGTGCGGGTCCGGAACCGCAACGTCGTGACGAACAGCCTGGGCGTGATGATCGTCATGAGCCGCAACACGGAAATCGTGCTGGCGGACGAGGCCGGCCGCGAGCGCGCCCGGCACAAGGTGCCCTACGGCGCCAAGCTGCTGATCGACGAGGGGACCGCGGTCACCAAGGGCCAGAAGATCGCCGAGTGGGATCCCTACACGATCCCGATCATCACGGAGCGCGAGGGCATCGCCCACTATGTCGACCTCGTCGAGGGTGTCTCGATCCGCGAGGTGGTGGACGAGGCGACCGGCATCTCCTCGAAGGTCGTGGTCGACTGGAAGCAGCAGCCGCGCGGCAACGACCTGCGTCCCAGGATCGTGCTGCGGGACGCCGCCGGCGGCGCCCTGACGCTGGCCAGCGGCGTCGAGGCCCGATACTTCCTGTCGGTCGACGCCATCCTGTCGATCGAGAACGGGTCCACCGTGCGGGCCGGCGACGTCGTCGCCCGTATCCCCAGGGAATCGTCCAAGACGCGCGACATCACCGGCGGTCTGCCGCGGGTGGCGGAACTCTTCGAGGCACGGCGCCCCAAGGACTTCGCGATCATCAGCGAGATCGACGGCCGGGTCGAGTTCGGCAAGGACTACAAGACCAAGCGGCGCATCGTCGTCGTCCCCGCCGATCCCGAGGCGGGCGGCCCGCGGGAATACATGATCCCCAAGGGCAAGCACATCAGTGTCCAGGAAGGCGACTTCGTGGCGAAGGGCGACCTGCTGATGGACGGCAACCCGGTGCCGCACGACATCCTCAACGTCATGGGTGTCGAGGCCTTGTCGGAGTATCTGACGAACGAGATCCAGGACGTCTACCGACTGCAGGGCGTGAAGATCAACGACAAGCACATCGAGGTCATCGTCCGCCAGATGCTCCAGAAGATGGAGATCATGGACGGCGGCGAGACCACCTTCCTGGTCGGCGAGCAGGTCGACCGCGAGGAGTTCCAGATGGAGAACGCCAAGGTGGAGGCGGCCGGCGGCCGGCCCGCCAAGGCCAAGCCCGTGCTTCAGGGTATCACCAAGGCGTCGCTGCAGACGAACTCGTTCATCTCGGCCGCGTCGTTCCAGGAGACGACCCGCGTCCTCACGGAGGCGGCCGTCTCCGGCAAGGTCGACAACCTTGCCGGACTGAAGGAGAACGTGATCGTCGGCCGCCTGATCCCGGCCGGCACGGGCAGCGTCGTCAACCGCCTGCGCAAGATCGCAGCCGAGCGCGACCGTGCGATCATCGCGGGCGATGGCGGCCAGCCGGCCGCCCTGCCCGCAGGGCAGCCTCCGGCGGCGCGCTCCGCCTGATCGGCGGCCTGCCGCAGCGGGTACAGAGACAACCGGGCCGTCGCCATGCGACGGCCCGGTTCGCTTTTGGTGGTGGGGCCTGCACGGCAGTTGTCGGCCGCGCGGCGGATGCGTAGCCTTCCAGGCCATGGATGAGCCGGAAGGCGCACGATCGTCCGGGGGCCTGAGCGGCCTCTTCGGGCTTCTCTGGCGGGTCGTGGCGCCGGGCCGGGTACGCCACGGCGCGGTGCTGGCGGCAGGGTTTGCGGCCGCTGTTGCCGCCTCGCTCTGTGCGCTGGCGGCGCCGGTGGTGCTGCAGGGCCTGATCGACGAGGTCGTGCCCCGGCGGGACCTCGAGGAATTCCTGTGGCACGCCGGCTACCTCGTCGCGACCTACCTCGGTTTCTTCGGCCTCTGGGCAGTTCAGGTCTGGCTGACGGTGCTGGCCTCCGAGCGCATCTTCCGCGACCTGCGCGAGCGCGTGGTGGCGGCCATCCTCGACAAGTCGACCGCCTTCTTCCGGACCTATGCGTCGGGCGACATCCTGACCCGGCTCGTCAACGACCTCGATGTCGTGGCGACCTTCTTCTACGAGAACGTGGTCCAGGCGGTGGTCAGCCTCGCGTTCGCCGGCCTCATCGTCGCCTTCATCCTGGCGTGGCACTGGATGCTGGGGCTGCTGTGCCTCGTCTGCATCCCGTTCTACCTTCTCGTCATCTGGCGCGTGCACGGGCCGATCGCGCGTCGCTCCGGCCTCGCACGGCGGCGCCTGTCCGAACAGAATGCGGTGCTGTTCGACACCCTGGCCGGCCAGCGCGAAATCCGCTTCTTCCAGCAGCAGCGTGCGGCGAGCCAGCGCTTCGGCGAGGCCGCCGCCGCCTATACCGGCGCCGCCATCCGCGCGATGCTGGCGGGACAGCTGTCCCTGACCGCGGTCGAGAGCGTCGGCATCCTGGTCCGGGTGGTGCCGTTCCTGGTCGGCGGCCTGCTGATCGTGCTCGGCAGCGACGCGATCACGACCGGCGTGCTGGTCGCCTACTTCACCTATCTCACCCACCTCACGACCAACCTGGCCGGTGCCTTCGAGGGGCTGACGAAGCTGGCCCAGGTCCAGCCCTCGCTCGTGCGCATCCAGCAGCTGCTCGATTTTCCGGCCGAGCCCGTGCCGGCCGCCGACCCGCGCCGGGCGATCCCGGCCGACACGACGCTGCGCCTCGCCGACGTCGCCTTCGCCTTCCGGCCGGACCATCCGATCTTCACCCGCCTCAACCTGACAGTCGCCGGCGGCGAGAAGCTGGCGGTGATGGCACCGAGCGGGTCCGGCAAGAGCACGCTGGTCGATCTCCTGCTGCGCTTCCGCGAGCCGCAGACCGGCACCATCACCCTGGGCGGGGTGGATTCCCGCCACATCGCGCTGCCGGTCTGGCTCACCTACTTCTCGCACGTCGCCCAGAAGACGCATCTCTTCAACCTGTCGGTGGCCGAGAACATCGCGATGGGCTGGTACGGCGTGCCGGCGGACCAGATTCGCCGGGTCGCCCGGCTGGTGCGGATGGACCGGGTGATCGAGGCGCTTCCCGAGGGCTACGACACCCGCGTGGGAGAGGGCGGCGTCACCTTCTCCGGCGGCCAGCTGCAGCGTCTGGCGATCGCGCGCGCCCTGGTCCGCGACCCGGAGATCCTGGTCCTCGACGAATTCACCTCCGCGCTCGACCGCACGGTCGAGGACGAGATCCTGACGGACCTGCTGGCCGGACTGGCCGGTCGCACGGTCATCTGCATCACCCACTCCGAACAGGTCGCCGCGCGCTTCGACCGCGTCGTGTATCTGCCCGAGATCGCCCATGGCGGCGGCTGAGGCCGGGCCCGTCCGGTCCGGAAGTTCAGCTCCAGAGATGGAGAGGTTGGTCCGGGCCGGCGCAGCCGATGAAGCAGGAGAGGGAGAGGCGCGCGCCCGCGACCGGCGCCACCGAATGCACGCATCGCGAATCGAACAGGATGAGTTCGCCCGTGCGCGGCGCAAGGCGCAGCGTCGGAGGCGGCAGCGCGCTGCGCGCGAACCCGTAGCCGCCGGGAACGGCCATGCGGTCCTGCCAGTCGATGTCGGGACGGAAGTCCCAGATCTCCAGCTCGCCGCCCGTCTCGGCCGGCTGCAGATAGATGTTGGCCGCCAGCTGGCCAGTCAGCGCCCGGCACCAGGCCTCCTGGGCCTCGTCGTCGGGCAGGAAGTCGACATGCGGCTCGACCTCCGAGCGGCCGTCGAAGGCGCGCAGCGTCCCGACGAACATCGCGCCGCCCGCCATGCGGGCGCGCAGCGCCCCGCCGGGCCAGATCTCGTCGAGTTCCAGGCGCAGCCGGTCGATGGGGGAGAGTCCCGGCCCGAAGATGTCGCGGACCGCGCGGATGGATTCGTCGGCGGTCCCAAAATAGGCCGCCCTCGCCGCCGGCCCGGACAGCGTCTCGTAGAAGACCATCCCGAGCCGGCGCGCCGAGCGTATGTTGCCGTAGCTCCCGAGTTGCGGACTGGCGAGGATCCTGGGGACCAGCCGGCGACAGGTGTCGGCAGCGGCGAAGTGGGGAATACGCAGCGCGATCAGTCGCCCGTCCGAGAGCGCGGCCAGGTCCTCGGCCGCCAGCGTCGGCGCGGTGCGCACGAGGGCGGCTGCGGGCTCGGCGGTCATGCCGGTTCGGCGAGCCAGCGCCGCGCCCGCGCCGTCAGGTTGTCCCGGCCGACGGGGGCGATGCAGGCGAGTTCGACCCCTTCGGTCCATGCCGGGTTGAGCCGCTGGAAGAAGGCGATGTCGGGCCGGGTCAGCCGCGTGGCGTCGATGTCCCCGACCCCGGGCCGCAGCACATAGACCCCGCCGTCGGTCCAGCGCAGCAGGCCGGTCGCCGAATCGAACTCGGCATGGTCGATCTCGCCGGCGAGAAACCGGGCCACGCGCACGAGATCGGGCGGCATCGGGCGGTCCGGGGCCGGATAGTGCTCGCCGAACAGCATCGGCATGAACCGGTAGGTACGATAGCCCTTGCAGGCATAGAACCAGTACCAGTGGCGGTCCGGCTCCGCCTCGGCGCGTTCCAGGAGAAAGCCCAGCAGGGCACGGATGAAGGTGGTGGTGCCCCAATAGGCGCGGTCGACGATGGTGTCGTCCGAGCAGATGCCGCCGACCGCTCGCCCGTCGACCGTGCCGCGGGTCAGGAATGCCAGCGAGAAGCCCCCCAGCCGGCCGGACCCGGGATCGCGCAACAGGATGGCGAAGTCGTTCTCGGCGATGTCGCGGTGGGTCTTGGCGCGGATCGCGCCGCTGAAGGAAATGTCGATCAGTTCGAACATCTCGTCGCGCTCCGCCAGGGTCAGGCGATCGGTCGCGACGATGGTCGATTGCAGCCGCATGGCGCGGATATCGAAGCATTCCCGGCGGGGAGGGCGCAACCGCATCGCCGCGTTGACGGGGCGGTCGCCGCGTGATTGCCTGCTGCTGGAAGATCGGGATCCTCTGGAGGGGGGATGGCGGGGGCATTCCAGCACCGGGCCTATCAGGGTGTTTCGAACCTCCGGTCCGCCACGACCATCGCCTTCGACTGGCTCGTGATCGCCGCCGCCATCTGGGCATCCGAAAGCATCGGCGGTCCACTCGCCTGGCTCATCGCCGCCTTCGTCATCGGCGGGCGGATGATGGCCCTGGTCGAGGTTCTGGGCCATGACGCCGCGCACGAGATGCTGTTCACGCCGCGCCAGCTCAACCGCCGGCTCGACTTCCTCTATTTCGTTCCCTTCGGCGACACCTGGGAGGGCTACCGCGAGCATCACCTGCCGCACCACGCCCGCCTGATGGACGAGCGCGACCCGGCGCTGCAGGACTTCCGTCGCTGGGGCCTCTACGATCCCGGCCGCAGCTTCTGGTGGGCCTGCGTCGTGCGGCCCTTCCTGGCGCTGGAGACCCTGCACGACCTCGCCAGCTTCGCGCGCGCCCTGCGCGACGATCCGACAACCCGCCGCAAGATCCTGTCCTTCTGGATTCCGGCCGCGGCGGCCATCACCTGGTTCGACGGCTGGTGGCTCTTACTCGTCTACTGGCTGGTCCCGCTGCTCTGGATCAAGCCGGGGCTGGAGTTCTGGAGCGAAGTGTCGGATCATTTCGCCGTCGCGGGTGCGGCGACGCGCAGCAGTCGCGGGCTGGTGCAGCGCATCTTCCTCAATCCCCACGGCGACGGCTGGCACGCGCTGCACCACAGGTTTCCGCGCATTCCCTGCTTCGCGCTGCCGCGCGCCCACCGGGACTATGCGGCCGTCGCGTCCGAGCCACTGCCGGTCCGGACCTTTGCCCAGACGGTGCTGGAGGTCTGGCGCGCGAAGGCCGCGCAGCGCCGTGCGACGGAATCTCCCAACACGGCTCTTGACGCGGGGGGAGTCGGTCAGTAGGTTCCGCCCACCTTCGGGGGACGGCGGTAGGGGTACAACCTAAACGCGCCCCAGATTGGGAAGGCCGTTTCAACGGAGACGCGCGCCGCCTCGGCGGCGCTTTTTCCGTGCCAGAACCAGTTTCTGCACGACACTTATCGACCCGAGTGGGAAGGGTAGCGTTCGGATGCCGACGATTAATCAGCTCATCCGCAAGCCACGTCAGGCACAGCGCGCGCACGACAAGGTGCCAGCGCTGGAGGAATGCCCGCAGAAGCGAGGGGTTTGCACGCGCGTCTACACGACGACGCCGAAGAAGCCCAATTCGGCCCTGCGCAAGGTGGCTCGCGTGCGGCTGACGAACAGCTTCGAAGTCACGAGCTACATTCCCGGCGAGGGCCATAACCTGCAGGAGCACTCGGTGGTCATGATCCGTGGCGGTCGCGTCAAGGATCTGCCCGGCGTGCGCTACCATATCATTCGCGGCACGCTCGATACGCAGGGCGTGAAGGATCGTCGCCAGCGCCGTTCGAAGTACGGCGCGAAGCGGCCCAAGTAATCGGAGTCCGAAGCCATGTCGCGCCGTCGCGCCGCTGACAAGCGTGAGGTTCTGCCGGACGCCAAGTTCGGGGACATCATCCTCACCAAGTTCATCAACTGCCTGATGTACCACGGTAAGAAGTCTTCCGCCGAATCGATCGTCTATGACGCGCTCGACCGCGTCAGCAAGCGGTCGGGGGGGCAGGAGCCGGTCCAGATGTTCCATGATGCCCTGGGCAATGTCCGCCCGGCGGTGGAGGTGCGTTCGCGTCGCGTCGGCGGTGCTACGTACCAGGTGCCGGTCGAGGTGCGGGCCGAGCGCAGCCAGGCGCTGGCGATCCGCTGGATCATCGCCGCCTCCCGCGCCCGTTCCGAGAACACGATGCAGGAGCGCCTTTCGGGCGAGCTCCTCGACGCCGCGAACAATCGTGGTTCGGCGGTGAAGAAGCGCGAGGACACCCATCGTATGGCGGACGCCAACAAGGCGTTCTCCCACTACCGCTGGTAACCCACAAGGCGCCCGGAGCAGTCCGTCATGTCCCGTACGACCCCCCTCGATCGCTACCGCAATATCGGCATCATGGCCCACATTGATGCCGGCAAGACGACGACGACCGAGCGGATTCTCTATTACACCGGGCGCTCTTACAAGATTGGCGAGGTCCATGAGGGCACCGCTACGATGGACTGGATGGAGCAGGAGCAGGAGCGCGGCATCACCATCACGTCGGCCGCGACGACCTGCTTCTGGCGCGACCATCGCATCAACATCATCGACACTCCGGGCCATGTCGACTTCACCATCGAGGTCGAGCGGTCGCTGCGGGTTCTCGACGGCGCGGTGACGGTGTTCGACAGTGTCGCCGGCGTCGAGCCGCAGTCGGAGACGGTGTGGCGTCAGGCCGACAAGTACGGCGTGCCGCGTATTTGCTTCGTCAACAAGATGGACCGCATCGGCGCCAACTTCAGCCGCTGCGTCGACATGATGGTCGACCGCCTCGGCGCGCGGCCGATGGTCATCCAGCTGCCGATCGGCGTCGAGAGCGACTTCGCGGGGATCGTCGACCTCGTCCGCATGAACGCGATCATCTGGCGCGACGAGAGCCTGGGTGCGGCCTTCGACATCGTCGAGATTCCGGCCAACATGGCCGAGGAAGCCGCCGATTACCGCTCGAAGCTGGTCGAGATGGCGGTCGAGATGGACGACGAGGCCCTCGAGGCCTATCTCGGCGGAGAGGAGCCCAGCGTCGAGACGCTGGTCGCCTGCATCCGCAAGGGCGTGACCAAGAGCGCCTTCGTGCCGGTGCTGTGCGGCTCGGCGTTCAAGAACAAGGGTGTCCAGCCGCTGCTCGATGCGGTCATCGACTTCCTGCCGGCGCCGACCGACGTTCCCGCGATCAACGGCATCAAGGCCGGCACCGACGAGCCGATCGAGCGGCGCAGCTCCGACGACGAGCCGTTCGCCGGTCTGGCCTTCAAGATCATGACCGACCCGTTCGTCGGGTCGCTGACCTTCGTGCGCGTCTATTCGGGCGTCCTGGCAGCCGGATCGCAGGTGCTGAACACGGTCAAGGACGGCCGCGAGCGCATCGGCCGCATGCTCCAGATGCATGCGAACCATCGCGAGGACATCAAGGAGGCACGCGCCGGCGACATCGTCGCCCTGGCCGGCCTCAAGGCGACGACGACGGGCGACACCCTGTGCGACCCGGCCTCGCCGGTCGTGCTGGAGCGCATGGAGTTTCCTGAGCCCGTCATCGAGATCGCGGTCGAGCCGAAGACCAAGACCGACCAGGAAAAGATGGGCACCGCGTTGCAGCGCCTGGCGCAGGAGGATCCGTCCTTCCGCGTTGCGGTCGACCACGAGAGCGGCCAGACGATCATCAAGGGGATGGGCGAACTCCATCTCGAGATCATCGTCGATCGCATGCGGCGCGAGTTCAAGGTCGACGCCAACGTCGGCGCGCCGCAGGTCGCCTATCGCGAGACCATCACGCGGGTCGGCGAGATCGACTACACGCACAAGAAGCAGACCGGCGGGTCGGGCCAGTTCGCCCGCATCAAGCTGCGCTTCGAGCCGCTGGAGCCCGGGTCGGGCTTCGTGTTCGAGAACGAGACGGTCGGTGGCGTGGTGCCGAAGGAATACGTTCCCGGCGTCCAGAAGGGCCTCAAGTCCTCGATCGACAACGGCGTGCTCGCCGGCTTCCCGATGATCGACTTCAAGGCGTCGCTCATCGACGGTGCCTACCACGACGTCGACTCCAGCGTGCTGGCCTTCGAGATCGCGGCCCGGGCGGCCTTCAAGGAGGGCCTGCCGAAGTGCGGGCCGAAGCTGCTCGAGCCGGTGATGCGGGTCGAGGTGGTGACGCCCGACGATTACATGGGCGACGTCATCGGCGACTTGAACAGCCGCCGCGGTCAGGTGACCGGCATGGACCAGCGCGGCAATGCGCGGGTGGTCCAGGCGATGGTGCCGCTGGCCAACATGTTCGGCTACGTCAACACGCTACGCTCGATGAGCCAGGGGCGCGCCCAGTACACCATGCACTTCGATCACTACGAGCAGGTGCCCCAGGCCGTCGCGGACGAAGTCCGCGCGAAGATGGCTTGACGCCGACCCTTCTGACCCAGTCCAGCCGGAACCCACCAGGAAAGAGAACGGAGCGCGGATCCCATGTCCAAGGCTAAGTTTCAGCGGAATAAGCCGCATTGCAACATTGGGACGATTGGGCACGTCGACCATGGGAAGACGTCTCTGACGGCGGCGATCACGAAGGTTCTGGCGGAGACGGGCGGGGCGACGTTCACGGCGTACGACCAGATCGACAAGGCTCCTGAGGAGCGTGCGCGCGGGATCACGATCTCGACGGCGCATGTGGAGTACGAGACGTCGAACCGGCACTACGCGCATGTCGACTGCCCTGGCCACGCGGATTATGTGAAGAACATGATCACGGGCGCGGCGCAGATGGACGGCGCGATCCTGGTGGTCTCGGCGGCGGACGGCCCGATGCCGCAGACGCGCGAGCACATCCTGCTGGCGCGGCAGGTCGGTGTTCCGTCGCTGGTCGTGTTCATGAACAAGGTGGACATGGTGGACGACCCGGAGCTTCTGGACCTGGTGGAGTTGGAGGTCCGCGAGCTTCTGTCGTCGTACAATTTCCCCGGTGACGACATCCCGGTGATCCGCGGCTCGGCGCTGATGGCGCTGGAGGACAAGCAGCCGGAGATCGGCCGCGAGGCGGTGCTGAAGCTGATGGCGGCGGTGGACGAGTACATCCCGCAGCCGGAGCGTCCGAAGGACCGTCCGTTCCTGATGCCGATCGAGGACGTGTTTTCGATCTCGGGCCGCGGCACGGTGGTGACGGGTCGTGTCGAGCGCGGGATCGTGAAGGTCGGCGAGGAGATCGAGATCGTCGGCCTGAAGGCGACGGTGAAGACGGTGGTTACGGGCGTCGAGATGTTCCGGAAGCTGCTGGATTCGGGCGAGGCGGGCGACAACATCGGCGCGCTGCTGCGTGGTGTGAAGCGCGAGGACGTGGAGCGTGGCCAGGTTCTGGCGGCTCCGGGTTCGATCACGCCGCACACGAAGTTCGAGGCCGAGGCGTACATCCTGACGAAGGAGGAGGGCGGCCGGCACACGCCGTTCTTCACGAACTACCGGCCGCAGTTCTACTTCCGGACGACGGACGTGACGGGGATGGTGCAGCTCCCGGAGGGCACCGAGATGGTGATGCCGGGAGACAACGTGTCGATGCAGGTCGAGCTGATCGCGCCGATCGCCATGGACGAGGGCCTGCGCTTCGCCATCCGCGAGGGCGGACGCACCGTCGGCGCCGGCGTCGTCGCAAAGATCATCGCCTGAGGTCGTTTTCCCAGGTCCGGCGGCAGGTGCCGACAACAAGGCGTTCGCGCCGAACGGGTTAGATCATGGACAGCCAGAACATCCGCATCCGCCTTCGGGCCTACGATCACCGGATCCTCGACCAGTCGACGGGCGAGATCGTCAACACGGCCAAGCGGACGGGCGCGCGCGTGCGCGGCCCGATCCCGCTGCCGACCCGTATCGAGCGGTTCACGGTCAATCGCTCGCCGCACGTCGACAAGAAATCGCGTGAGCAGTTCGAGATTCGAACGCACAAGCGCGTTATCGACATCGTCGACCCGACCCCGCAGACCGTGGACGCGCTGATGAAGCTCGACCTCGCAGCGGGTGTCGACGTCGAGATCAAGCTCTGAGGCGATGGCGATGCGTACCGGAATGATCGCACGCAAGCTCGGCATGACGCGGGTGTTCACCGCCGAGGGCCAGCATGTGCCGGTGACGGTCTTGCAGGTGGACAACTGCCAGGTCGTCGCCCAGCGCACTGAAGAGACGGACGGCTACACCGCGCTCCAGCTCGGCGTCGGCCAGATCAAGGTCAAGAACGTGACCCAGCCGATGCGCGGCCACTTCGCCAAGGCGAAGGTCGAGCCGAAGCGCAAGCTGGTGGAGTTCCGGGTCGACGCCGACGCGCTCGTCGATGTCGGGGCGGAGATCACGGTCGACCATTTTGCGATCGGCCAGAAGGTCGACGTGACCGGGACGACCATCGGCAAGGGCTTCGCCGGTGCCATGAAGCGGCACAATTTCGGCGGCCTGCGCGCGACGCACGGCGTGTCCGTCAGCCATCGCAGCCACGGCTCGACCGGCGGCCGCCAGGATCCCGGCAAGACCTTCAAGAACAAGAAGATGGCCGGCCATATGGGCGACGTCCGGGTGACGACGCAGAACCTGACGGTCGTCCAGACCGATGTCGAGCGCGGGCTGCTCCTGGTCAAGGGCGCGATCCCGGGTGCCGAGGGCGGCTTCGTCCTGGTGCGCGACGCGGTGAAGCGCAAGGCGCCGGAAGGCCTGCCGTTCCCGGCGGCCCTGCGGCAGCCCAAGTCCGAGTGAAGTCCATGCAGCAGAACGTGATTACGCTCGATGCCGGCGAAGCCGGGACCATCGAGCTGGACGAAGCGGTGTTCGGTGTCGCGGTGCGCGGCGACCTGCTGGCGCGTGCGGTCCACTGGCAACTCGCCAAGCGGCGGGCCGGGACGCACAAGACCAAGCAGATCGGCGAGATCTCCGGCACCACGAAGAAGCCGTGGCGCCAGAAGGGCAGCGGCCGGGCCCGTCAGGGTTCCATGCGCTCCCCGCAGTTCCGCGGTGGCGCGGTGATCTTCGGGCCGGTCGTCCGCGACCATGGCTACGACCTGCCCAAGAAGGTCCGTGCGCTCGCGCTGAAGACGGCGCTGTCGAGCAAGCAGGCCGAAGGCAAGCTCGTGGTGATCGACGACGCTCGGCTGCCGGAGGCCAAGACCAAGGCCCTGGTGCAGCGTCTAGGCAAGCTCGGTTGGGGCTCGGTGCTCGTCATCGGCGGCAGCGAGATCGATCAGGGCTTCGCCCGCGCGGCGCGCAACCTGCCGCAGGTCGACGTCCTGCCGCAGCAGGGCGCCAACGTGTACGACATCCTGCGCCGCGACACGCTCGTGCTGACGCGCGGCGCCGTCGAGGCCCTGGAGGCCCGCCTGAAATGAGCCGCTTCCGCTATTTCCCGGCCGCCAAGACCAAGGCCAATCTCACACGCGAGCAGATGTTCCTGCTCGTGACGAGCCCGGTGATCACCGAAAAGGCGACCATGGGCTCGGAGCACAACCAGGTCACCTTCCGCGTCCCGCTGTCGGCCTCCAAGCCCGACATCAAGGCGGCGGTCGAGGGCCTCTTCAGTGTCAAGGTCGTGGCGGTCAACACGCTGCGCGTGGCCGGCAAGCAGAAGCGCTTCAAGGGCCGCCTCGGAGTCCGGCAGGACTTCAAGAAGGCGATGGTCCGTCTCGCGCCCGGCTACACGATCGACGTGACGACGGGAGTCTGAGGCGATGGCGCTCAAGTCTTTCAATCCGATCACGCCGTCCCAGCGCGAGCTGGTGCTGGTCGATCGGTCGGAGCTGTACAAGGGCAAGCCGGTCAAGAAGCTGACCGAGGGCAAGAGCTCCAGCGGCGGCCGGAACACGCACGGCCACGTCACCGTGCGGTGGCGCGGCGGCGGCCACAAGCAGCGCTATCGCATCGTCGACTTCAAGCGGCGCAAGTTCGACGTGCCGGGCACGGTCGAGCGGCTGGAGTACGATCCGAACCGCACGGCGTTCATCGCGCTCATCCGCTATGAGGACGGCGAACTCGCCTACATCCTGGCGCCGCAGCGGCTGAAGGTCGGCGACAAGGTGGTGTCCGGCGAGCGGGTCGACGTCAAGGCCGGCAACGCGATGCCGCTGCGGGGAATCCCGGTCGGCACGATCGTGCACAATGTCGAGCTGAAGATGGGCCGCGGCGGCCAGATGGCGCGCTCGGCCGGAACCTATGCCCAGCTCGTCGGTCGCGACCAGTCGAACGCGCTGCTGCGGCTGGCGTCCGGCGAGGTTCGCATGGTCCGCTCGGACTGCATGGCGACGATCGGTGCGGTCTCCAACCCGGACCAGTCGAACATCAACATCGGCAAGGCCGGGCGCAATCGCTGGCTCGGGCGCAAGCCCGGCGTGCGCGGCGTCGCGATGAACCCGATCGACCATCCGCATGGCGGCGGCGAAGGCCGCACCTCGGGCGGTCGTCATCCGGTCACCCCGTGGGGCAAGCCCACGAAGGGCAAGAAGACCCGGAACAACAAGAAGACCGACCGGCTGATCGTTCGCCGGCGGCACGCGAAGTAACGGAGGCCCCGCGTGGCTCGTTCGGTTTGGAAGGGTCCGTTCGTCGACGGCTATCTCCTGCGCAAGGCGGAGAGGGCGCGGTCGAGCGGACGCAACGAGATCATCAGGATCTGGTCGCGGCGTTCGACCATCCTGCCGCAGTTCGTCGGCCTGACGTTCGGCGTGCACAACGGTCACAAGTTCATCCCGGTGCTGGTCAACGAGAACATGATCGGCCACCGGTTCGGGGAATTCTCGCCGACGCGGACCTATCAGGGCCATGCCGGCGACAAGAAGGCGCGGAGGGGCTAACGCTATGAGCAAGCCGTCGGCACCGCGCAGGGTCGCGGAGAACGAGGCCATGGCCGTGGCACGCGTGCTGCGAACCAGCCCGCGCAAGCTGAACCTGGTCGCCGCCGCGATCCGCGGGCTCGACTGCCAGGCCGCGGTCGCCCGCCTGACCTTCCTCCATCGCAAGATGGCGGTGGATGTCCGCAAGGTGCTGCAGTCCGCGATCGCCAATGCCGAGAACAATCACCAGCTCGACGTCGACCGCCTCTATGTCAAGGAAGCGTCGGTGGGCAAGACCTTCTCGATCAAGCGGTTCCATGCCCGCGCCCGTGGTCGTGCCGCCCGTGTCGAGAAGCCGTTCAGCAACCTGACCATCGTGGTCGGCGAGCGCGAGGAGAAGGCCTGATGGGTCAGAAGGTCAACCCGATCGGGCTGCGGCTCGGCATCAACCGTACCTGGGATTCGCGCTGGTTCGCCAAGCGCGACTATGCCGACATCCTGCAGGAGGATCTGAAGCTCCGCGGCTATCTGACGAAGCGGCTGACCCAGGCCGGTGTGGCGCGCGTCATCATCGAGCGCGCGGCCAAGAAGGCGCGGATCACGCTGCACAGCGCCCGCCCGGGCGTCGTTATCGGCAAGAAGGGCACCGATATCGACAAGCTGCGCAACGATCTGGGCAAGATGACCCAGAGCGAGGTCGCGCTGAACATCGTCGAGATCCGCAAGCCCGAGATCGACGCCAAGCTGATCGCCGACAACATCGCCCAGCAGCTGGAGCGCCGCGTCGCCTTCCGGCGCGCGATGAAGCGTGCGGTGCAGTCGGCGATGCGCCTCGGCGCCCAGGGCATCCGGATCAACTGCTCCGGCCGCCTCGGCGGGGCCGAGATCGCGCGCATGGAGTGGTATCGCGAGGGGCGCGTGCCGCTGCATACGCTGCGTGCCGACGTCGATTTCGGCGTCGCCACGGCCAAGACGACCTATGGAACCTGCGGCGTGAAGGTGTGGGTCTTCAAGGGCGAGATCATGGCGCACGACCCGATGGCGCACGAGAAGCGCGCCCTCGAGGCGACGTCCGGCCGCTGATCCCGACCCGCTGAGCCCCAGAGAGAGTAACGAGCGATGTTGCAACCGAAGCGGACCAAGTACCGCAAGGCGCACAAGGGTCGGGTCCATGGCCTGGCCAAGGGCGGATTCTCGCTGAACTTCGGCTCGGTCGGGCTGAAGGCCACCGAGCCGGGCCGCATCACGGCGCGCCAGATCGAGGCCGCCCGCCGTGCGATCACGCGCCACATCAAGCGCGTCGGCCGCGTCTGGATCCGCGTGTTCCCGGACGTGCCGGTGTCGAAGAAGCCGGCCGAGGTCCGCATGGGCAGCGGCAAGGGCTCGCCCGAGTTCTGGATGTGCCGGGTCAAGCCGGGGCGGATCATGTTCGAGCTGGACGGCGTACCGACGCCGATCGCGCGGGAGGCATTCGAGCTGGCGTCCGCCAAGCTGCCGATCGCCACCCGCGTCATCACCCGTATGGGCGAAGGAGCGGAGTGATGGCCGAGACGACTGCGACCGATCTGCGGGCCAAGACGGCGGACGAGCTGTCGGCCCAGCTCGAGGCGCTGCGCAAGGAAGCGTTCAACCTGCGCTTCCAGCGCGCGAGCGGCCAGCTCGAGAACACGGCGCGGGTGCGCCAGGTGCGGCGCGACGTTGCCCGCATCAAGACGATCCTGAACGAGCGGGCGCCGAAGGCGTCCTAGCGGGAGCAACAGCGAGATGCCCAGGCGAGTCATGCAGGGGACGGTGGTGAGCGACAAGGGCGACAAGACGATCGTCGTCCGTGTCGAGCGCCGCGTCATGCATCCCCTCTACAAGAAGTTCATCACCCGCTCGAAGAAGTACATGGCCCACGACGAAGCGAACGCCTTCAAGATCGGCGACACGGTGCGCATCGTCGAATGCCGTCCGCTCTCGGCGCGCAAGCGTTGGGAAGTCGTGACAGAAGAAGCCGGCGCCGCACCGGCCACCGGAGCCTGAGGAACCCGTCATGATCCAGATGCAAACTAACCTGGACGTCGCCGACAACTCCGGCGCTCGCCGCGTCATGTGCATCAAGGTGCTGGGCGGATCGAAGCGCAAGGTGGCCTCGGTCGGCGACGTCATCGTGGTCTCCGTCAAGGAGGCGATCCCGCGCGGCCGCGTGAAGAAGGGCGACGTCCATCGCGCCGTCATCGTGCGCACCGCCAAGGAGATCCGTCGCGGCGACGGCAGCGCCATCCGCTTCGACAACAATGCCGCGGTCCTCATCAACAAGCAGAACGAGCCGATCGGCACCCGCATCTTCGGGCCGGTCACCCGTGAGCTCCGAGCGAAGAAGTTCATGAAGATCGTCTCGCTCGCTCCGGAAGTGCTGTGAGGGCCATGGCGATGTCTGTGAAGATGAAGATCAAGAAGGGTGATCGCGTGGTCGTGATCACCGGACGCGACAAGGGCAAGATCGGCACGGTCCTGCGTGCGATCCCCACGGAGTCGCGCGTGGTCGTCGAGGGCGTGAACATGGTCAAGCGCCATACGCGCCAGACGGCCCGCGACCAGGGTGGGGTCGTCGAGAAGGAAGGCACGATCCACGTCTCGAACGTGGCGCATGTCGATCCGAAGTCGAACAAGCCGACCCGTGTCGGATTCAAGAACCTCGAAGATGGCCGAAAGGTCCGGGTCGCCAGAGACTCGGGCGAGGTCATCGACGTTTGACGGGTGCCGTGATGTCGCGTCTCAAAGAGCAGTACGAATCGACGGTCAAGCCGGCCCTGATCAAGGAGTTCGGCTACCGCAACACGATGCAGGTCCCGCGCCTGGAGAAGATCGTGATCAACATGGGCGTCGGCGAGGCGACCCAGGACACCAAGAAGGTGCAGGGCGCCGTCGAGGACCTGGCCGCCATAGCCGGCCAGAAGCCGGTGGTGACCCGCGCCAAGAAGGCGATCGCCGCCTTCAAGCTGCGCGAGGGCATGCCGATCGGCTGCAAGGTCACGCTGCGGGCGGAGCGGATGTACGAGTTCCTCGACCGGCTGGTGCACATCGCCCTGCCGCGAGTGCGCGACTTCCGGGGACTGTCGGGGCGCAGCTTCGACGGCCGTGGCAACTATTCGCTGGGTCTCAAGGAGCAGTTCGTGTTCCCCGAGATCAATTATGACAAGGTCGAGGCACCGCGCGGCATGGACATCACGATCGTGACGACCGCCGGCAGCGATGCCGAAGCGAAGGCCCTGCTCAAGGCCTTCGACATGCCGTTCTTCAACTGAGCCGGGCGCGAGGGACATTCCATGGCAAAGACCAGTGCCGTCGAAAAGAACAAGCACCGGCAGGCTCTCACCAAGCGGTATGCGGCCAAGCGGGCGCGCCTGAAGGATGCGGCGAAGGACACTTCGCTGCCGCCGGAAGAGCGCTTCGAGGCCCGCCTCAAGCTGGCCGAGATGCCGCGCAACTCGTCGAAGGTGCGGATCCGCAACCGCTGCGCGCTCACGGGGCGCCCGCGCGCGGTCTATCGCAAGTTCAAGCTCTCGCGCATCGCGCTGCGCGAGCTCGCGTCGACGGGGCAGATCCCCGGCGTCGTGAAGTCGAGCTGGTAAGGGAGTTACCCGAATGTCGATGAGCGATCCGCTCGGCGATATGCTGACCCGCATCCGCAACGGGCAGAGTGCGCGGATGTCGGTGGTGTCGTCTCCGGCCTCGAAGGTCCGTGCGAACGTGCTCGAAGTGTTGATGCGCGAAGGCTTCATCCGCGGCTATTCCCGGCGCGAGGTCCGCCCGGGTGTGGCGGCACTCGACATCGAGCTGAAGTACACGGACGGCGAGCCGGCGATCCGCGCGATCGCCCGTGTCTCGCGGCCCGGTCGGCGCGTCTATTCCAAGATCGCGGACCTTCCGCGCTTCTACAACGGCCTCGGCATGGCGATCCTGTCGACCCCGCGGGGGGTGCTCTCGGACAACGAGGCACGCTCGGCGAACGTCGGCGGCGAAGTCCTCTGCCAGGTGTTCTGAGGACGGGCCATGTCTCGAGTTGGAAAGAATCCGGTCGCGATCCCGAAGGAGGTCGACCTCCAGGTCGTCGGACAGACGGTGACCGCCAAGGGCAAGCTCGGTCAGTTGTCGATGAGCGTGCATCCGGAAGTGGCGATCACGGTCGAGACCGACCGGTTGCTCGTCGCCCCGGCGAACGACTCGCAGCAGGCCCGGGCCCAGTGGGGCACCGCCCGCAACCGGCTCGGCGCCCTGGTGCGCGGCGTCTCGGTCGGCTTCACGAAGTCGCTCGAGATCAACGGTGTCGGCTATCGTGCCGCGGTGCAGGGCTCGAACCTGCAGCTGCAGCTCGGCTACAGCCACGACGTGCTCTTCCCGATCCCGGAAGACGTCAAGATCGTCTGCGAGCGCCCGACCGCGATCAAGGTTTCGGGTGCGGACAAGCAGCGCGTCGGCGAGGTGGCTGCGAAGATCCGGTCGTACCGGCCGCCCGAGCCCTACAAGGGCAAGGGGATCAAATACGCGGACGAGACGATCATCCGCAAAGAAGGCAAGAAGAAGTAGGTACCGGCCGATGCTGACGACAAAGGAATTGTTCGCGCGCCGCCGGGAGCGGACGCGGACCCAGATCCAGATCAAGTCCGGCGGCCGCGCGCGGCTGTCGGTCTTCCGGTCGAGCAAGCATATCCACGCCCAGATCATCGACGACGGCAAGGGCCACACGGTCGCCGCCGCCTCGACGCTGGAGAAGGATCTGCGCGGGCGCCTGAAGACCGGCGCCGACACCGCCGCGGCCCGCGAGGTCGGCCTGCTGCTGGCCGAGCGCGCCAAGGCGGCCGGTATCGAGAGCGTCGTGTTCGATCGCGGCGGCTACCCCTATCACGGCCGCGTCAAGGCGCTGGCCGAGGCCGCGCGCGAAGGCGGCCTCTCCTTCTGACGAGTAGGACGGGAATCGAAATGGCACGCACTCCCACGTCACGGAATTCCTCGGGACGGTCCCCGTCGAGCGATCGGCCGCAACGCGAAGGCGGTCGGGGTCGCGAGCGCGGATCCGACCGGGAGCGCGGGGGCGACGAAGGCGAACTCGTCGAGAAGCTCGTCAGCATCAACCGCGTCGCGAAGGTGGTGAAGGGCGGTCGGCGGTTCGGCTTCGCCGCGCTGGTCGTCGTCGGCGACGGCAAGGGTCGGGTCGGGCACGGCTCGGGCAAGGCCCGCGAGGTGCCGGAGGCGATCCGCAAGGCGACCGAGCAGGCCAAGCGCGGCATGATCCGCGTCCCCCTGCGCGAAGGACGGACGCTGCACCACGATGCCCGCGGCCATTTCGGCGCCGGCAAGGTGGTGCTGCGCGCGGCCGTCGCCGGTACGGGCATCATCGCGGGCGGTCCGATGCGCGCCGTCTTCGAGGCGCTCGGTGTGCATGACGTCGTCGCCAAGTCGGTCGGCACGTCGAATCCGCACAACATGGTGAAGGCGACCTTTGAGGCGCTCGGCGGCATCAGCTCGCCGCGTGCGGTGGCCAACCGCCGTGGCAAGAAGGTCAGCGAGATCCTCGGCCGCCGCGAAGAGGCCCGGGAACAGGCTTGATGAGCGGAGCAGGCGAGATGACCGAAGCAACGGGCCGGGTCCGCGTGACCCAGATCGCCAGCGCGATCGGCCGGCAGAAGGACCAGGAGGCGACCCTGATCGGGCTCGGCCTCAACAAGATGAACCGGACGCGGGTCCTCGAGGACACGCCGTCGGTGCGCGGCATGATTTTCAAGGTAAAGCACCTCATCCGGGTCGAACCGGCCTGAGGACGAGCGGGGAAGCGATATGAAGCTCAACGAGATCCGCGACAATCCGGGCGCGCGCAAGAAGGCCAAGGCCGTCGGCCGCGGCATCGGCTCCGGCAAGGGCAAGACCTCCGGTCGCGGCGGCAAGGGCCAGACGGCGCGCTCGGGCGTGGCGCTCGCCGGCTTCGAGGGCGGCCAGACCCCGCTGCATCGCCGCCTGCCCAAGCGCGGCTTCGTCAAGCCGTTCCGCAAGGAATACGAGCTGGTGAACGTCGGGCGCCTGCAGAAGGCGATCGACGCCGGCCGGATCGACGTCGCGCAGACCATCGATACCGACGCGCTGCGGCGTGCCGGGCTGGTCGGCAAGGCGAAGGACGGCGTCCGCCTCCTGGCGCAGGGCGAGATCAAGGCGGCCGTGACCATCCAGGTCGCCGGTGCGTCGGCGGCCGCCGTCGCGGCGGTCGAGCAGTCCGGCGGCAAGGTGATCGTTCCCGCGGTAGCGGAGGCGGCGGGCGCCTGACGGCGTCCCCCACCTCGAGGAAGCAGCCCATGGCATCGGCGGCCGAGCAGCTCGCTGCGAACATCAACTTCGGCGCCTTCTCGAAGGCGACCGAGCTGAAGAAGCGGATCTGGTTCACGCTGGCGGCGCTGGTCGTGTACCGGATCGGGACCTACATCCCGATTCCGGGCATCAATCCGCACGTGCTCGCGCAGGTCTTCGAGCAGAATTCGGGCGGCATCCTCGCGATGTTCGACATGTTCTCCGGCGGCGCGCTCGGCCGGATGACGATCTTCGCGTTGAACATCATGCCGTATATCTCGGCATCGATCATCATTCAGCTCCTGACGGCGGTGTCCCCGACGCTCGAGGCGCTGAAGAAGGAGGGCGAGTCCGGGCGCAAGAAGCTGAACCAGTATACCCGCTACGGAACCGTCGTCCTGGCCTCGGTCCAGGCCTACGGAATTTCCGTCGGGCTGGAACAGCTGACCGGGGCGACGGGCGGCGCCGTCATCGATCCCGGCATGTTCTTCCGCCTGTCGACCGTCATAACGCTGGTCGGCGGCACCATGTTCCTGATGTGGCTGGGCGAGCAGATCACCGCCCGCGGCGTCGGCAACGGCATCTCGCTGATCATCTTCGCGGGCATCGTCGCGAACCTTCCCTTCGCGCTGATCAACACGCTCGAACTCGGCCGTACGGGCGCCATCTCGGCGTTCCTGATCGTCTTCTTCCTGTTGATGTCGGTGGTGGTCGTCTGCGCGATCGTGTTCGTCGAGCGCGCCCAGCGCCGGATCCTGGTGCAGTATCCCAAGCGCCAGGTCGGCAACCGGATGTTCGGTGGCGAGAGTTCGCACCTGCCGCTGAAGCTCAACAGCTCCGGCGTCATCCCGCCGATCTTCGCCAGCTCGCTGCTGCTGCTGCCCGCGACGTTCGCCAGCTTCAGCGCCGGCCAGGGGCCGGAATGGCTGCAGCTGCTGTCGGCCTGGCTCGGCCATGGCCAGCCGGCGTACATGCTGCTCTATGCCGGGCTCATCATCTTCTTCGCCTTTTTCTACACGGCGATCGTCTTCAATCCGGCGGAGACGGCCGACAATCTGCGCAAGTACGGCGGCTTCGTCCCCGGCATCCGTCCCGGCAAGAACACGGCCGACTATCTCGACCATGTGCTGACGCGGCTGACGGCGGTCGGCGCCCTCTATCTGGCGGTGATCTGCCTCCTGCCGGAGTTCCTCATCTCGCAGTACTCCGTGCCGTTCTACTTCGGTGGAACCAGCCTGCTGATCGTGGTCAGCGTGACCATGGACACGGTCGCCCAGGTCCACTCGCACCTCCTGGCGCATCAGTATGAGGGGCTGATCAAGAAGTCCCGCCTGCGCGGCCGGAACTGAGCCAGGTGCCGGCGATGAACATCATCCTGCTGGGCCCGCCCGGCGCCGGGAAGGGAACCCAGGCCAAGCGCCTGGAGGAGCGGTACGGCGTCGTGCAGCTCTCCACCGGCGACATGCTGCGCGCGGCCGTCGCGGCCGGCACGCCGCTCGGGCGTGAGGCGAAGGCGGTCATGGACCGGGGCGATCTGGTGCCCGATGCCGTCATCATCGCCATGATCGACGAGCGGATCGGCCGCGACGACTGCGCCCAGGGGTTCATCCTCGACGGCTTCCCCCGGACGGTCGCCCAGGCCGAGGCGCTCGACGCGATGCTCGCGCGGCGCGGCCTCGAGCTGGATGCGGTGATCGAGCTGGCGGTCGACGAGTCGGAGCTGACCCAGCGGATCGCGGGACGCTTCACCTGCGCGCGTTGCGGTGCCGGCTATCATGACCGCTTCAAGCCGACCGCGGTCGACGGCGTCTGCGATCGCTGCGGCGGGACCGAGTTCGTGCGGCGTGCCGACGACCGGGCGGAGACGGTGCACACCCGCCTTGCCGCCTATCGCAGCCAGACGGCGCCGATCCTGCCCTACTACCGGTCGCACGGCCTGCTGCACACGGTCGACGGCATGGCACCGATGGACGAAGTCGCTGCCGCCATCGATCGCGAACTCGCCGTCGCGACGGCGGCCGGAGACTGACGTTGACTCCGCGCGGACCTTGAATATAATGCGCGACCTTCCGGCGCACCCTGCGGTCCGTACCCTTTTGCACGTTTGCTAGGAGCATTCTCGTGGCGCGCATTGCTGGCGTGAACATTCCCAATCAGAAGCGGGTGGAAATCGCGCTTACCTATATTCACGGGATCGGCCGCACGACGGCCAAGCAGATCTGTGCCCAGATCGGCATCCCCAGTGAGCAGCGGGTCAACCAGCTGACCGAGGACGAGGTGCTGCGCATCCGCGAGCACATCGACCGCGAGCATCGGGTCGAGGGCGACCTGCGCCGTGAAGTCGCGATGAATATCAAGCGTCTGATGGATCTCGGCTGCTATCGCGGCCTTCGGCACCGTCGCGGCCTGCCGGTCCGTGGACAGCGGACGCACACCAATGCGCGCACGCGCAAGGGTCCGGCCCGGCCGATCGCCGGGAAGAAGAAGTGACGCGGACGCGCTAGGAAATCGGAAGGTCATCGATGGGCAAGGCACCTGCGGGGCGCATTCGGCGCCGCGAACGCAAGAACATCACGTCGGGCACTGCCCACGTCAGCGCGTCGTTCAACAACACGATGGTCACCATCACGGACGCCCAGGGCAATACGATCGCCTGGGCGTCTTCCGGCAGCCAGGGCTTCAAGGGGTCGCGCAAGTCGACTCCCTATGCCGCCCAGATGGCGGCGGAGGCGGCCGGCCGGAAGGCGATGGAACACGGGATGCGGACCCTCGAGATCGAGGTCAAGGGGCCGGGCTCCGGGCGCGAGTCGGCGCTGCGGGCGCTGCAGACCGTCGGGTTCATCGTCACTTCGATTCGCGACGTGACGGCCATCCCGCACAACGGCTGCCGTCCGCCGAAGCGCCGTCGCGTCTGATTCGAGCGAGCCGGCCGGCGCGTGGCCGGCCGGAGGGCGCCGGGGTGGCGCGTCCGGAATTCGATTGGGTTGTGGCCGCGGAGATCGTCGATCTTCGCGGCCGACACCAGTGAACGGGTACCGTGAGCGGAACCCAGAGAGCGTGAGGAACATGCTCGTGATTCAGAAGAACTGGCAACAGTTGATCAAGCCAAAGAAGCCGAGCGTGGAGCCCGGTGACGATCCCAAGCGCGTGGCGACCGTGGTCGCCGAGCCGCTGGAGCGCGGCTTCGGCCTGACGCTGGGCAATGCCCTGCGCCGGGTGCTGCTGTCGTCGCTCCAGGGGGCCGCGGTCACCTCGATCCAGATCGAGGGCGTGCTGCACGAGTTCTCCTCGATCCCGGGGGTCCGCGAGGACGTCACCGACATCGTGCTCAACGTGAAGAGCCTGGCGCTGCGGATGCATGGCGACGGCCCGAAGCGGATGCGGCTGAAGGCTTCGGGGCCGGGCGAGGTGCGCGCGGGGCAGATCGAGACCGGGCACGACATCGACGTCATGAACCCGGACCATATCCTGTGCACGCTCGACCGCGACGCCAAGATCGCCATGGAGTTCGTGGTCGAGAACGGCAAGGGCTATGTCGCGGCCGCGCAGAACCGGCCGGAGGACGCGCCGATCGGTCTCATTCCGGTCGACGCGCTCTACAGCCCGGTGCGCAAAGTGACCTACAAGGTCGACAACACCCGCGTCGGCCAGGTGACCGACTACGACAAGCTGTCGATGCGGGTCGAGACCAACGGCGCCGTGTCGCCGGAGGACGCGGTCGCGCTGGCGGCGCGTATCCTCCAGGACCAGCTGCAGATCTTCATCAATTTCGAGGAGCCGAAGCCGGCCTCGGAAGACGTGAAGGCGCAGGAGTTCCCGTTCAACCGCAACCTGCTGCGCAAGGTCGACGAACTGGAACTTTCGGTCCGTTCGGCCAACTGCCTCAAGAACGACAACATCGTCTATATCGGCGATCTCGTGCAGAAGACCGAGCAGGAGATGCTGCGCACGCCGAATTTCGGGCGCAAGTCGCTCAACGAGATCAAGGAAGTGCTGGCCCAGATGGGGCTCCATCTCGGGATGGAGGTCACGGGCTGGCCGCCGGAGAATATCGAGGATCTCGCCAAGCGGCTCGAAGAGCCGTACTGAGCGCCGGATCAGGTTCAGGAGGAAGGGCAGATGCGCCATCGTCTCGCCGGCCGGAAGCTCGGCCGTACCGTCACCCATCGCAAGGCGATGCTCGACAACATGGCGGCTTCGCTCGTCAAGCACGAGCAGATCCGCACCACCCTGCCGAAGGCGAAGGAGCTGCGGCCCTTCGTCGAGAAGCTGGTGACCCTCGGCAAGCGCGGCGGGCTCCATGCCCGGCGCCAGCTCATCGCGACGCTGCAGGACGAGGCGATGGCCTCCAAGCTGCTGACGACGCTGGCCGATCGCTACCGCTCGCGGCCGGGCGGCTATATCCGCGTCCTCAAGGCGGGCTTCCGCCAGGGCGACAACGCCGCCATGGCGGTGATCGAGTTCGTCGACCGCGATCCGGCCGCCAAGGGCCAGGACAGCGGGCCGAAGGCGGACGCGGAGGGTGCGGCGGCTGCCTGACCGGGCGGCATCGCCGGAAGGTTGCGGGGGCGGTCGGAAGCGGCCGCCCTTTCGCTTTTCCGGGATATTCCCAAGCCGCGGCGCCCTGCCTACATCGCGTTCCATGCCTCGGATGATCTTCCTCGTGCTGGCGGGCCTGATGGTGGCGTCCGCGCCGTCGCTGCCCGCCGCCGCCCAGACGCCGCTGCGCGCGGTGCCGGCCGACCGCGAGCAGATTCAGCTCAGCTTTGCGCCCGTCGTGCGCCGGGCGGCGCCGGCGGTGGTCAACGTCTTTACCCAGCGGACGCGGCAGGTGGCCGGGAATCCGCTGTTCGACGACCCCTTCTTCCGCCATTTCTTCGGCGGGCGCGGGCTGGCGGGGCCGCGGGAGCGCGTGCAGCAGTCGCTCGGCTCGGGCGTGATCGTCGATTCGAGCGGCACCGTGCTGACCAATCACCATGTCGTGCGCGGCGCGGACGAGATCCGGGTCGTGCTGGCCGACCGGCGCGAGTTTCCCGCCCGCCTCGTGCGCAGCGACGAGCGCACCGATCTCGCCGTGCTGCGGATCGACCCGGCCGGCGAGGCGCTGCCCTTCCTGGAACTGCGCGACTCCGACGAACTGGAGGTCGGCGACCTCGTCCTTGCGATCGGCAACCCTTTCGGCGTGGGGCAGACCGTCACGAGCGGAATCGTCTCGGGCCTTGCGCGCACCAATGTCGGCATCACCGACTACGGCTTCTTCATCCAGACCGACGCCGCGATCAATCCCGGCAATTCCGGAGGCGCGCTGGTGACGCTCGACGGCCGCCTCGTCGGCATCAACACGGCGATCTACTCGCGCACCGGCGGGTCGGTCGGGATCGGCTTCGCGATCCCGTCGAACATGGTCCGCACGGTGCTGGTGGGCGACGGTCCGCGGATCGTGCGTCCCTGGTTGGGCGCCGGCGGTCAGGCGGTCACGGCCGACATCGCCCAATCGATGGGTCTGCTCCGGCCGCGCGGGGTGCTGCTCAACGAGGTCCATCCGCGCGGACCGGCGGCGCGGGCCGGCCTGCGGGTCGGCGACATCGTGCTGGAGGTCGGGGGGCGGGAGGTCGACGATCCGGAGTCGCTGCGCTTCCGCTTCGCCACCGCGCCGGTGGGGTCGACGGTGCCGGTTCTCTACCGCCGCGGCGAGCAGCAGATGTCGGTCTCCGTCGCGGTCGAGCCGCCGCCGGAGGATCCGCCGCGCCAGACGATGCTGCTCGACGGGCGCCATCCGCTTGCCGGAGCGGAGGTCGCGAATCTTTCGCCGGCTCTGGCCGAGGAGATCGGCTTTGTCGGCGTCGCCCGCGGCGTGGTGATCACGCGGCTGCGGGCCGGATCGATGGCCCAGCGCCGGGGCTTCCAGACCGGCGACGTCGTGCAGGAGGTCAACGGCGAGACGATCGATTCGGTCCAGCGGCTGCGGCGCGCGATGGCGCGTGGCGGCGCGCCCTGGCGGATCTCGGTGCGGCGCGGCGAGCAGGTGCTCACCGCCACGCTCGGCGGCTAGAGGGGCCCCCGCGTCTTGGGCGGTCTCTTCGAGGCGACGGCTCCGCGACCGCTGGCCGACCGGCTGCGCCCGCTGCGCCTGTCGGAGGTGGTGGGCCAGGACCACCTGCTGGCCGCCGAGGCGCCGGTCGGGCGCATGGTGGTGCAGCATCGCCTCGCCTCCATGATCCTCTGGGGCCCGCCCGGTTGCGGCAAGACGACGATCGCGCGTCTCCTGGCGGACGGCACCGACCTCCATTTCGAGGCGCTCTCGGCCGTGTTCTCGGGCGTCGCCGATCTGCGCAAGGCGTTCGAGGCGGCACGGGCGCGGCGCGGCATGGGCCGCGGCACGCTGCTCTTCGTCGACGAGATCCACCGCTTCAACCGGGCCCAGCAGGACGGCTTCCTGCCCTATGTCGAGGACGGGACCATCGTCCTGGTCGGAGCGACGACGGAGAATCCCTCCTTCGAGCTGAATGCGGCGCTGCTGTCCCGCTGCCAGGTGTTCGTCCTGCGCCGGCTCGACGATGCGGCGATGGACCTGCTGCTGGGGCGGGCCGAGGCGCTCGAAGGCCGGCCGCTGCCGCTCGCCGAGGATGCCCGCCGCGCCCTCCATGCCATGGCCGACGGCGACGGGCGCTATCTCCTGAACCTGGCCGAGGAGCTGTTCCGGCTGCCCGCGTCGCCGCCGCTCGACGCCGCACGGCTGGTCGAGACGGTGCAGCGCCGGGCGCCGGTCTACGACAAGGCGCAGGAGGGGCACTACAATCTCATCAGCGCGCTCCACAAGTCGTTGCGCGGGTCCGATACGGACGCAGCCCTCTATTGGTTCGCGCGCATGCTCGCCGGCGGCGAGGATCCGGTCTACATCGCCCGCCGGCTGACGCGGTTCGCGGTCGAGGATATCGGGCTGGCCGATCCCGCCGCCCTGACCCAGGCGATCGCCGCGTGGGACACCTACGACCGTCTCGGCTCGCCCGAGGGCGAACTGGCGCTGGCGCAACTCGTCATCTATCTCGGCACGGCGCCGAAATCGAACGCGGCCTACGTCGCCTACAAGGCCGCGGTCCAGGCGGCCCGCGAGACCGGCTCGCTGATGCCGCCGGCGCACATCCTGAACGCGCCGACGCGGCTGATGCGCGACCTCGGCTATGGCGCCGGCTATCGCTACGATCACGATGCGCCGGACGGCTTCTCGGGGCAGGACTATTTCCCGGACGGGATGACGCGGCGGCAGTTCTATGCGCCGGCCGAGCGCGGCTTCGAGCGGGAGATCCGCAAGCGGCTCGACTATTGGGCGAAGCTGCGGACCGAGCGCCGCGCGGCGGAGGAATGAAGGAATCGAGATGAGTGGCGTGCAGACCATCACCGTCGACCCGGGGGAGTCCGAGATCCGGCTCGACCGTTGGTTCAAGCGGCATTTTCCCGAACTGGCCCATGGCCGGCTGGAGAAGCTCCTGCGCACTGGCCAGGTGCGGGTCGACGGCAAGCGGGCGACCGCCGGCCAGCGGGTCGGCACCGGCCAGGTGATCCGCGTGCCGCCGCTGGGCGAGGCGCCGTCGGAGCCGGCGCCACCGCGGCCGATCGCGGGGCGCGATGCGGAGATGCTGCGCGGCCTCGTGCTGCACCGCGACCGCCACCTGATCGTGCTCAACAAGCCGCCCGGGCTGGCCGTGCAGGGCGGCACCGCCACGCACCGGCACATCGACGGGATGCTGGAGGCGCTGCAGTTCGACGCGCCCGAGCGGCCGCGGCTCGTCCATCGGCTCGACCGCGACACCTCCGGCGTCTTCGTCGTCGCGCGCAGCGCGGCCGCCGCGCGGTTCCTCGGGGAGGCTTTCCACGACAAGACGGTGCGCAAGGTCTACTGGGCGCTGGTCGTCGGCCAGCCCAAGCCGCGCCGCGGCAAGATCGACTCGCCGATCACCAAGCGCGGGACCGCTCGCGGCGAGCGCGTGGTCGAGGACGAGGAGGAGGGCCAGCGCGCCGTCACCTGGTACGCCACGGTCGAGAGCGCGGGCCGTCAGGCGAGCTGGCTGGCGCTGATGCCCGTCACCGGCCGCACCCATCAGCTCCGCGTGCATTGCGGCTCGGTGCTCCAGACGCCCATCGTCGGGGACGGCAAGTATGGCGGCTCGGCCGCCTTCCTCGCCGATCTCGACCCGAAGGCGCCGCTGCACCTCCACGCCCGTTCGATCCGGCTGCCGCACCCCGACGGCGGCAGCCTGTCGGTCGTGGCCCCGCTGCCGGCCCACATGCAGGAGTCCTGGGCCTATTTCGGCTTCGGCGAGGATGATGGCGATCCGTTCGCTGAGATTGATTCTTAACGCCGCTGGACAGATTGCCGCACCGGACCTATCTTGATGGCCATGTACAAGGATCGCTCGCTCGTACCGACCCAGGCCGTGCGGCTGGCAGCCCTCGGCTTTCTCGCCGATGGCCCCAGGCAGTACGGCGCCCTGGCGGGACTCGTGCGGCAGTTCATCATCCGCACCGTCGCGCCCTCGATCGAGCTTCTCGGGCCGTCGATCGAGCTCTTGCGCCTGGAAGGGCTGGTCGCGGCGGAGGGCGATGCGGCGATCGAGACCAATCCCGTCCTCTCCATCACCGCGGCCGGCCGCCGCGCGATGCGCGATCTGGTCTGTGCCCCGGTCCGCGCGACCGAGGGCGATCTCAACCGGCTCGTCACCGGCCTCAAGCTGCGGTTCCTCGACCATCTCGACGGCGCCGATCGTCAGGCGGTGATCGCGGGCCTGGTCGAGGCGGCAGAGCGCGACCTGGAGCGGCTGGCCGACCTCATGGCGAACAGCGGCGAGGGCCCTCTCGCCGGCTGGCTGGCCCTTGACGGGGAGCATCTGGAACAGCGCCTGGCCTGGCTGCGCGGGCTCGCCTGAGGGCGAGGCTGCGCCGCGTTCAGAGGGTCGGTGCGAAGGCGCCGCCTAGTCGACGAATCGTTGACGCGTCGACCTCGTGGGCTGCGAAGAAGGGCCGCCAGTTGCGAAGGCGCTCGACGATGCCGCCGGCCACAGCGCGTGCCTCATCGTCGTGCAGACCGAATTCGCCACACAGGGTGTAGCAGTTGGCGAGGCTCGCGGTGGTACCGAACCGACCGACCGAAATCGCCTGAACCGGCGCGAACTCGGGCTGCGGCATGACGTCGAATGCCGGGGCCAGCCTCCAGCCTTGGCCCGGCCGGAAGAGAACCGCGTGGTTCTTGAGGTGGTCATCGCGGTTGCCCACCAGGACGTTGAACACCATGCGCCGGAACAGTTCGACCGCGTCGGCGCGGTGGTCGGCGGAGACCCGGCGCAGGAAGCCGGCAATGGCAGCGTACGACCCGCCCTGCGCCGTCTCATCGAGATCGAGTGCCGACAGCGCGCTCAGATAGTGTGCGGACGGCCGGAAGTCGGGTCCGGGCGTACGGTCGAATCGCTGCACGAGGACGGCTCGACGCACCCCTGCGTTCGCCAGGCGGGTAGCGGCCGCGTCGATCCCGCAGACCTGGGCCAAACGCATGGCCGCATGCTCCGCCGCGCAGTGATCGAACCCGTCGCTGGTGCGCGAGAATTTGGCGATCCACAGTTGGTCGTCCTGGGCGATGACGGCCTTGGGCCGGGCCCCGCCGAGACTGGCGCCGGCCCGGAAGAGATGCTCGGAGAGCGGGTCGGCGGCTTCGCCGCGCTCGATCGCGGCGAAGGCCGATGCAAATCGTCCGAGATCGCTGTCGGCGCCGACAGCGGCCCGAACCGCCGGCGGTGATGGCGTCCGCGAGAACGCCAGGCAGCCGACCCTTTCGTCGCCGCTGGCCAGCAGCCATTCGATGCCGTTCCCTGGCCGATGTTCCGGTCCCTGCAATGCCTCGACGATACGGCGACCCCAGCTGTCCGGCGTCGAATCGGCGAGCGGCCCGATCTGGCTGCGCGTTCGCAGGACGAACTCGCCACCATCGAGCGGCATCCGTTCGGGATGGAGTGGAAAGGCGCGGCCATGGCGGTTCTCCCTCCACGACCCCGCATAGGCAAACTGGCCCAGGCGGTCGGCGAGGCGGCAGCGTCCGACCAGGTGGCTGCTGCCGTCGGCGAAGCGCGCATGAACGAACGCCTCAGAGATCATCGATCGGATCCCGGCGGCGCCGTGCGCGCCGTGGCGCACGGTTTGCCTCGAGGGCGGCTGCGATCCGATCGGCCTCGGGACGCAGGGCATCCTGGACCGGCGCCAGCATCTGCAACGCCCACAGGGCGGTGGCGAACGTGCCGATCGCGACACCGGGGTCGCCGCGCTCGAGCTTCAGCAGCGTGCGCAGGGACACACCCATGCGACCGGCAAGATCGCGCGCCGTCTGGCGCCGGCGCAGCCGCGCCGTGCGGATGCCCGCGCCGATCTCGACCAGCGCATCGCGCGCCTCGAATGGCGGCGGGAGTTTGGCGGGAGCCGGCACAATGGCAGGATACTACCACCTAACCCGCTCTGGATGGCAGAATTCTGCTTCTGTGGTTCACAGCAGGTGTTGGCCGCCGGTGATGAAGATCTCCGTCCCGGTGATGTAGGTCGCCTCGGCGCTGCAGAGATAGTGGATGGCCGCGGCCACCTCCTCCGGCTGGCCGAGGCGGGCCAGGGGGATGCGCGGGATCAGCACCTCGGTCTCCGGCGACAGCATCGCGGTCTCGATCTCGCCCGGCGCGATGGCGTTGACGCGCACGCCGATGCCGGCGAACTCGACCGCCATCTCGCGCGTCAGCCCGGAGAGGGCGGCCTTCGAGGTCGAGTAGGCCGATCCCGCGAACGGGTGGGTCGCATGGCCGGCGATCGAGGTCACGTTGACGATCGCGCCCTGGCCGCGGTGGAGGGCGGCGGCGAAGCCGCGGGCCAGGACCAGAGGGGCGAAGAAGTTGAGCTCGAAGACCGCGCGCCAGCCGTCGATCGGCCCGTTGAGGCAGCCCAGCCGTTCCTTGTAGGGGGTCTTCGGCGAGACGCCGGCATTGTTGACCAGCGCATGGATCGGTCCGTCGCCGATGATCGCGTTGGCCTGCTGGACGAAGGCCGCCTGGCCGGCCGGATCGCCGAGGTCCGCGACGATATGGTCGCTCCAGCTCGTGTCGCGCCGGCACTCGGGCGGCGCGTCCTCGCGCGAGCAGGTGATGATGCGCCAGCCGCGCGCCATGAAATAGGCGACGGTGGCGTGGCCGATCCCGCGGCTGGCGCCGGTCAGGATCAGGGTGCGGGGCGGGCTGGTCATGGCCAGCCATAGATAGGCCGCCTGCGTTGCAGCGGCCATAGGCGAGCGGTGCTAGAAGGGGGGCATGCCCGACGCTTCCCTGCGACTGGTGCTGTTCGACTGCGACGGCACGCTCATCGACGGACGCCACGCCGCCGTGGCGGCGGTGGCCGAAGCCATGGCGGCCGTCGGTCGGACGCCGCCGCCCGATGCGGTGATCGTCGGGCTGCTCGGGCTGTCGCTCGACGAATTGCTGCGCCGCCTGCTGCCGGGCGGCGCGGACGATGCGGCGGTCGCCGAAGCGGCGGCGGCGTTTCAGGGCGCCTATCAGGCGCTGCGCGCCCGCCCCGACGGGGGCGAGCCCCTGTTTCCGGGCATCTTGCGCGCGCTCGACCGCATCGAGGCGGCGGGCTGCCTGCTGGGGGTGGCGACGGGGATGGCACGCCGACCCCTGCTGAGCCTGCTGGAGGCGCACGGCATCCGAGGGCGCTTCGCGACGCTGCAGACGGCCGACGACGGGCCGGGCAAGCCCGCGCCCGACATGGTGGTGCGCGCCATGGCCGAGTGCGGCACGACCGCCGCCTCGACGATCCTGGTCGGCGACACCACCTACGACATGGATATGGCCGCCAACGCCGGTATCGCGGCCGTGGGCGTCGCCTGGGGCCATCATCCGCCACCGGCGCTGCGCCGGGCGGGGGCGCGCCTGCTGGCGACGACCCCGGCCGACCTGCCGCGCCTCGTCCTGGAACTGTTGCCCGAGGAAGGACATGCGCCGGGTCTATAAGAAGGTGTCCGTCGCCGGCAGCGCGGGCGCATACGAGGTGCGCCTCGACGACCGGCCGCTGCGGACGCCGGCCCGCCGCCCGCTGCATCTCCCGACGGCCGGTCTGGCCGGGGCGATCGCCGAGGAATGGGACGCGCAGGGCGAGACGGTCGTGCCCGCCCGGATGCCGATGATGCAGCTCGCCGCGACCGCCATCGACCGGGTGCTGCCCGATCCGGCCGCGATGGCGGATGCGGCTGCCCGCTATGCGGAGAGCGATCTCCTCTGCTACCGCGCCGATGCGCCGGCCGAGCTGGTGCATCGGCAGCATGGCGCCTGGCAGCCGCTGCTGGACTGGGTGGCGCTCGACCATGACGCCGTCCTCAAGGTGGCGCACGGGATCATGCCGGTGGCACAGCCGCCCGCGGCGCTGGCCGCGGTGCGTGCGGCCGTCGGCAGGCTCGATCCCTGGCGGCTCACCGCCCTGTCGGTCGCGGGCTCGGCGGCGGGATCGGTCGTCCTCGGCCTGGCGCTGGTCACCGGCCGCATCGACGCGGAGGCGGCGTGGTCGCTCTCCCAGCTCGACGAGACGTTCCAGATCGAGCGATGGGGAGAGGACGCCGAGGCGGCGGAACGGCGCGCCGCCCTGCGGGAAGAGTTCCGGTCGGTGGAACGCTTCCTCAGCCTGGTCGCTTGACCGCGCCGGAGGGTTTGCATCGACTTCCCGAGGTGCTATGGCACCGGCCGGGCGTCTGGAGAGCGATCTTGCAGGACATCGTCGAGCAGTTGGAGGAGATGCGCCGCCAGGCGCGTGCCGGCGGTGGCGAGCGCCGCATCGCCGCGCAGCACGGCAAGGGCAAGCTGACCGCGCGCGAGCGGCTGGACGTGCTGCTCGATCCCGGCTCGTTCGAGGAGTGGGACATGTTCGTCGAGCATCGCTCGACGGACTTCGGCATGGCCGACCAGAAGGTGCCCGGCGACGGGGTCGTCACCGGCCACGGCACGATCAACGGCCGTCTCGTCTTCGTCTTCAGCCAGGATTTCACCGTCTTCGGCGGCGCGCTCAGCGAGGCCCATGCCGAGAAGATCTGCAAGGTGATGGATCAGGCCATGCGGGTCGGTGCCCCGGTCATCGGCCTCAACGATTCCGGCGGTGCCCGCATCCAGGAAGGCGTGGCCTCGCTGGCCGGCTATGCCGAGGTCTTCCAGCGCAACGTGCTGGCGTCGGGCGTCGTGCCGCAGATCTCGATGATCATGGGACCCTGTGCCGGCGGCGCGGTCTACTCGCCGGCGATGACCGACTTCATCTTCATGGTGAAGGACAGCTCCTACATGTTCGTCACCGGCCCCGACGTGGTGAAGACGGTGACGCACGAGACGGTGACGCAGGAGGAACTGGGCGGCGCGGTGACCCATACCGCCCGCTCCGGGGTCGCCGACCGTGCCTTCGAGAACGATGTCGAGGCGCTGCTGGAACTGCGCCGCTTCTTCGACTTCCTGCCCTCCTCGAACCGTGAGAGGCCGCCGGTGCGGCCGACCGCCGACCCGGTCGATCGCGAGGAGCCGTCGCTCGACACGCTGGTCCCGGCCAACCCCAACAAGCCCTACGACATGCGCGAGCTGATCGAGAAGATCGTCGACGAGGGCGACTTCTTCCCGATCCAGCCGGATTTCGCCGCCAACATCATCGTCGGGCTCGGCCGCATCGGCGGCTCGACCGTCGGCATCGTCGCCAACCAGCCGATGGTGCTGGCCGGCTGCCTCGACATCGATTCCAGCCGCAAGGCGGCGCGCTTCGTGCGCTTCTGCGACGCCTTCGGCATCCCGCTGGTGACGCTGGTCGACGTGCCCGGGTTCCTGCCCGGCACCGCGCAGGAGTTCGGCGGCATCATCAAGCACGGCGCCAAGCTGCTCTTCGCCTATGCCGAGGCGACGGTGCCCAAGGTCACCGTCATCACCCGCAAGGCCTATGGCGGCGCCTACGACGTCATGAGTTCGAAGCACCTGCGCGGCGACGTCAACTATGCCTGGCCCACGGCCGAGATCGCGGTGATGGGGCCGAAGGGCGCCGTCGAGATCATCTTCCGCGGCGACCTCGGCGACCAGGGCAAGATCGACCAGCGGACCGAGGAATACCGGCGCAAGTTCGCCAATCCCTTCGTCGCGGCCAGCCGGGGCTTCATCGACGACGTCATCCAGCCGCACGGCACCCGGCGCCGCATCGCCCGGGCGCTCGCCATGCTGCGCGACAAGCGGCTGGAGAATCCCTGGAAGAAGCACGACAACCTTCCGCTCTGACCGAACGGGTACTGTTCCCCATGGACTTGTCACAGATCTTCACGGGCGACGCGATGGTCGCGCTGGGCCAGGTGCTGCTGATCGACCTGGTGCTGGCCGGCGACAATGCGATCGCCGTCGGCCTCGCCGCCGCGGGCCTGCCGAAGGAGCAGCGCGGCAAGGTCATCCTCATCGGCATCGCCGCCGCCACGGTGCTTCGCATCGCCTTCGCCGCCATCACCACGCAGCTGCTGCAGATGATCGGCCTGATGCTGGCCGGCGGCGTGCTGCTGCTCTGGGTCTGCTGGAAGATGTGGCGCGAGCTGCGGGCCGGTCACGAGCAGGAAGAGGAGGAGGCCGAGGAACTCCTGGAGGAGGCGACCGGCGGCGATGCGGCGAAGGTGAGCGGCCGGCCGCGCAAGACCTTCGCCCAGGCGGCCATGCAGATCGTGGCGGCCGACGTCTCGATGTCGCTCGACAACGTGCTGGCGGTCGCCGGTGCGGCGCGCGAGCATCCGTGGGTGCTGGTCACCGGCCTCGTGATGTCGGTGGCCTTCATGGGCCTGGCCGCGACGGCGATCGCGTCCCTGCTGCAGAAGTATCGCTGGATCGCCTATATCGGCCTGGCGATGATCTTCTACGTCGCGCTGGCGATGATCTGGGAGGGCGGGCAGCAGGTCTATCTCGCCGTCGGCCCGGCCTGATCCGGCGGCGCCCGATGTTCCGCAAGATCCTCATCGCCAACCGCGGCGAGATCGCCTGCCGGGTGATCCGCACCTGCCGTCGCCTCGGCATTGCGACGGTGGCGGTCCATTCGGAGGCCGACGAGCGGGCGCTGCATGTCCGGATGGCCGACGAGGCCGTGGCGATCGGCGGCGCGGCGGCGGCCGACAGCTATCTCGTCGCCGAGCGGATCATCGCCGCGGCGCGGGACACGGGCGCCGAGGCAGTGCATCCCGGATACGGGTTCCTGTCCGAGAAGGCCGATTTCGCGCGGCGGCTGGAGGCGGCGGGCATCGCCTTCATCGGCCCGGGCGCGGATGCGATCGCGGCGATGGGCGACAAGATCGAGTCGAAGAAGCTGGCGCACGCGGCCGGCGTCTCGACCGTGCCGGGCCATCTCGACGTCATCGCCGACGAGGCCGAGGCGGTCCGCATCGCGTCGGCCATCGGTTATCCGGTCATGATCAAGGCGTCGGCCGGCGGCGGCGGCAAGGGCATGCGCATCGCCCGTTCGGACGCCGAGGCGGAGGAGGGCTTCCGCTCCGCCCGCAGCGAGGCGCGCTCGAGCTTCGCCGACGACCGCGTCTTCATCGAGAAGTACGTCGAGGAGCCGCGGCACATCGAGATCCAGGTGCTGGCCGACGCGCACGGCAACGTCGTCCATCTCGGCGAGCGCGAATGCTCGATCCAGCGCCGGCACCAGAAGGTCATCGAGGAGGCGCCGAGCCCCTTCCTCGACGAGGCGACCCGGCAGGCGATGGGCGCGCAGGCGGTCGCCCTGGCGCAGGCCGTCGGCTACCGCTCGGCCGGTACGGTCGAGTTCATCGTCGACAAGGACCGCAACTTCTACTTCCTCGAGATGAATACCCGCCTCCAGGTCGAGCATCCGGTGACCGAGGCGGTCACCGGCCTGGATCTGGTGGAGGAGATGATCCGGGGCGCCGCCGGCGAGACGCTGCGCATCCGCCAGGAGGATGTGCGCATGACCGGCTGGGCGCTGGAGGCGCGCGTCTATGCCGAGGACCCCTACCGCAGCTTCCTGCCCTCGATCGGTCGCGTGGTGCGCTACCGGCCGCCCGTGGGCGAGGGCATCCGCGTCGATACCGGCATCTATGAGGGCGCGGAGATCTCGGTCCACTACGACCCGATGATCGCCAAGCTCGTCGCCTTCGGGCCCGACCGTGCGACGGCGACGGACCGTCTGCTGACCGCGCTCGACGCCTACGAGATCGGCGGGGTGACGCACAATGTCGGCTTCCTGTCGGCGGTGCTGGCGCGGCAGCGCTTCCGCGACGGCCGGCTGACGACGAACTACATCGCCGAGGAGTTCCCGGGCGGCTTCGCCGGCGCGGAGCTTTCGCCGACCGTCCGCCGGCATCTGGCGGCCGTCGCCGCCTTCCTGCAGTCGGTCGCGGCCGCGCGCGACGGCGCCGTCAGCGGCCAGTTGCCGGGGCGCCGGCATGTCGCTGCGACGGACTGGCGGGTGGTCGACGGCGATGCCGAGAATGCCGCATCCGTCCGCCTCGACGAGGCCGGCGGCACGGTCGCGCTGGATGGCGCTGCGCTGCGCATCGACGCGGACTGGCAGCCGGGCCAGTCGCTCTTCCGCGGGACCGTCGGCGGCCAGGCGATGACGGTGCAGGTGGCCCGCGAGCGCATGGGCTGGCGCCTCTCCCATGGCGGCGTGGTGCTTGGTCTGCGCGTGCTGGCGCCGCGCGTGGCGGAACTGGCGCGGCTGATGCCGGTCAAGGCCGCGGCCGACATGTCGCGCTTCCTGCTGTCGCCGATGCCGGGCCTGCTCTCCCAGGTGCTCGTGCAGGAGGGCCAGGATGTGAAGGACGGCGATCCGCTCGCCGTCGTCGAGGCGATGAAGATGGAGAACATCCTGCGCGCCGTGCGCGACGGCCGCATCGCCCGCGTCCACGCCGAAGCCGGTGCCAGCCTGTCGGTCGACCAGAAGATCCTGGAGTTCGAGTAGGCATGGCCGACGCGGCCGAGCGCCTGGCGATCTCCGGCCGCGTCCAGGGCGTCTGGTACCGCGCCTGGACGGTGGAGAATGCGCGGGCGCTGGGCTTGCGCGGATGGGTCCGCAACCGCGCCGACGGCAGCGTCGAGGCCCTGGTGATCGGCGCGCCGGCCGCGATCGAGGAGATGGCCCGCCGTTGCCATGCCGGCCCGCCGAAGGCGCGCGTCGCCGCCGTGGTGCGCACGCCGGCCGGCGACGATGGCTCTACCGGCTTCGAACAGGTGGCGACCGTCTAGCTTCGATCGGTCCGCGTGCGTATGTGTTACACTGCACCGCAGGCGTAGCACGGGAGCCGCCGATGACCGAAGCCACGTTCACCTTCCGCGTCGACGAAGCACTGAAGGCCGAGTTCACCCAGGCCGCCAAGGCCAAGGATCGCACGGGCGCCCAGCTCCTGCGTGACTTCATGCGCGACTTCGTGCGCCGGCAGCACGAGGCGGATGAATACGACGCCTGGTTCCGCCAGCAGGTGCAGATCGGCATTGACGAGGCGGATGCAGGCAAGCTGATTCCGGCCGAAGAGGTCGAGGCTCACTTCGCTGCTCGACGACTGGAACTGCGCCGCCGTCTTGAAGAATCCAAGTGACGTTGCTGTTCTGGACGCCGAGGGCGATTCGGGATCGCGATGAAATATTGGACTACATCGAATCCGAGAACCCCAATGCGGCCGAAGCGCTCGATGCGCTGTTCTCGGAAAAGGCCGAGCACCTGGTCAGTCACCCGAGATTGGGGCGTCCTGGCAGGGTGCCCGGCTCACGAGAACTGGTCGTCCACCAGAACTACATACTGATCTATGATTTTTCCCGTGACGTCGTTCGCGTGCTCCGCGTGATGCATGTCAGCCGCCGATGGCCGCGCATCATGGATCGGTAGACCGGCCAATCACGTCGACGCCTCCAATCCAGGCGGGACGGCGTCGGTTGCGAAGGCCGCAAGATACATTCGGCCGAGGGTGAACTTGGTGGCGGGCGTTCCGGGGTGCAGCAGGCCCGTGCGGACCGCTTTCTCGAACTCGGGCGCGGACGGTGCCGCGAGGTCGGGTTGGGCGACCGCCCCGAAGGCCGCCGCGGCGGCGCTCAGTAGGACGCCGGCATAGTAGAGGCGGGTCAGGGCCCGGACGGCGGCGAGGCGGCCGCGCAGATCCTCGCCGGGCGCGCGTCCCAGCCATGCCGCCAGGAAGAGCCCCTCGAGTTCCGGCGTCGGCGCGAGGTTGTCGAGCATGATCGCGGCATCGACCAGAGGGTCGTTGGCGCAGGCCGATTCCCAGTCGATCAGCCACAGGCGCCGGCCGTCGAAGAGGATGTTGCGCGGTACGGGGTCGCCGTGGCTCGACACCGGCCGAACCGCTTCGCGGCGCAGGCCCGCCCGGATGCGATCCAGGCGTTCCGTGTGCGGATCGAGGGCGCCGGGCGCGAACAGGCCGGTGCGGCAGACATGCGCCCATAGCCGCTGGACGATGTCGGGGTAGGCCATGAAAGGCGGGAAGGGCGGCGTCGCCTGGAGCTGCGCCAGGAGTTCGCCCAGTGCCGTCGCCAGCGCGGCCCGGCCGCCGGGATAGGCGGCGAGGGGGCACTCGTCGACGAAGTCGAGGACGGCGACCCGCTCGGCCTCGTCGGCATGGTGGAGGACCGGTGCGATGCCGGCCGCGGCGGCGATGGCCATCGAGTCGTACTGCCGCGGGTTGCGCAGTGGGCTGGCGGCGCCTTCGACCCGCACCAGATACTGCCGCCCGCCGACGTCGGCCCGGAAGGGAAAGGCGCCGGACGCGCCGCCGTTCAGGAGCCGCAGCGCATCGCAAGGCGTGGTGCCGAATGCGCGGCGCAGGGCAGTGCGCGCCGTCTCCTCGGCCGCCCGGCTGCGATCCACCGGGGCCGACTCCACCGCCGCGAGCTGCCGGGCTATGGCCTGCCGTCTTTCCCGAAGACGTCCTCGAAGGCCAGCTTCATCGCCGCGTCGACCTCCGGCATCGAGACCAGGATGCCCTCGCGCACCAGCGAGGTGACGCCGAACTCGCGCACGCCGCACGGCACGATGCCGCCGAACCGTGTAAGGTCCGGGTCGACGTTGAGGGCGACCCCGTGCAGCGTCACCCACTGGCGCACGCGCACGCCGAGGGCGGCGATCTTGCGCTCGCGCCCGTCCTGCCCGACGACCCAGACGCCGATGCGGCCCTCGCGCCGCTCGCCCTTCATGTTGAACAGGGCAAGCGTGCGGATCAGCCAGTCCTCGAGCCGTGCGACGTACCAGCGCACGTCCGGCTGGCGGCGCTTCAGATCGAGCAGGCAGTAGCCGATGCGCTGGCCTGGGCCGTGATAGGTGAGGCGCCCGCCGCGGCCGCTGCGGTGGACGGGCAGCCCGCCGGCGTCCAGCAACTCGGCATCGTCGGCGCTGGTGCCGGCCGTATAGAGCGGCGAATGCTCCAGCAGCCAGACCAGTTCGCGCTCCGATCCGGCGCGGATCGCGGCGGCGCGGCGGTCCATTTCGGCCACTGCGGCGGGATAGTCGACGAGGGCGTCCTCGACCCGCCACTCCGGCGGTTCGAGGAGCGGCTCGAGAACGTCGTCACTTGCTTGCCATGCCATTGCGGATTTGCTAACACCCCGCGGCCCGAGGCGGCAACAGCCACCCTCTGGCACATGCGGTCGTGGCGGAATTGGTAGACGCGCAGCGTTGAGGTCGCTGTGGGGGAAACTCCGTGGAAGTTCGAGTCTTCTCGACCGCACCATCCTTCCGAAGCCCGCCTTACCAGCGGGCTTCGTAGCTTGTAGGCTGACCCTGTCGCCCGGGGCACCTGCGGGCGGGAGGAAGGACCAGAACACCGAATGACAGACGAACGCCGCGCCCGCGCGCTCGAGTACCACGCGCTGCCGACCCCCGGGAAACTGGCGATCGTCGCGACCAAGCCGCTTGGAACCCAGGGCGACCTCGCACTGGCCTATTCCCCCGGCGTCGCCTACGCCTGCCAGGCCATCCAGGACGATCCGCAGGAGGCGGCGCGGCTGACCGCGCGCGGCAATCTCGTCGGCGTCATCACCAACGGCACCGCCGTTCTCGGGCTCGGCGCCATCGGGCCGCTCGCCTCCAAGCCGGTGATGGAGGGCAAGGCCGTCCTCTTCAAGAAGTTCGCCGGCATCGACGTCTTCGACATCGAGGTCGATGCGACCGACCCGGACCTGTTCGTCAATGTGGTGGCGGCGCTGGAGCCGACCTTCGGCGCGATCAATCTGGAAGACATCAAGGCGCCGGAATGCTTCGACATCGAGGCGCGCCTGCGCGAGCGCATGCGCATCCCGGTGTTCCACGACGACCAGCACGGCACCGCCATCATCGTCGCCGCGGCGGTGCTGAACGGGCTGCGCTTCGTCGGCAAGCGGCTCGACGAGGCGCGCCTCGTCACCTCGGGCGGCGGGGCGGCGGCGATCGCCTGTCTCGATCTCCTGGTCGATATGGGGCTGCGGGTCGAGAACGTCGTGGTCACCGACCGCCACGGCGTCGTCTGGCAGGGCCGCAAGGAGGAGATGGACCCGCGCAAGGACCGCTATGCCAAGGACACCCCGGCGCGCGCCCTGGCCGAGGTCATCGGTGGTGCCGACGTCTTCCTCGGCCTGTCCGCACCGGGGGTGCTGACGCCCGGGATGGTGGCCGGCATGGCCGACCGACCGCTCATCTTCGCGCTCGCCAATCCCGTTCCGGAGATCATGCCGGAAGCCGCCCGGCAGGCCCGCCCCGACGCCATCATCGCGACCGGTCGTTCGGACTATCCGAACCAGGTCAACAACGTCCTCTGCTTCCCCTTCATCTTCCGCGGCGCGCTCGACGTCGGGGCGACGACGATCAACGAGGCCATGAAGATCGCGGCGGTGCGCGCACTGGCCGATCTCGCGATGGCCGAGCCGTCCGACGTCGTCGCCGCCGCCTATGGCGGCGAGGACGCGCTGACCTTCGGGCCCGACTACATCATTCCCAAGCCCTTCGACCCCCGCCTGATCCTGGAGATCGCGCCGGCCGTGGCGCAGGCCGCGATGGAATCCGGCGTCGCCACCCGCCCGATCACCGATTTCACCGCCTATCGCCAGCGCCTCGACCAGTTCGTCTTCCGCTCGGGCCTCGTCATGAAGCCCGTGTTCGACAAGGCCCGGCTCGATCCCAAGCGCGTCGCCTATGCCGACGGCGAGGATGAGCGCGTCCTGCGCGCCGCCCAGAACGCGATCGAGGAGGGCATCGCCAGGCCCATCATCATCGGCCGGCGCGAGGTCGTGACGCGGCGGATCGAGCGGCTCGGGATGCGGCTCGTGCCCGAGCGCGATTTCGAACTGGTCGACCCCAACGGCGATCCCCGCTTCGACCTCTACTGGAAGACCTATCTCGGCCTGGTCGAGCGCAAGGGCATCACGCCGGACGCCGCCCGCACGCTGGTGCGTACCCGCACGACCATCATCGCTGCCCTGATGGTCCGCCGCGGCGACGCGGACGCGATGTTGTGCGGCGTCAGCGGCCGCTATCATCGCCAGCTCGCGCATGTCCTGGACGTGCTGGGCACGAGCGACCGCTCCCACCACGTCCACGCCCTGACGCTGCTGATCCTGAGCCGCGGAACCATCTTCATCGCCGATCCCTACGTGAACACCGACCCCGACCCGGCGACGGTCGCGGAGATGGCGATCCGCTCCGCCGACGTGGTCCGCCGGTTCGGGATGGAGCCGAAGGTGGCGCTGCTGTCGCACTCGAACTTCGGCACGTCCGACGCCCCCTCGGCGCGCAAGATGCGCGATGCGCTGGCCATCATCCTCGACCGCGCCCCCGGGCTCGAGGTGGAGGGCGAGATGCACGGGGATGCGGCGATCCAGGAGCAGATTCGCCAGCGGCTGTTTCCCAGCAGCCGGCTGTCGGGGACGGCCAACCTGCTGATCATGCCCAACGTCGATGCGGCGAACATCGCCTTCAACCTGTTGAAGGCGCTGGGCGACGGGCTCTCGGTCGGGCCGATGCTGGTGGGGGCGGGCGGGGCGGCCCATGTCCTGACCCCGGCCGTCACCACCCGCGGCATACTCAACATGACGGCCGTCGCCGTGGTCGACGCGCAGGGCCGCGGGGAGGGCTGATGTCGGAGGCGGCCGAGCGTCCCGCCGCGGCCAGCCTCTACGGCCTGACGCCGCGCCTCATGGGCGCGATCGGCCTGGCACTCGAGCAGGGCCAGGACAGCCATGTGCGCGCGCTCGTCCGACCGCTCCACCCCTCCGACCTCGCCGATCTGATCGAGCGCCTCGATCCCGACGATCGGATGCGGCTGGTCGCGGCCGTCGCGGACGTCTTCGATCCCGAATGCCTGCCGTGGCTGGAAGACGGCGTGCGCGAGCAGGTGCTCGACCGTCTCGGCATGGCGCGCGTCGCCGAGGCCGTCGCCGGGCTGGACACCGACGACGCGGTCGAGGTCCTGGAATCGCTCGACGAGGCCGAGCGGCGCGAGGTGCTGCGGCATGTGCCGGCCGAGGACCGCGCCGTGCTGGAGCAGGGGCTGACCTATCCCGAGGACAGCGCCGGCCGCCTGATGCAGCGCGAGCTGGTGGCCCTGCCGCCGCACTGGACCGTGGGCCAGGCGATCGACTTCATGCGCAGCAGCGCCGATCTGCCGGATCATTTCTTCGATGTCTTCGTGGTCGACCCGCGGCACAAGGCGATGGGGGTGGTGCCGGTCAGCCGGCTGCTGCGATCCCGCCGGCCGGTCCGGCTGACGGAGATCATGGAGCGCGAGTTCCATCGCATTCCCGCCGGCGCCGACCAGGAGGAGGTCGGCCTGCTCTTCCAGCGCTACGGCCTCGCCTCGGCCCCGGTGGTCGACGAGGACGACCGGCTGGTCGGCGTCATCACCATCGACGATGCGGTGCATGTGCTGGGCGAAGAGGCCGAGGAGGATCTCGCGCGGCTCGGGCGCGTCGGCGACACCAACGTCAATGCACCGATCCTGGAGACGGCACGGACCCGTATCAGCTGGCTGTTGATCACGCTGGTCAACACGCTCCTTGCCTCGACCGTCATCTCCCAGTTCGAGGCGACGATCGAACGGATCGTCGCGCTGGCGGTGCTGATGCCGATCGTGGCCGCGATGGGCGGCAATGCCGGGATGCAGGTCGTGACGGTGGTGGTGCGCGCGCTCGCGACGCGGGACCTCGGCACCGACAACATCTTTCGCTTCGTGCGCAAGGAGATCGGCGTCGGCATCCTGAACGGGCTCGTCTTCGCCACCATCCTCGGAACGGTCGCCGCGCTGTGGTTCGAGGATGTCCGCATGGCCGGCGTATTGGCGGCTGCGATGGTCCTCAACATGGTCTGGGCCGCGTTCGCCGGCGCCGTGATCCCGATCCTCATCCGGCGCCTGCGAATCGATCCGGCCGTGGGAGCCGGGCCGCTGCTGACGACGACCACCGACGTCCTCGGCTTCTTCTCGTTCCTCGGGCTCGCCAGCCTGCTGCTGCTGTGAACCGGAAGGGCGAATGCCGCTCCGGCATCCGGCGCAAAAAGGTTCGGTTGATTCCTGATGGTAGTTCCTGAGACTATCGCGCAACGTGAGCGGCCGCTCCGTCGATAGCTTCGGGCTTGCCGGTCGGTATCGACCGGCTGTCCGATGTCGGCATGGCGTGCCGTTTGCCGGGATCGACGACGGACGCCGTGGCCCGCCTCGACCGGGTGCCGTCCAGCCTGATGAAGGAGGGTGCTCGATGTTGTTGCGTTGCCTGACCAGGGTGATCGCCGCCGTGCTGCTGCTGGCGGCGCCGATCGCAGCCCACGCGGAAAAACTGCCGCCGCCGACCGGCAATGTGATTCTCGAACTCAGCGGGAACATCACGAACACGACGGACGGCAAGGTCGCCAAGTTCGATCTCGCCGCCCTGGAGGCGCTCGGCAAGAAGTCGATCCGCACATCGACCAAATGGACCGAGGGCACCATCGGCTTCGAGGGTGTCCTGATGCGCGACCTCCTGAAGAAGGTCGGCGCCAGCGGGACCGAGATCACGGCCGTCGCGCTCAACGACTACAAGGTGAAGATTCCGATCGCCGACTTCGAGAAGTTCGACGTCATCCTCGCCTATCGCCGCGATGGCCGGACGATGCCGGTTCGCGACAAGGGGCCCCTGTGGATCATGTATCCGTTCGACGACAACCCCTCGCTCAAGACGGATCTCTACTTCGCGCGGTGCGCTTGGCAGCTCAAGGCGATCGAAATCCGCTAGCCGCCGAGGGTCTGGCCAGGCCGACCGGCATGGACGAGCTGCCGACTTTGCCGCCGCGGGGGCGCGGTGCCGCGCGCCTGCGGCTGGCGGTGATCGGCGGCCTGCTCGTGTCGACGGTGGTCGTCGGCTTTCTCTTCGTGTCGACGCTGCGCGACCTCTACAAGCGCGCCGAGGTCTTCCAGTACGACATCCTCTGGTACGCCTATCAGACGCATCTCGAATACCAGAAGCTGACCGATCTGCTGCTGGCGGCGCAGACGCCGGGCTCGCATGTCGATCTCGACCGCATCTCGACCGCGGCCGACATCTTCTTCAGCCGCAATCCCAGCATGGTGACGGTCCTGGGGCCGGAGATCGGGGACGACAATCCGACCCTCCGGCTGGTCGTCTCCCGGATCGACGAGTTGATCACCGAGACGGACCGGCTGTTGGCCAGGACCGACCTCGATATTGCCACCGTCGCCCGCGCCCTGTCCGAGAAGACCGAGCAGCTCAGCCCGCTGCTGCAGGATCTGCTGTCGGATGTCCGCCAACGTTCGGCCCAGCATTGGCAGAACGAGAAGCTGGCGATGCTGCATTCGCTGCTGTCCGTGGTGGTGGCGGCGGTCGTGCTCATCACCTGCCTGCTCGCGTTCGGCGCCCTCTCGACGATCCAGATGCGCCGTCTGGAGGTGCAGGGGCAGGAACTGACCGAGCTCTCGCACGGACTGAAGATCGCCAAGGAGGCCGCGGAACGCGCGAATTCCACCAAGTCCGCATTCCTGGCCACCATGAGCCACGAGATCCGGACGCCGCTGAACTCGGTCATCGGCATGGCCGATCTCCTGGTCGACACCCCGCTCAACGAGAGCCAGCTGCGCTACATCCGGGTGATCAACGCCTCGGCCCAGCATCTCCTGTCGATCATCGGCGACATCCTCGACTTCTCGCGGATCGAGGCCGGCAAGCTCGATATCGAGTGTATCCCCTTCGACCTGCGGACGCTGTGCGACGACGTCACCGAGATCGCGCGCGCCCTGCCCAACGGCTCGATCCTGGAGATCCGCCAGCACATCGACGAGGACGTGCCGTCGGCGCTGCTCGGTGACCCCGGCCGGCTGACGCAAGTCCTCCTCAACATCGTCGGCAACGCGGTCAAGTTCACCGAAGCCGGCAGCGTCAGCCTGTCCATCTCCATCGCGCGCCGGGAGGGCAAGCACATCAGCCTGATGTTCTCCGTCGTGGACACCGGCAAGGGCATCCCGGCGGAGCTTCACGACCGGCTGTTCGAGCCGTTCGAGCAGGCGGACTCCGACGTCGGCCGGCTGAAGAGCGGGACCGGCCTCGGCCTCGCCATCAGCAAGCGGCTCGTCCAGGTCATGGGCGGCGCGATCGGCTTCGAGAGCGGTGCCGGGCAGGGGTCGACCTTCTGGTTCCAGATTCCGTTCGAGGTCGGGCGGGTGAGCATGCCCGCGGCGGGCCGGCGTGCCGACGTGGTGGCCCCGACGAACGTGCATCTGCGGGTGCTGGTGGCCGAGGACACGCCGGCCAACCAGCTCGTCATCCGCTCGATGCTGGAAAGCATGGGGCACCGCGTCCAGACCGTGAGCAACGGCGCGGAGGCGATCGACGCCGTGCAGCAGGCGAAGTTCGATCTCGTCCTGATGGACCTGCAGATGCCGATCATGGGCGGATACGAGGCGACCCGCCGCATCCGCGCCCTGCCGGGCGACGTCGGCCGCATTCCGATCGTGGCCCTGACGGCGCTCGCGCTCTCCACCGACCGCGAGCGGGCCCAGGCCAGCGGCATGAACGAATTCCTGACCAAGCCGATCCGCAAGGCCGACCTCACGGGGTTGATCGATCGGCTGCTGGGGCGGGTGCATGCACCGGTATCGCAACCGACCGAAGAGCTCGAATTCGACGGGGAGCGCCTGACCGAACTGCTGGACAGCGTCGGCCTGCAGCAGTTTGAGCGCATCCTCGACACCTTCGCCGCCGATGTCCGCTTCGACCTGGTGGAGATCGAGCGCGCGATCGCGGCTGCCGACTATCCGGCGCTGCGCATCCGCGCCCATCGGCTGAAGGGCATCTTCTACCAGATCGGCGCCTGCAACGCGGGCAAGCTGGCCGGCATGATCGAAACTGCCGAGGGCGCCGAGGCGCTGGTGCTCGGCCGCAGCCTGCTGTCCTACGGGCCCTCCGCCATCGACGAGTCGCTGCGCCACGGCGAGTCCCTGATCGTCAGCCAGGGCTTCCGCGCCGAAGCCGAGGGCCGCGCGGCCGGCTGACCGACCGGGGTCCGGAGGCACGCCCGCCGGGGTCAGCGCAGCAGGCCGACCTCTCCCAGATAGCGCGCCGTGCCGGGGTGCAGATGCCGTGACTCGGGGGCGGCGGCCAGGGTGTTGGCGGCCGTGCTCTCGCGGGCCTGCTCCAGTCGGCGCCCCAGCTCGGCCTCGGCGCGGTGGAGGGCGCGGGCGAAGCGCCAGGCGGCCTCCTCCGGCAGGTCCGGGCGGGCCATCACCACGTTCCAGGCGCCGACGGTCGTCAGCGGTCGGTCGATGCCGCGATAGGCGCCGGCCGGAACGGTCATCGGCTTCAGGAAGGGATGGCGCGTCCGGACGCGCTCGACCTCGTCCGCCTCCAGGCCGATGAAGCGGGCGCCGGCCGGGCCTGCGGCGACCCGCGTGAAGCCGGGCCAGCCGATGCCGCCACCCCACAGGGCAGCGGCGCTGCCGTCCAGGACCATCGGCGGCCCGTCGCCGGCCTTCTGCAGCAGGACCGGATCGAAGTCCCGCGCCGGGTCGAGGCCGAGCCCGTCCAGGACATAGCGTGCCTGGACGACGAGGCCCGAACTGGCGGCGCCCAGCACGATGCGGCGCCCCTTGAGGTCGGCCACGCTGCGATAGGGGCTGTCGGCGCGAACCACGAACATGCCGGGGCTGGAATACATCGCCGCGACGATCCGGGCCGCGGTCGCCGGCCGGTCGATGCCGGCCAGCGCCTCGTAGGCGCTGGTGCCCTGGACGAGGCCGAGATCGATCTCGCCCGCCTCCAGCATGGGCAGGTTGGCGCCGCTGCCCGCTGTCGCGCGCGTCTCGATCCGCAGCGTGTCGTCGGCCGTCGCGATCGCCGCGGCGAGGGCCGCGCCATAGACCGCGAAGCCGCCGCCCTCGGTTGCCGTCCCGAGCGAGAGGCGCAGGGGCGCGGCTGTGGCACCGGCGGACGAAGCGGCGACAGCGGCGGTCGCGGCGAGCAGCGCGCGGCGGGAGAGGCGGCGCTCGGCGGCGCGGTCGGATGGGTAGGACATCGGGCGGTTCTCTCCGGGCTCGGCGACGCTCGTCTAGAACTGTAGGATCGATCGGCCCAATGGCAACCGCCGGAACCCGCCGCGATGACCGAGTTCGCTCCGCCCGATCCCGAATACGCCGCGCGCGTCCGCGCGAGCTTCGACCGTCAGCCCTTCATGCGCCTGATCGGCGCGAGCGTGGATGCGGTCGAGCCCGGCCGCTGCCGCATTTCGCTGCCCTATCGTCCCGAGCTGTCCCAGCAGCACGGCTTCTTCCATGGCGGCGTGATCGGCACGATCGCCGACAATTGCGGCGGCTACTCGGCCTTCACCCTGGCCGAGGCCGACTCCACGATCCTGACGGTCGAGTACAAGCTGAACATCGTGGCGCCCGGCCGGGGCGAGCGCCTGGAGGGCGAAGGGCAGGTGCTGCGGGCCGGCCGCCGTCTCGTCGTCTGCGAAAGCCGGATCTTCGCGGTCGAGGGCGGCCGCAGGACGCTCTGCGCGGTCGCGCTCGCCACCCTCATGCTGATCGCCGGGCGCAGCGACGCGCCCGCCTGACGGGCGGCCCGGCCCGGCGCGACTGGACCGGGCCGGGCCGCGCGCTATAGTCCGGCTCCGTCCGACGGACCTCCCGGGGAGACGCCGATGCTGCGCAACGACTACGCCTCGCTCGATTTCGGCCTCGGCGACACCGCCGACATGCTGCGCGACAGCGTCCGCAGCTTCGCTGCCGCCGAGATCGCGCCGCGCGCGGCCGACATCGACCGCACGAACGCGTTCCCCATGGATCTCTGGCGCAAGATGGGCGACCTCGGCGTGCTCGGCGTCACCGCCGAGGAGGAGTATGGCGGCGCCGGCCTCGGCTATCTCGAGCATTGCGTGGCGATGGAGGAGATCAGTCGCGCCTCGGCCTCGGTCGGCCTCAGCTACGGCGCCCATTCCAACCTCTGCGTCAACCAGATCCGGCGCAACGGCTCGGCCGACCAGAAGCGCCGCTATCTGCCGCGGCTGATCTCGGGCGAGCATGTCGGCGCGCTCGCCATGAGCGAGCCCGGCGCCGGCTCCGACGTGGTGTCGATGCGCACCCGGGCCGAGCGGCGCGGCGACCGTTTCGTCGTCAACGGCAGCAAGATGTGGATCACCAACGGCCCCGACGCCGACGTGCTGGTGGTTTATGCCAAGACCGATGCCGATGCCGGGCCGAGGGGGATCACCGCCTTCCTGGTCGAGAAGGGGATGAAGGGCTTCTCGACGGCGCAGAAGCTGGACAAGCTCGGCATGCGCGGCTCGAACACCTGCGAGCTCATCTTCGAGGATTGCGAGGTGCCCGAGGAGAACCTGCTGGGCGACCTCGGCCGCGGCGTCAACGTGCTGATGAGCGGGCTCGACTATGAGCGCGCGGTGCTGGCCGCGGGCCCCATCGGCATCATGCAGGCCTGCATGGACGTCGTCGTGCCCTACGTCCACGAGCGCAAGCAGTTCGGCCAGCCGATCGGCGAGTTCCAGTTGATCCAGGGCAAGCTCGCCGACATGTACACGACGATGAATGCCTGCAAGGCCTACGTCTATGCGGTGGCGCGCGCCTGCGACGCCGGGCAGACGACCCGCAAGGACGCCGCCGGTGCCATCCTCTATGCCGCCGAGAAGGCGACCTGGATGGCGCTGGAGGCGATCCAGTGCCTCGGCGGCAACGGCTACACCAACGACTATCCGACCGGGCGCCTGCTGCGCGACGCCAAGCTCTACGAGATCGGCGCGGGCACCAGCGAAATCCGCCGCTGGCTGATCGGCCGCGAGCTGTTCCAGGAGTCGCGGTGAGGCGGGTGGCGGCACTGCTGGTCCTGGCTGCCGCGCTCGGCGGCTGCGCGCCGCTGCGCGATCTCCTGGTGGTGCGCGGCGACTACGGCTCCTCGAGCGGCCTCCGCGGCGCGGTCGGCGTCCGCTTCTGACGGGCGCCGGACAGAAAGGAACGAGGCGATGCAGCTGACCGAAGAGCAGGCGATGGTGCGCGACATGGCGCGCGACTTCGCCACCGAACACCTCAAGCCGCATGCCGGCGAGCGCGACCGCGCCGGGGCCTTCCCGCGCGACGTGCTGCGGCAGATGGGCGAACTCGGCCTCATGGGCATGACCGTGCCCGAGGAATGGGGCGGCGCCGGCATCGACAACGTCGCCGCCGCCCTGGCGGTCGAGGAGATCGCGGCCGGCGACGGCGCCTGCTCGACCATCGTGTCGGTCCACAATTCCGTCGGTTGCCTGCCGATCCTGCGCTTTGGCACGGCGGAGCAGAAGGAGCGCTTCCTGAAGCCGCTGGCGCGCGGCGAGAAGCTGGGCGCCTTCTGCCTGACCGAGCCCGGCGCCGGCTCGGATGCCTCGGCCATCACCACCCGCGCCCGGCGCGACGGCAACCACTGGGTGCTGAACGGCACCAAGCAGTTCATCACCTCGGGCAGTACGGCCGACGTCGCCATCGTCTTCGCCGTCACCGACCCCGAGGCCGGCAAGAAGGGCATGTCGGCCTTCATCGTGCCGACCGACAATCCCGGCTGGAAGGTGGCCCGGGTCGAGGAGAAGCTCGGCCTGCGCGCGTCCGACACCTGCCAGATCCTGCTGGAGGATCTGCGCCTGACGCCGGACCTGATGCTGGGGGAGGAGGGGCGCGGCTACAACATCGCGCTCGCCAACCTCGAGGGTGGGCGCATCGGCATCGCCGCGCAGGCGGTCGGCATGGCGCGCGCCGCCTATGAGGCCGCGCGCGACTATGCCAGGGAGCGCAAGTCGTTCGGCAAGGCGATCATCGAGCACCAGGCGGTGGCCTTCCGCCTCGCCGACATGGCGACCCAGATCCGTGCCGCCCGGCTGATGACGCTGGATGCGGCCGCCAAGCGCGACCGCGGCGAGCCCTGCCTGACCGAGGCGGCGATGGCCAAGCTCTTCGCCTCCGAGATCGCCGAGAAGGTCGCCTCGGACGCGATCCAGATCCATGGCGGCTATGGCTATCTCGCCGACTTCCCGGTCGAGCGCATCTATCGCGACGTCCGCATCTGCCAGATCTACGAGGGCACCAGCGACATCCAGCGCATGCTGATCGCGCGCGCCGTCGCCGCCGAATAGGGAGAGGACCCATGGCCGAGCCGATCGACTTCTATTTCGACTTCTCCTCGCCCTACGGCTACGCCGCCTCCGGGCGCATCGACGCGATCGCGGCGCGGCACGGGCGCGACGTGCGCTGGCGCCCGATCCTGCTGGGGGCGGTCTTCAAGGTGACCGGCGGCCAGCCGCTGGTCGCCGTCCCGATGAAGGGCGACTATTCGCGGCGCGACTTCGCCCGCACCGCCCGGCTGATGGGCCTGCCCTTCACCATGCCGCCGACCTTCCCCTTCGCCTCGGTGCCGCACGCCCGGGCCTTCTACTGGATCGAGGGGCAGGACGCGTCCAAGGCGCGGATGTTCGCCCGCGGCGTCTACCAGCTGATCTTCGGCGAGGGCCGCGACGTCACGGCAGCCGACCTCGCGCGCATCGCCGGCCAGCTCGGCTACGACGCGGACGATCTCGCGAAGGGCATGGCCGACCCCGCGATCAAGGACCGCCTGAAGGCCGAGGTCGACACCGCCATCGCCCGCGGCGTCTTCGGCTCCCCCTTCATCTTCATCGACGACGAGCCCTTCTGGGGCTCCGACCGCCTCGACCAGATCGATCGCTGGCTGGAGACGGGGGGCTGGTAGTCGGACGGAGTTGAAGACTCGTCGGATGAAACCAGATAGAGTGAGGTCATTCTATCCAGAATCATCAGGGCCGGGCCGATGTCCGAAGCGCATATCCAGTCCGTGCCGGCGGAGGCATTCCGCAAGGCCCTGAGCCGGAAGGTGACGGAAGGGCTCGTGCCGTCCCAGGCGGTGCGCCGGGAGCCGGTCGGACCGGTGCCAGCAACGACGCCGGAACCCGCCGACGAAGCCGTGTCGACCGATGAAGCCGAGGTGCGGGCGGCCGTCGACAGCGCCGTTCGGGATGTGATCGGGCCCGCGACCCAGCTCTTCCTGCTGCAAGCGGACCCGGCCATCGGAAAGCTCATCGGCAGCCTCGTCGAGCAGCTGCCGGACGTCATCGCCAGCCGGCGGCAGGCGCTCACGGAGCGCAACATCGAGGCCCTGGTCGACGTCTTCCTCGGCGCCGACCCGCTCGCCGCGGCGATGCCCAAGCTGGAGCGGGATAACGCCAAGGCGCAGGCGCGGTTCCTCGCGGCCTGGCCGGTATTGACCGCCGAGGATGTGGCGGAACGGGCCGGGCACCGGTCGTCCAACCGCAGCGCCACCGCGAACCGCTGGAAGAGTGCGCGGCGGATCTTCGGCCTGCGGGCCGGCGGACGCGAAGTCTATCCGGCCTTCCAGTTCGAGGATGACGGACAACCCAAGCCGGCCATTGCCGCGATCCTGGCCCGCCTGCCCCCGACGCTGAGCGGCTGGCAGACGGCCTTCTGGTTCGTCGGCGCGAACGGCTGGCTGGACGGCGATGCGCCGGTGAAGCGGCTGGGCGATGTCGCGTCGGTGGTCGCGGCCGCCGAGCGAGAGCGCGACGCCTGGATGGGGTGAGGGTGGCGGTTCCCGATCCGCCGCGTCCGTTTCCGGCATTCAACACCGGCAGGCTGGCCGCCGGGACGACGCTCGTGCGCTTCCACGCCGCCGCCTTTGCAGGCGACGCGCCCAACCCGTGCAGGGGCGGACCGACCCGCTTTGCGCCGATCTACGATCCCGCCGGCGGCTGCATCCCCAGCCTGTACGCCGCGGCGACCCTCGAATGCGCCGCCTTCGAATCGGTCTTCCACGACGTGCCGCACACCGACGCCGACAAGTTCGTGCCGCTGCAAAAGATTCTCTCCCGCGCCGTCAGCCGGCTGGAGTTGCAGGTGGATCTGATGCTGGCCAACCTGTTCGAGCCGGACCTCAACCGGATCATGCTCACCCGGGCCGATCTCATCGATACTCCGGCCAGCACCTATCGCCGCACCGCGCGCTGGGCCGAGGCCATTCACCGCGCGGATGCCGAGGTCGCGGGCCTTGCCTGGACATCGCGGCGCTGCGACACGGGGCCCGCCTATCTCTTCTTCGCCGACCGCCTACCGGAGGGCGCGTTCGCCATCCTCGACCGGACCGAGGTCGGCGCCTCGGCCGACCTTCTGGAGGAGGTTCGCGCCATCGGTGCGCGCGCCGGCATCACGCTGTCGATCTGACGTCGCGTCGCCCCCGCGCTCACCGCTTCCCGTCTGCCGCCAGCGTCCGTTTCCAGGACGGCCGCTGGGTGGCGCGGCCGACATAGTCGCCGAGCGGGCCGGTGCGGGGGATGACCTCGACCGCCATGCCCCAGCCGAGGAAGGACGCGATCATGACGTCGGCGGCGGTGAACTGGTCGCCGAGGAGCCAGGGGCTCTTCGACACCGCGGCCGTCAGCGTCTCGATCATCGTCTCCCACTCGCCCCAGGCGAGCGCGCCGGGAGGGGCGTCGGGCTCGATCTTCAGCATGGCGAAGGCGAGCAGCGGTTCCATGACGCCGATGGCGTAGAACATCCAGCGCAGATAGTCCCCGCGCCGCGGATCGTCGATCGGCGGTGCGAGGCGCCCCATGGCATAGCGGTCGGCGAGATGGACGGCGATCGCCCCGCGCTCGGTCAGCACCTGGTCCCCGTCGATCACCGCCGGCACCTTGCCGGCCGGGTTGACCTGCCGGTACTCGGCCCCGCGCTGCTCGTTGCGGGCGATGTCGAGCTGCCGGATGCGGTAGGGCTGGCCCAGTTCCTCCAGCAGCCAGAGGATGGTGATCGATCGGCTCTGGGGGATGTGGAAGAGGACGAGCTGGCGGGGTTCGGGCATGGCGTTTCTCCCAGGGGCGGGCCGGCGGCGGTCGGCCGGGAGAACGGCTTGCTACACCGTCGGTTCCGCCTCCGCATGGTCTGCGAGTGCGCCGAGATAGCGGCGGACCGCGGGTTCGGCGACGGCGGCGGGCAGATCGTCGAAGCCCCGCACCGCGCCACCGCCGACGAAGAGGAAGCGGTCGCAGATCTCCCGCAGGATGTCGATCTGGAACGGCGCCGTCGGGTGCAGGCAGACGAAGACGAGGCGATCCTCGCCCTTCAGCCGGCGGAAGAAATCGAGCATGAAGCCGATATAGCCGTCCTGGGTGTTGAATTGCGGCTCGTCGAAGAGGTGGACGAGCGGATAGGGACTGGCCGCCCGCTCCATCAGCCAGGCCGGCCGCAGATGCCGGAACCGGCGCACCTGGTAGGACTGGTGGTAGTGGATGGCCAGCCGGTCGCGCTCGCGCGGGCGGACGCGATGGATGTCCTGGCCGGCGATGCGGACCTGGCCGCTGGTCGGCTGGTTCGAGCCCGCGATCATCTCGAACAGCGTCGTCTTGCCGGCGCCGTTGGGCCCGAGCACGCCGACGATCTGGCGCCCGGCGAAGCTGCGGTCGATGTCGAGCCGGAACGCCGTCTCGCGCGACAGCCGGCCGCGGCGATAGACCTTGCCGACGCGGTCGAGGACGAGCAGCGGGTCGCTCATTGCAGGCCCCCCAGAAGCTGCCGGCGCAGGGCGGGGTCGGCCGCCAGTTCGGCCGGTGTGCCCGCCCAGGCGACCTGTCCGCGCGCCAGGACGACCACCCGGTCTGCCACCGCCAGGGCCACGTCCGGGTTCTGCTCGACGACGATCGCGGCGATGCCTTCGCCGCGCATGCGGGCGATGACCGCCATGACGTCGCCGACGATCTTGGGTGCGAGCCCCTGGCTCGGCTCGTCGAAGAGAACGAGGCCGGGGGCGCCCAGCAGCGCGCGGGCGATCGCCACCATCTGCATCTCGCCGCCCGACAGCGTCTCGGCCTCGCGCGCCATCAGGTACTTCAGCGGCGAGAAGAGTTCCGTCACCTCGTCCATGGTCCAGCGGCGGAATCCGGTCGCCTTCATGCCGAGCGACAGGTTCTTGGCGACGGTCAGGGTCGGGCACAGCCGGCGGTCGTCGGGCACCCAACCGACGCCGGCGCGCGCGATCTCGTGCGTCGGGCGCCGGGTGATGGCGCGGTCGCGGAAGCGGATCTCCCCGCGGCGCGGCCGAGTCAGGCCGAGGATCGAGCGCAGGAGCGTCGTCTTGCCGGCGCCGTTCGCGCCGAGCAGCGCCAGCACCTCGCCGGCGCCGACCGCCAGCGAGACGCCGAACAGCGCCTGCGTCTCGCCGTAGAAGGTGTCGATCGCGTCGATTGCGAGCATCAGGCGCCGTCCCCCAGCTTGGATGCCATCACCCACGGGTTCGCCTTCAACTCGGCCGGGGTGCCGCGCGCGATCACCTGGCCCCAGTGGATGACCGAGATCTCGTCGGCGAGGCCGAAGAGGAAATCCATGTCGTGCTCGATGACGACGATGGTGACGTGGCGCTTGAGCGCCCGGATCAGTTCGGCGAGCCGCGCCCGTCCGTCCGATCCGAGCCCGGCCGTCGGCTCGTCGAGGAAGAGAAGCTGCGGGTCGGACGCCAGCGCGACCGCGATCTCGAGCGCGCGCCGGGCGCCGTAGGGCAGGGACTTCGCCGGCTGGTCGGCGCGGTCGGCGAGGCCCACCCGCTCCAGCACGGCCATGGCGGCGGCCACCGTCGCCGGCTCGCCATAGGCGCGGCCGACCGGGTCGGCGACCCGCCGCCGCGTCGCCGGCAGGGCGACCGCGACATTCTCGAACACCGAGAACTCGTCGAAGAGGTTCATGAGCTGGAACGACCGCGCGATGCCGAGGCGGGCGATGCGGTGCGGCGCCATGCCGGTGATGTCGCGCCCGCCGAACAGCACCTGGCCGCGATCGGGGCGGTAGCGGCCGGTCAGCACGTTGAAGCAGGTCGTCTTGCCGGCGCCGTTCGGCCCCATGATGCCGGAGAGGGTGCCGGCCGGAAAGGCGAGCGACACGTCCTCCAGCACCACCCGGTCGCCGAAGCGCAGGTGCAGGCCGCGGGCCTCGAACAGGGGCGCCATGCCTCAGCCCCCTCCCGCGCGCGGCGGCGGCGCGATCGCGGCCCGCAGGCCGGCCGCGATGCCGGCCAGCCCGTCCGGGCGGAACATCACCAGCACGACGAACAGCATGCCGAACCACAGCATCCAGCCGGTGGTGACGGCGCCGATCAGGTCGCGCGCCAGGAGGAAGGCGACGACGCCGGCGACCGGGCCCCAGAAGGAGACGAGGCCGCCGCCGACCAGCGTCATCATCACGATATAGCCGGAGAAGTGCAGGCTCATCACGTCGGGGAAGGCAGAGCGCTGGGCCATGGCGAAGAGGCCGCCGGCGAGGCCCGACAGTGCTGCCGACAGCACGATCACGGCGAACTTGGCCTTCCACACGTCGTAGCCGATGAAGCGGGCGCGCTGCTCGTTCTGCTTGATCGCCTTGACGACGCGGCCGAAGGGCGAGTGGACGAGCCGCCACAGCCCGAGCGAGACCAGCACGAACACCGCCAGAACGCCGTAGTAGAGGCTGAGATTGTCCTCGAGCGGGATGGCGGCGACGCCGAGTTCGACCGGCAGCCGGACGATGCGCAGCAGGCCGTCCTCGCCGCCGGTGATCGCATGCGCCTTGACGGCGATGAACCAGAAGACCTGGCCGAAGGCGATCGTCATCAGCGCGAAATAGATGCCGCGCCGGTGCGAGATGAAGAGGCCGACCAGCGCGCCCGCCATGCCGGCCGCGAGCAGGGCGGCGGCGAGGCAGACCCAGAGGTTGGCCGCGATGTTGAACTGCGCCAGCCCGAAGGCGTAGGCGCCGATGCCGAAGAAGGCGCCATGCCCGAAGGAGGGCAGGCCGGCATGGCCCAGCACCAGGTTGAAGGCGAGCGCGTAGGTCGCCCAGATCAGCACCTCGACGGCGAGGTACTGGTAGAGGCCGACCCGCTCGACCCAGAAGGGCAGGGTCGCCAGCACCGCCCAGGTCAGCAGCATGGTCGGGGTGAAGGTCCGCACCAGATGGGCGCGGGCCGTGTCGGGCATCGTCACGTCACGCCTCCAGCAGGCTCTTCTTGCCGAACAGCCCGCGCGCGCGGAACGTCACGACCAGGATCAGCAGCAGGTACATCGAGAGCAGCGACCATTCCGAGGCATAGGCACCCGAGAGGCCGACCACCATGCCGACCATGAGGCCGGCCAGCACCGCGCCCCAGAACGAGCCGACGCCGCCCAGCACGATGATGACGAAGGCCGGCACCACTGCGTCCACGCCCATGTGCGGCCGGATGCCCCAGACCGGCGCCATGATGACGCCGGCCAGCGCCGCCAGCATGGTGCCGAGCGCGAAGACGCCGGCCCGGAGCTTGCGGATGTCGACGCCCATCGCCTGCACCATCTCGCTGTCGTGGGCGCCCGCCTTGACCATGGCGCCGAAGCGCGTGCGCTCGACGACGACCCAGACGACGGCCATGGCCGCGATGGCGAAGGCGGCGGCCCAGAAGCGATAGCGCGACCAGATGAGGTCGAGCAGGAAGAAGCCGCCCGAGATGTCGCGCGGCACCGGCAGGCTGTAGTCGCGCGTGCCCCAGACGGTGCGAATCGCGTCCTCCAGCACCAGCGCGATGCCGAAGGTCAGCAGCAGGCCGTAGAGCGGGTCGCGGCCGTAGGTGCGCCGCATCAGCCGCTCGATGACGAGGCCGACGGGGGCGACCAGGACGGGCGCCAGCAGCAGGGCCGCCGTATAGCGCCAGCCGAGCGGGACGGTGGCCCAGGCCTGGTTGAGTTCGGGCCAGGGCAGCCGCGGCGTGGCGATGACGAAGGCGAAATAGGCGCCGAGCGCGAACAGCGAGCCGTGCGCGAGGTTGATCTGCTCCATCAGGCCGAGGATCAGCATGAAGCCGAGCGCGATCAGCGCGAAGAGCAGCCCCAGCGTGAGGCCGTTCACCAGGTGCGGAAGCAGGTTGAAGAGCATCGGCCTGACCGGTGGCGGAGCGGGCGGCCGGGGCGCTCGCGCACCCCGGCCGGTATCATGGGCGCAAGGGCTGGCGCCCTCACATCTCGTAGGTCGGCACCCGCTCCATGGCGACGAGCTTGCACTTGGTCGGCGCGGCCGCGTCGAGCGCGTTGGCCGGTGCGGTCTGGCTCAGGATCTCGTAGAGGTCGGTCTTGTCGGACGGCTTGGCGTTGCGGCGGGCGAGATAGATCGTCTGCTGCACCTGATGCGTCGCCGCGTCGATATAGGCGTCGAAATGCTGCATGCGGTCGGCCGCCGGCATCTTGTGGCCTTCGAGCGCGGCGATGACCTTGCCGTTGTTGGTGGTGCCGGCGCGCTCGACGGCGCGCAGCAGCTCGCGCGTCGCCATGTAGCCGTTGTAGGAGACGTTGCCGGGCACGGGGATGGGCGACTTGGGGAACGCCGCCTGCCAGCGCTTCACGAACTCGTCGACGCCGGGCAGCTTCAGCTTGTGGTACCAGGTCGTGCCGAAGACGCCGAACAGGCTCTCGGGCGCGCCCCAGATGTCGGGCCAGTCCTGCTGGTTGTTGATCCAGGCCGTGCGCTCCTCCAGGCGGAGGTCGGTGATCTGCTGGCGCAGCGCCTTCAGGTCGTCGCCGCCGATGGCGGTCGCGACCACGTCCGGCTTCAGCTGCTGCACCTTCAGGAGGTAGGAGGTGAAGTCGCGGGTGTTCTGCGGCACCAGCAGGTTGTCGATGATCTGGGCGCCCGCCGCCTCCGCCAGGGCCTTGGTCGACGCCGCGGTGGTGTGGCCCCAGACATAGTCGTTGGTCAGCAGCAGCCAGCGCTTGCCGATGCCCTCGACCGCATTCCGGACGGCGGCCTTGGAGAAGTTCGTGCCGTTGCCGTCCCAGACGAACTTGATCCGCGAGCAGTTCTCGCCCGCCTCGCTCGGCGCGGACGAGTTGGTGTTCATGTAGACCGTGCCGTACTTGGCCGCGACCTGGGTGATGGCGTTGGCGACGCCGGAATGCACGGCGCCGATCAGGAAGGCGCACTGCTCCTGGGCGATGAAGCGCTCGGCGACGCGGGTGGCGGTGGCGGGGTTGGTCTCGGTGTCGGTGGTGATCCACTCGATCTTGCGGCCGAGGACGCCGCCCTTGGCGTTGAACTCCTCGATCGCCATGCGCATGCCGAGCAGGTCGTCCTGGCCGCTGGCGCCGTACTGGCCGCTGGCGTCGCAGGTCAGGCCCAGCTTGATCGGCTTGGCCGCGCCCTGCGCCCAGACCCGGTTGTGCTTCCAGGGGCCGAACATGGTGGCCCCGCCGGCGAGCGCGGCGGCCATCAGGCTGCCCTGCATCACCCGGCGTCGCGAGATGCCGTTGTCCCTCATCGCTTCCTCCATCGACGACGTCGTTTGCGCGTCTTCCAAAATAGAATGAACATTCCAATTTCTGTTGTAAAGTGGAATGCCTGATCCAAATGGCGAGCAAGGATGAACGACGGCGCGACGGGGACGGATGCCTACGAGGCGCTGCGCATGGCGATCGCCCAGCGTCACGCCGAGCTGCCGAGCCGCCTGCAGCAGGTGGCGGAGTTCGTCCTCGACCATCCGACCGACGTCGCCTTCGGGACGGTGGCGGAGGTGGCGAGCCGCACGGGGGTCCAGCCCTCCGCAATCGTGCGCTTTGCCCGCGCGGTCGGGTTCAACGGCTTCACGGAGATGCAGCAGGTCTTCCGCTCCCGCCTCGTGGCGGGGGTGGCGCCGAGCTACAAGGCGCGCCTGTCGCGGCTGAAGCGCGACCAGGGGGCACGGCTCGGCCGCCGGCCGCGCGCGGTGCTGGACGGCTTTCTCGCCGATGCCCATTCCGCGCTGGAATCCCTGTCGCAGTCGGTGACCGAGCGGGACCTCGATGCCGCCATCGCGCTGCTGGCGCCGGCGCGGGACATCTATCTGCTGGGGCTCGGCGGCTCGTACCCCGTCGTCGCCCATCTCGCCTATGTGCTGCGCAAGCTCGGCCGCCGGGTCGTGCTGCTCGACGGCATCGGCGGCAGTATCGGCGAGCAGGCCCATGCCGCCACGGCGGCGGATGCGCTGATCGTCGTCAGCTTCCGCAGCTACTATCCCGATACGGTCCGGCTGTTCCCCGAGCTGGTGGCGCGCGGGGTGCCGACCATCGCCATCACCGACAGCCTCTTGAGCCCGATCGTCGCCGGCGCGCGGCTGGTGTTCGAGATCCCCGACATGCCCGAGGCGGCGATGCGCACCATGGTCGCCCCGCTCTGCCTCGTGCAGTCGCTGGCGATCGGGCTGGACCTCGCCAGTGATTGAGGGGGCTCAGAACAGCCCGACCACGTTCCCCTCCGCATCCAACCCGATCGACTCCGAGGCCGGCACCCGCGGCAGCCCGGGCATGGTCATGATGTCGCCGCAGAGGGCCACGACGAAGCCCGCGCCCGCCAGCAGGCGCAGCTCGCGCACCGGGACGACATGGCCCGTGGGGGCGCCCTTGGCGTCGGGGTCGGTCGAGAAGCTGTACTGGGTCTTGGCCATGCAGACCGGCAGGTTGCCGTGGCCGCTCTTCTCCAGCTCCTGGGCGCGGGCCGTGACCTTGGCGTCGGGGGCGATGTCGGCGGCGCCGTAGAGGGTGGTGGCGATGGTGCGGATCTTGTCGAGGATCGGCAGGGCGTCGCCATAGAGCGGCTGGAAGCGGGCCGAGCCGCCCTCGGCCAAGTCGACGACGGCCCGGGCGAGGCCCTCGGCGCCGGCGCCGCCATCGGCCCAGTGGGAGCAGTCGAAGGCCTCGACGCCGAGCCGGCGGCAGCCGGCGACCACCGCCTCGCGCTCGGCCGGGGTGTCGGTGGCGAAGCGGTTGAGGGCGACGACCGGCGGCACGCCGAAACGGCGGACATTCTCGACATGGCGGGCGAGGTTGGAAAATCCGGCCTCGACCGCGGCCACGTTCTCGCGCCCGAGATCGGCCTTGGCGACGCCGCCATGCATCTTGAGCGCGCGCACGGTGGCGACGATGACGGCCGCGGACGGGGAGAGGCCGGCCTTGCGGCACTTGATGTCGAAGAACTTCTCCGCACCGAGATCGGCGCCGAAGCCCGCCTCGGTCACGACATAGTCGGCAAGGCCGAGCGCCGTCGTCGTCGCCAGCACCGAGTTGCAGCCATGGGCGATGTTCGCGAACGGCCCGCCATGGACGAAGGCGGGGTTGTTCTCGATCGTCTGCACGAGGTTGGGCGCCAGCGCGTCCTTGAGCAGCACGGTCATGGCGCCGTCGGCCTTGAGGTCGCCGGCCGTCACCGGCTTGCGGTCGCGGGTGGCGGCGACGACGATCCGCGACAGCCGCTCCTGCAGGTCGGCGAGATTGCGCGACAGGCAGAAGATCGCCATCACCTCCGACGCGACCGTGATGTCGAACCCGTCCTCGCGCGGGAAGCCGTTGGCGACGCCGCCGAGGCCGACGATGATCTGGCGCAGCGCGCGGTCGTTCATGTCGACGGCCCGCCGCCAGGCGACGCGCCGATGGTCGATGCCGAGGCCGTTGCCCCAGTAGAGATGATTGTCGATCAGCGCCGCCAGCAGGTTGTGGGCGGCGCCGATCGCGTGGAAGTCGCCGGTGAAGTGGAGGTTGATGTCCTCCATCGGCACGACCTGCGAATGGCCGCCGCCGGCCGCCCCGCCCTTCATGCCGAAGGACGGGCCGAGGCTCGGCTCGCGCAGGCAGATGGCGGCCTTCTTGCCGATGCGGTTGAGGGCGTCGCCGAGGCCGACCGTCGTCGTCGTCTTGCCCTCGCCGGCCGGGGTCGGGTTGATCGCCGTCACCAGGATCAGCTTGCCGCGCGGGTTCTGCGCCCGCTCGCCGGCCCAGGCGAGGTCGATCTTGGCCTTGTGCGGGCCATAGCGGAACAGCGCCTCCGCCGGGACGCCGAGGCGGGCGCCGATCTCCTCGATCGGCTTCAGCTTGGCGGCGCGGGCGATCTCGATGTCGGACGTCATGGCGTTTCCTCGGCGGCCAGGATGGGGGCGTACATGGCGCGGTCGACGTTGCCGCCGGAGAGGATCAGCGCGACGCGCCGGCCCGCCATGCGGTCCCGTTCCTTGACCAGGGCGGCGAGCGGTGCCGCGCCCGCGCCCTCCGCGACGTTGTGCGTGTCGGTGAAGTAGTGGCGCATCGCGGCCGCGATCTCGCCGTCCTCGACGGTGACGATGCGGTCGGCGCCGCGGGCGATCAGCGCGACCGCCGCGGGGACGGGAACCCGGCAGGCCATGCCGTCGGCCATGGTGTCGGCGCTGTTGGTCGAAACCGGCCGCCCGGCGGCGAAGGAGAGGGCATAGGCGGGCGCCGCGGCCGCGACCACGCCCACGACCCTGGTCTGGAGCCCGAGCGCGTCGCGGGCGGCGATGGTGCCGCAGATGCCCGAGCCGAGGCCGATCGGGACATAGACCGTGTCGATGTCCGGGACGGCCTCGAAGAGTTCCAGCCCGTAGGTGCCGACGCCGGCGACGAGGTCGTCCTGGAACGACTGGACCATGTGCAGCCCGCGCCGGTCGGCCTCGGCTGCGGCGAACTCGTAGGCCGCCTGGAAGTCGTGCCCGTGCTCGACGAGCTCGGCGCCGAGCGCGCGCATCGCCGCATTCTTCTCGACGCTGTTGCCGTGCGGCACGACGACCGTCGCCGCCAGCCCGACGGCGCGGGCGGCGAGCGCGATGCTCTGGCCGTGATTGCCGCGCGTCGCGGTGATGACGCCCGCCAGTTCCGGCCGCTCGCGGCGCAGGTTGGCCATGTGGACGATGCCGCCCCGCACCTTGAAGGCGCCGACCGGCGTGTGGTTCTCGTGCTTGACCCAGACCTCGGCGCCGGTGCGCGCCGATAGGAGGGGCCAGTGGATCTGCGGCGTCGGCCCGAACACGGCATGGACCGTGGCGGCCGCGGCGCGCAGGGCGTCCAGATCGGGGAGGGGCATCGCGACGGGGCCTCGCGCCGTGGTGGGGAGGCGGACCCTAGCGGGCGCCTCCCCCTCCGGGCAAGGGGCCGGCCCCGCCGGTCAGTAGCCTTCGCCGATCAGCGGGAAGGCGCTGAGCGCGTGCGCCGGGGCGACCGGCTGGGAGCGGGAGAGGTGGCTGCGCGACAGCTCGCCCAGGTTGCGGCAGCCGAGCAGCGCCAGCGCGATCGTGATCTCCTCCTTCAGGAGGTCGAGCACGCGGACCAGCCCGTCCTCGCCGGCCGCCGCCATGCCGAGGCCGGTCATCCGGCCGCAGCCGACGCAGTCGGCGCCCAGCGCGATCGCCTTGACGATGTCGGTGCCGCGATAGAAGCCGCCGTCGACGATGACGGTGGCTCGGCCGGCGACGGCCGCCACGACCTCCTCCAGCACCTCCATCGAGCCGCGGCCCTGGTCGAGCTGGCGGCCGCCATGGTTGGAGACATAGATGCCGTCGACGCCGAGCGCGACGGCGGCCGCGGCGTCCTCGCCGGTGCCGATGCCCTTCAGGATCAGCGGCACCTGGTGCTTGTCCTTGAAGCGCTTGACGTTGTCCCAGCTGTAGGCGGCCTGCCAGTCCATGCCGGTCGCCGCCTGGCGCCACGGCTTGACGAAGCGGTTGGCGAGGTCGCGCTCGCGCCGGGAATAATGGGCGGTGTCGACCGTGACGGCGAAGGCGAAGTAGCCGCGGTCGACGGCGCGCTTCACATGGTCGTCCTCGAAGGCATGGTCGCCGCGGACATAGAGCTGGAAGATGCGCGGCGCGTCGGGTGCTGCGTCGGCCACCGCCTCCAGCCCGGGGTTGCACACCGAGCTCAGCATCAGCGGCACGTTCATGCGCCCGCCGGCCCGGGCCGCGGTGGCGCCGCCGCCCGCCTCGAAGGATTCGAGCGAGCCGATCGGCGCCATCAGCACCGGCATGGCGATGTCGCGGCCGAACAGGGTCGTGCCGGTCTCGATCTGCGTCACGTCGCGCAGGACGCGCGGCCGGAAGGCCCAGCTGTCGATCGCCTGGCGGTTGCGGCGGAAGGTCGTCTCCGTCTCGGTCGCGCCCATCAGATAGTCCCAGCGGCCCTTGTCGAGGCGTTCGCGGGCCGCCTTGACGATCTCGTGCAGGGTCAGGAACTCGTCGGCTGCGCTCGCCATGTCGGGGTCTCCGGATCGGGATCGGTGGGGGAGGAACGGGAAGGGCGCCGACCCTAGCATTGCTCCCGGCCGCAGGCGAAGCCCGTCCGAGGCAGGATGCATCATCGGCGGGCGCGCGCGGCGAATCGACGCCCGGCTTGTGGCGCCGGGGGGGCACGACTAAGTTCCGGCCGCAATTTCCGCCCAACATCGCCGGTTCGCCCGCCATGGCCGACGCCAAGCTTGTCCCGATCAACCGGGCACTCGTCTCCGTTTCCGACAAGACCGGGCTCCTCGAGCTCGGCCGGGCCCTGGCGGCGCTGGGGGTCGAGATCCTGTCGACCGGCGGGTCCGCCAAGGCGTTGGCGGCAGCCGGTGTGCCGGTGACCGAGGTCTCGGCCCATACCGGCTTCCCGGAGATCATGGACGGGCGGGTCAAGACGCTGCACCCCGGCATCCATGGCGGCATCCTCGCCCGCCGCGACGAGCCCGAGCATGTGGCGGCGATGGAGCGGCACGGCATCCGGCCGATCGACCTCGTGGTCGTCAACCTCTACCCCTTCCGTGAGACGGTCGCGCGCGGCGCCGGCGAGGCGGAGTGCGTCGAGAACATCGACATCGGCGGCCCGGCGATGATCCGTGCGGCCGCCAAGAACCATGATTTCGTGGCGGTGGTGACCGCGCCCGCGCAGTACGCCGACCTGCTGGCCGAGCTGGCGGCGCATGGCGGCGCGACCTCGTTCGCGCTGCGCCGCAGGCTGGCGGCGGCCGCCTATGCCCACACCGCCGCCTACGACGCCGCGGTCGCCGCCTGGATGGCCGAGCGCGAGGGCGACACCTTTCCCGCAACCCTGGTCCTGGCGGCCGAGCGCCGGCAGGTGCTGCGCTATGGCGAGAACCCGCACCAGCAGGCCGCCTTCTATGCCGGCGGCGCGCGCCGCGCCGGGGTCGCGACCGCCGTCCAGGTGCAGGGCAAGGAACTCAGCTTCAACAACTTCAACGACACCGACGCCGCCTTCGAGCTGGCGGCGGAGTTCGCCGATCCGGCGGTCGTCATCGTCAAGCACGCCAACCCCTGCGGCGTCGCCACGGGCGGCACGATCCTGGAGGCCTGGGGCCGTGCGCTCGCCTGCGACCCGGTCAGCGCCTTCGGCGGCATCGTCGCCATCAACCGGCCGCTGGAGGCCGCGCTGGTCGAGGCGATCGGCAAGCTCTTCCTCGAGGTGATCGTCGCCCCCGACGCGACGGAGGAGGCGAAGGCGGCACTCGCCCGCAAGGCCAACCTGCGCCTCCTGCTGACCGGCGGGATGCCCGACCCGGCGGCGGCCGGCATGACGCTGCGCTCGCTCGCCGGCGGCTACCTGCTGCAGACGCGGGACGCCAGGCCGGTGATGCCGGCGGAGCTGAAGGTGGTGACGAAGCGCACCCCGACGGCGCAGGAGATGGCCGACCTCGTCTTCGCCTTCACCGTCGCCAAGCACGTCAAGTCGAACGCCATCGTCTATGCCCGGGGCGGCGCCACGGTCGGTATCGGGGCCGGCCAGATGAGCCGCGTCGACAGCGCCCGCATGGCCGCCTGGAAGGCGGAGGAATCCGGCCGTATCGCCGGCTTGCCCGAGAGCCCGGCCAAGGGCTCGGTCGCCGCATCCGACGCCTTCTTCCCCTTCGCCGACGGCCTGCTGGCGACCGTGGCCGCCGGCTGCACCGCCGTCATCCAGCCCGGCGGCTCGATGCGCGACGCCGATGTGATCGCCGCGGCCGACGAGCAGGGCCTGGCGATGGTTCTCACCGGCCACCGCCACTTCCGGCACTGAGGCTGGCTCGACCCGGGGTGCGGGGGCCAGCTCAGCCCGCCGGCGCCTCGCAGACCCAGACGCAGTCGCGCGGGACCGTTTCGTGGTCTTCGAGCAGGACGCGGTAGCCGAGATGGTCGAGGAAGCGGCGCATGATCGCCGGCGTCATGACCGAGAAGGCCTCGCCGTGGCGCTGGCCGCCGATCGAATGGTGCCAGTCGCCGAGGAACTTGGCGAAGCCGCGCTCGCTGAGGGTGTCGGCGTGATGCAGCACGCAGCGGCGCCGGCCGCGCAGCACGCGCGGCAGCAGGGTCAGGTAGTTGAAGATGTCGCGCGGCTCGACATGGACCAGCGTGTCGTAGCAGAAGCAGGCGTCTGCGGCCCCGTCGGCGATGCCGGCGAGGGAGGTGCCGTCGAGCTTCACGAAGCGGGTGCGCTCGGTCCGGCCGGGTGCGGCGGCGAGTCGCTGGCGCGTCAGCTCCAGCATCCCGGCCGAGACGTCGGCGCAGATCAACTCGCGGCAATGGTCGGCCAGGATCGCCGCCGTGCGGCCGCCGCCCACCCCGATCTCCAGCACCGTCTCGGCCGGGTCGATCCAGGGCAGCACGAAGCGCTCGTGGATGAGGGCGACATAGGCGGCCAGCGTCTCGGCCGCGCCGGCCTCGCGGCCGATCCACTCGTCGCCGAGATGGCTCAGCCCCGGATGGGCGGTGCGCCAGCGCTGGGCGTAGCCGTCCCAGGCCGCCTCGTAGTCGACATACTTTTCGGATTTCTCAGGCTGCGTCATGGGTGCTCTCGGACCATGCGCGGCCACCCGCCGTCAAGCGAAGCCATGGATTTTGCCGCCCCGTGCCGCTAAAGCATGCCCGGCCGAGAAGCATGACCGGCCGAAGCTGGCGCCGACGCCGGCCGTGACGGCCGGACAACCCTGGACCCGAGGCTGATGAGCCGCCTGACCGAGGCGATCGACCGCATCGTCCGTGACCATTCGATCCGCCTCCTCAGCGTCGACGTGTTCGACACGCTGCTGCTGCGCGGCACCCGGCCGGAGATGGCGCGGTTCGCGCGGGTGGCCGGGATGCAGGCGCGGGCGCTGGCGGCCCGCGGCGTCGCGGTCGAGGCGGATGCGCTCTATGCCGCCCGGATGATCGCCGCGCGCACCGCCTATCGCGTCATCCGCACGGTCGAGGGCGAGCGCGAGGGGCATCTCGACCTCATCTTCGCGATGGTCGCCCGCGCCCTCGATCTCGACCCGGCGCTGGTGCCGGTCCTGGCCGAGGTCGAGTTCGCGTCCGAACTGGACGAACTGGCCGGCAATGTCCCGCTCGCGGACGCGCTGATGCGGCATCGCGCGGCGGGGTGCCGGGTCGTCTTCGCCAGCGACATGTACCTGCCCGAAGCGACGATCGCAGCCCTGATCGCCCGCAAGCTGCCAGCGCTCGAACTCGACGGCGGCTACAGCAGCGCCGACCATGGCGTGACCAAGCGCGGCGGCGGCCTGTTCCGCGTCCTGATGGCGGGCGAGGGGGTGGAGCCGGCCCAGGTGCTGCACATGGGCGACAGCGCGCTGGCCGATGTCGCGACGCCGCGTGCCATGGGCATCCACGTCCTGCACACGCCGCGGCCGCCGGGCTGGCAGCGCATCCACGGGCTGCGCCAGAAGCTCGCGATCCTGCACCACCGCGCGATGTTGCGGCGGGCGGCATGACGGTGGCGGCATTGGCCATGCCGGCGGCCGACGAAGATCTCGAGGCTTCGCTGGAGCGCCGCTTTCCGCCGCCCGAGGCCTATTCGCACCTCGCCGGCGACGACTGGCCGGGCGAGCCGCCGGTCGCCGCCGACCCCGCGGCGCAGCGCCGCTTCGGCGAGGAACTGCTGGGGCCGATCTTCCTGCAGTTCTGCCGCCGGCTGCATCTCGCCGGAGTCGGCTTCGAAGCGCGCGACGCACGGCTCCTGTTCGTGGCGCGCGGCGGGCTGCGGCTCGGGCTGCTCTACCGGCTCTGGTGCGAGCGCACCGGCACGGCGCCGGTGCTGCCGCTGGGCGACCTCGCCATCTCGCGCGTTGCGGCGGCCAAGGGCTGCCTCGTCCACGACTTCGCCGGCATCGCACCGACCCTGGTGCGCGAGTTCGGCGCCGGCTCGCTCGGCTACATGCTGCGCTGCCTCCTGCGCGGGCGCGGCATCGACCTGCCGGACGTGCTGGCCCACACGCCGGTCACCATCGGCTCCTTCGCCGCGATCTACGATGCCGAGGATGCGCTGGGCCAGGCCGTCCGCGCCTATTTCGCCGAGCAGGCGACGGCGCTCGCCCGGTATCTGGAAACGCTTCTCGACGGCGTTGCGACGCCGGTCCTGGTCGATTCCGGCTGGACCGGCGGCACCCAGGCGCTGCTGATGCGCCATTTCCCGCAATGGGACTGGCACGGGCTCTATTTCGGCCGCTGGGACTATGGCCGGGGGGCCGCGCCGCATTTCGGGCACATCTTCGGCGTCTCGGTCGACAGCCTGGAGCCGTTCGCCAACGCGCCCGGCCAGGCGCTCTTCGCCTACCACCACCTGATCGAGGATCCGCTCGAAATTGCGGCTCCCAGTGTCGAGGGCTACCGCCTGCTGCCCGACGGAAGCGGTGTGCCGGAGGGCGAGCCGATCGACCCGGCGGTGCTGCAGCCGGGTGCCGACGACGCCATGTTCCAGGGCATCCTCGACCATTTCCGCTCGCCCGCCGGGGCGGCCGATTTCCTCACGGTCGAGCGCCGCGCGGACGCCGCCTACCGCCGCCTGCGCCGGATGATCCTGTGGCCGCGGCGGGCCGAGCTGCCGGGGATGCAGGTGCGGCCGCGCTCGGCCGATTTCGGGCGCAGCCTGACGGTGCCGGTGCTGCTGCGCCTGCCCGACGCCAGCCTGAAGCGCCGCCTGAAGTCGGTCGGCGCCGCCCTGTGGAAGCCGGGCCAGATGCTGGTCGCCTTTCCCGTCCTCGCCCCCGTCGTCAACGGCGGCGGCTACCTGCTGCGGCGCATTCCCTTCGCCGGCCGCCATGTCGACCGGGTGTTGCGGCTGGGTTCGGGCTTCGCCCGGCGGGTGCTGCGGCGGCTCGTGCGATGAGCGCCGCCGACGGCATGCTGGGGCCCGTCGGCACGGCCCTGCGCTGGCGCCAGCTCATCCTCCAGCTCGCCCGGCGCGAGGTCGAGGGGCGCTATCGCGGCTCGTTGCTCGGGCTCGTCTGGGCGGTGGCGCAGCCGCTGCTCTATCTCGGGGTCTTCACCTTCGTCTTCGGCATCGTCTTCGAGGCGCGCTGGGGCGTGGCGACGGGGCCCAGGGCGCCGTTCGGGCTGATGCTGTTCGCCGGCCTCATCGCCTACTGGCTCTTCTCGGAGACGGTTGCGCGCGCGCCGGGCCTGGTGCTCTCCCATGCCAGCCTCGTCAAGCGGGTGCTGTTCCCGGTCGAGGTGCTGCCCATGGCGGCGGTGCTCGCCGGCTTCTTCCACACCGCGCTTGCGCTCGCGGTCTGGCTTGCGGGCCATCTCGTCTTCGTCGGCATGCCGCCCTGGACGGCCCTGCTGGCGCCGGTCGCGCTCGCGCCGGTGGCGCTGATGGCGCTGGCGGTCGCCTATGTCGTCGCCGGGGTCGGGGTCTATGCCCGCGACATCGGCCAGATCGTGACCGTCGGGCTGACGGTGCTGATGTTCCTGTCGCCGATCTTCTATCCGCTGGACGCGGTGCCGGAGGCCTATCGCGGCCTCTTCTTCCTCAACCCGCTGACGGCGGCGGTGGAGGAGGTGCGAGGGGTGCTGCTGGATGGCGAGCTGCCCGGCCTGCCGACGCTGGTCGGCCTCCTAGCCGGGGCGGTCGCGGTGCGCGTCGCCTTCGCCCTGTTCCGGCGCCTGCGCCGCGGGTTCGCCGATGTCCTCTGAAGCGCCGGCCCTGCTGGTCGAGGGCGTCGGCAAGGTCTATCGCCGCTATGCCTCGCCCTGGGACCGCGTGCGCCAGGCGCTGCGGCGCGAGGCCTCCCATGTCGACGAGCACTGGGCGCTGCGCGGCATCGATTTCCGCGTTGCGCGCGGCGAGACGGTCGGCCTCGTCGGCCGCAACGGCTCGGGCAAGTCGACGCTGCTGCAGATCATCGCCGGCACCATGACGCCGACGGTCGGGCGGGTGCAGGCCGTCGGCCGCATCTCCGCGCTGCTGGAACTCGGCGCCGGCTTCCACCCGGACTTCACCGGCCGCGAGAACGCTCGGCTCAACGCCGCCATCCTCGGCCTCGACGACCGACAGATCGCCGAGGCCATGCCGTCGATCGCGGCGTTTGCCGACCTCGGCGACCATCTCGACCAGCCGCTGCGCACCTATTCGAGCGGCATGGGCGTGCGCCTCGCCTTTGCCGTCGCCGTGCATGTCGAGCCCGACATCCTGATCGTCGACGAGGCGCTGGCGGTGGGCGACGAGGCCTTCCAGCGCAAGTGCTTCGCCCGGCTGGAGCGGTTCCGCGCGGGCGGCGGCACCATTCTCTTCGTCTCCCACGCGGCTTCCCACGTCACCACCTTGTGCGATCGCGCCATCCTGATCGACGACGGCGAGAAGCTGGCCGAGGGGCCGCCGCGCGCGGTCGTGGCGCAATACCACCGCCTGCTGTTCTCCCAGCCCGAGCGCCGCGCTCAGCTGCGCACCGCGATCCGCGAGGGCCTGCCGGAGATCGAGCCCGTCGCCGCCCCGGTCGACGACGCCTTCCACGACGCCGACATGCGCCCGGCCGCGGCCGTCGTCTACGAGCCGGCCGGCGCCACCATCTCCGAACTGCGGGTGACGACGCCCGACGGGGCGCCGGTCAACGTCCTGCGCCGCGGCGGCGCCTACGAGATCCGCTGCCGCGTCACCTTCGCCGAGACCGCGTCCGGCGTCAGCTTCGGGACGCTGATCCGCACCGTCGCCGGCACCGAGCTGGCGGGCGGCTCGACCGCGGCCGCCGGCCGGGCGCTGGCCGAGGTCCATGCCGGCGAGGCCTGGCAGGTCCGCCACGCCTTCCGCTGCCGCCTGCTGCCCGGCACCTATTTCGTCAATGCCGGCGTCTCGGCCGAGACCGGGTCCGAACGCCGCTTCCTCCACCGCCTCGTGGATGCCGCGATGTTCAAGGTGATGCCCGATCCCGACCGCTGGCGCGCCGGGCTGGTCGATCTCGATTTCGAGTCCGAGGCGAACCCCGACCCGGCGGCGGACGGCCCATGACCGGCCGGCTGCCCGACTTTCTCGGCATCGGCGCGCAGAAGGCGGGGACGACCTGGCTCTGCCGCATGCTGGAGGTGCATCCCGAGGTCGCCTTTCCGGCCGGCAAGGAGGTCCATTTCTGGGACTGGCAGCGCGAGCGCGGCATCGACTGGTATCGCGGCCTCTTCGCGGGGGCGCCGGCCGAGCGCCGCGTCGGCGACTTCACGCCGGGCTACGGCGCATTGCCGCCGGAAGCCATCGCGGAGGTGCACCGGACGATGCCGGACGTGCCGCTGCTCTTCATCGCGCGCAACCCGATCGAGCGGGCCTGGTCGGCGGCGCTGATGCTGGTGCGCTGGGGACTGATGTACCCCCGCGAGCTCTCGGACGCCTGGTTCCTCGACGTCTTCCGCTCCGGCCAGTCGCAGGTGCGGGGCGACTATGCCGGCTGCCTCGAGCGCTGGACGGCGGAGTTTGCGCGCCAGCAGGTGGTGGTGCTGCTCTATGACGACGTCCTGGCCGATCCGCGCGGCGTCCTGGAGCAGACCTGCCGGCACATCGGGGTCGATGCGTCCGTCGTCCGCGACTGGCCGGAGGAGCAGATCGCCGAGCGCGTCCATGCCGGGGACGGCGAGCCCTTGCGCGAATCGCTGCGCCAGCCGCTGCGCGACCTTTACGGGCCGCGCGTGGCCGCCTTCTCCCGCCTCGTCGGGCGGGACCTGTCGCACTGGCTCGGGTAGGGCCGGGCAGACACCAGTTCCGAAGCGCGATGACTCATGCGCGGGCCAGCGGCCGTGCGTCCCTCGACTTCGCTCGGGATGAGGTAGGCCTTTGTTAAAATTAATTAATTCCGGTCATCCCGAGCGAAGTCGAGGGACGCAACGGCCGCGATGACGGGTCGTTCCGCACCCACTTTACTTGGTATCAGCCAGCCTGGGGCGGTCGCCGTGTCGCCACGAACCAGCAGTCGCGGCCGGCCAGCTTGGGCAGGAAGCGGACGTCGAATCCCAGCCGGTTGAGGACGTGCGCCACCATCGGCGGGCACAGCCACTCGAACTTGGAGGTGATCTTGCCCTGGGTGGCAAAGTAGGTCGGCACGTCCGCCATCAGCTTCTCGAAGCCGTGCGGCGAGGTCGCGTCGGCGACGCTCATGATCATCTTGCCGCCCGGCCGCAGCGCGTCGGCGGCCGCCATCCAGTAGGCGACGAGGTACTGCAGGTCGACATGGACCATGGCGTCGATCGAGAAGACGAGGTCGACGGAGCCCCGCCAGCCGCGCTCGGCGACGAGGCGCGCCAGATGGTCCCATTCCGGCAGGAGCTGCGCCGTCGCCAGCCGCCCGGCGGCCATCGCGGGCGCCATCCGTTCCTCCAGCACCGCGAGGTAGGCGGGGGAGACGTCCACCGCCAGAATCTCAGCAGTGGGGCAATGGTCCAGCACCATGCCCGTGTACTTGCCGGCGCCGGGGCCGATCTCGATCGCGCGGGCGGGTGGCGGCTCGAGTTCGGGCGCGAAGACCATCTGGTAGATGCGTTCCCAGATCTCGGGCGTGCCCCACTCGTCGCCGGGCCAGGCGAGGCGCTCGCCGGCCGGGTCGTGGGCGCGGATCTGCGGGAAGATCGAGCGGACGTAGAGATCCCAGTACTGGCCGTAATCGTCGGCGCGCTCGGTCATGGCCGCCCCCTGCGCAACAGCCGGGCGGCGGCGCGCAGCGGCCCGGTCAGATTCCAGAAGAAGCCCTGCTGCAGGGCAACGGCGAGCCGCGCCTGATCCTCGGGCGTCGGCGTCGGCGGCCGTTCGACGGCCGCCCGCCCGCCGACCAAGCGCTGCAGCGGACGGGCGACGCGCAGCGAGGTCGAGTTCCAGATATCGTCGAGGGCGCGGGCGGGGTCCGGCATGACCTGGTCGAGGATGCGCTGGCGGGCCGCCAGCTCGTTGAGGAGGCCCGTCCGCTGCGCCTCCATCGCATCGCGCTCGGCGACGAGCGCCCCGATGCGGCGGTGGAGGGCCGCCATCTCGGCCTCGGCGGCCAGCCGCCGGCCGTCCAGGACCGCATAGAGTTCCTGCAGCTGCGCATGGTCGCGCGCGAAGGCCTCGGCGCGGGTCCGCTGCTGGGCGATGTCCGCCTTGGCCTGGGCGCGGAAGGTCTGGAACTGGCCGCGCATCTCCTCGAAATCGCGGCCGAGCCGCTGCATGGCGGCCTCCCGCTCGGGATGCCGGGCGACATACTCGCCCCATCCGGCGAGCAGGCAGCGGGCCTGGTCGAGGCGGGCGATCAGCGGGCGGACGGCATCGGCCGGCGGCGCATCGGGGGCGCCGGCGCGCAGGAGGCCGTAGAGTTCGCGCACTTCCGGCAGCAGGCTGGCGGGCTGCTGGCCGCGACCGTGGCGGAGATCGGCGCGCACGATGCGGCCGACGGCGGCGTCCAGTGCGGCATCGTCGGCCGGCCAGGCGAGGCCGAGGCGGTCGATCGTCGCGCGCGCAGTGGCCAGCGGACGCGCGAACCAGTCGTCATAGTCGACGACGGCGGCGATGCGGTCGCCGACGTAGCGGAAGGCGTCCAGCGTGTGGTCGAGCCAGAGGAGCTGGGCGGCCGCCATGCTCATCCGGTCGCGCTTGGCGAGCGACTGCGCGACCGCCTCGGGGTTGCGGATGGCCAGCAGCCAGACGGGCTCGATGCCGAGCTGGGGGCCGAGATCGGCGAAGATGTCGAGCCACAGCGGCAGCAGCCGCACGGTCCGCGGATCCTTGAAACCCCACGGCCCGACGGTCTCCGACGTCTCGCGCCGGACGATGTCGGCCAGCCGGCGGCGGTGGGGCCGCATCTCCGGCAGGCGCCACCAGCCGGCGGGCAGGGGAACCTGGCCCTCCGGCAGGTACCAGGTGCGGCCGAGCTGGGAGAGGATCGCCTCCTGGGCCTCGGCGATCTCCTTGTGCTCCCAGTAGCCGGCCTCATTGTCCGGGGTCTGGTCGAGCAGCAGGTCGGGGCCGAGTTCGACTCCCACCGCCTGGAGCAGGGACGCCAGCAGCGAGGTGCCGCTGCGGTGCATGCCGAGGACGACGACGACCGGTCGGCGGCCTCCGTCCGGTCCGGTCGGGCGGGCGGTCATCGGCGGGTCAGCCGGCGCCAGGTGCGGGCGACCCAGCGCAGGGGCGCCAGCACCGCCTCGAGCACGCGGAAGCTGAAGCGCGCGGCATCGAAGAGGGCGTTCAGCTTCAGCTCGAGCAGCGACAGGTGCTGGCCGACATTGACGAGCGTGCCGAGCCCGACCTTGCCGGCGTCGAGGTCGCGGCGCATCAGCTCGTTGCGGATCAGCGCGTCGTAGAGAGCATGCTTGTCCTGGGCGCCGAAGATCGAATTGGCGTAGGCGGGGTCGGTCGAGCTCGGCCGGTGATGGTAGAGCGCAAGCGGCCGCGGCAGCACGCCGATGTCGCTGCGGGCGAGGAAGCGCAGGTTGAAGTCCCAGTCGCCGAGGACGGGCAGATCCTCGCGGTAATAGCCGACCGTATCGAGCATCGACCGCCGGAACAGGAAGGAGATGGGCGGGAACATGTTGCCGCCGGCCATCCGGAACAGCGTGATGCTGCGCACCCACTCGTTATAGGGGCTGCGCCGCTCGATCTCGACCGTGTCGCCGACGATCCGCTCGTCGATCCGCACGCTGTGGGTGACGACCCCGGCAATCGTCGTGCCGTCATGGGCGTCGAGATAGGCCGTGGTGGCCTGCAGGAACTCCGGCTCCCAGCTGTCGTCGTCGTCGTGGATGACGACGTAGCGGCTGTCGGCCGCCCGCAGGCCGACATTGGACGCCGCCTCCATGCCGAGCGAGCGCGGGTTGTGGACGACCTTCAGACGGCCGGCATAGCGATCGGCGAAGAAAGCTGCCAGCCGGTCGACCGGGGCGGGATCGCCGCCGTCATTGACCACGACGTGGACCCAGTCGCCGGAAGTCTGGGCCAGCACGCTCTCCATCGCGCGGCGAAGCAGGACGGCGCGGTCCTTGGTGCGGGTGACGACCGCGACGGCAGGCGCGACGGCGGGCTGGGACAAGCTGGGCCTCTGGCAGGTCTCGGAGCGGGGGCCGGCGGGGCGCCGGCCGGTGCGGGCGACCAATGCCCGGCTGCGGGCGTGCCGTCAACCGGCAGGGCCGTCGGGTACCGGGCGGATTCTTGACACCGGCTGTGATGGCCGTCACTTTGAACCGGCAGCACACTCCGTGCGACCGAGCGATTGACGGCCCCTTTGTTGCCGGGCGGCAACATCCGGGGGGGCTGGAGGCGGGCCGATGGCGGCCCAGGGGAAATCGCTTGCGTTGGTCAAAACCGAAAACCTATCTTCCGGGGCGTTAGTTCTCGGACTGGGAGCCGGCGGCTGGGCGTTGCCCGGCACGATCAACGGGCAGCATTCGAAAGACGAGGAGGTAGCCAGTTATGGCGGTTATTAGTTGGAATGGGGCGAGCAATCTCGACCTGAAGAGCCTGGGTCAGACGTTCGATTTCCGCACGGACGTGCTGCAGATTTCCGATCCGTCGCTCCAGGCGAACCAGTTCGACCTGGTCGAGAGCGGCACGGACCTGGCGATCGTCAAGTCGCGCGACGCGACGGGCGCGCCGCTGCCGGCGGCGGACGTCACCTATGCCTACATCCCGAACATGCTCGTGCGCCAGGTCGGCGGCACGGATGCGTCGCCGGTTTCCTCGAACATCGTGCTGTCGAACGGCGGCCAGCTGTGGGTCGGCGACCGTCTGACGGACACGCTGCTGGACGACGCCGGCAACGACGCGACGGCGCTGTCGACGCAGCTGCAGTCGGTGCAGGTGTGGGGCCTGGGCGGCGCGGACACCATCACCACCGGTGACGGCAACGACCGCGTCTACGGCAACACGGGTGCGGACAACGTCTCGGGCGGCGCCGGCAACGACTCGCTCTATGGCGGCCAGGAGAACGACACGGTTTCCGGCGGCGGCGGCAACGACAATGTCGCGGGCGATCTCGGCAACGACCAGGTCAATGGCGGGTCGGGCAACGACATCCTCTATGGCGGTGCCGGCAACGACATCCTCGATCCCGACACCGGCAACGACACGATCTTCGCCGGCAACGGCAACGACACGGTCACGATCGGCAACAGCGACACCGGCGACAAGCTTATCTACATGGATAAGCTGCAGGACGAGGTGAACATCATCTCGACTACGGGCGATCACACGGTCTACCTGGGCGAGAACAACGACGAGGCCTATCTCGAGGCGAACTCGGGCGACATCCAGGTCTTCGGCGAGTCGGGCAACGACTACATCGAGGCCCAGAACTCCGGCTCCGACACGCTCGACGGCGGCAACGACGACGACTACGTCGCCATCCTGAACGGCTCGGTCGGCCAGAAGGTTCTGATCGGCGGCTTCGGCGACGACGAGATCAGTGTCGGCGACAGCTCCGGCTTCGCCAGCTCGCAGATCCTGCCGAACACGCAGGTGACGACGTCGGGCGGCGAGGGCGACGACTACATCTACTACAATCGTGGCCTGTTCATCACCGACGCCAACGACGGTGGTTCGGACAACGACTCGATCTACTTCGACCAGCAGACGATCCTGGTGCTGCGCGACAAGTCGATCGAGAACATCGAGACGGCCTCGTTCAGCTCCGACAGCGACTATGTCGTCTTCGCCGACGGCAACAACGTCAAGGTCGTCAACGGCAATGGCGGCGAGGACTATCTCGATGCCAGCCGCGAGACCTCCTCGGCCTACACGCTGAACGGCAACGAGGGTGACGACACGCTGATCGGCGGCGCCGGTGCGGACAAGATCCGCGGCGGCAACGGCGAAGACCTGCTCACCGGCAATGGCGGTGCCGATACCTTCCAGTTCATCGAACCCTGGAACGGCTCGGCCTATTCCGACGTGATCCAGGACTTCACCGGCAACGTCGACACGCTGGCCTTCAACGGCAACGCGTTCTCGGACGTGTCGGCGATCGACGGCTACAAGGGCACGGCCGGCGACAGCGCTTCGGCCAACGACAACCTGCTCATCGCGACGGGCGACAGCTACTCGATCGCCTCGTTCGACACCTTCCTCTCGGTGGGTGCGGCCGATACCGACAAGCCCGGCTTCTACATCTTCTTCAATGCCAGCACGAACCGCGGCGAGATCTGGTTCGACACCTCGATGGTGTCGACCGACGGCGCGGTGCTGATCGCCACCTTCAACAACATCACGGCGATCAACCAGCTCTCGCAGTTCGACGAGGGCCCGAACGGCGGCAACTCGGGCGACTTCGTGATCATCTGATCCGAAGCTCGATCGGGACGACTGGCTGGGCCGGGGGAGAAATCCCCCGGCCCTTCCTTTTTGTCGCGGCCGGGGGATGTGGCGCCGTCCGCCGCCATGGACTAGAGAGGGGTGCAGCGCAACCCCGCATCCGGGCGCAATCCGAGGATCCTCATGACGGACGCATTTCCCGTGATGGTCGGCTGGGACAGCCGGGAAGACATCGCCTATCAGGTCTGCCGCCATTCGCTGCTGAAGCGCGCCACCGTGCCGGTGACGGTCGCGCCGATCCGCCAGCCCGATCTGCGCGCCGCCGGCGTCTATACGCGCGCCGCCGATCCGCTGGCCTCCACCGAATTCACCTACACCCGCTTCCTCGTGCCGCACCTGCGGGGCTTCCAGGGCTGGGCGCTCTTCGTCGATTGCGACTTCCTCTGGCTCGACGACATCGCCCATCTCACCGGGTTGTGCGATCCACGCTACGCGGTCATGTGCGTGCATCATGACTATGCGCCGACCGAGAGCTGGAAGATGGACGGGGTTCCGCAGACCCGCTATCCGCGCAAGAACTGGTCGAGCCTGATGCTGTGGAACTGCGGCCATCCGGCCAACCGGGTGCTGACGCCGGAACTGGTCAGCCGCGAATCCGGCGCCTTCCTGCACCGCTTCCAGTGGCTGGGGGACGAGCTGATCGGCAGCGTGCCCGAGCGCTGGAACTGGCTCGAAGGATGGAGCACCCCGCCGACCGCGGGGCTGCCGGGCGCGGTCCACTACACGCGTGGCGGGCCGTGGTTCGCCGAATGGCAGACCGTCGTCTATGGCGACCGCTGGCTGGCGGAGGAAGCCGACTACCGGCAGCACCCGATTCCCGCGGCGGCGTGAGCGGCACGACGCCGCAGGCGGTCGCGGCGGCGGCGGAACAGCGGCTGGCCGCGGGCGACCGCGCCGGCGCGACGGCGCTGCTGCGCGCCGGCCAGATGCGCTGCCCACACCCGGTCCTGGCGACGAACCTCGCGCGGCTGATGTGGCGCGCGGGCGAGGCCGGCGAGGCGGCGGCGCTGCTGGACTGGGCGATCGAGCGGGCGCCCGATTCCCCGGCCGGGTGGGTCAACCGGGCCGATCTGCGGGCGGCGCTCGACCATCCGCTGGCCGAGTGCGACTATCGCCGCGCGCTGGCACTGGTTCCCGACCCGGCCGAGATCCACTGGTCGATCGCCGTGCATCTCCTGACACAGGGGCAGTGGCGCCGGGCATGGCCGCATTATGCCTGGCGGGCGCACCATCCGAGGGTTCGCAACCGGCCGGCTCCGTTCCCGCGGCTGACCGACCTCCGCGCGCCCGGCGGCCGGATCCTGGTGTGGAGCCATGAGGGGATCGGCGAGGATTTGCGCCACGCGGCGCTGCTGCCGGCCTTGCTCGCGGCCGGGTTCGGGATCGTCCTCGAAGTCGACGGGCGCCTGGTCCCGCTCTTCGCCCGTTCCTTCCCGGCGGTAGAGGTGGTCGCGCGCGCCTGGCCGCCGCATCCGGCGACGGCCGACCGCGCGATCACGGCGCAAGTCGCACTCGGCGACCTGCCCGCCTGGTTCGGGCTCGAGCCGGGGCGCCTGCCGGGCGGCGGCCCCTGGCTGCGGGCCGATCCCATGCGCTCGGCCGAACTGCGTCGGCGCTACCGCGCGTTGGGCCCCGGCCCGCTCGTCGGCATCGCCTGGGAAAGCCGGGGGACGCCGCTGGCCGACGCCAAGTCGATCCCGCCCGGGATGCTGGCCCCGCTGCTCGAACGGGAGGGGTTCGTCTTCGTCGATCTCCAGTATGGCGCCCACGGCACGGTTTCGGGTCGGCTCCATCGCGATCCGGCGATCGATGCGCTCGCCGACCTCGACGGCTTCGCGGCCCAGGTCGCAGCACTCGATCTCGTGGTCTCCTCGAGCAACAGCACGGTCCACATGGCCGGAGCCCTGGGCGTGCCGGCATGGGCGATGATCCATCGCGGCCCGCCGGTCACGCCCTACTGGATCGCCGGCGCCGCGATCTCGCCCTGGTACCCGGCGACACGCATCCTGCGCCAGGATCGCCCGGGCGACTGGAGCGGCCCGGTCGAGACGGTGGGCCGTAGCCTGATGCAATGGAATAGCGCTCCCTCCGCATCCGGTCCGACCCAAGAATAGTTGCGATTCGGCGCTGCAATTGATACTCGGTAAGTATGGCGGGTCTATCTTGGCGCCGGTTCAATGATTTAGGGGGCGTTTCTTATGGCGGTCATCAGCTGGAATGGGGCGAGCAACCTCGACCTGAAGAGCCTGGGTCAGACGTTCGATTTCCGCACGGACGTGCTGCAGATCTCCGATCCGTCGCTCCAGGCGAACCAGTTCGACCTGGTCGAGAGCGGCACGGACCTGGCGATCGTCAAGTCGCGCGACGCGACGGGCGCACCGCTGCCGGCGGCGGACGTCACCTACGCCTACATCCCGAACATGCTCGTGCGCCAGGTCGGCGGCACGGACGCGTCGCCGGTTTCCTCGAACATCGTGCTGTCGAACGGCGGCCAGCTGTGGGTCGGCGACCGTCTGACGGACACGCTGCTGGACGACGCCGGCAACGACGCGACGGCGCTGTCGACGCAGCTGCAGTCGGTGCAGGTGTGGGGCCTGGGCGGCGCGGACACGATCACCACCGGTGACGGCAACGACCGCGTCTACGGCAACACCGGGGCGGACAACGTCTCGGGCGGCGCCGGCAACGACTCGCTCTATGGCGGCCAGGAGAACGACACGGTCTCCGGCGGCGGCGGCAACGACAATGTCGCGGGCGATCTCGGCAACGACATGGTCAATGGCGGGTCGGGCAACGACATCCTCTATGGCGGTGCCGGCAACGACATCCTCGATCCCGACACCGGCAACGACACGCTGTTCGCCGGCAACGGCAACGACACGGTCGCGATCGGCGACAGCGACACCGGCGACAAGCTTGTCTACATGGACAAGATGCAGGACCTGGTGCAGATCGTCTCGACGACCGGCGACCACGCCGTCTATCTCGGCGACAACAACGACGAGGCCTATCTCATCGCCAATTCGGGTGATGTCCAGGTCTTCGGCGAAGACGGCAACGACGAGATCGTGGCCCAGAACTCCGGCTCCGACACGCTCGACGGCGGCAACGACGACGACTATGTCGTCGTGCTCGACGGCTCGGTCGGCCGCAAGGTGCTGATCGGCGGCTTCGGCGACGACGAGATCGAGATCGTCGACAGCTCGGGCAACGGGTCGGCCCAGATCCTGCCGAACACGCAGGTGGAAGCGTCGGGTGGCGAGGGCGACGACGTCATCCGCTACTATCGCGGCCTGTTCATCACCGACGCCAACGACGGCGGTGCCGACGGCGACCGGCTGGTCATCGAGGGCTCGACCATCCTGACCTTGCGCGACAAGTCGATCGAGAACATCGAGACGGTCGAGTTCAGCGACGAGAACGATTCGGTCGTCTTCGCCGACGGCAACAACGTCAAGGACGCCGACGGCAATGACGGCGACGATCTGCTCGATGCCAGCCGCGAGACGTCGTCCGGCTACATCCTCTACGGCCATGAGGGCAACGACACGCTGATCGGCGGCGCCGGTGCGGACAGCATCCGCGGCGGCGACGGCGAGGACCTGCTGACGGGCGGCGCCGGCGCCGACACCTTCCACGCGATCGAGCGCCCGAACGACGACGGCCATTATTCCGACGTCATCCAGGACTTCACGGGCACCGTCGACACGCTGGCCTTCAACGGCAACGCGTTCGCCGACGTGTCGGCGATCGACGGCTACAAGGGCACGGCCGGCGACAGCGCGACGGCCAACGACAACCTGCTGATCGCGACGGGCGACAGCTACTCGATCGCCTCGTTCGACACCTTCCTCTCGATCGGTACCGCCGATACCGACAAGCCCGGTTTCTACATCTTCTTCAATGCCAGCACGAACCGCGGCGAGATCTGGTTCGACACCTCCATGATCTCGACCGAAGGGGCGCGGCTGATCGCCACCTTCAACAACATCACGGCGATCAACCAGCTGTCCCAGTTCGACGAGGGCCCCAACGGAGGGAACTCGGGAGACTTCGTCATCATCTGAGCGACGACGTCGCCGCAATGCGGAACGGCCGGGGCTTGCCCCGGCCGTTCTTCGTTTCCGCCTCCGGAATCCCGGAGACGCCCCAGCCGAGGCACAACCGCGAGCCCGCGAGCTCGAACGGATCTTCTGCGCGATTTCGTCCTCCATATCTTCCAATCAAGGTTGCCGTCGGCGGCGGCTGCTGATAATCGACATCAACGATCGGTTGCGATCGGGGATGGAGATCAGTCAGGGCGTTGTTTATGGCGGTCATCAGTTGGGATGGGACGAGCAATCTCGATCTGAAGGTCCTGGGCCGGACATTCGACCTTCGATCGGACGTGCTGCAAATTTCCGATCCGACGCTCCAGGCGAACCAGTTCGACCTGGTCGAGAACGGCACGGACCTGGCGATCGTCAAGTCGCGCGACGCGACGGGCGCGCCGCTGCCGGCGGCGGACGTCACCTACGCCTATATCCCGAACATGCTCGTGCGCCAGGTCGGCGGCACGGACGCGTCGCCGGTTTCCTCGAACATCGTGCTGTCGAACGGCGGCCAGCTCTGGGTCGGCGACCGTCTGACGGACACGCTGCTGGACGACGCCGGCAACGACGCGACGGCGCTGTCGACCGTTATCGAGGCGATACAGGTCTTTGGGCTGGGCGGCGCTGACACCATCGTCACGGGCAGCGGCGCGGACCGCATCTACGGCAACAAGGGTGAGGATTTCATCTCGGGCGGCGCCGGCAACGACTCGCTCTATGGCGGCCAGGAGAACGACACGGTCTCCGGCGGCGGCGGCAACGACAATGTCGCGGGCGACCTCGGCAACGACATGGTCAATGGCGGGTCGGGCAACGACATCCTCTATGGCGGTGCCGGCAACGACATCCTCGATCCCGACACCGGCAACGACACGCTGTTCGCCGGCAACGGCAACGACACGGTCACGATCGGTGACAGCGATACCGGTGACAAGCTGGTCTACATGGACAGGATGCAGGATCAGGTGAACATCCTGTTCACGCCTGGAGATCATGTCGTCTATCTCGGCGACGACAACGACCATGCCTCTCTGGAAGCCAACTCCGGCGACATTCAGGTCTTCGGACAAGATGGCGACGACCTGATCAGGGCGACCAACGCCAGCTCGGACACGCTCGACGGCGGCAATGGCGCCGACTCTGTCATGGTCGAGAACGGTGCGGCCGGCGACAAGCTGCTGATCGGCGGGTTCGGCGACGACTATCTCCGGGTCGAGGATTTCTTCGACGCTGCGGGTCTCCAGATACTGCCCAAGACCCAAGTGGCCGTATCGGGCGGAGAAGGGGATGATGTGGTCGAGTTTGGTCGCGGCGTCTTCATCACGGATGCCATCGATGGTGGGGCCGGTGATGATCGGTTCCAGGCATCCGGCCAGACCATCCTGTCCCTGCGTGACCAGTCGATCGAGAACGTCGAGAGCGTCCATTTCAGCGGAAACGATGATTCGGTCATTTTCGCCGACGGCAACGTCGACGTCGGCGCCACCCTTTTCGTCAGCGACTTCGGGGGTGCCGACTTGTTCGACGGCTCGCGCGAAACCGACGGGCACTTCGTGATCGACGGGGGAAGCGGCGGCGACACACTGACTGGCGGCGCCCTCGCCGACACGATCATCGGTGGTTTCGGCTCGGACCTGCTGCGGGGCAATGGCGGTGCAGATGTGTTCCGCAATACCTACAGCTGGAACAGCGAGGCTTATCCCGACGTCATCCAGGACTTCACGGGCGGCGTCGACAAGCTGGCCTTCGACAGCAGCGCCTTCTCGGACGTGTCGGCGATCGACGGCTACAAGGGTTCGGTCGGCGACAATGCGACGGCCGGCGACAACCTGCTCATCGGGACAGACAACAGCTACTCGATCGGCTCGTTCGACACCTTCCTCTCGGTGGGAACCGCCGACACCGACAAGCCGGGCTTCTACATCTTCTTCAACGCGACCGCGAACCGCGGCGAGATCTGGTTCGACACCTCGATGGTGTCGACCGACGGCGCGGTGCTGATCGCCACCTTCAACAACATCACGGCGGCCAACCAGCTGGCCCAGTTCGACGAAGGCCCCAATGGGAGCAATTCCGGAGACTTCGTCGTCGATGACTCCGACCCCCCGAACGGCGACACCGATCCCCCGGACGGCGACACCGACCCCCCGGACGGCGACACCGATCCTCCGGACGGCGACACCGATCCCCCGGACGGCGACACCGACCCCCCGGACGGCGACACCGACCCCCCGGACGGCGACACCGATCCGCCGGACGGCGACACCGATCCCCCGGACGGCGACACCGACCCCCCGGACGGCGACACCGACCCGCCGGACGGCGACACCGACCCGCCGGACGGCGACCCCGACCCGCCGGACGGCGACACCGATCCGCCGGATGGCGACACCGATCCGCCGGACGGCGACCCCGGCACGGTTCCCGGTGACGACGTCCAGCTGACCGGCGGCGAAGGGGCGGACACGCTGCAGGGCAGCGACGGGCCGGATCTGCTGACGGGCAATGGCGGCGCGGATGTGTTCCGGCATCGCCACGGCTGGAACAGCGAGGCCTATCCCGACGTCATCCAGGATTTCACGGGCGGCCTCGACAAGCTGGCCTTCGACGGCAACGCGTTCTCGGACGTGTCGGCGATCGACGGCTACAGGGGCACGGCCGGCGACAGCGCGACGGCCAACGACAACCTGCTGATCGCGACGGGTGCCGGCTACTCGATCGGCTCCTTCGACACCTTCCTCTCGGTGGGTGCGGCCGATACCGACAAGCCAGGCTTCTACATCTTCTTCAACGCCGGCACGAGCCGCGGCGAGATCTGGTTCGACACCTCGATGGTGTCGACCGACGGCGCGCGGCTGATCGCCACCTTCAACAACATCACGGCGGTCAACCAGTTGGCCCAGTTCGACGAGGGCGCCAACGGCGGCAACTCCGGAGACTTCATCGTCGGAGACGTGGACCCGCCGGACGGCGACCCCGGCACGGTTCCCGGTGACGACGTCCAGCTGACCGGCGGCGAAGGGGCGGACACGCTGCAGGGCAGCGACGGGCCGGATCTGCTGACGGGCAATGGCGGCGCGGATGTGTTCCGGCATCGCCACGGCTGGAACAGCGAGGCCTATCCCGACGTCATCCAGGACTTCACGGGCGGCCTCGACAAGCTGGCCTTCGACGGCAACGCGTTCTCGGACGTGTCGGCGATCGACGGCTACAGGGGCACAGCCGGCGACAGCGCGACGGCCAACGACAACCTGCTGATCGCGACGGGTACCAGCTACTCGATCGGCTCGTTCGACACCTTCCTCTCGGTGGGTGCGGCCGACACGGACAAGCCCGGCTTCTACATCTTCTTCAACGCCGGCACGAGCCGCGGCGAGATCTGGTTCGACACCTCCATGATCTCGACCGATGGCGCGCGGCTGATCGCCACCTTCAACAACATCACGGCGATCAACCAGCTGTCCCAGTTCGACGAGGGCCCCAACGGAGGGAACTCGGGAGACTTCGTCATCATCTGAGCGACGACGTCGCCGCAATGCGGAACGGCCGGGGCTTGCCCCGGCCGTTCTTCGCTATCGCCCCGGAAAACCGGGGAAGTCTCAGCCGAGATGCCTGGCGAAGAATGCCTGCGTGCGCTCCCACGCCTGGTCGGCGCAGGCGGGGGTGAAGTCCTTGCGCTCGTCGCAGGCGAAGCCGTGGCCGGCCGGATAGACGTGGATTTCGACGTCCGGGTGGGCGCGCGCGATCTTCAGCACGTCCGACAGGGGAATGCCGCCGTCGCGGTCGCCGAAATGCAGCATGGTCGGCGCCCTCGGCGCCTCGCCGAGGAAGGGCACGATCTGGCCGCCGTAATAGCCGACCGACGCCTGCACCCGCAGCCGCGCCGCGGCGAGGTAGGAGACGGAGCCCCCCCAGCAGAAGCCGACCGTGCCGACCTTCAGCCCTTCGTCCGCGAGCAGGGCCACGGCCGCGGCGACGTCGGCGACCACCGCGTCCCAATCCGTCTTGGCGCGGATGTCTCGGCCGGCCGCGATGTCGTCTGCCTCGTAGCCGAGCGAGACGCCGCGCTGGACGCGGTCGAAGAGCGCCGGCGCCACGGCGGCATAGCCGGCCGCGGCATAGCGGTCGGTCACGTTGCGCATGTGGTGGTTGACGCCGAATATCTCCTGGATCACGACCATGCCGGCCTTCGGCTTACCAGCGGGGTCGGCCCGGTAGGCGGCCAGCTTGTGGCCGTCCTTGGCGTTCAGTTCGATGTCCTTGCCCATCGGATTCTCCCTCTTGGTTCCGGTCAGGATGCGGCGGTGCCGAGCTTGGCCTCGACCAGCCTGGCGAACAGCGTCGCGCCCAGCGGCAGCACCTCGTCGTTGAAGTCGTAGCCGGGGTTGTGGACCTCGCAGCTGCCGCCATGGTCGCCGGACCCGCCCTGGCCGGTCAGGATGAAGGCGCCCGGCACCGCGTTCAGCATGTAGGAGAAATCCTCCGACCCCATGACGAGCGCGCCGTTGCGGTTGACGTTCTCCTCGCCGACCAGCGTCGCGGCGACGTCGGCGATGAAGGCCGTTTCCGCGGCATGGTTGACCAGCGGCGGATAGCCTTGGCGGATGTCGCAATGGGCCATCGCGCCGTAGGCGGCGGCGACCTGGGTCGCGATCCGCGCCAGCCCCTGCATCTGCGCGTCCATCACCTCCTGGCGGAAGGCGCGGATGGTGCCGCGCAGCACCGCCGTCTCGGGGATGACGTTGTAGGCGTCGCCGGCATGGACCTGGGTGATGCTGAGCACGGCGGGATCGTGCGGCGAGAGCGTGCGCGAGCGGATGGTCTGGGCGGCGGTCACGATGTGCGCGGCGACGACCACCGGGTCGATGCCCGATTCCGGCCGCGCCCCGTGGGTGCCCTTGCCCTTGATGGTGATGTCGAAGCTGCCGGCGCCGGCCATCATCGGGCCGGAGCGGATCTGGAACGTGCCGACCGGCAGGCTCGGCCGGTTGTGCATCCCGAACACCGAATCGCAGGGGAACTTCTGAAACAACCCCTCTTCCACCATGACCCGCCCGCCGCCGGGGCCTTCCTCGGCCGGCTGGAAGATGAAGTGCACGGTGCCCTGGAACTTCCGCGTCTCGGAGAGGTAGCGCGCGGCCGTCAGAAGCATCGCCGTGTGCCCGTCATGGCCGCAGCCATGCATCCGGCCGGGATATTTCGAGGCGTGCGCGAAGGTGTTGGTCTCGTGCATCGGCAGGCAGTCCATGTCGGCGCGCAAGCCGATCGAGTTCGGGCTGTTGCCGACGCGGATGGTGCCGACGACGCCGGTCTTGGCGATGCCGGTCGTCACCTCGCAGCCATATTCGCGCAGCTTCTCGGCGACGATGGCGGACGTCCGCTCCTCCTCGAACCCGAGCTCGGGATGGGCATGGATGTCGCGCCGCACGGCGGTCATCTCCGCGTGCCAGGACTGGATCAGCGGGTCGATCTTCATGGGGCCGGGCTTCATCGGATGATGGTCCTTCAGGCGCTCTTGGGGGCGAGCTTGGCTTCGACGACCCGGGCGAAGAGGGTGGCGCCGAGCGGCAACAGCTCGTCGTTGAAGTCGTAGCCGGGGTTGTGCAGCTCGCAGCCGCCCGGACCGCCGATGTGCCCGCTGCCGCTGTGGCCGCCGCCCTGGCCCGACAGGATGAAGGCGCCGGGCACCGCCTCCAGCATGTAGGAGAAGTCCTCCGACCCCATGACCCGCGGGCCGTTGCGCTGCACGTTCTCCTCGCCGACCAGGCTGACGGCGACGTCGGCCATGAAGGCGGCCTCCGTGGCGTCGTTGACCAGCGGCGGATATCCCGGGCGGATGTCGGGCTCGGCCTCGGCCCCGAAAGCGGCCGCGACCTCGCGGGCGACACGGGCCAGCGCACCCGTCACCTGCTCGCGCACCGCGTTGCTGTAGCAGCGGATGGTGCCGCGCAGCACCGCGCGCTCGGGGATGACGTTGTAGGCGTCGCCGGCATGGATCTGGGTGAAGCTGACGACGACCGGCTCGTGCGGGCTGGTCGTACGCGAGACGATGGTCTGGGCCGCGCCGACGATGTGGGCCGCCACCAGCACCGGGTCGATCCCCGTCTCGGGCCGCGCGCCATGGGCGCCCTTGCCCTTGATGCGGATCTCAAAGCGGCAGCCGCCGGCCAGCATCGGGCCGGGCCGGATCGCGAACTGGCCGACCGGCAGGCTCGGCCGGTTGTGCATGGCGAAGATGGCGTCGCAGGGGAACTTTTGAAACAGCCCTTCTTCCACCATCACGCGCCCGCCGCCGCCGCCTTCCTCGGCCGGCTGGAAGATGAGGTGGACAGTGCCCTGGAAGTTGCGCGTCTCGGCGAGGTACTTCGCCGCGCCCAGCAGCATCGTCGTGTGCCCGTCATGGCCGCAGCCATGCATCTTGCCGGGGTACTTCGAGGCATGCTCGAAGGTGTTGATCTCCTGCATCGGCAGGCAGTCCATGTCGGCGCGCAGGCCGACCGACGCCGGGCTGTTGCCGACCCGGATGGTGCCGACGACGCCGGTCTTGGCGATGCCGGTCGTCACCTCGCAGCCGAACTCGCGCAGCTTGTCGGCGACGATGCCGGCGGTGCGCTCCTCCTCGAATCCCAGTTCGGGATGGGCATGGATGTCGCGCCGCCAGCGGATCATGTCCTCGTGGATGGCGGCGATGCGGGGCTCGATGTTCATGGTCGATCGCTCCCGTCAGGCCGCCGTCTCGGGGGACAGCTTCTTCTCGACCAGCCGCGCGAAGAGGGTGGCGCCCAGCGGCAGGACATCGTCGTTGAAGTCGTAGCCGGGATTGTGGACCTCGCAGGAGGTGTGGCCCGAGCCATGGGTGCCGCCGCCCTGGCCCAGCATGACGAAGGCGCCCGGCACCCGCTGCAGCATGTAGGAGAAGTCCTCCGACCCCATGATGCGCGGGCCGTTGCGCTCGACATTCTCCGCCCCGACGATCTCGGTCGCGACATCGGCGAGGAAGCCCGCCTCCTTCTCGTCGTTCACCAGCGGCGGATAGCCGTCCTTGATGTCGACCACGACCTCGGCGCCGAAGGCGGCCGCCATCTCGCGGGCGATGCGGGTGAAGGTGGCGCGCACCTTCTCGCGCGCCTCCTCGGTGAAGCAGCGGATGGTGCCGCGCAGCACGGCCGTCTCGGGGATGACGTTGTAGGCGTCGCCGGCATGGATCTGCGTCACCGACAGCACGACCGGGTCGTGCGGGCTCATCGTGCGCGAGACGATGCTCTGGGCGGCGGTCGCGATGTGGGCGGCGGTGATGACGGGGTCGACGCCGGTCTCGGGCTTGGCGCCGTGCGTGCCCTTGCCCTTCACGGTGATGTCGAAGCGCATGCCGCCCGCCAGCATCGGGCCGGGGCGGACCTGGAACTTGCCCGCCTCCAGCACCGGCCAGTTGTGCATGGCGAAGACCGCATCGCACGGGAACTTGTCGAACAGCCCTTCCTCGACCATCACCCGGCCACCGCCCTGGCCCTCCTCGGCCGGCTGGAAGATCAGGTGGACGGTGCCCTGGAAGTTGCGCGTCTCGGCGAGGTACTTCGCCGCGCCCAGCAGCATCGTCGTGTGCCCGTCATGGCCGCAGCCATGCATCCGCCCCTTGAACTTGGAGGCGTGGGGGAAGGTGTTGGTCTCCTGCATCGGCAGGCAGTCCATGTCGGCGCGCAGGCCGACCGAGGCCGGGCTGTTGCCGACCCGGATGGTCCCGACGACGCCGGTCTTGGCGATGCCCGTCGTCACCTCGCAGCCATACTCGCGCAGCTTGGCCGCGACGATGGCGCTGGTCCGCTCCTCCTCGAATCCGAGCTCGGGATGGGCGTGGATGTCGCGTCGGATGCCGGTCAGCTCGTCATGCCAGGCGGCGATCCTGGGTTCGATCTTCATGATGCGGGGTCCCTCGGGACAGGGCGGGAAGACGGGAATGCCCCGATGCTAACCCCTCGCACCGTCGCGGTCGAGGCGGTGTGGGCGGGCCGCCGCCGTTGCGTCCTTCGACCGCTCGCTGGCGCTCGCGCTCAGGACAGGGGCCTTCCATAACCAATTGAATCAGAACAGACTTGTCCTGAGCGCGGAGTGGAGCGTAGCGGAACGAGCAGTCGAAGGGCGCACGAACGGGCGCGAGCGCCGTCGGCCGCGGAGGCGTCGACCCAGACGCAAGCCTACTCGGCGGCGTCCGCCTCCTGCGGCTCGAACAGGCTCGTCCGCGCCTGCTGGCGCTGGTCGAAGCGGGTCCAGGTCGCCGACCAGTCGCCGCGGGTGGCGGCCTTGGAGTATTCCGTCGAGCGGGTCTCGAAGAAGTTGGCGTGTTCGACGCCGTTCAGGATCGCCGTCAGCCAGGGCAGGGGGTGCTGCTCGATATGGAACATGGCGGGCAGGCCGAGCTGCTTCAGGCGCCAGTCGGCGATGTAGCGGATATAACGCTTGAGGTCGGCGGCGGTCATGCCCTGGACCGGGCCCATCTCGAAGGCGAGGTCGATGAAGTCGTCCTCGAGGCCGACGACGTGGCGACAGCACTCGACGATGTCGTCCTTGACGGCGCGGGTGAGGCAGCCCGTCTCGCGCGCGAAGGCGTGGAACAGGCGCACGATGCCCTCGCAATGCAGGCTCTCGTCGCGCACCGACCAGGAGACGATCTGGCCCATCCCCTTCATCTTGTTGAAGCGGGGGAAGTTCATCAGCATCGCGAAGCTGGCGAAGAGCTGCAGCCCCTCGGTGAAGGCGCCGAACATGGCCAGCGTGCGCGCGATGTCGGCGTCGCTGTCGACGCCGAAATTCTGCATGTAGTCGTGCTTGGCCGCCATCTCGCGGTGCTGCAGGAAGGCGCCGTACTCCGATTCCGGCATGCCGATCGTGTCGAGCAGATGGCTGTAGGCGGCGATGTGGATCGTCTCCATGTTGGAGAACGCCGTCAGCATCATCTTGATCTCGGTCGGCTTGAACACCCGGCCGTAGCGCTCGTGGTAGCAGTCCTGCACCTCGACGTCCGCCTGGGTGAAGAAGCGGAAGATCTGCGTCAGGAGGTTGCGCTCGTGCGGCGTCAGCTTGCGTGCCCAGTCGCGGCAGTCCTCGCCGAGCGGAATCTCCTCCGGCATCCAGTGGATCTGCTGCTGGCGCTTCCAGAATTCGTAGGCCCAGGGATACTCGAAGGGCTTGTAGAGCTTGCGGGCGGACAGGAGGGGCATCGGGCTTCCGGGTGCGGAGAGAGGTGGATCAGGCGGCGGCGACGCCGGTCGAGCCGAAGCCCCCGGTGCCGCGGTCGGAGGCCGACGAGAAGCCGGAGACGATGGCGAATTCGGGCCGCAGGATGGGCACGAACACCATCTGCGCGATGCGGTCGCCGGGATGGACGGTCACGGTCTCCGTCTCCGACGGCGGGTTGCGGTTCCAGACCGAGACCATGATCTCGCCCTGGTAGTCCGCGTCGATGACGGCGACGCCGTTGCCCAGCACCAGCCCCTTGCGGTGGGCGAGGCCCGAGCGCGGATAGATCATGGCGGCGACGCTGGGCTCGGCCATGTGGATCGCGATGCCGGTCGGCACGAGGATCGCGGGGGCCTGCGGGTAGAGCACCAGGGGCCGCTCCAGGCAGGCGACGAGGTCGATGCCGGCCGCCATCGCGCTCTGATATCCGGGCATGCCGAAGCGGGCGAGCATCTCGGGCCGCAGCAGACGGATCTCGCAGCGCATGGTTGTCTCCTTCCCTCCGGGAATGCGGCCTGGCGCCTACTGGCAGGCCAGGCACTCGTCGTAGTCGCGGATCTCGGCCAGCAGCCGACGGCGGTCGATCGTGTTGTCTGCCTCGACCCCGCCCGCGAAGGCCGCGCGCTGCACGCTCTTCGAGCGGCAGTAATAGAGGCTCTTCAGCCCCATCTCCCACGCCCGGTAGTGCAGCATCAGCAGGTCCCACTTCTCGGCGTCGCCCGGCAGGAAGAGGTTGAGCGAGGTCGACTGGCATATGTAGGGCGTGCGGTCGGCCGCGAACTCGAGCAGCCAGCGCTGGTCGATCTCGAAGGCGGTGCGGAAGCAGGCCTTCTCGTCCTCGTCGAGGCAGTCGAGATGCTGGACCGAGCCCTCGTGCTCCAGGATCGAGTGCCAGACCTCCGGCCGGTCCTGGCCCTTCCGGCGCAGCAGCGCCTCCAGGTGCCGGTTCTTGACCGCGAACGAGCCCGATAGCGTCTTGTGGGTGTAGAGGTTGGCGGGGATCGGCTCGATGCCGGCCGAGGTGCCGCCGCAGATGATCGAGATCGACGCCGTCGGCGCGATCGCGATCTTGTGGCTGAAGCGCTCCATCGCGCCGGTGTCGGCCGCGTCGAGGCAGGGGCCGCGCTCGACCGCCAGCATCATCGAGGCGGCGTCGGCGCGCTCCTTGATGTGGCGGAAGATGCGCATGTTCCAGGACTTGCCGAGCGCGCTCTCGAGCGGGATGCCCATGCCCTGGAGGAAGCTGTGGAAGCCCATGACGCCGAGGCCGACCGAGCGCTCGCGCATGGCGCTGTACTTGGCCCGCGCCATCGCGTCGGGCGCGCGGTCGATGAAGTCCTGCAGCACGTTGTCGAGGAAGCGCATGACGTCCTCGATGAAGTGGCGCTCGCCCTTCCACTCCTCCCAGGTCTCGCAGTTGAGCGAGGAGAGGCAGCAGACCGCGGTGCGCTCGTTGCCGAGGTGGTCGGGGCCCGTCGCCAGCGTGATCTCGCTGCACAGGTTGGAGGTGGTGACGGCGAGGCCGAGCTCGCGCTGGTGCTGGGGCAGGGCGCGGTTCACCGTGTCGATGAAGACGACATAGGGCTCGCCGGTGGCGATCCGCGTCTCGACGATGCGCTGGAAGAGGGCGCGCGCGTCGACCCGCGACATGACCTCGCGGGTGCGCGGGCTCCGCAGCGGGAAGTCGGTGCCGTCGCGCACGGCCTCCATGAAGGCGTCGGTCAGCAGCACGCCATGGTGCAGGTTGAGGGACTTGCGGTTGAAGTCGCCCGACGCCTTGCGGATCTCGATGAACTCCTCGATCTCCGGATGGTCGACGTCGAGGTATACGGCGGCCGAGCCGCGCCGCAGCGAGCCCTGGCTGATCGCCAAGGTCAGCGAATCCATGACGCGGATGAAGGGGATGATCCCCGAGGTCTTGCCGTTCAGCCCGACCGGCTCGCCGATGCCGCGCACCCGGCCCCAGTAGGTACCGATGCCGCCGCCGCGGGCCGACAGCCAGACATTCTCGTTCCAGGTGGCGACGATCTCGTCGAGGCTGTCGCCGACCGAGTTGAGGTAGCAGGAGATCGGCAGGCCGCGGCCGGTGCCGCCGTTCGACAGCACGGGCGTCGCCGGCATGAACCACAGGCGGCTGATGTAGCCATAGAGGCGCTGGGCGTGTTCGGCATCGTCGGCATAGGCGTCGGCGACGCGGGCGAACAGCGACTGGTAGGTCTCGCCCGGCAACAGGTAGCGGTCGTCGAGCGTCGCCTTGCCGAAGTCGGTCAGGAGCGCATCGCGCGTCGGGTCGATCGTGACCCGCCCGACCCGAAGCGCCCGGAAATCGCCGTCCATTGCTGTCCCCCTGATACCGTCCGGTCCGGCGGCACACCGATACGCCGCCGACCCCACCCGTGGGCGGCCCCATATCTAGGTCCATGGGAGGATAGGCTGTCAAGATATTGAAATTTTCCGGAATTCATTGCTTGCGTCCCGGCGCGCGTGGTAGCGCCGGGCGACCCAACCGGAGCCCGTCATGTCGGCCGCAGACCAGCCCGCTTCCCCGCCCGTGCTCACCGTCGAGGGCGCCCGCGCGACCGTCCGCCTCAACCGCCCGGCCCAGCACAATCGCATCGAGCCGGACGATCTGCGCGTCCTCATGGAGCATTTCGCCGCGGCCGCCGCCGACCCGGCGGTGCGCGTGCTGGTGCTGACGGGCACCGGCCGCACCTTCTGCGCCGGCTACGACATCGGCGCGCTCGCGCGCGGCCGGATGCCGGTCGGCGGCGCCGATTCCCCGCCGCTCTTCGGAGACGTCGTCGACCGGCTGGAGGACCTGCCGCTGCCGACCATCGCCGCGCTCAACGGCGGGGTCTTCGGCGGCGGCACCGACCTGGCACTCGCCTGCGACTTCCGCATCGGCGTCGAGGGCGCGCGCATGTTCATGCCGGCGGCACGGCTCGGCCTGCAATATTACGCGACCGGCCAGCGTCGCTATGTCGAGCGGCTGGGGCTGGCCGCGGCCAAGCGCCTCTTCCTCGCCGGCGAGACGCTGGACGCGGCCGCGATGCGGGCGGTCGGCTATCTCGACGAGGTGGTGCCGGCGGACGGGCTGGGCGCGCGCATCGACGGGCTGGTGGAGCAGCTCGCCGTCGGCTCGCCGCGCGCCATCGTCGGCATGAAGCGGACGCTGAATTCGATTGCCCGCGGCGCACTCGACCGCGCCGCGGCCGACGCTGCCTATTCCGAGAGCATCCAGTCCGAGGACGCCGCCGAGGGCGTCAGGGCCTGGCACGAGAAGCGGCCGCCGGTCTTCCGCCCCGGCTGAGGGCGTCCCGGCTGAGGGCCGCCCCGGCCGAGGGCGCGCTGGGCGAGGTGCCGCAGGCGCCGCCCGTCCCAGGCGACCAGCTCGATCTCCGTCAGGGTGAGGACGGCGCCGCGCGACGGCCGCGCCAGCCGCCGCACGCGCCGCGCGGACGCGAGGTCGAGGCCGGCCGCGACGGTGAGGTGCGGGCGGAAGGGCGCCGTCCCCAGGCGGTTGCCGGCGAGGGGCGGACGCGAGAGGGCGTGATGGAGCCGCGCGACGGCCGCCGCACCCTGGTCGACGGGCAGCAGGACGTACCATCCCCGAGGCCCGGTCCGCAGCAGCTCAGCCGCTCCGAGGCGGCAGCGGACGGCGCCACCCAGGACCGCCCCGAGGACGTGCCGCCGGGCATCGGCGCGCGGCGCCGCGGTCGGGAAAACCAGGGTGACATGGGCCGGCACGGCGCCATGGCGCGGGTCGAAGCGCCGCCGCACCCGGTCGATGGCGCGCAGGGCATCCGCGCGGCCGTGGGGCCGGGCGAGGACGGCCAGCCGTTCGCTCGCCACCGCCCCCGCGCCCTATCCCAGCAAGTGGTCCCCGGCGCCGGCCGGCAGGGCCGGCACCGCGAAGGGAACGCCGGCACGGCGCAGTGCCAGGGTGAAGGCCGCCATCGCGTCGCCGTCGAGGTCGGCCGGCGGCCGTGCCCAGGCGTGGCGGATCCAGTGGGTTTCGAAGAACCAGCCGTCGGCGCCGGTATCGACCGTCTGGTCCTCCGCTCCGGGCGGCACGGGATTCTCGCCGCGTCGACCATGGGGGCAGATCACGGCCCGCTGCCGCCGCATGGCCGCGAGTGCCGTTTCGGCGAAATGCGGCGCCGGCCGCACGCCTGGCGCCAGCAGCAGGGTGTAGGAATCGGGCATGAACCAGGCGAAGACCAGCGGCGCCCAGCGCGGCGGGGCGAGATCCTGCCGGATGACCCGCACCGCCGGCGAGGCCTTGGCGTCGGCGAGCGCGGCGGCAGCCGGGTCGTGGTCGGGCTGCAGGATCCAGGCTTCGGCCGGCCGCATCGTCTGGCGGCCGAGCGCCGCCAGCTGGTCGGCCAGAGCGCCGGCCTCGCCGCCGGTCAGCAGCACGGAATAGGGGCCGGGCTGGGGTGGTCCGGGGCGTGCCGTCATGACGCCGCGGGAGCGCGCGGCTCCCCCTCCGTGAGCAGGCGCCAGCCCGACGCCCGCAGATAATTCAGCGTGACGCTGCGCTCGACGGCATAGCGCTGGCGGTCGAGATAGGCGGCATGCTCGTCATGGCCGAGCGCGGGAAAGAGGTTGGCGGTGCGGCCGGGCGGCTCCTGTCGGGGCACCACGGTGCGGATGCCATGGCGGCGCAAGGTGGCGGCGAAATGCATGTCCTCGGCATTGCGCAGGTGGATCGGCGGGATCGACCACATGGCCCGCGCCCACTCGCTGCGGAAGAACCAGGAGCAGCAGCCGAAATCGACGATGATGTCCTCGGCGACCCGGCCGAGGCTGGCCGGGTAGAGGCCGTTCCGGGGATCGGTCGAGCGCCGCGGCAGGATGCAGCCCTGGGCCGAGATCACGGCCTTGTAGTGGCGGTGCCGGTCCGTCGCCCAGGCCAGCCACTCCGGCCCCGGGATCATGTCGTCGTCGATCACCGTGGCGAGCGGGGTCCGCACCATCGTCGCCAGCGCGAAGCGGCCGAAGAAGCCGAGATCGTGCTCGGAGCGGACATAGTTGACCCGCGCCCAGTCGATGGCGCGGACCACCGGCTCGGGATCGACATGCTCGCCGCAATGATAGATCCATATCTCGGCCGGCGGCCGGCTCTGGGCGCGCAGCGCCGCGAGCTGGCGGTCGAGGGTGGCGCGCTTCCAGACCGTCAGGATGGCGGTGATGGCGTCGGCGGCGCCCTCAGACGTCAAGGTTGGCCACCTTCAGCGCGTTCTCCTGGATGAAGTCGCGGCGCGGCTCGACGACGTCGCCCATCAGCGTCGAGAAGACCTGCTCGGCCTCGATGGCGTCGCTGATCTTCACCTGCAGCAGGGCGCGGGCGTTGGGGTCGAGCGTGGTCTCCCAGAGCTGGTCGGGGTTCATCTCCCCCAGGCCCTTGTAGCGCTGGGTGGTGACGCCGCGCCGCCCCTCGGCCAGGACCCCCTCGACCAGCGACAGCGGACCGGCGACGGGGATGGCGCGATCCTTGATCCGCAGCGTGCCGGCCCCGGCGAAGCTTCCGGCGAGGTCGCCCGCCATCGCAGCGAGCCGTCGCGCCTCGCCCGAGGCGACCAGCGACGCCTCGACCACATAGCGCTCGGCGACGCCGCGCACGACGCGCTGCACGGCGAACCCGTCCTCCAGTGCATGGCCGATCCAGGTCCGCTCCAGCTCGGGCGCCAGCATGTTGAGGCGCTCGGCGACGCGGGCGGCGGCCGCGGCCGGGTCGGCGAGGCTCTCCGGCGTCAGCACGCCCGCGATCGCCGCCTGCTCGATCGTCGGCAGATGGCCGATCCGGCGGGCGAGCGGCACCATGAACGCGCGCGCCTGGCGGGCCTCGTCGACCAGGGCCCGCAGATCGGCGCCGATGCGGCGGGCGCCGTCATGCTGGTCGAAGACCGCATCGTCGAGCCCGGCGGTCACGAGGTACTCGTCGAGCGCCCGGTCGTCCTTGAGATAGACGGCCGAGTTGCCGCGCTTGGCGCGATAGAGCGGGGGCTGGGCGATGTAGATGTAGCCGCCCTCGAACAGGGCCGGCATCTGGCGGAAGAAGAAGGTCAGCAGCAGCGTGCGGATGTGGCTGCCGTCGACGTCGGCGTCCGTCATGATGATGATCTTGTGGTAGCGCAGCTTGGCGAGGTCGAAGCCGCCGTTCTTGACGTCGTCCGAACCGATGCCGGTGCCGAGCGCGGTGATCAGCGTCGTGATCTCCTGCGAACTCAGCATCTTGTCGAAGCGGACCCGCTCGACGTTGAGGATCTTGCCGCGCAGCGGCAGGATCGCCTGGAAGCGGCGATCACGACCCTGCTTGGCCGAGCCGCCGGCCGAATCGCCCTCGACGAGAAACAGCTCGGACTGGGCGGGATCCTTCTCCTGGCAGTCGGCGAGCTTGCCGGGCAGGCTGCCGAGGCCGAGGCCCTTGGGGCCGCGGGCAATCTCGCGCGCCTTGCGCGCCGCCTCGCGGGCGGCGGCCGCCCGGTACATCTTCTCGACGATGATCTTCGCTTCGCCCGGGTGTTCCTCCAGCCATTGCCGCAGCCGGTCGCCGGCGACCGCCTCGACCGCCGGCCGGACCTCGGACGAGACCAGCTTGTCCTTGGTCTGCGACGAGAATTTCGGGTCCGGCACCTTGATCGAGAGGACGCAGGTCAGCCCCTCGCGCATGTCCTCGCCGGTGAGCTGCAGCTTCTCCTTCTTGGCGAGGCCGCTCTCCTGGGCATAGGCGTTGACCGACCGGGTCAGGGCCGCGCGGAAGCCGGCCAGGTGGGTGCCGCCGTCGCGCTGCGGGATGTTGTTGGTGAAGCACAGCATCGTCTCGTGGAAGCTGTCGTTCCACTGCAGCGCGATGTCGACGGTCACCCCGTCGCGGTCGCCGCCGACGGCGATCGGCGTGCGGTGCTCGCCCTTCTTCGAACGGTCGAGCCACTGGACGAAGGCGGCGATGCCGCCGTCGTAGTGGAAGGTCTCGGTCTTGCCGTCGACGCCGCGGGCATCGCGCAGGACCAGCGTCACGCCCGAATTGAGGAAGGCGAGCTCGCGCAGGCGGTGTTCCAGCGTGGCGAAGTCGAACTCGGTCTTGGTGAAGGTCTGCTTCGACGGCAGGAAGGTCACCTCGGTGCCGCGCCGGTCGGTCGGTCCGACGACGGCCAGGGGCTCGACCCGGTCGCCGTGGCTGAAGGACATGCGATGCTCCAGCCCGTCGCGCCAGATGCGCAGGTCCAGCCGTTCGGACAGCGCATTGACGACCGAGACGCCGACGCCGTGCAGGCCGCCCGAGACCTTGTACGAGTTCTGGTTGAACTTCCCGCCGGCATGGAGCTGGGTCATGATGACCTCGGCCGCGGACACGCCCTCCTCGGCATGCAGGTCGACGGGGATGCCGCGGCCATTGTCGTCGACCGTGACCGACCCGTCGGCGTTGAGCACGACGTTGACCCGGTCGGCATGGCCGGCCAGCGCCTCGTCGATGGCGTTGTCGACGACCTCGTAGACCATGTGGTGCAGGCCGGAGCCGTCGTCGGTGTCGCCGATATACATGCCCGGCCGCTTGCGCACCGCCTCCAGCCCCTTCAGCACCTGGATCGAGCTGGCGTCGTAGGCGTGGCCCGCACCGGTCTGCGCCTCGACGGCGGCATCTTCGGGTGACGTGGCGGGATCGGGGTTCGACATGTCGTTTTCTACTCCGGTCAGCGCGGCGTGACGATGGCGTCGGCCACGCGAAGATGCTGTGCGGCCCCGGCGAGCGGCGCGAAGAGTTCCGCATCCGTGCCGGTGAGCCAGGCCTGGACGCCGAGCGCCAGGATTTCGTCGTAGAGGTGGCTGCGCCGGTCGGGGTCGAGATGGGCGGCGACCTCGTCCAGCAGCAGGATCGGCGGCACGCCGCGGGCCGCGGCCTGCAGGCGCACGTCGGCCAGCACGATCGCCAGCAGCAGTGCCTTCTGCTCGCCGGTCGAGCATTGCGCGGCCGGCATGTCCTTGCCGGCATGGCGCACGGCGAGGTCGCTGCGGTGCGGCCCGGCCGCGGTCGATCCCGTCTCCGCATCGGTCCGGCGACCGGCGGCCAGCATGGCGCGCAGCCGCTCCTCGGCGGCCAGCGCCGGGCCCTCGTCGAGCCAGGTATCGACCGTCCCCTCCATGGCCAGCGCCGGCCGGGGGAACGGCCCGACACCCTCGGCGGCGGCGCGGTCGATGGCGGCGGCGAGCTCGCGCCGGGCCGCCACGATCGCGACGCCCTGGCCGGCGATCTGTTCCTCCAGCGCCGAGAACCAGCCGCGGTCGCCCGAGCGCTCGCGCAGCAGGCGCCCGCGTTCGCGCAGCGCATGCTCGTAGGCGGCGACGCGGCCCGCATGCTCCGGGTCGAAGCCATAGACCAGCCGGTCGACGAAGCGCCGGCGGCCGCCGGCGCTTTCCAGGAACAACCGGTCCATCTGCGGCGTCAGCCAGACGATGCCGGCCACCTCGGCCAGGGCGGCCTGGCCGCGCTGGGGGGCGCCGTCGATGCGCACCAGCCGCCGTTCGCGGCCCTCGCCCTCGGGGTCGCGGCCGGTGCCGATCGCGATCGGGCCGGCCGCCGTCTGCACGGTGGCCGCCATCGCCCAGGCCCCGCCGCCGATGCGGTCGACCTCGGTCAGCCGCGCGCGGCGGAGGCCGCGGCCGGGCGCCAGGAAGGACACGGCTTCCAGGAGGTTCGTCTTGCCGGCGCCATTCGGGCCGGCGAGCGCCACGGGCCGGGAGTCGAGGTCGATGCGCGCCTGCCGGTAGCAGCGGAAGTCCGACAGGTCGAGCCGGGTGACGGCGACGGCCGGCGCCGCCTCCGACCTGGCTGCGACGCTCCCGGCTGCGCTCGACAGGATCGGCGCGATCACACCCGCATCGGCATCAGGACGTAGAGCGCCGAGGCGTCCTGGCTGTCCTGAACGAGGGTGGGGGAACCGGCGTCGGCCATCGCGAAGCGGGCGTCGTCGCCCTCGATCTGCTGCAGGATGTCGAGCAGGTAGCGGGCGTTGAACCCGATCTCCAGCGGCGTGGCGGAATAGGTCACCTCGACCTCCTCCTGCGCGGTGCCGGTCTCCGCGCTCGTCGCGGACAGCACCAGCCCCTTCTCGGCGATGTGCAGCTTCACTGCCCGCGCCTTGTCGGAGGTGATGGTCGACACGCGGTCCACCGCCTCGAAGAAGGGCTGGCGCGGCGCGTCCATGATCTTGTCGTTGTGCGCCGGGATGACCCGCTCGTACTCGGGGAAGCTGCCGTCGATCAGCTTGGAGGTCAGCGTCGCGCCCTCGAAGGAGAAGCGGATCTTGGCGTCCGACACGCCGATCGCGACCGGCGCGCCGACCTCGTCGATGAGCTTGCGCAGCTCGTTCACGGTCTTGCGCGGCACGATCACGCCGGGCATGCCCGCGGCGCCCTCGGGCAGCGGCATCTCGACCCGGGCCAGCCGGTGCCCGTCGGTCGCGACCGCCCGCAGGACCGGCAGCTCGCCCGACTGCGCGGCATGGAGATAGATGCCGTTCAGGTAGTAGCGCGTCTCCTCCGTCGAGATCGCGAAGCGCGACCGGTCGACGAGGCGGCGCAGCGCGTCGGCCGCGATCTGGAAGCGGTGCGGCAGCTCGCCGCCGGACAGGGCGGGGAAGTCCTCCGCCGGCAGGGTCGCCAGCGTGAAGGTGGAACGGCCGGAGCGCAGCGTCAGCGTGCCCTTCACGCCGTCGGTCTCGAACTGGATCTGCGATCCGTCGCGCAGCTTGCGGACGATGTCGTAGAGCGTGTGGGCCGGCACTGTCGTCGTGCCGGCGCGCTGGATCTCGGCCGGCACCGTCTCGATGATCTCGATGTCCATGTCGGTCGCCGCCAGCGCGATCTCGCCCTTCTCGCCGCGCATCAGCAGGTTGGACAGGATCGGGATGGTGTTGCGGCGCTCGACCACGCTCTGCACGTGGGCCAGCGCGCGAAGCAGGGCGGCGCGTTCGATCGTGAGCTTCATGGCCGGCGTCGTCCGTTCGGGAAGTGAATATCCTGGCCCGTCGAGCAGCTGCCCGGCCCCTCGCCAGGAGGCCCCGAGCGCCGCCCCAGACATGGGCGAACGCCCCCGTTAGGGGGCGTTCCGACGGGGCGGCACCATAGCATGGATCGCGGCGCCACAATAAGTCCCGAAAATGCGGTCCAACCCGTTGATCCGGAAAGCGAAAACCGCCCGGCACGAGGGCCGGGCGGTTCCGATTCGGGTTGGTCCCGATCGCGTTGGCTACTCGCGCCGTCCGCCGAAGAGCTGGAGGAGAAGCACGAACAGGTTGACGAAGTCGAGGTAGAGGGTGACGGCGCCCATGACCGCCTTCTTGCCCATCGTCGCGCTGTCGTCGGTCTCGATATAGACTTCCTTGATCCGCTGCGTGTCGTAGGCGGTGAGGCCGACGAAGACCAGCACGCCGATCACCGAGATCGCGAACTGCAGCGCGGTCGAGCCGATGAAGATGTTCACCACGCTGGCGATGATGATGCCGATCAGGCCCATCATCAGGAACGAGCCGAAGCGCGAGAGGTCGGTCTTCGTCGTGTAGCCGTAGAGGCTCATCGCGGCGAAGGTGCCGGCCGTGATGAAGAACACCCGCGCGATGCTGGCGCCCGTGTAGCGCAGGAAGATGTAGCTGAGCGACAGCCCCATCAGCACCGAGAAGACCCAGAAGGTCGCCTGGGCGGCGAAGAACGACATCTTCTCGATGCGGAAGCTGAGGAAGAACACCGCCCCCAGCGGGGCCAGCATCACCAGCCAGATCAGCGGCGTCTGGGCGATGGACTGATAGAAGCCCGTCGACGCGCCGAGATAGGCGACGATGCCCGTCAGCGCCAGACCCGATGCCATGTAGTTGTAGACCTGCAGCATGTATTGCCGCAGGCCGACGTCAATCTGCGCTGTCTCCGCCTGGGCGCGCGTCATGTAACGTCTGTCTTGCCCGTACGCCATCAAATGCCTCCGTCGTCCGCGATGGTCTCTCCCGCAGCTCAATATAAGGAACGGCGCACGGCGATCAATCGGCGCGTGGGCCGGCCCGCATCAACCTTTCGCGGAATTCACCTTTGACGCAGCCGGCCGGCTCAGGGATTGCGCAAGACCGGCGCAGCCTTGCGGGCGAGCGCCCGCCAGGTGCCGGCGAAGCCCATGACGAGGGTGACGATGACCGCCAGGGCGGCGGTCGCCAGTACGGGCCCTGCGGCGAAGGCCCAGGGCACCCGCATGACCTCGGTCAGCACCAGCCAGCCGGCGAGCGTGCCGAAGCCGGCGGCGACTACGGCCGTCGCCAGGCCGAGCAGCCCGTACTCCGCCAGATAGGCGGCCAGGATGTGCCAGCGGGTCGCGCCCAGCACCTTCAGGATGACGGCGTCGCGGATCCGACGCTGATGGCCGGCGGCGAAGGCGCCGGCGAGGACGAGCAGCCCGGCCACCAGGGTGACGGCCGCCGTCGCGCGGGTCGCGGCGCCGATGTCGCCGAGCACGCCGCCGACCGCATCCAGCGCATCGCGCACCCCGATGGCGGAGACGTTGACGAAGCGGTCGGTGACCGCGGTCAGCAGGCGGGTCTCCTCCTCGGGGGAAACGCGGGCCGTGGCGATATGGGTATGCGGCGCGCCTTCCAGGGTGCCCGGCGCGAACACGATCGCGAAGTTGATCGCGAGGCTGGTCCAGCGGATGCGCCGCAGGTTGGCGATCTCGGCGGTCACTTCCCGGCCGAGCACGTTGACGGTCAGCGTGTCGCCGACGCCGAGCCCGAGGCCGCCGGCGATGCCGGCGTCGAGGGAGATCCGCGGCGGCCCGCGATAGTCGGCCGGCCACCATTCGCCGGCGACGATCTCGGTGCCGTCGGGGGGCAGAGCGGCGTAGGTCAGGCCGCGCTCGTTGCGCAGCGCCCACTCCGCCTCGGGCGCCACCTCCGCCTGATCGACCGGGACGCCGCCGATGCGGGTGATCCGGCCGCGCAGCGAGGGCACGCGGGCATGGCGCTCGACCCCCGGATGGGCTGCGACCAGGGTGTCGAAGGCGGCGACCTGGTCGGGCTGGATGTCGATGAAGAAGAAGGTCGGCGCCGAGGCCGGCATCGCCTCGCTGACCTGGCGCTGCATGTTGGCCTGGACCAGGGCGACGGCGACCAGCGTGGTCAGCCCCAGCCCGAGCGAGAGCACGACCGACGGCGCCGGCGATCCCGGCCGGTGCAGGTTGGCGACGGCGAGGCGGAGCGCCGGCCGGCGTGGCCGCGGCGCGGCGGCGGCCACGCGCATGATCGCCCAGGCGGCCGAGCGGAAGAGGGCGAGCGCGGCGAGAACGCCGGCGACGTACCAGAGCGCGAGGCGGTGGTCCGGCCCGGTCCAGACCGCCAGCACGGCCAGCCCGACCACGGCCGCGGCGGTCCCGCCGGCCAGCAGGGTGTCGGGGCGGACGCGGACCGGTTGCAGCTGGTCGCGGAAGAGCTGCCCCGGCGCGATCGCCCGCGCGCGTCCCAGCGGCCAGAGCGCGAAAGCCAGTGTCGTGAGCACGCCGAAGGCGGCGGCCGAGGCGAGCGGGGCCGGATAGAGGCCGATCCGCGCCTCGACCGGCAGCGCGTCGCCGACCGCGATCGCCAGCAGCCAGGGCAGGGCGGCGCCCAAGGCCAGCCCGAGGGCGATCCCCAGCGCGGCCATTGCGGCGACCTGTAGGAAATAGGCGGCGACGACGGTGCCGCCGGGGGCGCCGAGGCACTTCAGGATCGCGATCGTCGCCTGTTTGCGCTCGAGGAAGGCCTCGACGGCATTGGCGATGCCGACGCCGCCGACGAGGAGGGCGGTAAGCCCGACCAGGGTGAGATAGAGCCGCAGCCGATCGATGAAGGAGGTGAGGCCGGGCGCGGCGTTGGCGACGGTGCGAACCCGCCAGCCGGCATCGGGAAACCGCGCTTCGAGGCGGGCGGCGGCCGATGCCGCGTCGGCGGGCCGGTCGAGCGCGATGCGGTAGCGCCAGGCGATCAGGCTGCCGGGCTGGACGAGGCCGGTGCGGTCGAGGTCGGCGAGGCGGATCAGCGCCGGCGGTCCGAGCGTGATCGCCGACGTGCCGCGGTCCGGCTCCCGCAGGATGGTGCCCGCGACGGCGAACTCGCCGTCGCCGATCCGCACGCGGTCGCCCGGTCCGACGCGCAGGCGGGCGGCAAGGCCGCGCTCCAGCAGGACGCGCGGGGGGCCGTCCGCACTCAGCGCCGCGGCGGCGCCCGGCGGCTCGGTCTCGACGGTGCCGACCAGGGGATGGCGCGCGTCGACCGCCTTCAGCTCGGCGAGCAGGCGCTGGGGCCCGGCATGGACCATCGCCCGCATCTCCGCGATCTCGGACAATTGGCCGAGCTGCGCCATGGCCGTGCGGGCATCGGGATCGGCGGGGCGGTGGATCAGCCGCACCTCGATGTCGCCGCCGAGCAGACGGCGCGCGTCGGCGTCGAGGCCCGCGATGACGGCGGCGGCGAAGGAGCCGACCGCCGCGATGGCGGCGACGCCGAGCGCCAGGCAGGCGACGAAGAGGCGGAAGCCGGCGATGCCCGTGCGCAGCTCGCGGCGGGCGATTCGGAATGCGAGCGGCAGGCCCGACACTCTAGCCCGCCTGCCGCAGCGCCGCGGTGCGCTCTTCTGCGACGATGCGGCCGTCGCCGAGGCGGATGACGCGGTCGGTGCGGGCGGCCAGCGCGTCGTCGTGGGTGATCAGGATCAGGGTCGTGCCGGCCCGCCGCTGCAGCGCGAACATCAGGTCGATCACCTGCTCGCCGGTGGCGCCGTCCAGGTTGCCGGTCGGCTCGTCCGCGAGCAGCAGGCGCGGTTCGGTGACGAACGCGCGGGCGAGCGCAACGCGCTGCTGCTCGCCGCCCGAAAGCTGGCCCGGATAGTGGTCCAGCCGGTGGGCGAGGCCGACCTCGCCGAGCGCCTCCCGCGCGGCGGCGAAGGCGCCGCGATGGCCGGCCAGCTCCAGCGGGATCGCCACGTTCTCCAGCGCGGACATCGTGGGGATGAGGTGGAAGGACTGGAAGACGATGCCGACATGGGTGCGCCGGAAGCGCGCCAGCCCGTCCTCGTCGAGGCCGGCGAGGTCGACGCCCGCGACCACGACCCGCCCCGCCGTCGCCCGCTCCAGGCCTGCGGTCACCATCAGCAGGGTCGACTTGCCCGAGCCGGACGGCCCGACGATGCCGACCGTCTCGCCCTCGGCGACCGACAGGTCGATGCCGCGCAGGATGTTGACGATGCCGGCCGCGCTCTCCAGCTTCACCTCGACGGACGACAGGACGACGAGGGGAGCGGCAGTGCGGGACGATGATAGCGGCGGGACGGCGGGCATGAACGGGCCGGGGGCTGTGGGCGGGCGGGGCAGTCGGCGCGACCGGGGCCGGCCCGGGCCCGGTCGAGGCCCGTCTGCCAGATATGGCCTGCTGCGCCGCATCGTCAACGCAGCCGCCATCACGGTATCGTTGGCCGTTGCCACGGTCGGCACAGTGACCGGCGGCGCCGCGGCCGAGCCGGTGAAGCTGCTGGCCCTGGGCGACAGCCTCACCGCGGGCTACGGCCTGCCGTCGGAGGAAGGGTTCACCGCACGTCTCGAGGCGGCGCTGCGGGCGGCCGGGCGCGAGGTGCGCGTCGTCAATGGCGGCGTGTCCGGCGACACGACGGCGGGTGGTCTAGCCCGCCTCGACTGGGCCCTGGCAGACCGTCCCGACGCCGCGATGGTGGCGCTGGGAGCGAACGATGCCCTGAGAGGGCTGCCGCCGGCGGAAGCGGAGCGGAATCTCGATGCGATCCTGACACGGCTCGCCGCGGCGAAGCTTCCCGTCCTGCTGGTCGGGATGCGGGCGCCGCCCAATCTCGGGCGGGAGTACGGGACGGCGTTCGACGGAATGTATGCCCGCCTGGCCGCCAAGCACGGCGTGACGCTCTATCCCTTCTTCCTCGACGGGGTGGCGGCCCAGCGCGAGCTGAACCAGCAGGACGGCATCCACCCCAATGCGCAGGGGGTCGCAGTGATGGTGGAGCGCATCCTGCCGGCCGTCGCCGCGCTGCTCGACCGGGTGTCGCTCGATCGGGTCGGGCAACGCGGCTGAGGGTCGATTCAGCTGGTCGCTGCGATCACGGCGGCGGTGATCACCATGACCGCGGCGTTGGTCGCAATGATGAACAGAACCTCCATCGTTCCAGCCTCCGGTAGCGTTCTCGACCGGATCAACACCACGATACGAAATCCAGTTCCGCTGCCCCGAAAATGCCCCCATGCCGCGGATTTGCCACACTGCCCGGCGGCGACGATGACGAGGTGGTGAGCGTGCCTGGGAGGCCCCGGTGCGATGGACTACATGTGGGAGCGTCCGGTCAGCCTGTTGTGCGTCCGACCGGGATCGAGAGGTCGAGATGAGCCTGGGCAAGCTGTTCGGGCGCTCGCACGGTGCGCCCGCCAGTCCGTTTCCGGTGGCCCGGTCCGAGGAGGACTGGCGTCGCAGCCTGTCGCCCGCCGCCTACCATGTGCTGCGGGAGCATGGTGCCGAGCCGCCCTTCGCCAGTCCGCTGGAGCGCGAGGCGCGGCCCGGGCGCTATCTCTGCGCCGGCTGCGGCCAGCCGCTCTTCGATGCCGCCGCCAAGTTCGACAGCGGTACCGGCTGGCCGAGCTTCCGCTCGGCGATCGACGGCGCCGTCGGCTGCTCTTTCGGCCGGGCCTGCGGCGCACCGCGCACGGCCGTCCATTGCGCCAATTGCGGCGGCCATCTCGGCCATCTCCACGAGGATGGGCCGGCGCCCGCGGGACAGCGCTATTCGATCAACGGGGCGGCGCTGGAGTTCGAGCCGGCGGCGGCCGCGCGGGCCGGCGGCCGTCGTGTCGCGACATTCGGCGCCGGCTGCTTCTGGGGCGTCGAGCAGCGGTTCCGCGAGATCGAGGGCGTGCTGGAGACGAGCGTCGGCTATGCCGGGGGCGCGGTCGGCAGCCCGACCTATCGACAGGTCTCGGCCGGCGACACCGGCCATGCCGAGGTCGTGCAGGTGGCCTACGATCCCGCCCGCATCACCTATGCCGAGCTGGTCGACCGGTTCTTCGCGATGCACGACCCGACGCAGCGCGACCGCCAGGGTGCCGACATCGGGCCGCAGTACCGCTCCGTCGTCTTCGTCGACGGGCCGGAGGAACGGGCGCTGGCCGAGGCGGCGCTCCGCCGGCATCAGGCGCGGTTCCGCCGGCCCATCGTGACGGAGATCGCCGATGCCCGTCCCGTGTGGCCCGCCGAAGAGGAACACCAGCAATATCTGGAGAAGCGGGGCCTCGCCGCCTGCGGCAGGCGGTGACCGCGGCCGGTCGGATCGGCGGAGACGGGGGCTGGGCCGATGGGGGCGGGGCCGAACTCGGCCCGTGCCCGCTGTGCGACCGGCCGCTGCTGGCCGGCCCCAGCGTCAATCTGCATCATCTCGTGCCACGCCGCTTCCGCGGCCGGGAGGCGATCCCGGTCCACCGCATCTGTCACGACAAGATTCATGCGGTCCTGTCCGACAAGGAACTGCGCGACTTCTTCCACACCGTCGAGCGGCTGCGCGGCCATCCGGAGATCGAGGCCTTCCGCCGCTGGGTGGCACGCAAGCCGCCGACCTTCGTCGACGGCCATCACCGCCCGGGGCGCGCCGACCGCCGCCGTTGACCCCGCGCCTCGCCCCGGCAGCGTTCGCTGCAGTGGCGGACCTCCTCCCACACCCTGGCCCACTTCCGCCGCCAGGCGAACGGTCGCCCGCAGACGGTGCAGTTCCGGGTCGGCAGATCCCCTTTGCGTCGCATCCGTGCCATGCGACGGGCCGATCTAGTGCGCCGGCCGTCGCGTTCCAGTCTCCGCAACAATAGCATTGCGAATTGCTGACGGCTGGCCAAGATGGCTGCGACACAGGATGATCGGGAAAGCGGGATCGGCCGGGGGCGGCTGCCCCGCCGCCGACAGTTCGGGAGAGGGAATGTCCGCGCTCGCTGCCTTCGTCCGCTGGGGCGAAGCGGTGAACCATCGGGTCGGGGAGTGGGTGAAGTGGCTGACCTTGGCCACGGTGCTCATCTGCGCGACCGTGGTGTTCATCCGCTACGCGCTTCAGGCTGGTCTCATCTGGCTCCAGGATCTCTATGTCTGGGTCCATGGCGCCGTCTTCATGCTCGGCGCCGGCTATACCTTCATGGCCAACAAGCATGTGCGGGTCGACATCTACTATGCGCGCCTGCACCCGACGACCCAGGCATGGCTCGATCTCGGATCGACGCTGGTGTTCCTGTTTCCCTGGATCATCGTGCTCGGCTGGTACGGCTGGCCCTACGTCGTGGCCTCGTTCGAACTGATGGAGCCGTCGTCCCAGGTCGGCGGCATGCCCGGGCTCTACATCCTCAAGAGCGTGATCCTGATATTCTGCCTCCTCATGGGGCTGCAGGGCCTCGTCGTCATTGCCCGCAGCATCCTGCGGATCGCCGGCCGGGAGGCGCTGCTGCCGCCGGTTCCGACGTCCGGATCGTGAGGGGGCAGCGGGCATGACCGAAGGCCTCACCACCGGCGACTGGCTCAGCATCCTGCTCTTCGCGTCCGTCATCGGGACGCTGCTGATCGGCTATCCGATCGCGCTCACGCTGGCCGGCACCTCCCTGATCTTCGCCTGGATCGGGCATGCGTTCGGCGTGTTCGACTACCATCTCCTGGGTGGGCTGCCGTCGCGCTATCTCGGCTCCATGATCAACGAGGTGCTGGTCGCGGTCCCGTTGTTCATCTTCATGGGGTTGATCCTCGAGCGATCGGGCATCGCCGAGATGCTGCTGACGACCATGGGCCAGCTCTTCGGCAAGTTGCGCGGCGGGCTCGCCTATTCGGTCGTGGTCGTGGGGGCGCTGCTGGCGGCCTCGACCGGCGTCGTCGGCGCGACCGTCATCACCATGGGGCTGATCAGCCTGCCGGCGATGCTGCGCGCCGGATACGATCCCAAGCTCGCCACCGGGACGATCTGCGCGTCGGCGACACTGGCGCAGATCATCCCGCCCTCGACCGTCCTCATCTTCATCGGCGACCTGCTGGCCGGCGTCAATCAGGCCGCCCAGCTGCGCATGGGCAACTTCTCGCCGGACCCGATCTCGGTCGGCGACCTCTTCGCCGGCGCGCTCCTGCCCGGCATGATGCTCTGCGGGCTCTATATCCTGTGGGTCGTCTACAAGGCGATCTTGCAGCCGGAGACGGCACCGGCCCTGAAGATGACGCCGGACGAGCGACGCGGCCTGCCGAAGCGCGTCGTCCTGGCGCTGATCCCGCCGCTGGCACTCATCGTCGCGGTCCTCGGCAGCATCCTCGGGGGCGTCGCCACGCCGACCGAGTCCGCCTCGATCGGGGCCATCGGTGCGCTCGTGCTGGCCGGCCTCAACCGCCGTCTCAGCTTCGACACGCTGTCCTACGCGGCGCGCAACACGATGGTCACGACGTCGATCATCTTCGTCATCGTGCTCGCCGCCTCGCTGTTCTCGCTCATCTTCCGCGGCCTCGGCGGCGAGCACCTCGTCGAGACGGCGCTCAAGAACGTACCAGGCGGGGCGATGGGGGCGATGCTGGCCGTCATGGCCGTGATGTTCGTTCTCGGCTTCTTCCTGGACACCTTCGAGATCATCCTGATCACGCTGCCCATCTGCGGCCCTGCGCTGATCATGCTGGGGCTCGATCCGCTGTGGATCGGCGTCATGATCGGGGTGAACCTGCAGACCAGCTTCCTCACTCCGCCGTTCGGCTTCACGCTCTTCTACATGCGGGGGATCGCACCACGCTCCGTCACGACAGGCCAGATCTGGAAGGGCGCCCTGCCGTTCGTCGCATTGCAGATCTTCGCGCTGGTCGTGCTGTGGTCCTTTCCGCCGCTGGCGACCTGGCTGCCCGGCGAGATCTTTCGGCAGGAGCAGGCCGTCGCCACGCCGACCCGGTCCGAGAAGGGCGGCATCGACAGCCTGATCGACGATTCGATCCCGGACGAAGAGACGGACAAGCTGCCCGACCCCTACTCGTCGCCGCGGAACTGAGCCGGAGCAGCAGGTATGGAAACGACCATCGGCGCCGCTCTGCTGGTGCTCTATCTGGTGACGATCCCGGTGCTGCTGCGGATCGTTCCGCGCAACGGCCGGCGGGGGCTTCTGACGGGGAACGGCCAGATCGAGCTGGCGATGCTTGTGCACATTGCACTGCTGCTCGCCGGCGGGATCCTCGTCCTCCTCGGGCTCGACGTCGGCTCCTAGCCCGCGGTTCCTAGACCGGGGCGAGCGGCCGCGGCGATCCGGACGGCAGTATGATGCGGACGGCATCTCCGGCGCGGACGATGCCGTCGGCCAGCACCACGGCCATCACTCCGGCCTTGCGCACGAGATTGCCGTCCGCGTCGCGGCCCAGCGTCGCTGCCATCAGCCCCGGCGCGAGGCCGTCGAGCTGACGGCAGGGGTTGCGCAGGCCCGTGACCTCGACCACCGCCTCGGCGCCGAGGCGGAGGCGTGCTCCCGTCGGCAGCCCGAGCAGGTCGATGCCCCGGGTCGTGACGTTTTCTCCCATCCGCCCCGGCGGCACGAGGAACCCGGCTGCCTCGAGTTCGTCCAGGAGTTCGCCGTGGATGAGGTGGACCTGGCGCAGGTTGGGCTGGGTCGGATCGCGCGCAACCCGCGAGCGGTGCTTGACCGTGACGCCCTGATGGGCGTCGTCGGCGACGCCGAGCCCGGCCAGCAGGCGGATCGCCTCGCGGATCGGCTTCGACATCGTGTGGGCAGGGCTGCTGGCGACGGCGATCACGATTCCGGTCACGACAGGTCGATCTCCAGGCAAAGAAATGCCCGCGGCACGCTGGTGCCGCGGGCGATCGCTCGGTGTCGGAACGGCGCCGATCAGCCGTACTTGTACTCGAGCAGGCGCGCGTTCATGAAGCCCTGCTCGGCGATGCGGTTCCAGGCCATCAGCTCGCGGCGCGACTTCAGGAAGGATTCCGTCACCTTCTTGGTGATCGCGTCGCCACCTTCGCGCATCTCGGCGATCACCTGACCGCAGGCTTCGCCGTAGGCCTTGAGGAACTCGTTGGGGAAGCGGCGGAGCTGCACCTTGTGCTGGCGGACCAGCGTCTCCAGCGCGCCGCCGTTGCGGGCGTTGAACTCCGACGTCAGCATCTCGTTCTCGGCCCGGCAGCAGGCCGCGAGGATCGCCTGCAGATCCTTCGGCAGGGCCATCAGCTTCTTCTTGTCGAAGGTGATCTCGATCTGCGTGCCGGGCTCGTGCATGCCGGGCCAGTAATAGTACTTCGCGGCCTTGTAGAAGCCGAGCGAGAGGTCGTTCCAGGGGCCCACCCACTCGGTAGCGTCGATCGCACCGGACTGGAGGGCCGCGAAGATCTCGCCGGCCGGCAGGTTGATCGTCGTCATGCCCAGCTTGCGCAGGGCCTCGCCGCCGATCCCCGGGATGCGCATCTTCATGCCCTTGACGTCGTCGGGGCTGCGCACTTCCTTGTTGAACCAGCCGCCCATCTGGACGCCGGTCGAGCCGCCATGGAAGCCCTTCAGGCCGAACTGGTCATAGAGTTCGTCCCACAGCTCCTGACCGCCGCCGAAATTCATCCAGCCGGCCAGCTCGCTGGTCACCAGGCCGAAGGGAACGGTCGAGAAGAAGTTCACCGCCTTCGACTTGTTCACCCAGTAGTAGGGGGTGCCGTGAAAGCAGTCGGCGGCACCGCGCGTCACCGCGTCGAAGCTCTCGAACGCCGGCACCAGCTCGCCGGCACCGAACACCTTGATGGTCAGCCGGCCGTCGGTCGCCTCGCCGACGGACTTGGCGAAGCGCTCCGCGCCCGTGCCCTGGCCGGGAAAGTTCTTCGGCCAGGTGGTGACCATGCGCCACTCGATCTTGCCCTGGGCGATGGCCGGTGTGGCCAGCGTTGCGGCGCCGGCTGCGGCACCCGCGGCGGCGCCCTTGATCAATGCCCGTCGCTTCATCGACATGATAAGTCCTCCCGAATCGTGTCCTTGCTGCGCGACCTCGCCAGGCCGGGCTTGTCGCATCATGCGATGCGGGACGGCGAAATTGCAACGATGCGGAGTGCCGCCCGGCCGCAATCCGTCAGCGATACTCCTCGAGGACGCGCCGCAGCCGGGAGACCTTCTCCCGGGCCCGGTCGCTGCCGGTGCCCTCGACGACCAGGACGTCGCCCGAGAACCGCCGTCGCCAGCACGAGCCTGGTGAAGCCCGCGCCGGCGAGCTTCGGCACGAGGCATGATGCGATCTCCCAGGCTTGTGCGGCATGTGCCTTTCCCGCAGCATCGGGCGGCATTGATGCGCCCAATTTTACGGCAGGTCTGGCCAGGGACCCAGGTCGGGTCTAGATTCGATCGCAATCCGGGCGCTCGTCCGCCCCCATCCGCGTTCCGACCAGGATCCTGTTTCATGGATGCGAGCAGCACCCTCGCGCCGCAGCCGGCGCGCCGTGACCTGTCGGTCATCGGCCTCATCTGTGCCGCGCATTTCGTCAGCCACGTTCATATCTTCATCCTGCCGCCGCTCTTCCCGTTCCTGAAGGACGCGCTCGGCGTCAGCTATGTCGAGCTCGGCCTCGTCATCACCGTCTTCAACGTCGCCACCGCGGTGACGCAGACGCCGACCGGCTTCCTCGTCGACCGCATCGGGCCGTTCCGCCTGCTGGTGGCGGGGCTGGTCCTGGGCAGCCTGTCGCTGGCGGTCGCCGGGCTCGCCGGATCCTACATGGCGCTGCTCGTCGCCTTCCTCTTCGCCGGCCTCGCCAATTCGGTCTACCACCCGGCCGACTACTCGATCCTCTCCTCGACCGTGCAGGACAGCCGCATCGGGCGGGCGTTCTCGTTCCACACCTTCTCGGGCTATCTCGGCACCGCGGTCTCGCCGGCGCTGATGCTGGGGCTGGCGCTCACGGTCGGCTGGCAGGCGGCGCTGGTCGTGGCGGGCGCGATCGGGTTCGCGGTCGCGATCCTGCTGCTCGTCCGCTCCGGCGATCTCGCCCATGCCCAGCCGCGGCGCAAGCAGACCAAGGCCGATCCGTCGGCGCCCAGCGGCGTGCGCCTGCTGATGCAGCCGACGATCCTCGGCCTGATGTTCTTCTTCATGCTGATCACCATGTCGGCCTCGGGCATCACCTCCTTCTCGGTGGTGGCGCTCAACAGCCTCTACGGGACGCCGCTGGCGGTCGGGAACACGGCGCTGACCGGGTATCTCGTCACCGGCGCGATCGGCGTGCTGCTCGGCGGCTGGATCGCCGACCGCACGCGGCACCACGCCTTCGTCGCGGCCGCCTGCTTCGCCGGCACCTCCGCGGTCGTGCTGCTGCTCGGCTCGGTCGATCTCGGGCCGACGCTGCTGATCGTGGTCATGACGCTGTCCGGCCTCGCCTACGGCATCATCATGCCCTCGCGCGACATGATGGTGCGCGCGGCGACGCCGCCCGGCTCGTTCGGCAAGGTGTTCGGGTTCGTGTCGACCGGCTTCAGCGTCGGCGGGATGATCGCGCCGCCGCTCTACGGCTACATCATGGACCGGGGCGAGCCGTTCTGGATCTTCGCCTGCGCGGCGGCCTTCATGCTGATCGGGACGCTGACGGCGCTCAGCCGCTCGCGCATCGCCACGCGCCCGGCCCCCGCTCCGGCGGCCGCCGAGTAGCTCAGGCGCCGGCGATCCGCACCGGGTCGCCGGCCGCAACCCGGCCGGGCTCCACCACTTCCAGCAGCGCCCCGAGATTGGCGTCGTTCTGGCGGGTGAGCAGGTCGAGGACGGCCGGATCCTGCGCGACATCGGGCTGGGCGATGGTGACGAAGGCGCAGCGCCGGCACGGCTCGATGACGCGCAGCCGCACGGCGCCGACCGTCACCTCCAGGCCCGCCTCCCAGGCGGATTCGGGGAAGGGGTGGCTGCGGTCCGGCCAGTCGACGACGAGGTTCGGCCGGAAGCGCACCCGGCTCGCCGCATCGGCGCCCGGCAGCCGCTCGGCCAGCGTCGCCAGCGACGCGGTGGTCACGAGATGGACCGCCCGCACGTCGTAGCGCGGCGGCATCGTCTCGATGCCGTCCGTATCGGCGCCGGGATGGCGGACGAGCCGGACGGGAAAGCCGAAATGGGCAGCGAAGGCGGGATCGGCGGCGACGGCTTGCCCCGGCTGCCATTCCCCCTCCGGCAACCGGACATCGACGGCCGGCGCCGCGGCGACGCGCGCCAGCACATGCGGCGTCGGGCGCCAGCGCCGCCGCTTGGGCGAGGCGATCTCGCCGGACGCGTCGACCAGGCCCCACAGGCGATCACCGCCGAGACCGGATCGTCCGATCTCGGCGGCGTCGAGCCGTTCGCCGCCCATCGAACTGACGGGGTACCGCCAGATCGACTGCAGGGCGGCGGGGCCGGCCATCAGATGACCGCTTCGATCAGGTAGGGGCCGGGCGTGGCGATGGCGCGGCGCAGCTGGTCGTTGAACTCCTCGGCCGTCTCGGCCCGGCTGCCAGGCACGCCCATGCCGCGGGCCATGTCGACCCAGTTGAGGTCCGGCCGGTCGAGGCTCAGCATGTCGATCGCCTTCCGGCCCGGATTGTGCGCGCCGACATTGTGCAGTTCGCCGCGCAGGATGGCATAGGACCGGTTCGAGAAGATGACGTTGACGACGTTGAGGCTCTCGCGCGCCATCGTCCACAGCGCCTGTACCGTGTACATGCCGCTGCCGTCGCCCTCCAGGCACAGCACCTTGCGGTCAGGACAGGCGACGGCAGCGCCGGTCGCGAGCGGCAGGCCGAGGCCGATGGCACCGCCGGTGATCTGCAGCCAGTCGTGCGGCGGCGCCCCCTTGGTGAAGGGGAAGAGGCCGCGGCCGGAGGTGACGGCCTCGTCGGCGACGATGCAGTTCTCGGGCATCAGGTGCCCGATGGCGTTGGCGCAGGCGTCGACCGTCAGCTTGCCCGTCGACAGGGCCGGCCGCGCGGCCGGCTCCAGCGGGGCCGGCGTGCCCTTGGCGCCGACCTCGTCCGCCAGCCATTCCAGCGTGTGGATCAGGTCCTGCTCGATCGTCGCGAGGCGGAAGATGTTGGCGCCGGGCGCGGTCATCACGCTCGGCTTGCCGGGATAGGCGAAGAAGCCGACCGGGGCCTTGGCGCCGACCAGGATGACCTGGCGGAAATCCTTGAGGCGGGCGATCGCCTGGTCGACGGGGTAGGGGATGCGCTCGACCGAGAAGCGGCCGGCGCCGCGCTCGGTGCGGCCGTTCGAGGTCTGGGCCAGGACCTGGCAGCCGGTCTTGGCGGCGATGCTGCCGGCGGCATTGGTGCCGGCGACGCGCAGTGCCTGCCCGGTCACGAGGATCACCGTGCCCTTGGGGTCACGCCGCAGCATCTCCGCTGCCTCGCGGATCGCCTCCTGGGTCACCTGTTCGCGCGCCGGCGGCTCGGCGACGGGGGCGGGGCCGGTGCCGTCGTTCCAGGCGGTGTCGGCCGGCAGGATCAGGGTCGCGATCTGGCCGGGCGCGGTGCGCGCGACGCGGATCGCCTCGGCGCCGTCGGCGGCGATGGTCTCGGCCGTGGGCGAGGTCTTGACCCAGTGCGAGAACGGCCGGGCGATGCCCTCGATGTCCGAGGTCAGCGGCGCGTCGTGCTGCAGGTGATAGACGGCGTGGTCGCCGACGATGTTGACGATCGGCGTGTAGGCGCGCCGCGCGTTGTGCAGGTTGGCGCCGCCGTTGGCGAGGCCGGGCCCGAGATGGAGCAGCGTGGCGGCCGGCTTGTCGGCCATCCGCGCATAGCCGTCCGCCGCACCCGTCACCACGCCTTCGAAAAGGCCAAGGACGCAGCGCATCCCCTCGACGCGGTCGAGGGCGGCGACGAAATGCATCTCCGACGTGCCGGGGTTGGTGAAGCAGACGTCGACGCCGCCGCCGACAAGCGTCCGCACCAGGCTTTCCGCACCGTTCATGCTCAAGGGAATCTCCGAAGGATCATGCGGGCGGGGCGCCCGTCGGGAAGGTGCGGGCGAATGTATCGGCCGCCACCGGGGCAGACAAGCGGCCCCGGTGGCGGCAGGCCCGGCCTCAGTGGGCGGCTTCCTTGCGCTTGCGGCGCGCGGCGGCCATCAGGTTCAGGCTCTCGACGAGGACCGAGAAGCCCATGGCGACGTAGACGTAGCCCTTCGGGATGTGGAAGCCGAAGCCGTCGGCGACCAGGACCATGCCGATCAGCAGCAGGAAGCTGAGCGCCAGCATCTTGACCGTCGGATGGCGGGAGACGAAGGCGCTGAGCGGCCCCGAGGCGACCAGCATCATCGCGACGGCGATGATGACGGCCGTCACCATCACCCACAGTTCCTCGGCCATGCCGACCGCGGTGATGACGCTGTCGAGTGAGAAGACGGCATCGAGGATGATGATCTGCAGGATCACACCCTGGAAGGTGACGCGCGCCAGTGTGGCGCCGACCGCCTCGTCGTGGCCCTCGACCCGCTCGTGGATCTCGCGCGTGCCCTTGAAGACGAGGAAGAGGCCGCCGCCGATCAGGATGATGTCGCGCCAGGAGAAGGCGTGGTCCAGGATTTCGAACACGACCGTCGTCAGGCCGGCGATCCAGGAGATCGAGGCCAGCAGCGCCAGCCGCATCAGCAGCGCGAGGGCGAGGCCGACCTTGCGGGCGCGGTCGCGCTGATGCTCCGGCAGCTTGTTGGCGAGGATCGCGATGAAGACGAGATTGTCGATGCCGAGCACGATCTCGAGCGCGGTCAAGGTCGCCAGACTGGCCCACACATGCGGGTCGCTCAGCCATTCCATGTCGAGTTCGCTCCCCCGGGGTCGATGGTCAGCGCCAGGCCTTGAGCCGCGCCAGGATCACCGCGGCCAGCCCGAACAGGAGGGCGAACAGCGGCGCCAGCACGACCAGGACCGCCTCGGCGACGAGCAGGCCGCCGAGCGCAGCCGATGCAACGGCGAAGGTCGCATAGACGATCCCTGTCGCTCCGAATACGTCCACCAGTCCGATCAGGCCGGCGATCCCGGCCGTGGCGCCGCGCACCGTCCAGCGGCTGCGGGCGAAGAACGATCCGAGGATGGCGACGCCGCCGGTCAGCGGATGGATGACGGCGGCCAGCAGCGGCATCAGCAGGTCGACGGGATCGGACGCGCCGGTCATCGCGGACGGCGCAACTTGGCAGGGCGCGGAAGCGGGACCGCTCGGCGGATCGGCATGGCCGCCAATGTAGCGGATTCGCGGCGCCGTCGCTGGTCAAACCGCGTCCGGCATCTGTATGAGTGGGGGCTCCGATCGACCCGCAGGAGGTATCCCGGCATGCGCGCCCATGTGCTCGGCATCGACCATGTCATCGTCCTGGTTCGCGACCTCGCGGCGGCCGCGGCGGACTTTGCCCGCCTCGGGTTCACCATCTCCCCCCGCGGCACCCACAGCGCGCACATGGGCACCGGCAACCATACGATCATGCTGGAGCGCGACTATTTCGAGCTGATGGGGGTGGTCGCGGAAACCGAGGCCAATGCGCGCTGGCGCGACCTCCTTGCGCGGCGCGAGGGTATGAGCGGCGTCGCGCTGAAGACCGACGGCGCCGCCAAGGCGGCGGCCGAGATGCGCGCGCTCGGCATCGCCGCCGCCGACCTCGTGCATTTCTCGCGCCCGGTGCCGATGCCGGGCGGCGGCAGCGCCGAGGCGGCCTTCGACACGACGCAGTTCCCGCCCGAGGCGACGCCGGACGCGCGCATGTTCTGCTGCCAGCACCTGACGCCGAACACCGTCTGGGTGCCGTCCTTGCTGCGCCACGCCAACACCGCCTATGGCCTGGGCGAGGTGCTGCTCGCGACCGCCGATCCGGCGGCGACCGCCCCCGCCTACGACCGCATCTTCGACCGCGGCGCGACACCGGTCGCGGGCGGCGTCGCGGTCGCGACGGGCACGGCGCCGCTCGTCCTGCTCGGCCCGGGCGCGCTGGCTGCGCGCTATCCTTCCTCAGACCTGTCGGACCTGCCGGGCACCGGTCTCGCCGGGTTCGTCGTCCGCGTCCGCAGCCGGGATGCCGCACGCGCCGCGCTCTCCGCGGGCGGGGTTCCCTTCGCCGAGGAGGGACGCTCGCTCGTCGTCGCGCCGGCAGCGGCCCGCGGTGCCCTGATCGAGTTCCGCCCGGACTGACGCCGCCCGCCGCCGTGGCCGCCCCGGTGGCCGCCATCGTCCTCGCCGACGATGGTGTCGTCTTCGACGGGCCCGCCGTCGAGGCGCGCCCCTCCGGCGGCGCCGAGACGGCCTTCGCCGAACTCGCGGCCGCGCTCGCCGCGCGCGGTCACCGGGTGACGGCGCTCGCCCGCGGGGCGCGTGCCCTCGTCCACCGCGGCGTGCGCTGGCAGCCCGTCGAAGCGGGCGTCCCGCCGACGGCCGATCTCTATATCGCCAATCGCGGCCACCGCGTCCTGGACGCGTGCGCGGGCGCGCGCCGCACCGTCTTCTGGGTCCACAATCCGGCGCGCTATCTGCTGAAGTGGCGCTACCAGTGGCCGCTCGCGCGCCGGCGGCCGACCCTCGTCTTCACCGGGGCCTATCACGCCGCCACATATCCGGGCTGGGCGATGGGCGGGCCGCGGCGCATCGTGCCGCTCGGCGTCTCCGACCCGTTCCTCGGCTGGGTCGAGCGGGCGCCGCCGCCTCCGGTCGCGATCTTCGTCTCCAACCCGCTGCGCGGGCTGGAGGCGCTGGCCGAACTCTGGGCGGACGCGGTGCGGCCGCGGGTGCCGGGCGCGCGCCTCGTCGTCCATGCCGGCAGCGCCGTGTACGGTGCCGCCGGGGACGCGCGGATCGCCGCCGTGCTGGAGCGGGTGGCGCGGCGGGCGGGCGATGGCATCGTGCTGCGCGCGCCCCTGCCCAAGCGCGAGCTGGCACCGGTACTGGCCGCGAGCCGACTGTTCCTCTATGGCGGGTCGGCCGACGAGACCTTCTGCCTGGCGGCGGCCGAAGCCCAGGCCGTCGGGCTGCCGGCGGTGGTGGGCGCGGCCGGTGCCCTGCCGGAACGGGTCGCGGACGGCGTCACGGGTTTCGTCGCCCATGACCCGGCGGCGATGGCCGCGGCTGCCGTCCGGCTGTTGACCGACGACGGCTTGTGGCAGAACCAGCATCGCGCGGCGCTCGCCCGCTCGGCATCGTCGGGCTGGGATCCCGTCGCGGCCGCGTTCGAGGCTCTGGCGATATGAGGCGGCCGGAGCGACCAGTCGGAGGGACAATGATGGACGGCACGAAACTCGCCGGGGCGCTCGCCCTGATGGCCATGGCCCTCGGGGGATGCGCCAGCCATTCGGAGTTGATCGTCTCGCACGAGAAGAACGAGGTGACGGTGCGGATCGTCGGCGGCGATTCCGGCCCGTCCTACCAGGCGGCCCGTGAGGCCTGCGGGCTGGACCGCCGGCGGGCGACGCTGATCGGCGTTTCCTCCGAGCAGCTGAAGTTCGCCTGCCAGCGCTTCTGAGGCGGCGGTTTTCTGGGCGGGCGAGCCTCCGTTCAGTCGCCGCGCCGCGCGAGAACGCGCTTGCGCGCCGCCGCGCGATCCTGGTCCGAGACATGGACGAGACCGGCGATCCGGCGGACCAGCGCGTCCTCCTGCGGGTCGAGCCGGCCGTCGGCGTAGGCGACCTCCCACAGCATCTCGATCATCGCGATCCGCCCGGCGGCGTCGTAGCCGTCGGTGATGCGCCGGATATGGCGATAGAGGCCGACCGCCTGGTCCTGCGCCTGGCTGGCAGCGGCGACGAGCCGGTCCGTCTCCGGTCCCGTGAGGTGGAACCGCTTCGCCAGCAGGTCCCGGATCGCTGCCCGCTCGGCCTCCTCGAAGCCGTCGTCGCTGCGCGCCGCCTCGATCAGCAGGGCCGCGACCGCGATCGAGAGCGCATCCTCGCCCTCGATCAAGCCGGCGGCGGGGGCCGTGAACATGTCGATCAATCTCTGAAACATGACGAAACCTGTGATGGCGTGCGAGGCCCGGGGCAGCCGGGGCGCGATGGTCGAGACATGGGCCGCAATCCGCGGTCAGGGGAGGCCGGCCACAACAATGCCTTAATGTCGACCGCATTCCATCGGAATCCACCCCTCCTATCATACCGGTGACAACAGGGGGCAGCCGCCCCGGAAAGGAGGAAGGGAGCCCGGCTTTCAATCGCACGATCATGCGGGATCGAATTCGCCCGTCCTGCGTTGCACTATGCGGACGGCGTGAATAAGGCGCCTGCAGGCCCACCCCAGGTACCAATAATCCGGGGACGCAATCGTGATCGATTCGAAGACGGGAGCCAGTCGGTGGCCGACCAGAAGAAGACGCAGCGGACAAGCTCGGGCGACGCCGCCCGCGACACGGGCCGGTCCGAGCGGCATTTCTTCGACGAGTGGGTCGACCGGCGCTTGAAGACGATGCACGACGCGGTGCTCGACGAGAAAATTCCGGACGACATGATGCGGATGCTTCTCGGCGATGCCCCGCCAGAACCGATCAATTCAGAGCGAGGGACGAGCGATGAGCCGAACCGAGCCCCAAGCCAGGGCAAATCCCATGCGGACCGCGACCGCAGCCAGTGAGCGCGCCGCCGGCGCCGTGCCGGTCACCGCCTATCGCGGCGATTTCCGCCAGGGCATCCTGCTCTGCCTGCCGCAGATGCGTGCGTTCGCGCGGGTTCTGACCGGGGCGCGCGACCGCGCCGACGACCTGGTTCAGGACGCCATGGCGCGGGCCCTCGCGGCCGAGCACCGCTTCGAGCAGGGCACGAACATCCGGGCCTGGCTGATGACGATCCTGCGCAACCAGTGGATCAGCGAACTGCGCACGGCGCGCCGCCGCCGCACCGAGGAACTGACGCCGGACCTCGCGTCGCTGCCGGCGGCCCAGCTGCCGAGCGTGGCCCTCGCCGAACTGGGGCGCGCCATGGAGAAACTGTCGCCCTCGCACCGCGAAGTGCTGATGCTGGTCGCCGCCTCGGGCCTCGACCATGAGGAGGCCGCGCAGATCTGCGGGTGCGCAGTCGGCACCATCAAGAGCCGGCTCAACCGGGCGCGGAACCATCTGCACGAGTTGCTGGAGGGCCCGGAGGCGGGTGCCCGCGGCAAGCCGGAGGAGCATGACGCGGTGCCGCGGCGCGCCCGGCCGGATGCCGAGGCGGGTCTGCTTCACGCCTGACCCGGACTTCCGCGACATCTTGGACTTCCAGGGGCGTCGGCCGTAAGGCCGGCGCCCTTTCGCTGTCTGCGCGCGGGTTGCCGACAGCGGCCCGCCGGTCGTATGTCATCCCCGCCCCGCGGGTCGCCGGTTCGACCGCCCCCGCCGGGGACGGCGGACAGGGTGAGGGCGCGGATGGGTGCGATCGTGGAGATGGGGGCCGCCGACCTGGAGCGGCGGCTGGCCCAGGTGCAGGCGGAGTACGAGGCGTTCCGGGCGCGGGGGCTGAAGCTCGACATGACGCGCGGCAAGCCTGCGGCCGATCAACTCGATCTCGCCGCCGGTATGCTGGCGCTGCCCGGCAACGGCGACCATTTCACCGATGCGGGCGAGGATGCCCGCAACTATGGCGGCCTCCAGGGGCTGCCCGAGGCGCGGGCGCTCTTTTCGCCGATGATGGGCGCCGACCCTGCGCGCATCGTCGTCGGCGACAATTCGAGCCTCGCGCTGATGCATGACTGCATCGTCTGGGCCATGCTCAAGGGCGTGCCGGGGTCGCCGCGGCCATGGTCGAAGGAACCGGCTCCGGCCTTCATCTGTCCGGTGCCGGGCTATGACCGCCACTTCGCGCTCTGCGAGGAGTACGGCATCCGCATGCTGCCGGTGCCGCTGACGGGGGAGGGGCCGGACATGGCCGCCGTCGAGGCGCTCGCCGCCGACCCCGCCGTCAAGGGCATGTGGTGCGTGCCGAAATATTCCAACCCCAGCGGCGAGGTCTATTCGGACGCCGTCGTCCGCCGCCTCGCGGAAATGCCGACCGGGGCGCCGGACTTCCGGCTGTTCTGGGACAACGCCTATGCGGTCCATCATCTGACCGCGGATCGGCGGCCGATCGCCGACATCCTCGATCTGTCGCGGGCGGCCGGCCATCCCGATCGCCCCTTCCTGTTCGCCTCGACCTCGAAGATCACGCTGGCCGGGGCAGGGCTGGCGCTGTTCGCCTCTTCGGAGGCCAATGTCCGTTGGTACCTCGCGCGGGCGGGCAAGCGCACCATCGGTCCGGACAAGCTGAACCAGATCCGGCACGTCCGCTTCCTGCGCGACCATGCGGGGCTGGAGCGCCACATGGACGGCCATCGCCGGCTGCTGGCGCCCAAGTTCGCCGCGGTCGACCAGGCCCTGCATGCGCGGCTGGAAGGCAGCGGTGCGGCCCGCTGGACCAAGCCGGCCGGCGGCTATTTCGTCACCGTCGATGCGATGGACGGGACGGCGCGGCGGGTGGTGGAACTGGCCCGACAGGCCGGCATGGCCCTGACGCCGGCCGGCGCGACATCGCCCTATGGCAGCGATCCGCACGACCGGACGCTGCGCCTGGCGCCGACCTATCCAGCGCTCGACGAGGTGCGCGTCGCTTCGGAGGGCATCGCGCTCTGTATTCTCCTGGCCGCCCTCGAACGGCGGCGCGCCGAACTGGGCTGACGCGGAAAAGGGGCGCCGTCGCCGGCGCCCCTTCCCCGATCATCTGAGCTGGCGAGGGGTTAGCCCTTGTATTCGGGCTGCTCCTTCAGCTGCTCCTTGGTGACGTTGTAGGTGATCGTGCGATCCGGGCCGAACGAGAGTTCGTTCCACGGCACCGCCACCTTGCGGTCGCCGATGCCGAGGAAGCCGCCGACCGACAGCACCGCCATCACCACCTGGTCCTTTTCGCGGACCACGAGGTCGTCGACCGAACCGACGTTCTCGCCGGACGAGTTCGTGACCTTCGTGCCGATGATCTTGCTGACCCGCATGCCGGTCGTGGGGTTGCCGTCGTCCTTGCGGGCGGTGGGCATGGCGTCCATGCGGGGAGCGGGCGCCGTGGCCGCCGGCGGGGTCATCGGCGTCGTCGCCGCCGGACGGTCCGCGGGGGCCGGGGTCGTCGTCTGCGCCAGCGTCGGGGCTGCGGCAAGGGCTCCGGCCGTCGCCAGAATCGCGATCATGGAACTGCGCATCGAATCCTCCTGTGGAATGCAAAATCGGTATCCGGGTGGGCCGGCGCCCCTGTTCCCCGGTATGGGAAGGGGCCGGCCGCACTCTCCGATGGCCAGTAGAACCGGCCCTGGCAGGGAAAGTTCCTGGGCGGTGCTCGCCAATCTTTCGCCGGACAACGGGAACCGGACGCGTCGGACCGCGTTCGCTTCGCGAGCATTGGCCAAGGAGACGTCATGGCGAGAACCGATCGTGAAATCCGGCAGTTGAAGGGCGACGTGCAGTCGCTGCAGAGCGCGTTGTCTGCCGTCGCAGGCGAAATCGAGCAGTTCGGTGCCAGCACCGGCGCGGCCGGCGCGGCCCAGCTGGAGCAGGCGAAGCGAAAGCTCGAGGATCTGCGCGAGCAGATGGGAGACCTGTTCTCCGACCAGGTCGAGCGTGCGGAGGAAATGAGCGATCAGATGAAGCGCTCGGTGGCGGACAATCCGATGACCGCGCTCGCCGTCGCCTTCGCTGCCGGCGTCGCCGCTGCCATCCTGCTCCGGCGGTGATGAACGCCCTGTTCCGCCTGCTGGCGTTCGGAGGCTTCGCCGCCTCCGTGCGCCGGCGGGCCAGGGTGGCGGGACTGCAGGCCGCATTCGCGGTGGCGGCGCTGATTCCGGCCGCGGTCGGCGCCGGCTTTCTGACGATCGCCCTCTATCAGTGGCTGCGATGGCATTTCGTGGCGCCCGTCGCCTCCGCGATCCTCGGTGGGGGCTTCGTCGGCGTGGCGCTGCTGGTCGCGCTCGTCGGCTACATTGCGCTGCGTCGCGAGCGCCGGCCGGCTCCGCCATCCCTGGACCATACGGCCGGGCTGGCGGCGCTGGGGCCGGTCGCGGCCGCGGCCTCGCGCATTCCGCCGGCCGTCCTGGCGGCGGCGGTGGCCGGCTTCGTCTACGGAATGCGCGGCAAGTCCAAGTAGGGCGGCTGACCGCGCGTCGGCGCAGTTCGGCCGCCCTGGCGGTGGAGGCGACCGAAGGAGCGGCGCGAGACGCCGGCCCCCTCGACCGCTGGTCCCGGCCCCGTCACATCCAGTAGGGCGGCACCCGATAATAGTCGTGCACCTTGCGGCCCCAGACGGGGTCGTCATAGTCCGGCGTGTCGCTCACGCCGTAGGAGGGGGCCTCCTCGAGCTGCCGCTTGTCGAGATCGACGACATAGCCGGCCTGGCCGCGATGGTAGGTGAGGATGCTCCACGGCAGCGGATGGTACTTCTCGCCGATGCCGAGGAAGCCTCCGAACGACATCACCGCGTAGGCGACCTTGCCGCTCGTCTTGTCGATCATCACGGTCTTGATCGCGCCGAGATGGTCGCCCGTGCGGTTGTAGACGGCCGTGCCCTCGACGCGGTCGGCGGCGATGAGTGCGCCGCGACCCTCGGGTGTGGTGGCGTCCTGCTCCATCTTCTCTCCTTTTGCTGCCGGGAATGCCGCGGAGGCGGCAGCGCCGCCCCGGTGTCCTTCCCCGATCCCGGTTCAACGACACCCGCCGGCCGGAGTTCCGCAGGTTCCGGACGGTCTCTGCGGAACCGAAGTCCCGCCGCGGCGTTGAGCGGGCAATCGCGAGGCGCGATGGCGGGACCGCCCGCCCGACCTCTGATCCCGACCAATGGAGGCCCGATCGATGCTCTACTATGCCCTGGTGTTTCTCGTCGTCGCGCTGATCGCGGGCGTTCTGGGCTTTGGCGGCGTCGCGGCCGTCTCGACCGATATTGCCCAGATCCTGTTCGTCATCTTCCTGATCGGCTTCGTGGTCACGCTGCTCGTCGGTGTGTTCCGGCGCCGATAGGCGGCCGGAACCCCATCTGCACAGCAGGAGATTGCCTGTCATGCCCAACATGAATCCCACCCCGAAGGAGGAACGCGAGGCCAGCGGCCACGACCTCAACCCCACCGCAGCGCGCCAGGGCAAGGAACTGCACCGCGTGCGCTATGTGCTGGGCGCCTCGCTGACGGCGGTCGTCATCGCGCTCGGGATCGTGCTGTTCGTCTTCGTTCTCTGAGCGGACGGCCCGACCGAGCCCACGGAGAAAGGGCCTCCCGCGCCAGCGGGAGGCCCTTTTCGTTTCGACGGCGAAGTGCCGCTTCAGCTGCCGGTCTTTGTCGGTGCTTCGTGATCGCCGTCGGCGCCCAGCGTCGACAGCGCCGCCTGCACCAGGCGCAACTGATCGCCGGTGCGGTCGCTGCCCTCGGGCGGCATGTTCTCCTCCGTTGCGACCATCAGCAGGCGCAGGTCGGTGTCCCACTGGCGGAGCAGCGCGATCTTCTGGTCGCGATCGAGTTCGGGCGCGGTCAGTACCGCCTCGGGCGAGGCGAAATGCTTGGCGACGTCCGTCATCGCCGCGGTGAAGGTAGGTCGGTCACCCGACGGGGACTTGGCAGCGTTCATGGTGGCGCTCCTCCAGCTCAAGTGAACAGCCAGATCAGGAAGATGATCGGGAGCGGGATGCCGGGCGGCCACAACAGGATTCGTCGCATTCGTCTGCATGTGTGGGCGCCCGGCGCCTCGCGAACGACCGCTAGAACGGCCGCTCCGTCGCCCCCGTTCCACGGCTGCCGTGGCCGTACCAGCGGGAACCGACGCATGGCGGCCGGCGTTGCTGATGTGTCACCGGTCCAGACATTCGAAGGAGACGCAAAATGAATTGGGATCAGATCGCCGGCAACTGGAAGCAGGCCAAGGGCAAGGTCAAGGAACAGTGGGGCAAGCTGACCGACGACCAGCTCGACGTCATCGACGGCAAGCGCGACCAGCTCGTCGGCCGCGTCCAGGAGGCCTACGGCATCGAGCGCGAGCGCGCCGAGGAGCAGGTCAGCGAATGGGAGCGCCGCAGCAACTGGTAACGTTGCCGCAGCGCATCCGCAGGTGAAAGCGGGGCCGGTTCCGAAGGGGGCCGGCCCCGTTTCGCTGTGCGTCCGGAGCGGCTAGGTTGGCCCGGCTCGACTATCCCAATCCGCTCGACTGCCCCACCCCGGAGGAACCATGGCCGAGACGGCCCCCCTCGTGCGCTGCGACCGGTCCGGCGACGTCGCCCGGATCACCATCGCCAACCCGCCCGTCAACGCCCTCTCCCATGCGGTGCGCAGCGGCATCCTGGCGGCCGTGGAGGCCGCCGACGCCGATCCCGAGGCGGTCGCGATCGTCCTCCGGTGCGACGGCCGGACCTTCGTCGCCGGCGCCGATATCACCGAGTTCGACCGGCCGGCCGTGGAACCCGTCCTGTCGACCGTCCTCGCGGCGATCGACGCCTGTCGCAAGCCGGTCGTCGCCGCCATCCACGGCACGGCCCTGGGCGGCGGGCTCGAACTGGCGCTCGCCTGCCACTGGCGCGTCGCGGTCGCCGGCGCCCGGGTCGGCCTGCCCGAGGTGAAGCTCGGCATCATCCCCGGCGGGGGCGGGACGCAGCGCCTGCCGCGCGCGGTCGGCGTCGAGAAGGCGCTGGAGATGATCACGACGGGCGAGATGATCGGCGCGGCCGAGGCCAAGGAAGCCGGCATCATCGACGCGATCGTGGATGGCGATCTCGATGACGCGGCCGTCGCCTTCGCGCGGGCCCGGGCCGCAGATGGGGCGAGGCCGCGGCTGCGCGACCGCGAGGATCGGATCGCCGGCGCCCGCGGCCAGGATGCGCCCTTCGCCGCGGCCCGCGCGGCGATGGCCCGCCGTGCCCGCGGACGACAGGCGCCGGAATACGCCATCCGGGCGGTCCAGGCCGCCGTCGAGCGGCCGTTCGACGACGGCATCGCGCTCGAACGGGAACTCTGCACCGAGCTCAAGGCGTCGGCCCAGTCGCGAGCGCAGCGGCATGTCTTCTTTGCCGAGCGCGAGGCGGCCAAGGTGCCGGGCATCGGCCGCGACACGCCCGTCGCCCGCATCGAGCGCGCCGCGGTGATCGGGGCCGGCACCATGGGCGGCGGCATCGCGATGTCCCTCGCAGCGGCCGGCATCCCGGTCGTGCTGGTCGAGACGGGCCAGGAAGCGCTCGACCGCGGGCTCGCCACCATCCGCCGCAACTGGGAGGCGACGGCCCGGCGTGGCGGCCTCGGCGGCGCCACGGTCGACGAACGGATGGCGCGCATCCGTCCCTCGCTCGCCCTCGCCGACATCGCCGATGCCGACCTCGTCATCGAGGCGGTGTTCGAGGATACCGGCATCAAGAAGACGGTCTTTGCCGAGATGGATCGCCACGCCAGGCCCGGCGCGATCCTCGCGACCAACACCTCCACCCTCGACGTCGACGACATCGCGACCGCGACGGCGCGGCCGGAGAGCGTCGTCGGGCTGCATTTCTTCAGCCCGGCCAACATCATGAAGCTGCTGGAGATCGTGCGCGGCCGGGCGACCTCGCCATCGGTGGTGGCGACGTCGCTGGCGGTCGCCAAGCGCATCGGCAAGGTGCCGGTGGTGGTCGGCGTCTGCGACGGCTTCGTCGGCAACCGGATGCTGCGCGCCCGCGGCCGCCAGGCCGAGCGGCTCGTCATGGAAGGCGCCCTGCCGCAGCAGGTCGACCGGGTGCTCTATGATTTCGGCTTCCCGATGGGCCCCTACGCCATGGGCGACCTCGCCGGGCTCGACATCGGCTGGCGCATCCGGCGCGAGAAGGGGCTGGTCTCGCCGGTGGCCGACCGGCTGTGCGAGATGGGGCGGTTCGGCCAGAAGACCGGGGCGGGCTGGTATCGCTACGAGGCGGCAAGCCGCAGCCCGATTCCCGATCCCGCGGTCGAGGCGATCATCCTCGAGGAGGCGGCGCGGGCCGGCATCGCCCGCCGCGCGATCGACGACGGAGAGATCCTGGATCGGCTGCTGCTACCGATGGTCAACGAGGGTGCGCGGATCCTGGAGGAGGGGATCGCGCTGCGCCCGGGCGACATCGACATCGTCTGGGTCCATGGCTACGGCTGGCCGGTGCAGGAAGGTGGCCCGATGCACTGGGCCGATGCGCGCGGCCTGGGCGCGATCCGCGACCGCCTCCTGGAGCTGCAGCACCAGCATGGGGACGATTTCCGGCCGGCCGCGCTGATCGAGCGGCTGGCGGCCGAGGGCAAGGGCTTCCGCGACCTGCCGCGGCCATAGCACCATCGCAGGGCCGCGAAGAACGAAGGAGGCCGAGCAGCGACGCTGCTCGGCCCCTCGGGCTACGCGAGATCGTAGCGGTCGGCGTTCATCACCTTCGTCCATGCCGCGACGAAGTCCCGGACGAACTTCTCCCGGTTGTCGTCCTGGGCGTAGACCTCGGCATAGCCCCGCAGCACCGAATTCGAGCCGAAGACCAGGTCGACGCGGGTGGCCGTCCACCGGGTCGCTCCGGTCTTCCGGTCGACGATGGCGTAGCTGTTGCGCCCCGCCGGCTTCCAGCTGTAGGCCATGTCCGTCAGGTTGACGAAGAAGTCGTTGGTCAATGCGCCGACGCGGTCGGTGAAGACGCCGTGCCGGCTGCCGCCGTGGTTCGTGCCGAGCATCCGCATGCCGCCGACCAGGACGGTCATCTCGCAGGCGGTCAAGCGCATCAGCTGGGCGCGATCGAGCAACATCTCCTCGGCGCTGACCACATAGTCCTTCTTCAGCCAGTTGCGGAAGCCGTCGGCCAGCGGCTCCAGCACGTCGAACGATTCCGCGTCGGTCATCTCCGCCGTCGCATCGCCGCGGCCGGGGGCGAACGGGACGGCCACCTCGACACCGGCCGCCTTCGCCGCCTGCTCGACCCCGACATTGCCGGCCAGCACGATCACGTCGGCCAGGCTGGCGCCCGCCTCGGCCGCGATCGGCTCCAGCACGGCCAGCACCCTCGCCAGGCGGGCCGGTTCGTTGCCCTCCCAGTCCTTCTGCGGGGCGAGGCGGATGCGCGCGCCGTTGGCGCCGCCGCGCTTGTCCGAGCCCCGGAAGGTGCGCGCGCTGTCCCACGCGGTGCTGACCATTTCGCCGACGGTCAGGCCGCTGGCGGCGATCCTGGCCTTCACGGCGGCCACGTCATAGTCCGTGCGCCCCGCCGGCACCGGATCCTGCCAGATCAGGTCTTCCGCGGGCACTTCCGGCCCGATGTAGCGGGCCTTCGGGCCCATGTCGCGATGGGTGAGCTTGAACCACGCACGGGCGAAGACGTCCGTGAAATAGGCCGGATCCTTGTGGAAGCGCTCCGAGATCTTGCGATACTCGGGGTCGATCTTCATCGCCATGTCGGCGTCGGTCATGATCGGGTTGTGGCGAATGGACGGGTCCTCGACATCCACCGGCTTGTCTTCTTCCCGGATATCGACCGGCTCCCATTGCCATGCACCGGCCGGGCTCTTCCGCAGTTCCCACTCATGGCCTAGGAGCATGTCGAAGTAGCCGTTGTCCCAGCGCGTCGGGTGGGTGGTCCACGCGCCTTCGAGGCCGCTGGTGACGGTGTTCCGGCCGATCCCGCGCGTGGTGTGGTTGTTCCAGCCCAGGCCCTGCTCCTCCAGCTCCGCCCCTTCCGGCTGCGGGCCGAGTTCGGCCGCGTTGCCGTTGCCGTGGCACTTGCCGACCGTGTGGCCGCCGGCGGTCAGCGCCACGGTCTCCTCGTCGTTCATGGCCATGCGCGCGAAGGTCACGCGCAGGTCATGCGCCGTCTTCAGCGGATCGGGCTTGCCGTCGACGCCCTCGGGGTTGACGTAGATCAGGCCCATCATGACGGCGGCGAGCGGGTTCTCCAGGTCGCGCTCGCCGGAGTAGCGGCTGCCGGTGCTGCCGCTCGGCGCCAGCCACTCCTTCTCGGAGCCCCAGTAGATCTCCTTCTCGGGTTGCCAGATGTCCTCGCGGCCGAAGGCGAAGCCGAACGTCTTCAGGCCCATCGATTCATAGGCCACGTTGCCGGCGAGCATGATGAGGTCGGCCCAGCTCAGCCGGTTGCCATACTTCTTCTTGATCGGCCACAGCAGGCGGCGCGCCTTGTCGAGGTTGGCGTTGTCCGGCCAGGAATTGATCGGCGAGAAGCGCTGGTTGCCGGTGCCGCCGCCGCCACGGCCGTCGGCGATGCGGTAGGTGCCGGCAGAGTGCCAGGCCATGCGGATCATCAGGCCGCCATAATGGCCCCAGTCGGCCGGCCACCATTCCTGGCTGTCGGTCATCAGGGCCTTGAGATCGGACTTCAGGGCCGCGACGTCGAGCTTCCGCACCTCTTCGCGGTAGTCGAAACCGGCGCCCAGCGGGTTCGTCTTGGTGTCGTGCTGGTGCAGGATGTCGAGGTTCAGCGCCTTGGGCCACCAGTCCATGTTGGTCATGCTGACGGAGGTCGAGCCGCCGTGCATGACGGGACACTTTCCGGCAGAACCTGCATCAATGTCGTTCATCGGACGCTCCTCTGGTTGCGCCGCCGGTCGGGACGGCTCGATCGGGGCGGATTGGCTGTTCGCGGCTGCTTTCCTCGCCTCCGCGTTGCAAAGCCTGTACGGCGAGGATGGTTTTTCGGATCGGGGCCGTCCAATTATCTTGTCGGCTGCAGCGATCAGATTATCTGATGGGCATGATCACGCTGCGACAGCTCCGCTACCTGCTCGCGCTCGCCGAGCATCGGCATTTCGGCCGGGCCGCGGAGGCGTGCAACGTCACGCAGCCCGCCCTGTCGACCCAGATCCGCGAACTGGAGGCGTTTCTCGGCCTCGAGCTGGCCGAGCGACGGCCGGGCGGCGTCGCCTTCACCGCCGAAGGGGAGGCGGTGCTGCGGCGGGCCACGGCCATCGTGGCCGCCGTCCGCGATCTCGAGGATCATGCCCGCGCGCACCAGGGGGTGCTGACCGGCGAGATGGCGATCGGCATCATTCCGACGGTGGCGCCCTATCTGCTGCCGCTGGTCCTGCCGGCCCTGGCCGCGCGTCACCCGCGGCTGCACCCGCAGCTGCGCGAGACCCAGACCGGCCCGCTGCTGGCGGAACTGTCGGCCGGCCGCATCGACTGCGCGATCCTCGCCGCGGGCGAGGAGCGGGCGGACCTGGAGTCGCGGCCGCTCTTCGCCGATCGCTTCCTGCTGGCCTTGCCTGCTGCCGAAGCGGGCGGGCTGCCGGAACGGGTCGAGGCCGCGGCCGTGCCGGCCGAGCGCCTGCTCCTTCTGGAGGAGGGGCACTGCCTGCGCGACCAGGCGCTCGCCCAGTGCCGGCGCGTCTCGGCCGCCAACCTCGCGACGCTCGGCGCCACCAGCCTCGCCACGCTGCTGGAGATGGTCGCCGCCGGCCATGGCGCGACGCTGATCCCCGAACTCGTCCTGCGGGCCGGCTTCCGCGATCCGCGGGTCGCCGTCCGGCGCTTCCGCGATCCGGAACCGTCGCGCACCGTCGCCCTGGTCTGGCGAGCGACCTCGCCGCGCCGCCGCGATTTCGAGGCGCTGGCCCGCCTCGTCACGACGGAATGGCAGGCCGTGGGGGGCGCGTCAGCAGCCGGTTGACGGCCAAGCCGGCGAGTCCGAAGACGGCGATGGTGCCGGCCATCGGCAGCGCCGATCCGTCATGCAGCAGCCCGACCAGGCCGGATGCGATCGCCGCCAGCGAGAACTGCAGCGTTCCGAGCAGGGCCGATGCGACGCCGGCATTGCGTCCGTAGGGCGCCATCGCCAGGGCGGCGGCGTTCGGCATGATGAAGCCGAGACAGGCGACATAGACGAAGATGGGCACGAACAGGCCGAGGAAGCCTCCCGCGCCGGTCGCGCCGGTGGCGATCAGGACGAGGGCGGCCGCCCCCTGGACGAGTTGCGCCGCGCGCATGGCGCGCTCGTGGCTGCCGGGCGGCAGCAGGCGGCCGTTGACCTGGGCGGCCGCGACGAAGCCGATCGCGTTCAGGCCGAAGACCCAGCCGTACTGCTGGGCCGAAATGCCGTGGAGGTCGATGAAGACGAACGGCGAGCCGGCGATGTAGGCGAACATGCCGGCCATGCCGAGGCCGCCGCCGGCGGCATAGCCCATGTAGCGCGCATCGCGCAGGATGCGCCCGTAGTCGGCGACCGCGCGGCCGAAGGCGAGCGGCCGCGAGGGATCGGCCGGGTGCGTCTCCGGGAGGCGCCAGTGCACGGCCGCCAGCGCGAGCAGCGCATAGGCCGCGAGGATCCAGAAGATCGTCGGCCAGACCGACCAGACGAGGACGATGCCGCCGATCACCGGCGCCAGGATCGGCGCCAGGCCGGTCACCAGCATCAGCGAGGAATAGGCCCGGGCCGCGTCCTTGGGATCGAAGAGGTCGCGCACCATCGCCCGGGCGATGACCATGCCGGAGCAGGCGCCGACCGCCTGGACGAAGCGCAGCACGGTCAGCACCTCGGCCGAGGGCGCCAGCGCGCAGCCGATCGAGGCCAGGACATAGAGCCCGAGCCCGAAATAGAGCGGCGGCTTGCGGCCGAAGCGGTCCGTCACCGGGCCGTAGGACGCCTGGCCGAGGGCGAATCCCAGAAAGAAGGCCGCCAGCGTGCGCTGGACGGCATCGGTCGAGGCACCGAGCGCCAGCTCCATCTGCGGGAAGGCCGGCAGGTACATGTCGATCGAGAGCGGGGCGAACGCGGTCAGCGCCCCCAGGATGATGAGCAGTTCGGTTTTCGGAGGACGCATCTTCTGCCTTGCACGGCCGGGAGGCCGGCCGCTAACGTAAGGAGGCTTATAATAAGTTCGATCAGCCTTCGCCACGGGAGGAAGGGCTGGCCCACGAGTTCGAACGCCACCTCGGCTTCCTGCTGCACGATGTCGCCCGACTGTTGCGCAAGCGCTACGATCGCAAGGCGCGTGCCTTGGGGCTGAGCCGGGCGCAATGGTCGGTGCTGGCCCACCTGTCGCGCAACGAGGGCATCCATCAGGGCGGCCTCGCCGACATCCTGGAGGTCGAGCCGATCACGCTGGCGCGGATGGTCGATCGCCTGGAGGGCGCCGGTCTGGTCGAGCGCCGCTCCGACCCCACGGACCGCCGGGTCAAGCGACTGCACATGATGGAGGCGGCAGCACCCGTGCTGGAGCAGATGCGCACACTCGGCGCCGACACGCGCGAGGAAGCGCTGGCAGGCATCGCGGGAGCGGACCGCGAGCAGATGGTCGAGCTTCTGGCCCGGATGAAGGCCAACCTGCTGGGCCTGGATCCCTGCGATCCGGAGACGCCCGACGTCCCGGAGGCGGAGCGGAAGGATGCCTGAAGGCGGCAACGTCGAACTCGGCCGCGCCGATCCGATGGCCGCCGCGCGGGCCCGCCGGCGCCGGCTGCGGCGCCTTTTCCTGATGGTGGTGGTGCCGTCGCTGGCGGCCGCCGGCGCATTCGCCCTCTATCTCAACGGCGGCCGCTACGTCGTCACCGACAATGCCTATATCCGTGCCGACAAGGTGACCGTCTCGACCGACATCTCCGGCGTGGTCACTGCGGTGCTGGTGGCCGAGAACGATGCCGTGGTGCCGGGACAGCCGCTGTTCCGCTTCGACGCAGAGCCGTTCGAACTGGCCGAGGCGGCGGCCCGCGCCAATCTCGGGGCGGTGCTCGCCGAGATCCGGACGATGCAGGCCAATTATCGCCAGAAGGTCGAGGAAATCCGGCTGGCCGACGCCGATGCCGCCTATCAGGAGCGCGAGTTCCAGCGCCAGTCGGAACTGGGCCGGCGGGGCGTGGCGGCGGCATCGGTGCTGGATCAGGCCCGCATCGCCTATGCGCGCGCCCGCCAGCGGGCCGCAGCCGTGCGCGAGGAGGCGGCAGCGGTGCTGGCCTCGCTCGGCGGCAGCCCGGCCGCCGATCCCGCAGGCCATCCGCGGGCGCTCCAGGCCCGGGCGCAGCTCGACCGGACGCTGCGCGAGCGCCGGCGAACGCTGGTGACGGCCCCTGCGGCGGGCATCGTCGTCAGCGTCGGCGCACTGCAGCCCGGCGAGTATCTCGAAGCCGGCAAGCCGGCCTTCACGCTGGTGCGCACCGACCATCTCTGGGTCGACGCCAGCCCCAAGGAGACCGACCTGACGCATGTCGCCCTCGGCAATCCGGCGACCGTCACCGTCGATACCTATCCCGGCCGGACCTGGACGGCGCGCGTCGAGAGCCTCAGCCCCGCGAGCGGGGCGGAGTTCGCGATCCTGCCGCCGCAGAACGCCAGCGGCAACTGGATCAAGGTGGTGCAGCGGATCCCGATGCGGGTCGTCGTCGAACCGCAGCCGGACGGCCCGGTGCTGCGCTCGGGCATGAGCGCGGTCGTCACGGTCGACACCGGCCGCGAGCGCACGCTCGCCTCGGTCTGGTCCGACCTTCGCCGCTGGCTCGGCATCGGCGCGGCGGCAGGGCCGGCGACCGGCCGGCCGGGGTGAGCGTCGCCGAGCCGAGCCGGACGGCAGCCGGCGGCGGGCGGGTCGCCGTCACCGGCTGCGTCATGCTGGCGACGATCATGCAGGCGCTCGACACGACGATCGCCAACGTCGCCGTCCCCTACATGCAGGCGAGCCTCAACACCTCGCTCGACCAGGTGACCTGGGTGCTCACCTCCTACATCGTCGCCGCCGCGATCATGACGCCGCCGACGGGCTGGCTCGCCCGGCGGTTCGGCCGCAAGGAGGTGTTCATCGTCGCCGTCGCCGGCTTCACCGTGACCTCCATCCTCTGCGGCGCCGCGCAGTCGCTGGAGCAGATGGTGGCGTTCCGCCTGTTGCAGGGCATGTTCGGCGCGCCGCTGGTGCCGCTGTCGCAGCAGGTCCTGCTCGACATCTATCCGCGCGAGCGGCATGGCGAGGCGATGGCGATCTGGGGCGTCGGCGTCATGGTCGGCCCGATCCTCGGCCCGACGCTCGGCGGCTGGCTGACCGAGCATTACCACTGGCGGTGGGTTTTCTACATCAACCTGCCGATCGGCATCGTGACCCTGCTCGGGCTGGCGGCGTTCCTCGACCGGACCGGGCGCGACCGGCGCCTGCGCATGGACTGGGCGGGATTCGGTCTGCTCTCGCTGGCGGTCGGGGCCTTCCAGCTCATGCTGGATCGCGGCGAGCATCTCGACTGGTTCACCTCGGCCGAGATCGTCATCGAGGCGATGATCGCCGCGCTCGCCATCTATCTCTTCCTCGTCCATGTCCTGACGACGGACCGGCCGTTCGTCGACCTCTCGATCTTCCGCGACCGCAACTTCTCGTCCGGCGTCGTGCTGATCGGCATCACTGCCTTCATCCTGTTTGGCTCGCTCGCGCTGCTGACGCCCTTCATGCAGTCGCTGCTGGGGTACCCCGTGCTCACCGCCGGCATGATCCTGGCGCCGCGCGGGATGGGCACCATGCTGGCCATGTTCCTGGTCGGGCGGCTGATCGGGCGGGTCGACATCCGCATCCTGCTGACGATCGGCTACGGCCTGCTGGCCCTGACCCTGCACGACATGGCCGGATTCACCCTGGAGGTCGGCTTCGAACGCTTCCTCGCATCGGGCTTCATCCAGGGCATGGGCTTCGGCTTCTGCTTCGTGCCGATCAGCACGCTCGCCTTCACGACGCTGGCGCCCGACCATCGGCCGCAGGGCACCTCGCTCTTCAGCCTGCTGCGCAACATCGGCGGCAGCGTCGGCATCTCCATCGTCATCTTCCTGCTGACGCGCGGCGGCCAGGCGGCACGGTCCGACCTGGTCGGCTTCGTCCACCCGCTGGCGCCCGCGATCCAGGCGCACGGCCTGCCCGAAGCTTGGAGCCTCGATACGGTCGAGGGGCTGTCGGCGATCCAGGCCGAGATCGTCCGCCAGTCGACCGCCATTGCCTATTTCGCCGACTTCCAGCTCCTGGCGCTGATCGCCATGCTCGGCATTCCGATCGCCCTGCTGGCCCGGCCTCCGTCCCGGCGCTAGCTTCCCGCGGGCGCCGCCCGGCTGAGGATCAGGTCGATCTCGGCAATGGCCAGGCCGAACTTGGCGATGCGGATCGCGACCGTTGCGACGTTCGGGGTCTGCGGCACCAGTTCCTCTTCGCAGGCGAGCCGCCAGGAGCGCGGGCCGACCGGCACGTCGACGAGATAGCGCCAGAGCAGGCCGCCGCCGTCCGTCCGCCGCGCCTCGGCGGTGCCGACCACATCGGAGCCGATGCCGGAATAGCCCTCCGCCGTCGGCCGGATGCGCCACATCCGCCGTTCCGGGGCGGCGCCGTCCATGCGCCAGTCCTGGTCGAGCGTCAGCACCGCCCCGTCCCAGCGGCCGCGCAGGGTCGCCGTCAGTCCACGCTCGCGGCCGCTGCGTCGGTCGACGGCGTGACCCCAGCCGTACAGCAACCCCGAGTAGAAGGATTCCATGCGAAATGGTTCTATTTCCACGTCCCACAGGCTCCCGCTACGCGCGCGACATGATAGGGTCACAGCAATAAGTAGGGAGAATGATGGCCCGGACCAAACCGAAGCCACCTCCGGCGGAGCGAGGCCGGATCCTCTTCGTCGACGACGAGCCTGATCTGGTCGAGCCCCTGATTGCGGTGGCGCAGAGCATCGGCTTCTCGACGGTCCTCGTCCAGGACGGCGCGGCCTTCACCGCGGCGATGGCGGACTTCCGTCCGACGCATGTCGTGGTCGATCTCGTCATGCCGCAGATCGACGGCATCGACGTGCTGCTCGCCCTGGCGCAACAGGCCGACCGGCCGCGCATCTTCGTCATGACCGGCTATCACTGGGCGGTCATGGAGTCCGCGAAGATCCTGGCGGAAAAGCATGAACTGAATGCCATTTCCTGGCTCCGGAAGCCAATCGACCTCGACGCGTTCGAAGCGCTGCTGGAGGAACCTGGAGCGGGGGACTCGACACGCATGCCGAGTGCAGTAGATTGATCCCTGCAACGTCCTTCATCACGGAACGGAACCCGCGAACGCCCGGATAATTGTTCGTTATAGCGACCATCGAGGTGGACCATGACCGTTCTGCCCGGAGCCGTAGTCGGAGACCTGTTGGAGCGCCTTGCCGCAGAGCGGCGGCGCGTGGTTCTGGACGGTTTCGAGCCGCACGACGGGGAATGGTCGGGTCGCTGGTCGCGGCGGACGCGGACCGGGCCGGCGGATCGACGGGCGAGCGCAACGGCGGAAGCCGAGGTGCTGGAGCGGGTCGCGGACGATCTGCGGGCGGATGCGCCGGGCCAGCCGGCCGCGGCCGAGGTGGTGCTGGCGTTGACCATGGCCATCCGGCGCGCGCCGGACCGGGCGGCCGTGATCGTCGACGCGATGCTGACCGATCATCCGAAGCTGGCCGTGGTGATCGTCGCCACGGCCCTGCGCATCTGCCCCAGCCTGCGCAAGGAGATTCTGGCCCAGGCGCGGCGGCACAAGCCCTTCTCCCGGCACCCCTTCATTCTCGGCCTGCTGCTCGCCCTGGTGGCGAAGGTGCTGGCCGACAATTCCGCAGAGGCAGCCGAGGAATTCTCCGGGGTCGAGACGCCGGCCGAGATCGTGGCCGCGCTCGGGCGCCATGTCGCCGGACGTCGCTCCGGCGAGGACGGCCGCAGTGGTGGCGACCGCGGTGGCGGACGGGCCGGTGGGTTCGGCCCCGTGGTTGCGGCGCCGTTCGTCGCAGCCGTCCTGTCCGCGGGCGATGCCTGGTCGCGGGTTGCTCCGACCGAGGATACGACCGGCGCGACCCGGAACGGCAGCCCGAGCGAGCGCGACGGCGGCGAGATGGCCGAAGCGCTCGCGGGCCGGCGCGGTTCCGACGATCTGGCGGAACCGACGGGTTCGCGCGACGCCGTCGCGGCCGATCGAGCCGCCGCATTCGAAGGTCCGGGGCCTGCGGCGGGCTTTGCCGCCTCGGCCGAGATCTACCGGCCCGATGCTCCGAGCCTGCCGAGCGGCGAACCGGCGATCGCGGCTCGGCCGATGCTGGCGGCCGCTCCGCCGAATTCGGGAGCGCCCGCCGTCGAAGCCGCTGGCGCTCCCGCCGCCGAGGCCGCCCTGCCGGCCGGGGCGGTCGAGGAAGCAGCGGCCGCGGCTACGGTCTTCGAGCGGGCGCTGGACGAACTGCTGCTGGCCGAGGATGGGGCTGGCGGTGCGGAATCGGCCATTGCCATGCTGGTGCGGGAACTGGCGGAGGCCCTGGGGCCGGCGGCGGACGGCGAGAGCGCGCTCGCGTCCGAATCCGCCCCGCTGGTGGAAGGGGGCGCCGAGGCCGCGGGCGGGGATGCCGGATCGGTCGGCATTGCGCCGGATCCGTCGGGTCCGACGGAGGCGGCGCTCGGGGCCGGGCTCACCGAGACCGCGGCTGCTCCGGCCTTGGGCGACCCCTTGCTCGACCCGATGGCGAACCCGATCTCGGGTTCCGTTCCGGACTATCCGGCGGGGTTCGTCGGCGACTGGCCAGGAGATGCCGAAGCGTCGCTTCCCGATGTGGGAGCAACGACGGATATCGACGCCGACTGGTCCGTGGGCGCAGTCGAAGCGTCGGTGGCAGCGGATGCCGACCTCGCCATTCCGGACGGCGAGGTCGCGCTGGCGGTCGATGCCGGCGTCGCGGCCGGTTCGGTCGAGGTGGCGGCTGCGGCCGACCTGGATGTTTCCCTTCCGGATGGCGCGGTCGATCTGGTGGTCGATGCCGGGCTTGCGGCCGGTCCGGTGGAGGTGGCGGCTGCGGCCGAGCTGGACGTGTCGCTTCCGGATGGCGAAGTTGCGCTGGCGGTCGATGCTGGCGCTGCGGCCGGCCCGGTCGAGGTGGCGGCTGCGGCCGACCTGGATGTGTCGCTTCCGGATGGCGCGGTCGATCTGGTGGTCGATACCGGGCTGGCGGCCGGCCCGGTGGAGGTGGCGGCGGCGGCCGATCTGGGTCTGTCCCTTCCGGACGGCGAAGTCGCGCTGGCGGTCGATGCTGGCGTCGTGGCTGGCCCGGTCGAGGTGGCGGCTGCGGCCGAGCTGGATGTGTCGCTTCCGGATGGCGCGGTCGATCTGGCGATCGACGCCGAGTTGGCGACCGGTCCGGTCGAGGCTGCGGCAGAAGCCGATCTGAACCTGTCGCTTCCGGACGGCGAGGTCGTGCTGGTGGCGGATACGGACCTTGCGGCCGGCCCGGTTGAAGTGGCGGCGGCGGCCGACGCGGATCTCACGCTTTCGGATGGCGAGGCGGAGTTGGATTTCGCGGTCGAAGCGGATGCAGGGCCCGTGGAGGCGTCCGTGGATGTCGGCGCGAGCCCCGGAGACACGATGGCGACCGCCGAAGTAGCTCTGGCCGAGGTGGCAGAGGTCGAGGCTGCCGTCACCGTCGGACCGGAAGAGCCGGAGATCCTCGCCGCTATCGAGGTCGACGATCTCCTGTCGCTCGACCTCGCCCTCTCGGAGACGGAGATCGTCGTCGATCTCGATCTGCTGGCCGATGCGCCGGCGGTCGTGGACGAACTCGCCGACACCATGGAAATCCTGGTGTCGGGGCCGCTGCTGGGCGGCATGCCGGACTCGGCCGGGAACCCGCCGTCGGAGGAACCGCCGCCGTCGGTGCTCTATTCCCTCGGCGGCGCCCTCGGTGGCCTGTTCGGCTGAGGGGTTCCCACGCCAACTGCACACCCCGGTGCAGATGCATTCTGCACCGGGGTGTGAACTGCCCATAAATTAGTCACCTCGCTGGCGGCACCGCTGCCGCGCCGGCCGATCGCCGGTTGCGTGCGCTCGCCGGGGCGAGTGGCACGTCCCTTGCTGCCTTGTCGGTTGCGGGCGCGACCGGCCGCCGGGCCAACCGGCGGTGGACCCCGTCCGGCAGATTGGGGGACGAGGACAGCCATGAAGATTGCCACCAGGAGCTTTATCGTCGGCGCCGCGATGGCGGCGGCAGCCGCGCTGGCCGGACCGGCGGCGGCCCAGGACACGATCAAGGTCGGCGTCCTGCATTCGCTTTCCGGCACGATGGCCATCAGCGAGACGACCCTCAAGGACGTCATGCTGATGCTCATCGAGGATCAGAACAAGAAGGGCGGCCTGCTGGGCAAGAAGCTCGAGGCCGTCGTCGTCGATCCGGCGTCCAACTGGCCGCTCTTCGCCGAGAAGGCGCGCGAGCTGATCAGCCAGCAGAAGGTCTCGGCCGTGTTCGGCTGCTGGACCTCGGTCAGCCGCAAGTCGGTCCTGCCGGTGTTCGAGGAACTGAACGGCCTGCTCTTCTATCCGGTGCAGTACGAGGGCGAGGAATCCTCGCGCAACGTCTTCTACACGGGCGCCGCGCCGAACCAGCAGGCGATCCCTGCCGTCGACTATCTGATGAGTGAGGAGAAGGTGGTCCGCTGGGTGCTCGCCGGCACCGACTACGTCTATCCCCGCACGACCAACAAGATCCTCGAAGCCTACCTGAAGTCCAAGGGCGTGAAGTCCGAGGATATCATGATCAACTACACGCCCTTCGGTCACTCCGACTGGCAGTCGATCGTGGCCGAGATCAAGAAGTTCGGCTCGGCGGGCAAGAAGACGGCGGTCGTCTCGACCATCAACGGCGACGCCAACGTGCCCTTCTACAAGGAGCTCGGCAACCAGGGCGTCAAGGCGACCGACATCCCGGTCGTCGCCTTCTCGGTCGGCGAGGAGGAACTCGCCGGTGTCGACACCAAGCCGCTGGTCGGCCATCTCGCCGCCTGGAACTACTTCATGAGCGAGAAGACGGCGGAGAACGACGCCTTCATCAAGCAGTGGCAGGCCTTCATCAAGAACCCCAAGCGGGTGACGAACGACCCGATGGAAGCCCACTACATCGGCTTCAAGATGTGGGTCCAGGCGGTCCAGCAGGCCGGCACCACCGACGTCAATGCGGTGCGGCAGGCGATGTACGGCCAGAAGGTGAAGAACCTGACGGGCGGTGTCTCGGTGATGGGCGTCAACCACCACATCTCCAAGCCCGTCCTGATCGGCGAGATCAAGGCCGACGGGCAGTTCAACACGGTGTGGAAGACCAAGGGCCTCGTCGCGGGCGCGGCCTGGTCGCCCTACATCCCCGAGTCCGCCAAGCTGACCGCAGACTGGACCTATCCCTGGGTCTGCGGCGGCTGCGAGAAGCCGAAGTACCAGTGATGTGAACGGCCCGGGCCGGCCGCTGGGCCGGCCCGGGCGATCGTCCGGGTCCGTCATGGCCCGCAGACACCCGCAGCGAGACGGATCCCCACTCATGTTCTCGGTTCTGCGCGGCCTCGCGCTCCTCTTCGCTCTCGTCGTCGCGGCGTTGCCGACGGCCGGCCGGGCGCAGGTGTCATTCGATCTGCCGGCTGTCCTCGCGGCGCTGGCGGGCGACGACTACTCCGCCAAGGGCGCGGCCATGGAGACCATGGCCCAGTCGGGCGACGCGCGGGCCGCCGCCGCCCTCAAGGCCCTTGCCGACGGACGCCTCTTCCTGCGCCGCGCGGACCAGAAAGTGGTCGTCGCGGCCACGCCCTCGGGCGGGGCCCTGACCGATGCCGCGACCGGGGAGGCCGCCGGCAGCGCCTCCGACCGCGACCTCGAGGCGGTCAACCTCAACAACCGGCTGCGCCGCCTGCTCTCGGGCCTGGTCGGCAGTCTCACCCTGACGGCCGGCACGCGCGACGAGCGCCTCGCGGCGGCCGACGCGCTCTTCAAGCAGCGCGACGCCGCCGCCCTGGGCCCACTCAATGCGGCGATCGCGCAGGAGAAGGACCCCGACGTGCGCCGCGCCATGGAGACGGCGCGCGCGGCAATCGTCCTCACTTCCGACCGGCCGGAGGCCGAGCGCGTTGCCGCCGCCGCCGTCGTCGGCGCCCGCAGCGACCGCGAGGCACTGGGCCTGCTCCTGGGGGCCGCGAACGGCGCACCGCCCGCCGTCGCCGCAGCGGCACGGGAGGCCGCGGCCACCATCCAGCGGCATCTGGCGATGCTCGACTACGCCCAGAACCTCTATTACGGCCTGTCGCTCGGGGCGGTCCTGCTGCTGGCCGCGGTCGGGCTCGCGGTCACCTTCGGCGTCATGGGCGTCATCAACATGGCCCATGGCGAGATGGTCATGCTCGGCGCCTACACGACCTTCGTCGTCCAGGAACTGTTCCGCGCCCATGCGCCGGGGCTCCTCGACTATGCGCTGTTCGTGGCGTTGCCGGTCGCCTTCCTCTTCACCGCCGCGGTCGGCGCGGCGCTCGAGCGCTCGGTCATCCGCTGGCTCTACGGCCGGCCGCTGGAGACCCTGCTCGCCACCTGGGGCCTCAGCCTCGTCATCCAGCAGGCCGTGCGCAGCGTCTTCGGCCCGACCAACCGCGAGGTCAGCAATCCGTCCTGGATGTCGGGGGCGGTCGATTTCTACGGCCTCACCCTGACCTGGAGCCGGCTCTGGATCATCGTCTTCGCGATCCTCGTCTTCGTCCTGCTCCTGGTCGTCCTGCGCCGCACCGCCTTCGGGCTGCAGATGCGTGCGGTCACCCAGAACCGGCCGATGGCGAGTTCCATGGGCATCCGCACCCACCGCGTCGACGCCATGACCTTCGCGCTGGGGTCCGGGGTCGCCGGCATCGCCGGCGTCGCGCTGTCGCAGATCGACAACGTCAGCCCCAACCTGGGGCAGGCCTATATCATCGACAGCTTCATGGTCGTGGTGTTCGGCGGCGTCGGCAACCTGTGGGGCACCCTGGCCGGGGCGCTGACCCTCGGCGTCGCCAACAAGATCCTGGAGCCGATGGCGGGCGCCGTCCTCGGCAAGATCATCATCCTGGTTCTCATCATCCTCTTCATTCAGCGGCGTCCGCGCGGGCTCTTCGCACTCCGCGGCCGCGCGGTGGAGGCGTGATCCGATGCTGACCCGTCGCCTGATCGCCGGCTGGCCCGGCATGCTGTTCCTGCTGGCCCTGGCGGCGGCAGCGGTGCTGGTGCCATTCGCCAACCTCGCGCTGCCGCCGTCCTCGCCCTGGCATGTCCCGACCCATCTCGTGGTGCTCGTCGGCAAGTGGCTCTGTTACGCGCTGCTCGCCATCGCGCTGGATCTCGTCTGGGGCTATTGCGGCATCCTCTCGCTCGGCCACGGTGCCTTCTTCGGCCTCGGCGGCTACGCCATGGGCATGTACCTGATGCGCCAGATCGGCACCCGCGGCGTCTACGGCCATCCGGAGCTGCCGGACTTCATGGTCTTCCTCAACTGGAAGGAGCTGCCCTGGTACTGGTGGGGCTTCGACCAGTTCTGGTTCGCCGCCCTGATGGTGCTGCTGGTGCCGGGCCTGCTCGCCTTCGTCTTCGGCTGGTTCGCCTTCCGCTCGCGGGTGACGGGCGTCTATCTCTCGATCATCACCCAGGCGCTGACCTTTGCGCTGATGCTGGCCTTCTTCCGCAACGACATGGGCTTCGGCGGCAACAACGGCCTGACCGACTTCCGCGAGATCCTCGGCTTCGCGGTGCGCGACCAGGGCACCCGCGCCGCGCTCTTCGCGGCGACCTGCATCGCGCTCGCGGGCGGCTTCCTGCTGGCGCGCTGGATCGTCACCTCGCGCTACGGGCTGGTGCTGGTGGCCGTCCGCGACGCGGAGAGCCGCACGCGCTTCCTCGGCTATCGGGTCGACCGCTACAAGCTCTTCGTCTTCGTCGTCTCGGCGATGATGGCGGGCGTCGCCGGCGCCCTCTACGTCCCGCAGGTCGGCATCATCAATCCCGGCGAGTTCGCGCCGACCAACTCGATCGAGGCGGTGATCTGGGTGGCGGTCGGCGGCCGCGGCACGCTGGTCGGCGCGGCGCTGGGCGCCGTCGTCGTCAACGCCTTCAAGACCTGGATGACCGGGGCCATGCCCGAGGTCTGGCTGTTCGCGCTGGGGGCGCTGTTCGTCCTCGTCACCCTGTTCCTGCCCAAGGGCATCCTCGGGACCCTGGGCGCGATCCGCTGGCGGCGCCGGCCGCCGCCTGCCGACGCGCCAGCGCTGGCGACGGAGCAGGGACGATGAACGCGGCGGTCGAGACCACGGCCATCCTCTATGTCGACGGCGTCTCGGTGTCCTTCGACGGGTTCCGCGCGCTCAACCGGCTGTCGCTGATCATCGAGCCCGGCGAGATGCGGGCGATCATCGGCCCGAACGGCGCCGGCAAGACGACGATGATGGACGTCGTCACCGGCAAGACGAAGCCGGACAGCGGCACCATCCTCTTCGCCGGCCGCCACGACCTGTCGCGCCTCGACGAGGCCGCCATCGCCGATCTCGGCATCGGCCGCAAGTTCCAGCGCCCGACCGTGTTCGAGATGCACACGGTCTGGGACAACCTCCTCCTGGCGGTGAAGCAGCCGCGCGGCGTCTTCCGGACGCTGGTCGCTCGGCTGAGCGGGGCGGAGCGCGACCGGCTCGAGGAGATCCTGGCGATCACCCGCCTGACGGAGCTGCGCGAGCGCTCGGCCGGCGCGCTCTCGCACGGCCAGAAACAGTGGCTGGAGATCGGCATGCTGCTGGCGCAGGAGCCGGCCTTGCTGCTGGTCGACGAGCCGGTCGCCGGGATGACCGACGCCGAGACCGAACAGACGGCCGAGCTGCTGCGCGACATCAACCGCACCCGCTCGGTCGTCGTCGTCGAGCACGACATGAGCTTCGTGCGCGCGCTCGGCGTGCGCGTCACGGTGCTGCACGAGGGCTCGGTCCTGGCGGAGGGTTCGCTCGATGCCGTCAGCGCCAACGAGCGCGTCGTCGAAGTCTATCTGGGGCGCTGAACCATGCTGACGGTCGAAGCGATCGACGTCCATTACGGGGCGGCGCAGGCCCTGAAGAAGGTCTCGCTGCAGGCGCAGCCCGGCCGGGTCACCTGCGTCATGGGGCGCAACGGCGTCGGCAAGACCTCGCTCCTGCGGGCGATCGCCGGCCACCGCGCCACGACTGGCGGCCGGATCATGTGGGAGGGCGGCGACCTGGCCGGGGCCGCGCCGCACGATCGGGCACGCCGCGGCATTGCGCTGGTGCCTCAGGGACGCGAGATCTTCCCGCTGCTCACCGTCGACGAGAATCTGCGCACGGGCTTCGCCTGCCTGCCGCGCGGCCAGCGCACCATCCCGTCCGAGATCTTCGACCTCTTCCCGGTCCTGCGCTCGATGCTGGGGCGGCGCGGCGGCGACCTGTCGGGCGGCCAGCAGCAGCAGCTGGCGCTCGCCCGCGCACTGGTTATGCGGCCGCGGCTGCTGCTCCTCGACGAGCCGACCGAAGGCATCCAGCCATCGATCATCAAGGACATCGGCCGGGTCATCGGCCATCTGCGCCAGGTCGGCACCATGGCGATCGTGCTGGTCGAGCAGTATTTCGACTTCGCCCGCGAGCTGGCCGACGATTTCGTCGTCATGGATCGCGGTGAGGTCGTGCTGTCGGGCACCGGCGCCGGGATGGACGAGACGGCGGTCCGGCGGTATCTCAGCGTCTAGGCAATCCCCACCAGAGCCCGCGGCAACCCCCTCCGGGCGGAGACCATCCCATGCGCATCTGCATTTTCGGCGCCGGCGCCGTCGGCGGGAACTTCGCCGCGCGCCTCGCGCGGGCCGGCACCGACGTCACCATGATCGCCCGTGGACCGCATCTGGCCGCGATCCAGGAGCGCGGGCTGACCGTCATGGCCGGGGAGGAGCGCATCCATGTCCGCCCCTTCGCGACCGACGATCCGCGCCGCGCCGGACCGCAGGAAGCCGTCATCGTGACCTTGAAGGCGCCGGCGCTGGCGGGTGCCGTCGCCCAGATGGCGCCGCTGCTCGGTCCGGAGACGGCGGTCGTCTTCGCCACCAACGGCGTGCCCTGGTGGTACTTCCACGGCCATCCGGGCCCGGGCGCCGAGCGCCGGCTGACGCGCCTCGACCCCGAGGGCATCCTGTGGGACCGGCTGCCGATCGCGCGCGCCGTCGGCTCGGTCGTCTATTCGGCGAACGAGGTGACCGCGCCGGGGACGGTCGTCAACAAGTCGCCCAACCGCAACCGCCTGCTGCTGGGCGAGCCGGACGGCAGCCGGACGGCGCGCATCGAGGCGATCTCCGCGGCCTGCATGGCCGCCGGCATCGACGCGCCGATCGTCGACGACATCCGGGCCGAGGTCTGGATCAAGCTGATGGGCAACCTCGCCTGGAACCCGATGTGCGCCGTGACCGGCCTCACCATCCCGGCGATCGCCGGCGACCCGGCGCTGCGCCCGATCGCGCTCGGCGTTCTCAAGGAAGGGCAGGCGGTGGCCGAAGCCCTCGGTCTGACGCTCGATACCGATGCCGAGACGCGCCTCAACAACATCCAGAAGCCGGGCCCGGGCGGCGCCCATCGCCCCTCGATGGCCCAGGATTTCGAGCTGAAGCGGCCGACCGAACTCGACGCCATCGTGCTGGCGGTGCAGGACTTCGCGCGCGAACTCGGCATCGCGACGCCGAACCTCGACGCGGTCGCCGCCCTGACGGTGGGTCGCGCGCGGGGGCTCGGGATCTACTAGCGGAAGCGCAGATTCTCCCGGCCGAGCTGGGCGACGGAGGTGCAGCCCATCAGCCGCATGCCGCGTTCGATCTCGATCCGCATCAGATCCAGCGCGCGCTCGACGCCGGCCTGGCCGGCGGCGGCGAGCGGGAAGAGGTAGTAGCGGCCGACGCCGACGGCCTTGGCGCCCAGCGACAGCGCCTTCAGCACGTGGGTCCCGCGCTGCACGCCGCCGTCCATCATCACGTCGATGCGGTCGCCGACCGCATCGACGATCTCGGCCAGCTGGTCGAAGCCGCTGCGCGAGCCGTCGAGCTGGCGGCCGCCATGGTTCGACAGCACGATTCCGGTACAGCCGATGTCGACGGCGCGCCGCGCATCCGCGACGGACATCACGCCCTTCAGGCAGAACTGCCCGCCCCAATGCTGTACCATCTGGGCGACGTCCTCCCAGGTCATCGCCGGGTCGAGCATCTCGGTGAAGTAGCGGCTGATGGACATGACACCGCCGCCCATCGACACATGGGCGTCGAGCTGCGGCAGCTGGAAGCGCTCGTGGGTCAGGTAGTCGACCGCCCAGCGCGGCCGGATCGCGAACTGGGCGATGCCGGAGAGGTTCAGCTTGAAGGGGATGGCGAAGCCCGTGCGCTTGTCGCGCTCGCGATTGCCGCCGGTGATGCTGTCGACGGTCAGCATCATGATTTCGACGCCGGCCTCCTTGGCGCGGGTCATCATGTCCCGGTTCAGGCCGCGGTCCTTGTGGAAATAGAACTGGTAGACCTGCGGGCCGCTGCTGATCCGCCGCGCCTCCTCGAGGCTGACGGTGCCGAGGGAGGAGACGCCGAACATGGTGCCGAAGCGGGCCGCCGCCGCGGCGACGGCCCGTTCCCCCTGATGGTGGAACAGCCGCTGCAGCGCGGTCGGCGAGCAGTAGACCGGCATCGCCAGCTTCTGCCCCATCACCGTCACCGACATGTCGACGTCGCTGACCCCGCGCAGCACGCTCGGCACGAGGTCGCAGCGCTCGAACGATTCCGCGTTGCGCCGCAAGGTCACCTCGTCGTCGGCGCCGCCGTCGATGTAGTTGAAGATCGGCCTCGGCAGGCGCCGCTGCGCCATCCGCCGGAAGTCGTGGAAGTTGTGGCAACTGGTCAGGCGCATGGGAGAATTCACTCGGATCTGCCGGAGGTCGGGGCAACGTGTCGATCCCGCCACTATGCCGGCATGAAGTCCCGGGAACAACGCGCAGCGACTTGCGACGCATTGACAGTGTCGTGTCATAACGTACTGTCGACACGGCATGAATCGCATTCCGGGGGGGTAAGATGGCGCGCATGCTCGTGGGGGTGCTGGCCCTGGTCGGCGCATTGCTGGCGGGGCCGGCCGCGTCGCAGATCCTGTCCGAGGTCAAGATCGGCGCTGCCTATCACGATCCGCCGGTGTTCGGGGCGCGCAAGGAGCGCAAGGGCTTCGACCTCAACGGGGAGGTCTTGTTCGTCTCTCCCGACATCTTGCGGTCGCTGTGGGCGCCGCGGCCGCATCTGGGCCTGCAGGTGAACCTGGCGGGCGAGACGAGCCAGGCCTATGCCGGCCTCACCTGGCAGTACGACTTCCAGAGCGGCCCGTTCGTCGCCGGAAGCCTGGGACTGGCGATCCATGACGGCGAACTCGACAGCGACCGCCGCGACCGCAAATCGCTGGGCGGCCGCGTCCTGTTCCGCGAGTCGATCGAGCTCGGCTATCGCTTCGGCGAGGAGCGGCGGCACGCCCTCTCCCTGATGCTGTCGCACGTCTCCAACGCCGGCATCTACGAGCAGAACGAGGGCATGGACACGATCGCCGCCCGCTACGGCATCCGCTTCTGACGGAGCCGGCGATGCGGGACGGTGGCGTGCGCCGCATCGCCATGTGGTCCGGGCCGCGCAACCTCTCGACCGCGCTGCTGCGATCCTGGGGCAACCGGGCCGACGCCTGGGTCGTCGACGAGCCGCTCTATGCCTTCTATCTCGCGCGCACGGGCAAGGATCACCCGGGCCGCGACGCCGTCATCGCCAGCCAGCCGACCGACTGGCGGCAGGTGGCTGACCGCCTCGCCACCGGGACCCGGCCGGGCGCCGCCGTCTTCTACCAGAAGCACATGGCCCACCATCTCCTGCCCGAGGTCGGCCGCGACTGGGTCGATGGGCTCGCCAACGCCTTCCTCATCCGCGACCCGCGGGCGGTCGTCGCCTCCTATGTCCGCTCGCGCGAGACCGTCGCGCTGGAGGATCTCGGCTATGCCGTCCAGGCGGAGCTGTTCGCGCGCGCGGCCGACCACACCGGACGCACGCCGCCGGTGGTGGACGCGGCCGACATCCTGGCCGATCCGGCGGGCGTCCTCGGCGCCCTGTGTCGCGCGCTCGACGTTCCCTGGGATCCGGCGATGCTGTCCTGGCCGGCCGGCCCGCGCGAGACCGACGGCGTCTGGGCGCCCCACTGGTACGCCTCCGTCCGACGTTCGACCGGGTTTGCGCCGCCGCGCGCCGAGGCGGTGGACCTGCCGGCCGCGCTGGTTCCGCTGGCGGCCGCGGCCGAGCCGTACTATCGCCTTCTCTACCGCCACCGACTGACCGGGTGACCGATGGTTCAGGGTTCGCAGGGCTTCGTCGAGGATCCGCGCAACGACCGGGTTCTGCTCTACGTCAATGGCGACATGGTCCCGCGCAACGAGGCGACGGTGTCGGTCTTCGACGCGGGCTTCGTGCTCGGCGACGGGGTGTGGGAAGGGTTTCGGCTCGTCGCCGGCAAGATCGCCTTCCTCGACCGCCACCTCGACCGGCTCTACGAGGGCGCGGCCGCGATCGATCTCGACGTCGGCCTGGACCGCGTCGGGCTGACGGGCGCGCTCTATCGCACCGTCACCGCCAACGACATGACGGACGGCGTCCATATCCGGCTGATGGTGACGCGCGGCGTCAAGCGCACCCCCAACCAGGATCCGCGATACACGATCGGCGCGGCCACCATCGTCATCGTCGCGGAATGGAAGGAACCCAACCCGGAGGTCAAGAAGAAGGGCCTGCGCCTCTTCACCTCCACGATCCGGACGACCCCACCGGACATGTTCGACATGCGGATCAACTCGCACAGCCGGCTGCCGCTCATCACGGCCCTGATCCAGGCGCTGAAGGCGGGAGCCGACGAGGCGCTGATGCTCGATCCGCACGGCTTCGTCGCCAGCTGCAACGCGACCAACTTCTTCATCGTCCGGCGCGGCGAGGTCTGGACCTCGACCGGTCGCTTCTCCTTCAACGGCATCACCCGCGCCAACGTCATCGCGCTGGCGGAGGCGAACGGCATCCCGATGCTCCAGAAGGACTTCACGCTGGCCGAGGTGGCGAGCGCCGACGAGGCCTTCGTGACAGGCACGTTCGGCGGCGTCACCCCCGTTTCGGCGGTCGACGGCCGGGTGGTCGGCGGCGGTCCGGGCGGGCCGGTGACGCAGCGGCTCGACGCCCTCTACCGCGAATTGCTGGCGGCAGAGGGCGCCTGATCCCCGCGAACGGTCAGGTGATGGCGACGGGGCAGCCCGTCGACCCGGTCGCGCCCTTCATCGGCACCGGAGTGAACGAGTAGACGAAACGATACTTCCCGTCCGCCACCAGCGCATCGAAGGTCAGGTTCTCGTGGAAGAAGATCCCGTTCTTCGTCTGCATCTCGGCATGGACCGGGAAGGCCAGGCTCTTGTCCGGATTGGGGATGACCTCGACCGGCCAGGAGTCCGCGCCGACGACCGCGACGTTGCGGCCGACGAGCCAGCGGCCGGCCTCGAGCCCGATGCCGGGGCAGCCCGCATTGTAGCGGTCGTTGTTCTTCATCCACAGGCTGCCCCAGCCGGTGTGGAAGCCGATCATGCAGCCTTCGGCGATGTCGTCCTCGCGCATCTGCTGGCGGGCGAGGGCGGCCCGGATGTCGGCGACCGTGATCTCCTGCCCGGCATCCATCATGCCGCCCTTGAGGCCGACCATGTCGATCACCACGCCGACGGTGAAGAGGGGGTTGAGCTTCTCCACCCCCAGCTTCTTCAGGCCGTAGGCGTCGCCGATGTCCTGGCCGGTGTTGCCGTTGTAGTAGCGCATTGCCGCCTTATCGCCGTCGCGCCCGAGCTGCAGGCCGATATGGCCCAGCCCGTCGAACTGGGTGCCGACCTGGCCGATCTCGGTCGCTACGAACTCGTCGTTGTAGACCAGCTTGTTCGCGCCGAACGGGCCGCCGGTCGGCGCGCCGGGGATGCGCAGCGAGAAGGCGCGCGCACCGAACATCGGCATGCCGGTCTCGTAGGTGCGGCCGAGCTTGTACATGCGGCCGTCGCGGATCGACTGGGCGGCGCGCAGCACGTTCTGCGGCGTCATCCAGTTGCTGGCGCCCTTCTCGTCGTCCGCGCCCCAGCGCGACGGCCACCAGGGCTGTGCGGCCGCGGTCTGGGCCTGGGCGGTCGCCACCGGCGCAGCGGCGAACTTGCCGACGGCCAGGCCGGCCGCCCCGGCCAGTCCGGCGGTCTTCAGGAAGTCGCGGCGCTCGGGCGAGGGTGGGGTCGCCGCCTCTGCGGCCGCGCCCCGGCTGTCGGAATCGCGCTTCTCGGTCACGGTCGTTCCTCCCGATGGGATCCGGTCGATCCGGATCGCGATTGGGCGCCGTGCTGCGCTTCGCGGACGCGGTCAGGCGCCATGCGGCAGCCTCGGCGGGCGGTGCCTGGGCTGTCAAGGCCGACACCGCCCAATGCGGGAGGCGATCGTTCCATTTTCCCCACTTTTGCGCATCGTGGGAGGCGGGCGCGGCGATGAGCCTGCCATCACTGCCCGACGGCCTGATCACGCCGCGGCAGGAACAGCTGCTGCAGGTCATCTTCGGCCCGGCGGAGGGGGCCGAGGAACGCTTCCGGATCTGGGAACAGGGGCTCGACCTCACCGATCTCGACAAGGGCTCGTACCGCCTCTACCCCCAGCTCTACCGGCGCATCCGCGACTTCGCGCCGGATCATCCCTTCCTCCAGCGTCTCAAGGGGGTGTTCCGCCACACCTTCTTTCGCAACCAGCTGCTGTTCCGCTGGGCGCTGGAGGTGATCGACCGGCTGACCGCCGCGAACATCGACTGCATCGTGCTGAAGGGCGCCTCGCTGGTCTCCGCCACGGCCCTGTCCGCCGGGATGCGGCCGATGGCGGATGTCGATCTGCTGGTGCCGACGCGCGACGCGGAGCGCGCTCTCCATGCGGCCGATCCGGGATTCGGCGGCCTGCTCGATGCGCCGGACCGCATGCGGGCGACGGTGCTGCTGCGCCACGGCCTCACCGTACGCGACGGCAACGATCTCCAGATCGATCTGCACTGGCGTCTCGCGGACATCTGGCGGCCGGGCGCCGACCTCGACCGTCTCTTCTGGGACCGGGCCGAGACGGTGACCCTGCAAGGGCGGGCGATCCGCGTCCTGGCGCCGACCGAACTGCTCTATCACCTCGTCGTCCATGGCGTGCCGCGCAACCCGACGCCGCCCATCCGCTGGATTGCCGATGCCCTGGAGCTGATCGCGGCCGATGGCGAGCGGATCGACTGGACACGGCTCGTCGGCGTCGCGCACCACTACCGGCGTCGCCTGCTGCTCGGCACCGGGCTCGCCTATCTCGCCGGGACGTTCGCCGCCCCGGTGCCGCCGGACGTGCTGCGCGCACTGGGCGAACCGGTCGATATGGACGAGCAGGCCGAATTCGACCTTCTCACGCGCGACTGGTCGCCGCCGGACCATCTGCCGGCGGCCCGCCGGGTGGCGCCCATGATGCTCCCGGTCCTGAACGAGCGGGTGCCGGGCCACGGACTTGTCGTCTACATGACCGACGCGAGCCTGCGGCCCTCCATCCTCGAATGGGTACGCGGCCTCGGCGCGGAGTTCGTCTGCGAGTTCTCTCCGGACTCGGCCATCGGCCGGGTGGTCCGCACCCAGATCGCTGCCCACGGGCCGCCGCCGGCGGGTCAGTTGCGGCTGCTCCGTTTTGAAGTTGCGGAGGGCCGGCTGCCGGTGCGCCACCTCTATGCCGACCTTCGCAGGCCGTCCGCGGGGGATGCCCGGCTGCGCGTCTTCTGCACCTCGCTGCGGTCGTGGCCGGCCGGCGCCGTCGTCCTGCGGCTCGATCGGCCCGGCCGGATGCTGCTGCCCGATCTCGTCGGCGCGCAGGCGATCGCACCCGGCAGCGCCTGCCCGATCTGGCCGGGCCTCTTCACGGCCGATGCCTTCCGTCCGGGTTGATCCGCGACTACCATCGCCGGCCATGAGCCTGTTCGACCGCGACAAGTCGGCCGAGCGGCTGCCGGTCTCGCTCGTCACGGGCTTCCTCGGCAGCGGCAAGACGACCCTGATCAACCGGCTGCTGCGCCGGCCGGGCATGGCCGACACCGCGGTCCTCGTGAACGAGTTCGGCGAGGTGGCGCTGGACCACCGGCTGGTCGAGCCGCTCGAAGGCGAGGTTGTGGTACTGCCGTCGGGATGCATCTGCTGCGCCGTGCGCAGCGATGTCGAGGCGACCCTGCGCGACCTGCTGGCGCGCCGCGACCGCGGCGAGGTGCCCCGGTTCGCGCGCGTCCTGATCGAGACCACCGGCCTGGCCGACCCGGCGCCGCTGGTCCAGCTCCTGCTGGCCAACCCGCTTCTGCTGCACCATCTCCGCCTCGATGCGGTCGTCGCCACGGTCGATGCCGGCCTCGGCTCGACCCAGCTCGACCGGCATCGCGAGGCGGTGAAGCAGGTCGCCCTGGCGGATCGCATCGTCGTGACCAAGCGCGACCTGGCGGCGCTTGACCAGGAGCGGCAGCTGCGGGAGCGGATCGGGCGCCTCAATCCCGGCGCCGCGGTCCTCGCCGCCGACCATGGCGAGATCGATCCCGCGCTGCTCTTCGCGGCCGGTCTCTACCGCCCCGACCGCCGCATCCCCGACGTCGCGCGATGGCTGGCGCTGGAGGCGCATGGCGCGGTCCTGCCGCGCCACGAGGACGGGATCGCGGCCCTGTCGCTGACGGCGGCCAAGCCGCTGGAATGGCCGCCCTTCCAGGACTGGCTGGCACGTCTGCGGGCCGAGCGCGGCCCCGACCTGCTGCGGGTCAAGGGCGTGCTCGACATTGTCGGGGAAGCGGCGCCGCTGGCGATCCATGGGGTCCATCACGTCTTCCATCCGCCGACGCTGCTGGCGGCATGGCCCGAGGGGCCGCGGCAGTCGGCCCTCGTCGTGATCGGGCGCAACCTCGACCATGCGGCCCTGTCTGCCGGCTGGGCGGGCCTGCCGACCGGATGATGACCGCCCGCCTTCTCGCCGTGCTGCTGGCGTTCGCGGCGGGCACCGGGGCGGCCGCGGCGCCGGCCCGGGTGCTGCCGGGCATCGTCGGCGACGACGACCGCCATATCGTCTCGCCGCGCGAATATCCCTGGAGCGCCGTCGGCCGGCTCAACACCGGCAGCGGGCCGCGCTGCACCGGCACGCTGGTCGCCCCGGACCGCGTGGCGACCGCCGCCCATTGCCTCTTCAATCGGCGCACGGGCCACCCGGTGCGGCCGGAATCCGTGCACTTCCTCGCCGGCTATGGCCGCGGCGAATGGCTGGCGACGGCGCGGGCGGTGGCGATCCGGCGCGGCGCGGAGGGCCCGCCCGGCGATCCGGCGCGGGACTGGGCGATCGTCACGCTGGCCCGGCCGATCGGCCGGCAGGTCGGCTGGATCGCCCCTGCCGAGCCGGCGCCGGGAGCGGTGGTCGGGCTGATGCGCGCCGGCTACGGCCAGGACCGCGCCCACCTGCCGATGGCGGTGCTGGGCTGTGCGGCGCGGACGACCGCCGGCGACCGGCCGGTGCTGATCCATGATTGCGATGCGGTGCGCGGCGATTCCGGCTCGGCCCTGCTGGCGGTGCGGGACGGCCGGGTGGTCCTGCTCGGCATCCATTCCGGGCATGCGCGCCGGCCGGACGGAACGGTCGGCGTCGCGGCGTCCGCGGCCGCCTGGCGACCGCTGTTCCGCGACTGGCCCGATTCGCGGCCGCCCCCGGCCGGCGCCGGCGTCGATCCGCGGCCGACGCGGACGGTGCGGGAGCTGGCCGGCCGCACCCGGCGGACGGCCCCGAACCCCTCGCTCGAGGAGCTCGGCCTCCTTCTCCGGCCTTGACCGGCCCGGCGCCCGACCCGAAGGTCGCGCCCGCCATGCCGAACGCCGACGACTCCATCCTGCCACCCGACGGAACCCTGCCGTCCGGGCTGGTCAGCCCCGTGCAGGAACGCCTGCTGGCGATCATCTACGGGCCCGAGGATGCGGCGCCGGCGCTGTTCGACGCGTGGCAGGCGGAGGTCGACATGACCGACCTCGACGACGGCTGCTACCGGCTCTATCCCCACCTCTATCATCGGGTGCGCGCCTTCGCGCCCGATCACCCGTTTCTCGGCCGCCTCAAGGGGCTCTTCCGCCGGGCGCTCTATCGCAACCACCTCCTGTTCGAGTGGGCGCGCACCGTCGTCGGGCGGCTCGGCGAGGCGGGCATCGACTGCATCGTCCTCAAGGGCGCGGCGCTGGTGCGCTCGATCGGCTTCTCGCCCGGCTTCCGGCCGATGGCCGACGTCGACCTGCTGGTCCGCACCCGCGACGCCCGCCGTGCGCTGGCGACGGCCGACCCGCTCTTCGGTCCGGTTGCGGACGATTCGCTCCTGTCCGACCTGCATCTCCATCTCCGCCACGGGTTCGCGGTCATGGACGACCGCCGCATGCAGATCGACCTGCACTGGCGGCTTGCCGGAACCTGGGCGCCGGGCGAGGATCCGGACGCGCCCTTCTGGGCGACGGCGCAGCCGATCGACCTGCGCGGGGTGCGGGCCCATGCCCTGGCGCCGACCGAGCAGCTCTTCCACATCGTCGTTCACGGCATTCCGCGCAATCCGGTGCCGACGATCCGCTGGATCTCCGATTCCATCGACCTGCTGGCCGCCGAGCAGGATCGCATCGACTGGGACCGCCTGGTGACCCTCGCCCGGACCCTGCGGCAGCGCCCGGCCATGCGGATGGCGCTCGGCTATCTCCGTGCCCGCTTTGGCGCGGCGGTGCCGACGGCCGCGCTCGCCGCGCTCGATCCGCCCTATGCTCCGGCCGAGGCGGCCGAGTTCGCCATCCGCGGCCGGCCCTGGGGGTCGCCGATCCGGGCGGCCGAGGTCGAGAAGCTGCTGCCGCACCGCCTGGCGCTCCTGGAGAAGCGGCTGCCGGAGCGGCGACGGATCGCCTTCCTGCCCGACCGCATGGCGTCCGGCGCCATCCATGCCTGGCTCGATCGGCTCGGGTTCGACCATATCCGCGAGCACGGGCCGCAATCGCCGGTCACGGCGGTGGTGCGGCGCGACGTGCTCGCCTCCGACGGCTGGCAGCGCCGGGAGGAGGCGGGCTTCGAGGGCCTGTTCCGCACCGGCCATTCCGTCACCGTCGAGGGGCGGAACTGGCCGGTCTTCGCCACCGTCCGGCCGGAGCCGGGCGGGCGCTGGGGCATGCGCGTCTTCGACACCTCGCTGACCGACTGGCCCCAGGGCGCCGCCGTCTTCCGCTTTGATGCCGCAATGGGCTTCCTCCAGGCGAGCCTGCTCGGGCCGGACGACCTGCTGCCGACCCCCCATCTCGGCGGCTGGGCGGGCTTTCCCGACCGGGCGATCCCGCTGCCGTCCGCCGACGATCAGGCCGAGCGCTTGCCGCCCGCGCCGTAGCTCACATCCATGCCCTCGGCGGGGTCCATGTTGGCGCCGTAGGGCGGGATCGGATAGCGCAGCCCGACCTTGGACAGCGCCTCCAGCCCCTCGACGCCGCGACGGAACTCGTCGGGCGGGCAGGCGACCAGCATCTCGTCGTCGGCGACCCCGCCATAGCGGCGCTCGGCATAGCAGGGGATCGAGATCGAGGTCTTTCGCGTGGCCAGCGCGCGGCCCCAGGAATCGGCGCAGGCGCTCTCGCCGGTGATGCTCATGTCGTAGCGCTTGTAGCGGCCATGCTGCAGGCCGTTGACGAAGAGGATCGTCTGGCCGGGCGTGCCGTAGAAGAGGCAGATGTCCGGCGGGTCGAGGCGGGCCGAGCGCAGCGGCGAGACGACGAGGCCGACATGACGGCCCGGGGCGACCCGCGGCATGGTCGCCTGATGGAGCCGGGCATTCTCCAGGTCGGCGAACCAGACGCCCGCCATCTTCTGCCCCGACAGGTACTCCTCGCTCGGCGCGTTGAGGCCGATGACACCGCCGCAATTGCTCCATGGCCGCACATTCTCGTGCTGGATGCCGATGGTGAGGCCCGCGACGCGCGCCTGGGTCACGAGCTGGCAGGTGGAGAAATGCCGGCCCGTCCGCGGCCGGCGCAGCCCGGGCACGGCGTCGAAGCTCGCCTGATCGTCGAAGTGCCGCATGCCGATCGGCAGCGTGCGCAGGCGCAGCAGCGTCTCCAGCCGCTGCGCCAGGTCCTTCAGCTCCTCGGCGGTCGGCAGGGGAACCTTCTTGCGGGCCATGGGCGTCCTCCTCGGGGGTCTTCGTTGCCGCGATCTTGCCCCGGGCGACCGGCCGCCGCGAGACGGATTTCCGCTATCATGCCGGCGACGCAGCGAAGGAGGGGCCATGGACGCGGTGCTGGTCGTGACGGGGGCGGGGCGCGGCATCGGCGCGGCGGTGGCGCGGCAGGCGGCCCGCGCCGGCTGGCGGGTCGCCGTCCACTACGGCAGTTCGGCCGCGCCCGCCGCCGCGCTGGTTGATGAGATTCGCGCGGCCGGCGGCACGGCCGAGGCCTTCCAGGCGGAGATCTCCGACCCGGCGGCGGTCGCGGCGCTCTTCGCGGCGGTCGACGGGCGCCTCGGCCGGACGGGCGCGCTCGTGAACAATGCCGGCATCATCGGCGGCAAGTTCTCGGTCCTGACGCCGGACGCGGGCGCGATCGAGCGCGTGCTGGCCGTCAATGTCGCCGGCACCTATTACGCGACGACCGAGGCGGCGCGGCGCATGGCGCGGAGCCGCGGCGGCGCGGGCGGCGCCATCGTCAACGTCTCCTCGGTCGTCTCGCGCACCGGCGGGCTGCCGGAGGAGACCCACTATGCCGCGAGCAAGGGCGCGGTCGACGCGCTGACCCTGGGCCTCGCGCGCGAACTGGCGCCGGAGGGCATCCGCGTCAACGCCGTGCGGCCGGGGATCATCGAGACCGACATCCACGACGTCCATGGCGGGCGCGCGTTCCTGGCCGGATTCGGCCCGCAGATTCCCGCCGGACGTCCCGGAACGGCCGAGGAGGTCGCGGCCACCGTGCTCTGGCTGCTGTCCCCGGATGCCGGCTACGTCACCGGCGCATTGTTCGATATCGCCGGAGGGCGCTAGGGCGGGGCGCCGCTAGGGATGGTGCGTGCGCAGGCGCTGCTCGTACTCGTCGATAGGCAGTGCCCTGGAGAACAGCCATCCCTGGGCCAGTGACACGCCGCGCGCCCGCAGGAAATCAACCTGCCCGGGCGCTTCCACGCCTTCGGCAATCACCGTGATGCCGCGTTCCTGGGCCAGTTCGATGATGTGCGCGATGGTCTGCTTGCGCGGCTCGCATTCGCTGGCGCCCGCCATGAAGACGCGGTCGATCTTGATGCAGTCGAGGTGCAGGGATTCGAGATAGGCGAGATTGGAGTAGCCGACGCCGAAGTCATCGGCGGCCACGGAATGCCCGGCCGCCCGCAACTCGGCGATCGCGTGACGCGCCTCGTCGGTGTCGACGATCTCGCGCTCGGTCAGTTCGAGATGGACGCTGCGCGGCGCGATCCCATGGCGGTGCAGCAGGCCGGACAGCGTCTTGCGAATGGCCGGCGAGCGCAGATCCGATCCCGTCATGTTCAGGCTGACGAAGATGTCGGGTCGCTGCCGAAGGATCGGCGCCATGTCGGCGAGCGCGATGGACATCACGCGCGTCGTGATCTGCTCCATCAGCCCATGGCGCTCGGCGATCGGAATGAATATCGCAGGCGCGACCCATTCGCCGCCGGGGCGGCGCCAGCGCACGAGCGCTTCCGCACCGACCCAGCGTTCCGTCGCGAGGTCGACGATCGGCTGGTAATGCACGACGATCTCGCTCCGCCGCAGCCCGCCGCGCAGGAGGGCCTGCATCGAGCCGTTTCGCTGCATCGCCAGGTATCCGGCCAGAACCAGTGCGCAGCCCGCAATCAGCCCGACCGGAGTCAGCAGCAGCGCCAGCCGGCTGGCGTCGCGGGCGACTTCGGCGGCGGGCATGGCGGCATAGGCCGCGAAGTCGGCCGTGGCGCTGCGCCGCCACGCGACGATATGCCCTTCCGTGACGCGCGTGCCGCGGTCCTCTTCCGAGGTCCGGGCCCAGGATGCCCACTCGGGATTCGGAGAACCACGCGCGGTCAGAACCCTGCCGGTCGAGTGCGCGAGCACCGCGAGCGTCACGAGCGGATTGTCCTCGGCCGCGGCGGTGGCCTCGCCCGGGCTGACGAGGGCGGTGTAGCCACTCTCGTCGGATGCCAGCAGGAGCCGCGTCCCGGGCGCGATCGAGAGTTCCCGCTCGAGCCGGATCTCGACGGCGACGCTGCTGCGATAGTCGATCGGTCCGACGGGCACCGACGAACCGTGCTGTCCCCAGGACGAGCATTTGAGTTCGTCGCCCGCGACATAGCCCGCGCCGGCGATCCGGACGTCGATCGCGACGGCGCGCATCAGCGTCTGACTGGCCGCGGAGCACGGCCTCGAGCCGGAGGCCTTCAGCGCGGCGAACACGGTCTGGACGCGCTGCCGGGTTCGCTCCGTGCGCTGCAGAACCTCGTCGGCCAGCCGCTCGACTCGCTCGCGATGCCAATCGAGAGCCTGCTCGCGAGCGACCGCGACGCTGATCGCGATCAGCGCCGCAATGGCCGCGAGCCCGACCAACCCCGCCGCTATGCTCCGCCTGTCGATCTCCAGCATCCGATCGGCAGCGTCCCCCGTCGTCGCGCCGGGAACTACTGCGCGCTCGATTCCACGCTTGCGTCAATATCCCGCGGTGACCCTCGCCCGACCGTCGATGCTTCGGCCAGCGGCACTATTCCTTGCCGGCTTCCAGGAGGATCGGCTGCCCGTGCGGCGTCGCCCGCACCGCGCGGTCCCAGGCGTCGCGGCGGGCCGTCATCTCGGCCGGCCCGACCGCGCCCTTCGCGGCGGCGAGCCGCTCCAGTGCCGCCAGCCAGTGGCGATAGTAGGTGTCGCCATGGTCGGGGTCGCCGCGATCCTGGGCGGCAGCGATCTCCTCCGACAGGGTGGTGGCCCATTCCTTCCAGGTGAAGAGGCCGCGCTCGTGGAGGCGCACCGCCATCGCGAAGGCGGCGGCCTCCCACGGCTCGCGGAAGACGGGGCGGTCATGACGTCCATGGCGGGCGGGCGTTCCTGGCCGGCTTCGGCGCGGGGATCCCGGCCGGACGTCCGGGGACTGCGGATGCGGTCGTCGCGACGGTGTTGTCGCTGCGGTCGGCCGCCTATGTCACCGGGGCGTTTCCCGATATTGCCGGCGGGCGCTGAACGCCCGCGACCGGACGCCCGAGGAGGGCTTGCTCCAGTTCATCGATGGGCATGGCTCTGGCGAAGAACCAACCCTGGCCGAACTCCACTCCATGCTCCTTCAGAAACGCCAGTTGCTGCTCGCTTTCGATGCCCTCGACGATCAGCCGGATGTTGCGCTCCTGCACCATCTCGATCATGTGGGCGATCGTCTGCTTTCGCCCTGTCTGGAAGTGTTCGGGGGTCAGGAACAGCCGATCGATCTTGATGCAGTCGAGATTGAAACCTTCAAGGTAGAAAAGGTTGGCATAGCCGACGCCGAAATCGTCGGCGGCAATCTCCACTCCAAGGACCCGGTACGCCCCGATGGCTTGACTGATTTCCTCGCTGTCCGCGGGTTCTCGTTCGGTCAACTCGATATGAATGTTCTTTGGCTGCAGTCCATGCCGTTGGACGCACTCGCGGAGATGGGAGCGCAATTGGTGGGACATCAGTTCGGACGCCCCCATATTGAGCGCGACGAAGAAGTCGGGATCGCGACCGACGATGGGAGCTATCTCGCCCGTCGCGATCTCGACGACGCGCCGGGTGAGCAGTCCCAAGAGGCCGTGTCGCTCGGCGATCGGAATGAAGATGTCCGGGGCGACCTCCTCGCCGCTCGGCCGGCGCCATCGCAGCAGCGCCTCGACGCCGACCCATCTCCCGGTCGAAAGGTTCACGATCGGCTGGTAATGGACGCGGAGTTCATTCCGCCGGATTGCGGCCCGCAGCACCGACTGGAGGGAACTGTTCTGCTGCACCGTATAGTAGCCGGCCAGGAACAATATGCTGCCGGCCAGTAGCCCCACGGGAGTGAGTATAAACACGATCTGCTCGATCTCGCGGGACAGCTGTGACCGATGAATTGCCGCAACTGCCACGAGATCCCAGGTAGCGCTGGCGCGCCACGCTACGATGTGCTCGGGATGGAGGTTCCAGCCACCCAATCCGTCGGACTCCGACGCTTCCCTCATCCACTCCTGCTCGAAGCTGCCTCGCATTGCGAGCGGTTGTCCGCTCCGACGTGCGGACACATACAGCGAGACGCTGGGATCCTCCTCGGCGATTGCGATCGTGCGTTCGGGATAGATCAAACTGGCATAGCCGCGCGGGTTGGCTACGAGCAGGAGCCGGGGACCGGGCGCATTCGGCAACTCGCGTCGGGTCCGGACATCGATGCCGAATTGGCCGCGATAGTCCGGAGGGCCCACCGGTACGCCGTTGTCATGTCGTCCGAAGGACGAACAGAGGAGCATGTCTTCGGCAATGAATCCGACACCCGCCAGATGATCGGAGCCGAGGGCAACGGCGCGCATCTCCGTGAGGCCGCGGTCCGAGCACGGAGCGGCGTCGATCTTGTCGAGCCGCGCGAAGGCTGCACCCAGTTGCCGACGGATAGCCTCTGCGCGCGATAGAACCGTCTCGGCCAGATGCTCGGCCCGGTCCCGCTGCCGATTCAGGCCCTGCTGTTGCGCGATAAACATGCTTGCACCGATGGGCGCGGCAATCGCGGCTACGCCGATTAGCCCAATTACGACGCGTCGCGCGCCGATAGCCCCCATGCAGCACCTAACCTTCGACCGTAAATTATGATAATAATGGCTTTCATTGATCGAGCCCGTCAATCGCTACGGCCGATGCGCGCAGGAGCGCGGGTCGTTGGCGAGGAGGATCGGCTGCCCGTGCGGCGTCGCCCGCACCGCGCGGTCCCAGGCGTCGCGGCGGGCCGTCATCTCGGCCGGCCCGACCGCGCCCTTGGCGGCGACGAGCCGCTCCAGTGCCGCCAGCCAGTGGCGATAGTAGGTGTCGCCATGGTCGGGATCGCCGCGATCCTGGGCGGCGGCGATCTCCTCCGACAGGGTGGCGGCCCACTCCTTCCAGGTGAAGAGGCCGCGCTCGTGGAGGCGCACCGCCATTGCGAAGGCGGCGGCCTCCCACGGCTCGCGGAAGACGGGGCCGTCGCCGTCGCGGGGGATCGCGGGCGATTGCGCCAGGTCGGTCGTCGTCATGCCGGCTCCAGATAGGGTTCCCAGAGATCGACCACGACGCTGTCGGCCAGGGCGGCGTCCGGTCCCCAGAGGGTGCGGGCGGCGAAGCGCACCGCGTAGCAGCGCTCGGGCGCCTCGCCCTGGCCCATGCCGTTGCGGTCGGGGAAGACCTGGTGGCCATGGTCGCGGGCGACGACGCCCTCGTGCCCGCGGACATAGCGCGGCATTCTGGTATGGCCGCGGGGATGGAGGTTGCGGGCGCGCACCCGGTCGCCGACGCGAAAGCGAGGCTCGGCCTGGACGTCGCGCCGGGCGGACGCCCCGCGCGCCAGGATCGCCGGCACCCGCTCGGCAGGCACGGCCGGAACCGGGCCCGGCCCGGCGGCCCGGCCGCTGGCCAGTTCCTCCGCGTCGACGAGGCCGCGCTCGACCAGCAGCCGCTGCAGCCCGCGCAGCCACTGCTCGTAATAGGTCGCATTGAGGTAGGTGACGGGGTCGGTGTCCTCGCGGGCGAAGCGCGCCATGTCGATGTTCCACCGCCCCAGCATTCCCGCCGCCAGGGTGACGGCGAAGGCCCGGCGCTCCCACGGATGATGGAAGAGCGGCTCGTTCTCCTCGCGCAGGACCGGGCCGAAGCCGTCGATCCCGCCGAGGTCGTGGGCGCCGTTCATGCCGCCGCCCCGGCCGGCGGAAGCGGCTCGCCGACGCCGATCATCGAATCGCGGGTGACGAGTTCGGCCAGCGCGCCCTCGTCCAGGCCCTCGGTTCCGGGCGGGCGCTGCGGCAGGACGAGATAGCGCAGCTCGGCCGTCGAATCCCAGACCCGCACCTCGCGCTCCTCCGGCACCGCGACGCCGAATTCCGCCAGCACGGCGCGCGGCTCGCGCACGGCGCGGGCGCGGTAGGGCGCGGCCTTGTACCAGGCCGGCGGCAGGCCCAGCACCGGCCAGGGGTAGCAGGAGCAGAGCGTGCAGACGACGAGGTTGTGCACCGCCTCGGTGTTCTCGACGACGACCATGTCCTCGCCCTGGCGGCCGGTGAAGCCGAGTTCGGCGATCGCGGCGGTCGCGTCCTCGAGCAGGCGCGCCTTGTAGGCGGGGTCGCTCCAGGCGCGGGCGACGACCTGCGCGCCGTTGCGCGGCCCGACCTTGGTCTCGTAGGTCTGGATCAGCACCTCCAGCGCCGCGGGGTCGACCAGGCCTTTCTCGGTCAGCAGCGATTCCAGCGCCTTGACCCGCAGCTCGACCTCGCTCCAGCGTTCCTCGTGGTCGTGGTCGTGGTCGTGGTGGGCTCCCATGATCGGACCTCCCCTCAGCCGCGCTTCAGCGCCAGTGTCAGGCCGTCGCCGACGGGCAGCATCGCCAGCGTCACCCGCTCGTCGCCATGCAGCTTGGCGTTGAGCGCGCGCAGCGCCGTCGTGTCGGCATCGGTGCGGGCGGGATCGGCGACGGCGCCGCTCCACAGGACATTGTCGATGAGGACGAGGCCGCCCGGCCGCAGCAGGGCGAGGCAGCGCTCGTAGTAGCCGTCATAGTTGGCCTTGTCGGCGTCGATGAAGGCCATGTCCCACTGGCCGGCGCCACCCTCGGCGATCAGCGAATCGAGGGTCTCCAGGGCGGGGCCGAGGCGCAGGTCGATGCGGTCGGCCACCCCCGCCATCTCCCAGTGGCGGCGGCCGATCGCCGTCCATTCCTCGCTGACGTCGCAGCAGACGAGGCGCCCGTCGGCCGGCATCGCCTGGGCGACGGTCAGCGCGCTGTAGCCGGTGAAGGTGCCGACCTCGATCGCGCGCCGCGCGCCGGTCAGTTCGACCAGCAAGGCCATGAAAGCCCCCTGCTCGGGGGAGATCTGCATCAGCGCGCCGCGCACCGAGCGGGTCGCCTCGCGCAGCGCGGCCTGGGCCGGCGTCTCGCGCAGCGACACCGACAGGAGGTAGTCGCGAAGATGTTCGGTCAAGGGCAGCAGGCGGGCGGACATGGCGGCATCCGGATGTGGACGGGTGTCGCCCCATGATGCCAGACCCGGCCGGGCCTGCCCATCGACCAGAAGGCGACACCGCCCGGTCATGGCGGCGACGCATGTTCCGTCATCGAAGGCGGCCAGTTTCCGGCGGGTTCCGACCCCCACCCGGAGAAGACGATGCGAACCCGAATCGCAGCCGCCCTGGCCGTCGCGGTCGCCTGCGCGGCGCCGGCCGCCGGGCAGACCGACCCGCGCCCGGCCTTGCACATCGGCGTCCAGAGCAATCCTGCCCTGTTCGACCCCGCCCACGCCTTCAGCAACGTCGCCTGGCGCGTCAACCACAACATCTTCGACACCCTGATCGCGATCGACTTCGATGCCGGCTTCGCCCTGGTTCCGGGGCTGGCGACGGAATGGAAGCGAGTCGATGCGCGGACCCTGGACGTCACGCTGCGCCAGGGCGTGCGGTTCCACAATGGCGACCTGCTGACTGTCGAGGATGTCGTATTCACCTTCGGGGTGGAGCGGATGCGCGGCGAGGGCGCGCCGCTGCTGGGCCAGACGCGGCCCTTCCTCGGCAATCTCGAAAGTGTCGAGGCCGTCGGCCCGAACACCGTGCGCTTCGTCAGCCGCGGACCGGACGCGTTGCTGGAACAGCGCCTGGCGATGTTCCCCTCGCAGATCATCAACCGCCGCGCCTATCTCGCCGCGCCCGACTTCCAGGCCTGGGGTCGGATGGCGGTCGGCACCGGCCCCTACAAGGTGCAGGACGCGCGCGACAACGACTTTGTCCAGCTGGTCGCCCATGACGCCTACTGGCGCGGCCGGCCGACGGCGCGGTCGGTCCGCTTCTCGGTCGCGCCCGAGGTCGCCGCCCGCATCAACGACCTGCGCACCGGGCGCTTCCAGATCGTCACCGACATCCCCTATGACCAGCTCGGCGACATCGCGAGCCAGCCGCAGCTCGAGGCGGTCGGCGGCCCGATCATGAACAACCGGGTGCTCGTGTTCGACCAGAACAACCCGGTGCTGAAAGACGTGCGCGTCCGTCGCGCGCTGGCGCTGGCGATCGACCGCAAGCTGATCGTCGAGACCTTGTGGGGCAACAAGGTGCCGGTGCCGCGCGGCAACCAGTTCCCGGCCTTCGGCGCGCTCTACCTCGCCGACTGGCCGGTGCCCGCATACGACCCCGAGCGTGCCCGCGCGCTGCTGGTCGAGGCCGGCTATGCCGGCCAGCCGATCGAGTTCCGCGTCCTCAACAACTACTACGCCAACGAGGTCCTGACGGCGCAGGCGCTGGCCGAGATGTGGAAGGCGGTCGGGCTCAACGTCGTGCTGCAGATGAAGGAGAACTGGACCCAGGTGCTGGAACGGACGCCCTCGCGCGGCATCCGCAACTGGTCCAACACCATGGCCTACCCCGACCCGGTCGGCCTCGCCTGGCGCCTCTACGGCGTGCGCGGCCCCGTCCAGGGCGGCTACAAGGAATGGACCAACGCCGAGTTCAACACGCTGGGCGCGCTGCTGGAGACCAGCGTCGACGTCGCGGAGCGGCAGCGCACCTGGCGGCGGATGATGGAGATCCTGGAGGTCGAGGATCCGCCGGCGACCGTCCTCCACCAGTTCGCCATCTTCTACGGCAAGCACCGCGACGTGCAGTGGAAGCCGGCGCCGGTCGAGTACATGGACCTGCGCCCGACCAACCTCGCCTTCCGCTGAACACCCCCGCCCGGCGGCAGCCAGCTGCCGCCGGGCGTTGCCTTCGCCGCCCGGATGGCGAAGGATGGGATGCGTTTCCCCGTTCGGAGCCGATCCCATGCCGCGACGTCTCGTCGCCCGCCTCGTCGCCCTGGCGGTGCTGGCCGGCGCGGCCTTGTCGGCAGCGGCGGCGCCGGCCGCAGCCCAGGCCGATCCGCGACCGGCACTGCGCGTCGCGGTCCAGCGCAACCCGCCGCTGTTCGACCCCGCCTACAGCGTCAGCAACGTCGCCTGGCGGGTGAACCACAATCTCTTCGACACCCTCATCGCCGGCGACGACGAGGGGCGCCTGCGCCCGGCGCTCGCGACGGTCTGGCGGCGCATCGACGAGCGCACGCTGGAGCTGACCCTGCGGCCCGGCGTGCGCTTCCATGACGGCACGGTCATGACCGCGGCCGACGTCGCCTTCACCTTCGGTCCCGAACGGATGACGGGGGAGGGGGCGCCGCTGCGCGCCCAGATCCGGCCGCTGCTGGGTGGGATCGAGAGCGTCGAGGCGATCGACGATGCCACCGTCCGCGTCACCACGCGCAGGCCCGACCCGCTGATCGCGCAGCGGCTGGCGACTTTTCCCGCGCAGATCGTGTCGCGGGCGGCGTGGCTGGCGGCGCCCGACTTCCAGTCCTGGGCGCGGCGGCCGGTCGGCACCGGCCCCTACCGGATCGTCGATTCGCGCGACAACGACTTCGTGCAACTCGCCGCCCACGACGCCTGGTGGGGCGGCCGGCCGACCGCGTCGGCGATCCGCTTCGAGGCGGCGCCCGAGGTGGCGGCCCGCCTGACCGGGCTGGAGACGGGGCGCTACGGCATCGCCACCGACCTGCCGCCGGACCAGCTCGACCGCGTCGCCGCCCGGCCGGACCTCGAGGTCGCGGGCGGTCCGATCGGCAACCATCGGGTCATCGTCTTCGACCGCAACCATCCGGTGCTGCGCGACGTGCGGGTGCGCCGCGCGCTGTCGCTCGCGATCGACCGCCGCCTCATCGTCGAGACGCTGTGGGGCGGACGTGTCGACATCCCCAGGGGCAACCAGTTCCCGGCCTTCGGGCCTCTCTTCGTCGCCGACCGGGCGCCGCCGGCCTACGATCCCGATGCGGCGCGCGCGCTGCTGCGGGCGGCCGGATATCGCGGCCAGCCGATCGAGTACCGCATCAACAACAACTACTACGCCAACGAGATCGCGACGGCCCAGGTGCTGGCGGAGATGTGGAAGGCGGTCGGCCTCAACATCCGGCTCTCGATCAAGGAGAACTGGACGCAGATCCTGGAGCCGGCCGGCCGCGGTATCCGCAACTGGTCGAACGCCATGATCTATCCCGATCCGGTCGGCCATGCCTGGCGCCTCTACGGCCCCGGCAGCCCCGTGCGACGCGGCACGCCGGAATGGTCGAACGACGAATTCGACCGGCTGGGCCGCGTCCTCGAGGCGAGCCTGGAGCTGCCGGCCCGGCGCGCCGCCTGGACGCGGATGCTGGCGATCCTGGAGGAGGAGGACCCGCCGGCCGCCGTGCTCCATCAATATGCGATCTTCTACGGCAAGCGCCGCGACGTGCGGTGGCGCGCCGGCGGCTCGGAAGAGATGGACTTCCGGCCCGCCAACCTCTCCTTCCGCTGATCCCGATCATACCGCCCGAGGCTGTTCCGATGCGCATCGCCGACGTCCGCGCCTTCCCGATCTCCTTCCCCTATCCCGAGGACGGCCAGGTCGCCCTCGGCATCGGCCGCACCGTCAAGCGCGATGCCGTGCTGATCAAGGTCGTGACCGAGGACGGCATCGTCGGCTGGGGCGAGGCCCATGCCGGGCGTTCGCCCGGCGCCATCGCGCGCATCGCGGAAACGACGCTGAAGGCCCTCGTGGTCGGCATGGACGCAGCCGACGTCTCGGGCGTCGGCGCCCGCATCTACCGCATGCAGCTCGCCAGCCACGGCATGGGCGCGGGCGCGGCCATGGCGATGAGCGGCCTCGACATGGCGCTGTGGGACATCCGCGGCAAGGCCGTCGGCTGGCCGCTCTACCGGCTGCTCGGCGGATCGGCGCGTGCGATCCCCGCCTATGCCGGCGGCATCTCGCTCGGCTACCAGCCGCCGGCGGCCCTGGTCGCGGAGGCCGAGGCGATGGTCGCCCGCGGCTACAACGCGCTGAAGCTGCGGGTCGGCGACACGGCCCAGCGCGACGCCGAGCGGGTCGCGGCCGTCCGCCGCGCGCTGGGGGGCGAGGTCGCGATCCTGACCGACGCCAACACCGCCTATTCGCTGGCCGACGCGCGCGCCGTCATGCCGGTGCTGGACGCGAATCAGGTGTCCTGGCTGGAGGAGCCGTTCCCCGCCCACGACCATCGCTCCTATGCCGAGGCCAAGCGCTACGGGACCGTGCCGCTGGCCGCGGGCGAGAACCACTACACCCGCTACGACTTCGCCCGCCTCGTCGAGGACCGCAGCATCACCGTGCTGCAGCCCGACCTCTCCAAGTGCGGCGGCATCACCGAGGGGCTGCGCATCGCGGCGCTGGCATCGGCGTGGCGGCTGCCGATCCACCCCCATACCTCCGTCACCGGCCTCAACATGGCGGCCTCGATCCACTTCCTGGCGGCGGTCGAGAACGGCGGGTATTTCGAGGCCGACGCCTCCAGGCTCAATCCCTTCCGCGACCAGCTCTGCTCGGCCGCCTTCACGCTCGAGGTCGACGGCACGGTCCGCCCGCTGGAGGCGCCGGGGCTGGGCGTCGAGATCGACGAGGATTTCGTCGCCGCCCATCCGGTCATCGACGGTCCGGGCTACGTCTGACGCGCGGGAAGAAATCACTTGCGCCGGTCCCCGGGGCCGGCCCGATAGGGATGGGCGTCATCCATCGCCGAGGTGTCCCATGCGCCCATCCGCATCCTTTCTCAGCCCGTCCGAAGCCGCCGAGCGCCTCGGCGTCTCCGCCAAGGCGCTCCGCATCTATGAGGAGCGCGGCCTGCTCGATCCCGTCCGCACAGCCGCCGGCTGGCGCGTCTATGGTCCCGAGCAGATGGCCCGGGCATCGGAGATCGCCACTTTGCGCGCGCTCGGGCTCAGCATCGCCGAGATCGGGCGCGTCCTCGGCGGCGACGCGACCGATCTGGAGCCCGCCCTGGCCACCCACCAGGCGGGGCTCGAAGGCCGCATCGGCGCGCTTGCCGCGCTGGTCGACACCGTGCGGAGCCTGCGCTCCGATCTGGCGCAGGGCCGCGCTCCCGGCATCGGCGAACTGGCCCGGCGCCTCCGGCCCGACGCGGACCTTGCGGTCGCCTTCGACCTGCCCTGGCCGTGGGGCGGCGAGCGGTTCGAACTGCGAACCGTCCGGCCGATCACCTTCATCGTCGGCCCGCTCGGCAGCGGCAAGACCCGCCTTGCCCGGTGCCTCGCCGAGGCTCTGCCCGGCGGCGCCTTCCTCGGCACCGAGCGGTCGGCGGACGGCGCGTCCGCTGCCCGGGCGCAGCTCGACGGCGATCCGGCCCTGCGGCAGCGAGCCGAACGGGCGCTCGCCTGGCTCGCGGAGGAGGGCGCGACGGTTTCCGATGCGCTCGTCGCCCTCGTCAGCGGGCTCGAAGCCGATGGCCCGGTCGCCCTGGTGGTCGACATGGTCGAGGATGGGTTGGACGAGGCTAGCCAGGAGGCGCTGATCGCCCATCTGCGGCACCGCGCCGCCGGTGCTCGCCCACTCTTCCTGCTGACGCGGTCGACCGCCATCCTGGACCTGCCTGCGGTCGGGCGCGACGAGGCGATCCTCCTCTGCCCCGCCAACCACGCCCCGCCGATCCAGGTCGCGCCCTATCCCGGCGCCCCCGGCTACGAGGCCGTCGCCACCTGCCTCGCGTCCCCCGCCGTGCGCGCCAGGACCGCGGGCACGATCGCGTGGCGGCCGGCGCCGACGGCGGCGTAGCGGCGCCCCCGCCCTACGCCTGGAGGGCGTCGAGCCGCACCGTCCGCGGCTCGCGCCCGCCGGCCCAGACGAGTCGCCAGGTCGCGCCGGAGCGGACGTTCTGGACAATGTGTGGCCGCAGGGCAGCAAAGCAGGTACCGCCGCGACGGCGCATGGATGGGTAGATGATGCCGCTGCCGTCCGCTTCCAGTACCGCCCGGGCGAGACCCTGACCGGCCGGATATCCGACCGCCGGGTCGGGGTCCAGGCAATCGGCGTCGCCGGCCTCACGGAGGTCGTGGAAGCGGCCAATGAAGTCGGCCAGCAGTTCCGCATAGTCGGTCGTGTTGTCGTAGCGGCCGACGGCATCGAGGGCGCGGGTCAGGTGGAAGGCGACTTCGGCCAGCGCCGTCTCGCATTCGAAGGCGCAGTACCAGGCGCCGCGGCCCTCGCCGTTGAAGCGATTGCCGCCCGGCCGCGTGTAGGCGAATGCGGCGTTGATGAAGGTCGCGCGCGGCACGCCGAACACGAGCTCGCCCGGAGCGAGTGCCGCCATGCCGCGGGATTCGGAGACGAGGCGGCCGCTCGTCGCGCTCTCCAGTTCGGCCAAGTCGGCGAGATCACCGTCGGTGTCGGCCAGCGGTGCCAATGCCGGCGGGCGGAGATGGGCGGTCGCGACCAGGCGAATCGTGGCCCGCTGTGCCAGCTCGATGGTTGGCGGCAGCAAGGCTAGAGACCGCCGCGCAGTGCGTCGACATAGCGCCGCGCCTCCAGCATGACGGGAATACCACCGACCTTCATGGCATCGACCGGGCTACAGCCCGCGAAGGGATGGTCGCGGTTCGGCAGCCGCATCCAGTCATCGGCCAGTGGGTCGGAGAAGAGAAGATGCAGGCCCTTGAAAATGCCGACCAGGGCGCTGGCCCGGGTCATCTGATCCTGTCCGAGAACGCCGGTCCAGGCCCCGCTGCGAATCCGGGCCCAGTTTCGCTCCGAGAAGCCGGCGAGGGCTGCGATGTCTCGCGCCGGTAGCCGCCAAGCGTCACCCAGCCTGACCATCGCACGAACGGTCGCCGGACTGAGCCGCCGGCGCGTCGCATCGTCATGGAAGTCGGGAAGCGGCCGCGGCAGGAGGCCTTCTCGCTGACGGTCGGGCGCAGTGACCATTCGCCATGCCTTTGCCAATTTACGATATAATTGGCGCCAAATGGCGATGAGATCAAGCCCGCCCGTCCCGGCGCGAGGACGGGCGGCCGATCATCCGGCTGACGGGGAGACAGTCGCTCGCGGAAAGTTGACCGGCACCAGGTGCCAGGGCTCGCTATCTCACTCGCTAACCAGCACGCCGACCGCATCCGGGGAACACGCCTTGAGCCATCGTCTCCGTGCCTTCCTTCTCGCCGCTTTCCTCGCTCCGGCGGTGGCCGTCGCCAACCCCGCCGTTCCGGAGCGTTGGCCGCAGTCGCCGACCGTCGAGGGGCAGGCGCTGCGGATTCCGAGCATCAGCCCGTTTGTGCCGCGCGACATCGGCGCGGAGACGCGCCGCACCGATGCGGTCGTCACCTGGTTTGCGCCCAAGGGCGCCTCGGCCGACCGCAAGGCGCCGGCCGTGGTGCTCCTGCATGGCTCGGGCGGCGTCATGGAGGCGCGCGAGATGACTTATGGCCGGCAGCTGGCGGCCATGGGGATCGGCGCGGCGGTGATCGACGTCTTCGCCGCCCGGCGCGATCTGGCGACCAGCTTCGTCGACCGCATCATCGAGATCACCGAGACCATGGCGATCGCGGACGCCTATGCCACCCTGGCCTGGCTGCAGGCGCGGCCGGAGATCGACGCTGAACGGGTGGCCCTCTGGGGCTTCTCCTACGGCGCCATGTCCAGCATCTTTGCCGCCAACAAGGGGATCGCCGACCGCCTGGCCGGGCACTTCGACCTCGGGTCGACGCGGTTTGCCGGCCATGTCGCCTTCTACGGACCCTGCATCACGACCTTCGAGAGCGTGCGGACGACCGGGGCGCCGGTGCTGATGGCCTGGGGCGACGCCGACGAACTGATGAATCCGGAGCGCTGCAACGCACTGGCGGCGGAGCTGCGGGCGGGCGGCTCGGAGGTGCGGACGGTGGTATATCCCGGCGCCTATCACCAGTGGGACGGCGCCTGGGCCGGCCCGCGCCGGATCGGGCGCCTGCTCGACGGCTGCGGCTTCCGGGTCGACGACGACCTTGTCGTCCGCACCGACGGCATCGGGATACCGATGACGAGCCCCTTCACGCGCAAGCTGATGCTGGCGCTCTGCGTCGGGTCGGAGGGCTATCTCCTGGGCCGGGACGATGCCGTGCGGGAGCGCTCGAACCGTGAGGTGGCGGCCTTCCTGAGCCGGGTCTTCGCGGGCGTCGGCGGCTGAGGCCCGTGGCGTTGGACGCGACCCCGATCTTCCGGCTGGCGGCTGCCCTGCGCCGGCGGCGGCTGGCCGCACTCGATCCGGTCGCGACGCAGCGCCGGACGCTGCAGGGGCTGCTGAACCGGGCGGCCGGCACCCGCTTCGGGCGCGAGCACGGCTTCGACCGCATCGCCGACGTCGCCGATTTCCAGCGGGCGGTGCCGCTGCGGCGCTACGAGGAGTTCTGGAACGAGTACTGGCAGCCGGAGTTTCCGCGGCTCCATGACGTCACCTGGCCCGGCCTGATCCGGCATTTCGCGGTCAGCAGCGGGACGACGGCCGGCCGGACCAAGTACCTGCCGCTGACGCCGGCCATGCGGCGATCGAACGTGCGCGCGGCCTTCGACGTCGTCGCCTATCATCTGGGCGTCCGGCCGCGGAGCCGCATGTTCGCCGGCCGCAGCCTGATGCTGGGCGGCAGCACGGCGCTGGTCGAGGAGGCGCCCGGCATCTTCTCGGGCGACCTCAGCGGCATCGCCGCCAAGACCATGCCGGTCTGGGCCGGCCGCTTCTCCTTTCCCGGGCCGGAACTGGCGCTGCTCGCCGACTGGGAGGAGAAGCTGGAGCGGCTGGCGCGCGAATCCCTCGACCTGCCGATCCGCGCCGTCACCGGCACGCCGAGCTGGCTGCTGATCCTGCTGGAACGGGTGCGCGAACTGCGCCGGGCGCGGGACGGCGACGACCGGCCCTATCCCGACCTCGACCTGCTGGTGCATGGTGGCGTCCGCTTCGACGGCTATCGGCGCCGCTTCGAGGCGCTGCTGGCCGGCACCGACGCCGAGCTGCGCGAGGTCTATCCGGCGAGCGAGGGCTTCATCGCCGGCGCCGACCGCCGGCCGGGCGAGGGGATGCGCCTCAACCTCGACCATGGGCTCTTCTTCGAGTTCGTGCCGGTGGAGGAGCTGGATCGTCCGAACCCGACGCGCCACTGGGTCGCCGATGCCGAGCCGGGGATCGACTATGCGCTGGTGATGAGCACCTGCGCCGGCCTCTTCGCCTATGTCGTGGGCGACACCGTCCGCCTCGTCGACCGGGTGCCGCCGCGCGTGCTGGTGACCGGGCGCACGGCCTACGGCATGTCCGCCTTCGGCGAGCACCTGATCGGCGAGGAGGTGGAGCGGGCGGCCGCCGCGGCCGCGGCGGCGCTCGATGCCGACATCACCGACTTCGCGATGATGGCGGTCTATCCCGAGCATCCGGGCGAGCTCGGCGGCCACCGCTGGGTGGTCGAACTGGCACAGGCCATGCCGGCCGGAGCGGCCGCTCGCTTCGCCGCGGTGCTCGACGCGACCCTGTCGGAACTCAACGACGACTACCGCGCGCACCGCTCCGGCATGGCCCCGCCGCAGGTGATCCTGGTGCCGCCCGGCAGCTTCGCCGCCTGGATGAAGCATCGGGGGCGCTTCGGCGGGCAGAACAAGGTGCCGCGGATCATCAACGATGCGGCCCTGGCGGCCGACCTCACCGGCTTCGTATCGCAGTGAGTCAGGGGACGCGGGCGAAGCCGAGCAGCCGGTCGATGCTGGCCAGCGTGTAGGTGAAGGTGCCGACCTTGGGGGTCTTGTTGCCCTCGACGGTCCGGACGATGCCGTCGGCATAGCTGTGGACGAGGCCGACATGGCCCTGCCAGCCGCCGGGCGCGCCGCGCCACCAGCAGACGACGTCGCCGGGCTGCGGCGGGTCGTCATCGGTCGGGGTCACGGCGCAGCCGCGGTCGCGCAGCTTCTTCAGCACGTCGCGGGCACCCAGCGAATAGGGGTAGGGCATGGGCTGGCCGGAGTTCTGGAAGCACCAGCTGACGAAGCCGGCGCACCAGTCCGCCGGCGGCGCCAGGATTCGATTGAGGTAGCGGGCGACGTGCGGCCCCATGTTGTTGCCGCCGATCTCGCCGCAGCCGGCGGCGAGTTCGCCGAGCGCGGCCTGCAGGGCGCCGCGCGCGGTCGGCGAGCCGCCGGTCGCCGGCATGGCGAGGCCGCCGGCCGGCACGACCGGCGGCGCCGGCTGCATACGGCCGAGGCGGCGGGCGATTGCGGCCTCCGTCACCGGCCCGACGATGCCGTCGACGACCAGCGGCCGGCCGACGCTGTCGGCGTTCTGCATCTGGAACGCCTTGACCGCGCGCGCCAGCGCATCGCCGAAATCGGCGGACGGCGTTCCCTGATGATAGCCGAGCTGGATGAGATCCTGGGCGAGGCGGGCAACCGCGGGCCCGCTCGAACCGCGCTTCAACACCATCGCTGCCCCTCCCGGGTGCGCCCCTACGGGCGTTCGTCCGGCGGCAACGCGGCGAGACAGCGCAGCAACTGATCGGCCTCGAAGGGCTTGGAGAGGAAGGTCGCCCCGGCCGGAACGGTGCCCAACTGCGACGGCGCATAGCCGGACAGCACCACTATAGGCAGCATCGGCCAGCGGCGGCGGACGATCTGCGCCAATTCGAGGCCATTCATGGTGCCCGGCATGCGGACGTCGGTGACGACGGCGGAGATGTCCGCCTGGGATTCGAGCAGCGGCAGGGCGCCGTCGGCGCTGGGCGCCTCCAGCACCTCGAAGCCGGCGTCGAGCAGATGATCCGCCGTCACGAGGCGGACCAGGGGGTCGTCGTCGACGACCAGAACTTTCGCCACCGACTGGACCCTCGTGGCTGAACCGATGACCGCAAGGTATGCGTCGCTGGTGGTGGGGCAAGCACGGAATTTGTGCAGCCGGCCCGCATGCTGCCCCCGACCCCGCGATTGGGCGCGCCCTGTGGCCGGATGGCCGCGTTTCAGCGGCCGGCCTCGATGGTGACGCCGTGGGGCTCGCTGGCTTCCGCCAGCATCGCGGCGTCGGCATCGTGCGCGATGATGACGATCGCGCCGATCGAGTCGGAACCGTCGGTGCCCGGCACCCGCATGGGCGGCGAGAAGACGGTGCCCACTCCCTGGACGAGAACCAGCCCGTCCACGCCGTCGACCCGCACGAAGCCCTTGGCCCGCAGCAGCCGGTCGCCGCAGCGGGCCGCCAGATCCTCGATCCAGGCGGCGACGGCGTCCCATGGCAGCCCGTCGGGGACGCGGGCGAGGAAGACGCCGATGCGCGGATGCAGCAGCGAGCGCAGCCCGACCAGACCCGGATTGGGCGGTGGCGCGAGGCCGGCACCCGGCGCGAAAGCCAGTGCGGCCCGCCGCGCCCGATCGGGCTCCGCGACGATGCGTGCGAAGGGGTTGAGCGCCCGAGCGGCGCGCGCGCCGGCCCCCGCGGAGGTGGCGTCGGGCAGGTCGAGGCGGCTGAGGACGATCGTGCGCGCGGCGGCGATCTGGGCCGCGGCCTCCTCGAAATGCTGGGCGTGCTCGGCCCCCTGGCCGGGGTGGAAGGTCGCCAGGACCCGCACCCGGAAGTCGTGCCGGCCGAGGTCGGTGAGCGAGCGGATGACCGGCCCCGGGCGCGAAAGGCCGCTGCATTCGAGGATCATGCGGCGGAACGGCGGCTCCCCGGCGGCCTCCCGCTCGGCCACCAAGCGCTCGACCGTCCCGACCAGCTCGTTGCCGATCGAGCAGCAGACGCAGCCGTTGGCGAGCATGGCGAGCGGCAGGTCGCCGCCCATCTGCCCCCCGGCGGTACGGCCGACCACTGCGCCGTCGACGTCGAACGCGCCGACATCGTTGACCAGGATCGCCGTGTCGGCCGCCTCCGGCAGCGCCAGCCAGTCGAGGAGGAGGGTGGTCTTGCCGCTGCCGAGGAACCCGCAGAGGATGTGGAAATCGGTGCCGGCCGGCCCGCTCACGGCACCGGCAGCTCGGGCGAGGCGGCGCGGCTGGCGGCCACCATCTCGCGCACGTCGGCGAGCAGCTGGTCGACGTCGTAGATGATGCCGCCGCGGATGGTGTAGCGCAGGGCGCGCGGCCATTCCGTCTTCTTCGTGCCCTCGTCGTAGCGCATCGCGCCGGTGGCGTAGAGCAGCTTGAAGTCCGACAGCGGGTTCTCGTCATGGACCAGGAGGTCGGCCGACTTGCCGATCTCGATGCTGCCCGTCTCCTGCTCCAGGCCCAGCAGCTCGGCGCCCTGGATGGTGGCGGCGCGCAGCACCTCGAGCGGGGTGAAGCCCGCCTCCTGCAGCAGCTCCAGTTCGCGGACATAGCCGAAGCCGAAGGTCTGGAAGATGAAGCCCGAATCCGAGCCCGTGCAGACGCGCCCGCCGCGATTCTTGAACTCGTTGATGAACTGCATCCACAGCCGGTAGTTCTGTTTCCAGTCGACCTCGTTGCCGATCGACCAGCGATGCCAGTAGCTGCCATGGCCGCCGCTCGCCGGCTGGTAATAGTTCCACAGGCCGGCATAGGTGTAGTCGCGATGCCAGTCGGCCCGCCGCGTGCGCATCAGGTCGCGGTTGGCGTCGTAGATCGAGAAGGTCGGGACGAAGGTGAAGCCGAGTTCGAGGAACTCGTCCATCACGGCGTTCCACTTGGCGCTGCCGGGCTGCGCTGCCTGACGGAAGGTCTGGCCGGCGAAGGCGAAGCGGAAATACTCGTCGCCGTAGTCGTAGTCCGGCGTGTAGTCCTGGATGACGCGGTCCTCGAACAGGGATTCGCCCAGCCCGTAATAGTGCTCCTGGCTGCCGAGGCCCCAGCGCGCGGTCGTCAGCGTGTTCATCCGCGTCACCGCCTGCTGCGCATGGTGGCAGCCGGAGCGCAGGCCGACCTGGCGGCACTCGTCGAGCGCGGCCTGCATGATGGCCGGCGGCGCGCCGAAGAACTTGATGCCGTCGGCGCCCTTCTCCTTCACCGCCCGCAGCCACTCGCGCGCCTGGGCGGGCGTGTGGATGGTCTTGACCATGTCGTTGACGGCCGGGAAATAGGCATAGGCGACCATGCGCGGCGCGGCGATCTCGTTGCGCGCGGCGCGATCGCGCTGGTCGAGCGTCCAGGCCAGACCGTTGAGGCAGCCCATCTCGCGCACCGTCGTCACGCCGTGGGCGAGCCACAGCTTGTAGACATAGTCGGCCGGCGCCATCGGGCCCGACATGGCGTGGTAGGGGGTGCCGACATGGCCGTGGCAGTCGATGAAGCCGGGCGTCACCCACTTGCCGCGGCAGTCGATCTCATGGTCGCCGGGCCTCGGCCGCAGCTCGTCGCGCATGATGCGCTTGGGCAGGCCGACCTTGTCCATCGCCGCGATGCGGCCGTTCTCGACCACGATGTCGACGGGGCTGATCGGCGGCGCGCCGGTGCCGTCGATGATGGTGGCGCCGCGCAGGACGAGGCGGGGGAAGGGGCCGATGCCGCGGTCGCGGGTCGTCGCCTTCTCGACCGCCGGCAATCCTGACGCGTTGAGCTTCCGGATGCGCTCTTCGCCGATCTCGGCCAGTTCCACCATGATCCCGCCGCCCCTCTTCGCCACCGGTCGCGGCATCATAGCTGAAGCGCAATTGCTGCAAAGAGCGGGAGGGTAGGATCGCGCCCGCAATCGGAGATCGCCCCTTGCCGACCCGCCGCCATGTCCTCGCCGCCGCCGGAGCCGCCGCCATGACCGCAGCCCTGCCCAGCTTCGCCAGTCCGGCCCGCCCATTCGAAGCGGTGACGCCGGCCGAGGCCGGCTTCGCCCCGGATCTCGCCGAGCGCTTCGCGGGTTTCGAGGCGGCCGGCCGCCTGCCGGGGCTGCACGGGCTCGTCGCGTTGCGCCATGGCCGGCTCTTCTTCGAGCGCTATCGCAGCGGCCCGGATGCGAGCTGGGGGACTCGCCTCGGCATCGTGGATTTCGGGCCGGAGACGCTGCACGACCTGCGCTCGGTGACCAAGAGCATCGTCGGCCTGCTCTACGGCATCGCGCTCGCCGCGGGCCGGGTGCCGGCGCCCGACCAGCCGCTGCTGGCGCAGTTCCCGGAATATCCCGACCTCGCGGCCGATTCGGCGCGGGCGCGCCTGCGGATCGAGCATGTGCTGACCATGACGCTCGGCCTGGAGTGGAACGAGAGCTTGCCCTACACGACCGTCGCCAACAGCGAGATCGCGATGGAGATGGCGCCCGACCGCTGGCGCTTCGTGCTGGAGCGGCCGGTGGTCGCCGAGCCCGGCCAGGGCTGGACCTACAATGGCGGCGCCACCGCGCTGCTCGGCCGCCTGATCGAGCGTGGCACGGGGATGGAACTGCCGGACTATGCCCGCACCGTGCTTTTCGATCCGCTCGGGATTGGGCCGACCGGGTGGCTCGGCGGGCTGACCGACGGCAAGCCGTCCGCGGCCTCCGGCCTCCGGATGCGCCCGCGCGATCTGGCGCGGATCGGCCAGATGGTGCTCGACCGCGGCGTCGCGGACGGCCGGCAGATCGTTCCGGCCGACTGGCTCGCCGCCAGCTTCCGCCCCCTGGCGCGGCTGCCCGATGGGCGCGGCTACGGCTATCACTGGTATCTCGGCCGCTTCGACCGGGGTGGCTTCTGGCGCTGCGCCATCGGCAATGGCGGCCAGCGCCTCTTCGTCTGGCCGGAGCCCGGCCTCGTGGTGGCGATCACGGCGGGCAACTACGACGATCCGGAACAATGGCGGACGCCGATCGACCTCGTGCGGGAGGTGATCCTGCCGGCGCTGGCGGTCTGACCGGCGGCCGTTGCACGAAATCGGCTTCGGACCTGCCCGTTTCGTGTGCAGCGGCCCGGCGGCCCTGGCTATAGTGCCGGCCCCCCCCGTCGCCCATCCGCGTGCGACGGCCTGCCCCGCATATTCGCCCGCGCCCGATGCGGGACGGAGATCATGGTTCGCCCGTTCAATCGCCGCTCCCCGTCCGGGCTGGTGCTGCCCGCGCTGGGCTCGACGCTGCTGGTCCAGGTCGTCAGCTCGCTCGGTGCCGGCGCGACGCCGCTGCTCGGCCCGTTCCTGACCCAGCGCTGGGGCGTTCCGACCGAGAGCATCGGCTACGTCACGGCGATGCAGTCGGCCGGCATATGCTGGTACCTCGCCGGCGGCAGCCCGATGCTGGCACATTTCGGGGCGATCCGGTCCCTCCAGATCGGCCTCGCCGCCGTGGCCCTCGGTCTCTTCCTGCTGTCGCAGCCGCTCATGCCGGTGGCGATGGCGGGCGCCCTCCTGATCGGCCTCGGCCTCGCGCCGAACACGCCGGCCGGCAGCCAGATCCTGATGCGCGCCGCGCCGCCCGCCCATCGCGGCCTGATCTTCTCGATCAAGCAGGCGGGGGTGCCGGGCGGGGGTGCGCTGGCCGGCGTGGTGGTGCCGCTGCTGCTGGTCTGGCTCGGCTTTCCCGGCGCCATCTGGCTCTTGGCGGCGGTCCTGATCGCGGTCGCGCTGTCGGTGCAGGTCGTCCGCCGCAGGCTGGATGGCGAGGGCGGCCCGCGCCATCCGGACTGGCCGCGGATGTTCGTATCGCCGCACAGTTTCACGCACGCCGTCCGCATCCTGAAGGAAAGCCCGAACCTCGGGATGCTGACGGCGATCGGCGTCTCCTATTCCGTCCTGCAGGCCTGCGTGACGGGCTTCACCGCGACCTACATGGTCGTCCGCCATGGCCACGGCCTGGCGGCGGCGGGCCTCCTCATGGCGACCCTGCTGGCGACGAGCGCAGTCGCGCGGATCGTCTTCGGCTGGCTGGGTGACCGCATGGGGCCGCAGCGGGGCTCGCTGCTCCTCGTGCTGCTGGCGCTGGGGTCGAGCGGCGCCATCCTGGTCATGGTGCTGGCCGCCGGCAGCGGATCCTGGGTGGTCTATGGCTGCATGGCGCTGGTCGGTGCCACGGCGATGGGCTGGAACGGCATCCACATGGCCGAACTGGCCCGCACGGCGCCCGTCGGCCGGGTCAGCGAAGTGACCTCGGCGGCCAGCCTCTTCGGCTTCGTCGGCTCGGTCTGCGGCCCGCTGGTCTTCGCGCTCGCCGTCAGCCGGACGGGCAGCTTCGACTGGGCCTATCTCGGCGCGGCGGGCCAGCTCGCGGCGTTCGCCGTCTTTGCGATGTGGTGGGGTAGGGCAGGAGCTCGCCCGAAGCGATGAGCGGCGCCCGGTTGCCCTCCACCGGGCCTATCCCGTGGGGAGATGCTTCAGCGGATTGGCTATTGTCACTCCGAGATGCACGAAGTGGCGCTCGTTGGCGGTCAGGACCGTATAGCCATGAGCTGCGGCAGTGGCCGCGATGGCGATATCCTCGAACCCGGGATCGTGAGCGCGCGACCGATCGAGAATGGCACCGGCTTCGCGGGCTTCCTCGATGCCGAATGGCAGAATGCGTCCAGCGTAGAAATGCTCGACCGCATCGAGCCAACGCCGCAATTCCCCGGCCTTCATCGTTGCGCCAATCCGGATGGACCGGGCTATGCCTGCCTCGATCTCAGCGACCGTCACGGTCGAGATATAGAGCTGGTCGCCATGGTGCCGGATCCAGGCCGAGAATGCCTCGGCACCGGCCGCACGTTTGGAGGGCGCGTTTGCCGAGACGATGTTGGTGTCGAGCAGATACAAGGTCAGGGATTCGTGTTGCCGAGGGCGCGGGCGGGCTTACGCCGGCGCTCGGGAATGTCTTCCGGCTCACCCGGGAAGGCGAGCAGCAGATCGGCGAAGCTCGGCACCTTGGCGACACGCTGCCATTCCTCGAAGGAAACGAGGACGGCCTCCTTGCGCCCGTGCCGGGTGATGACGGTAGGCTCGCCGGCGACGGCACGGTCCACGACGGCCGAAAGGGTCGCCTTCGCGTCCTTGATCTGGAGTTCCTTCATCGCACCCCATCCATATGACTACCTGTGGTCATATAGGTGGCTGGCATATGCGGCAAGTCCTTCCCGGCCTCAGCCGGGGCCGGCATCCAGCAGGTGCATCCGCGCCAGATAGTCCCGATAGTCGGCGACCTCGCGGCCGATGCGCGCTTCGTCCCAGCCCAGGATGTCGGCGACGGCGCGCGCGGCCGTGTCGGCGCCCTCGCGGGCCATCGTCTCGCCCCAGCCGAGGCCGACGCGGCGGAAGAGCAGGTCGACGAGGTCGTGCGGCTGCTCGGTGGCGGCTGCCGCCCGCAACTGCGCCACCGTCACCGACGGCTCGTGGTTGAGGAGCGCCGGCGAGCCCGGCTCGACCGGCAGCGAGCGGGCGGCGAAGGAGAGGGGCTGCGGCGCGGCCGATGGCTTCATGTGCGCGGCCACCGCCTGGGCGAGGTCGCGGCCGGCGACGCGGTGGCTCATGATCGGCCCGGCGGTGATCGACAGCACGCCTTCCATCCCGTCGTCCGCCTGGTCGTGGATGCGGCGCGCGCGGTTGCCCTTGGGCAGGGCGGGGTCGTGGGTCAGGGGGCGGACGCCGGCCCAGGCATAGAGCACGTCCCGGCGGCCGATGCCGGCGCCGGGCACGAGGTGGCGGAACTCGTCGAGCAGCCACTCGATCTCGGGCTCGGTCGGACGGATGTCGTCCGGGTCGCCGTCATAGAGCGATTCCGTCGGGCCGATATAGTGCAGCCCGCCGCGCCAGGGGACGCAGTAGATCTGCTCGTTGTCGCGGTTGAGGCTGACGACGCAGTAGTCCTGGCACTCCGGCGGCAGGCGGACGGCGATGTGCACCCCCTTGGTGCCGGTGATCCGGCGCTTGGCGCCCGGCTTGGCGAGGCCATTGACGCGGTCGATCCAGATGCCGGCGGCGTTGATCACCATGGCCGCCTCGACCGTCGCCCTGCCGATGCCGCCGCCGCGGTCGGCGCTGTCCTCGAGCCCGATCCGCCACGCCTTCGACGGCAGCCGCTCCAGCCCGGTGACGGCGGTGTGGTTGCGCACGACGGCACCCATCCGCTCGGCGTCGAAGGCGGTGTCGAGGACGACGCGCTCGGGCCAGTCGAACTGGTACTGGTGATGCAGCGCGACCGACCGTAGCTTCTCGGGCGTCCGGATCCAGCGCACCAGCGGCAGCGCCAGGGCCTCCTCGCGGCCGAGCATCTTGTAGCCGAGCGAGGTGCCGCCCTTGTTGAGGACTCCGAGCAGGGCGAAGGCGGCGCGGATCTGCCAGGGCGCGTACTGGCTGTCGCTGTAGATCGGGTAACAGAAATTGACCGCGCGCACGCGCTCGCCCGTCTCCTCGACCATCTGCGTCCGCGCACCCAGCGCATAGGTCGCCATGCGGCAGGCGGTGCGGAAGCGCGAGGGGTGCCGGACGAAGTCCCACAGCGAGCGGCCGGGTGCGAGATAGCGCAGGCCGTTGCCGAGGATGCGGCTCGACCGGCTGCTCGAGCCGGCGCCGAAATCGCCCTTGTCGACCAGCAGCGTGCGATAGCCGGCGGCCTGCAGGTGCTGGGCGGCGCTGGCGCCGTTGACCCCGGCGCCGATGACGGCGACGTCGAACCGTTGCCCGTCGAGCCCGGCGAGGGGAAGGGCCGCCATCTCAGGCCACCTTCCGGTCGTACCAGTCGCGGAAGCGGTACCAGCTGCCGACGATGGGCAGGAACCACGGCTTGCCCGAATAGAGGGCGTGGTCCGGGAACTCCGGCAGTTCGAAGCCGCTCGGCCGGTTGGCGCCGCCGATGATGCGGCGCGCGGTCTGGTAGCCGAGATAGGTCATCATGGCGACGCCGCTGCCGTTGCAGCCGAGCGCGTAGTGCATGCCGTCCTGGCGTCCGGTGTGGGGCAGGGCGTCGAAGGTGAAGGCGACGTTGCCGTTCCAGGCGTGGGTGACCCGGGTTCCCTTCAGCTGCGGGAAGCGATCGGTCATGAAGCCGTGGAGGATCGGCGCCGCCATCTCCGGCGTGACTGCGGTGAAGCGGGCGCGGCCGCCGAAGATGACCCGCCTGCCGTCCGGCGACATGCGGTAGTAGCAGAGCACCCGGCGGGTGTCGGACAGCGTCCGGCCCTTGGGGATCAGCGACTTCGCCAGGTCCGGCGGCAGTTCCTCGGTCGCGATGATGTGGCTGGCGACTGGGATCAGGCGGCGCTTCAGCTGCGGGGTCGCGTCGCCGGTGTAGCCGTTGGTGGCGATGACCACTTCGCCGGCCGTCAGCGTGCCGCGGCCGGTGCGGATTTCCCAGCCGCTGCCGCTGCGGGCGATGCGCTCGACCGGCGCCTGGGCGCAGATGGTGACGCCGCGCCGGCGGGCGGCGTCCAGCAGGCCCTTGAAGTAGAGGGCGGGGTGGAGCTTGGCGGCGCGCTCCACGACCATGCCGCCGTAGTAATAGTCCGACGCGATCTCCTCGCGCTGGCGCTCGCGCGGGACCATGTAGCTGCCGGACTTCGCCTCGCGGTTCAGGTTCTCGATTCGCTGGGCCTGCTTGCGGTAGTGCCCCGGCGTCCAGGCGCCGACGAAGCGGCCCTGCTTCTGCCAGAAACAGTCGATCTTCTCGCGCTCGATCAGGGTTTCGATCAGCGAGAAGGCGTCTGCGGCGGAGGTGAGGACGGCCGCGATCTGCTCCGGCGTGCCCTGGAAGGTGCGGCCGGAGAAGCTCTTGCCGACATTGACGCCGCCGCTGACCGCGCCGCCGGACCGGGTGCTCGCCCCCCAGCCCGGTTCCTTCGCCTCCAGCACCACCGCCTCGATGCCCGCATTGGCGAGCTCGATCGCCGTCGAGATGCCGGCATATCCGGCGCCGACGATGGCGACGCGAGCTTGGCGGGGCACGTCGGCGAGGGCGAGCGGCTTGGGCTCGAACGCCTCCCACCAGTAGGGGCGGGGCTTGAAGTCGCGATGAAAGACGTCCGCGCCGGGCATGGCAGCGATCCTCGGAGGGCAGCGAAGGGGAGGCGGGTGGGGCGCGCTAGCTAGTGCGTCATCGGGGTGTCGCTGCCCTTGCGGAAGCGCAGCGACAGGAGCAGCAGGAGGCCGATGAACATGATCTTGAGGGCCGAGACGGCGGCGACCGTCGGCTCGATCTCGGTCAGGATGTTGTCGAACATCTTCTTCGGCAGCGTCATGTTCGCGCCGGACAGGAACATCGCCACCACCAGCTCGTCGAACGAGGTGATGAAGGCGAGGAAGGCGGCGGAATAGACGCTGGGTGCCACCATCGGCAGGGTGACGCGGCGGATCGCCGTCAGCCGGCTCGCCCCCATGCCGCGCGCGGCCAGCTCCAGGTTGACGTCGAAGTTGCGCAGGCCCGCGACCAGGACGATGACGACGAAGGGCAGCGCCAGGACGGTGTGGGCGATGGCGATGCCGTACCATTCGCCGATCAGCCCGAGATGGGAGAAGAGGCCGTAGATCGCGATCGACAGCACGATGTGCGGCACGATCATCGGCGCCGACATCGACTGCTCGATGGCGGTGCGCGCCGGGAACCGCGCCCGGGTCAGGCCGAACGCCAGCGGGATGCCGATCAGCAGCGCCAGCACCGTCGTGGCCGCCCCGACCTGCAGGCTGCGGATGGTGGCGTCGATCCAGATCGGATCGTTCCAGTAGCGCTCGTACCACTGCAGCGAGAAGCCGGGCGGCGGGAAGCGCAGGTAGCTGCCGGCGCTGAAGGAGATCGGGAAGACGACGACCAGCGGCAGCATCAGGAAGACGAAGACGGCCCCGGCGACGGTCCGCAGCAGGATGCGGCCGGGGTTGCGGCGGGCGCGGCGGCGGGCGGCCATGGCTCAGCGCCCCTGACCGGTGGCCGGCGGCACGCGGCGCGCCACCCAGTGATTCAACAGCCAGAACACCACCAGGGTGATCGCCAGCAGCACGACCGAGAGCGCGCCGGCGAAGTTCCAGGCGAGGAACTCGCGCACCTGCTGCTCGATCACCATGGCGATCATCGTCACCTTGCCGCCGCCCAGCAGGGCCGGCGTGATGTAGAAGCCGAGCGAGACGACGAAGACCAGCGTCACGCCCGCGACGATGCCGTGCAGCGTCAGCGGCAGGTAGATGCGCCGGAAGATCTGGAAGCGCGAGGCGCCCATGCCGCGGGCGGCGCGGGCGAGGTCGGGGTCGACGCGCACGATCGCGCTGTAGAGCGGCAGGATCATGAAGGGCAGCATGACGTGCACCATGCCGAGCACGACGGCGAAGCGCGTGTTGAGCAGCGTCATCGGCCGCTCGATGAAGCCGTAGTCGATCAGGAACCGGTTCACGATGCCGTTGCGGCCGAGGATGATCATCCAGGCATAGGTGCGGACCAGCACGCTGGTCCAGAACGGGAGCATGACGAGGGCAAAGCCGATCGCCCGCCAGGTCGGCGTGGTGGTCGCCAGGAAGAAGGCGACCGGATAGCCGATCAGCAGCGCCGTCACGGTGACGAACAGCGCGATCTCGAAGGTGCGGATGAAGATCGTCGTGTAGAGCCCGTCCGCGAAGACCTTGGCGTACCACTCGGTGGTCCCGCCCTCGACGCTGAGGGCGAAGAGCTGGATCAGCGGCATGGCGAAGAGCAGGCCGAGGAAGACCAACCCCGGCGCCGTCAGCAGGAAGGCGCCGAAGGCCGCGCGCCGCTCGGTGGCGGCGACGCGGAGCGAGCGTCCGGCGGACGCGGTGCCGGCGGTCATCGGACCTCGATGATGCGGGCGTCGGCGGCGTGGAAGCCGACGGTGATGGGCTCGCCGGCGCGGTACTGGCGGGCGGTCCGCGACGCGCCGATCCGGGCCAGCAGCTCGACGCCGCCGGCGGTGCGGACCCGGTACTTGTCCGACAGACCGAGATAGATCGCCTCGACGACCGTGCCCGCGATCTGGTTCTCGGCGCCGGGCTGGTCGCCGGCATCGCCGAGCCGCTCCGGCCGCAGCAGGATGCGCACCTTGGCGCCGGGCGCGGCCGCGGGGCCTTCGCCGGTGACGCGGATAGCGGTCCCGTCGGCGAGGCGGACGCTGCCGCCGGCCTCCATCGTGCCCGACAGGATGTTGCTCTCGCCCACGAAATCGGCGACCAGCGGGCTCGCGGGCGCATCATAGATGTCGCGCGGCCGGCCGACCTGCTCCAGCCTGCCGGAATCCATGACGGCGATGCGGTCGGACATGACCAGCGCCTCTTCCTGGTCGTGGGTGATGAAGAGGGTGGTGAGGCCGAGCCGCTGCTGCAGGCGGCGGACCTCGAGCTGCATCGCCTCGCGCAGCTTGCGGTCGAGCGCGCCGAACGGCTCGTCGAGAAGGAGGAGGGTGGGGCGGAAGACGATCGCCCGGGCCAGCGCCACGCGCTGCTGCTGCCCGCCCGAGAGCTGCCGCGGCAGGCGCTGCTCGAAGCCGGTCAGCTCCACCATGGCCAGCGCCTCGGCGACGCGGGTGCGGATTTCGGCCTTGGGCGTGCCCCGCATCTCCAGCGGGAAGGCGACGTTGCGCTCGACCGTCAGGTGCGGGAAGAGCGCATAGTTCTGGAAGACCATGCCCATGTTGCGCTGGGCCGGGTCGAGATCGGTGACGTCCCGGCCGCCGACCCGGACGTCGCCCTCGTCGGGCGTCTCGAAGCCGGCGACGACCTTGAGCAGCGTCGTCTTGCCCGAGCCCGAAGGGCCGAGGATGGTCAGGAACTCGCCGGCCGAGACGGTCAGCGACACGTCGCTCAGCGCGCGCACCTGGCCATAGCGCTTGTGGATGCCCGCGACCGTCAGGTCGGCGCCCTTGTCCATGCTGGAAGCCACTCGATTGCCGTCCCGCTGTTCGAAGAAGGGGCCGGGCGGCCCTATGCCGCCCGGCCGCGTGTCGTCACTGCTTGCCCAGCATCCACTTGTTCCAGCGCTCGGCCATCGCCTGCCCGTTCTTGGTCCACCATTCCTGGTCGAGCCAGATCTGCTTGGAGAGGTTGGTCGGCTCGAGCGGCAGGTACGGCTTCTTGTCGGCCGTCACATACTGCTCGGACAGGGTGTTGGTGCCGGAATAGCCGAGGCGCATGGCATTGATCGCCTGGCGCTCGGGATCGGCCATCATCGCCAGCAGCTTGAAGCTCCAGTACTGGTCCTTGGCGCCCTTGGGCACGATCCAGCTGCCCGACTTCAGGATGCCGCCTTCCCACTCGATCGCGAGCGGCGCCTTGTCGAGGATCAGGCCGTAGAAGCGGCCGTTCCAGCCGGTCGCCAGCACGACCTCCTTGTCGATCAGCATCTGGGCCGGCTGCTGGCCGGTCGTCCACCACACCGAGATGTGCGGATAGATCTCGTCGAGCTTCTTGAAGGCGCGGTCGACGTCGAGCGGATAGAGCTTGTCCTTCGCGACGCCGTCGGCCATCAGGGCCGCCTCGAGGTTGTCGACCGGGTGATTGCGCAGCGAGCGCGGGCCCGGGAACTTCTTCACGTCCCAGAAGTCGGCCCAGTTCTTCGGCCCACCCTTCGGGAAGGCGTCGGTCCGGTAGGCGATCACGGTCGAATAGCTGCTGGGCGAGAAGACGTGCGTCATCGCCTTGGCGGCGGGCACGAACTTCGAGCGGTCGACGATGCTGTCGTCGATCTTCTCGGCCAGCCCCATCTGGGTCACCCGGTAGCCGTCCTGGCCGCCGATCTCGGTGATGTTCCAGGCGATGTTGCCGCTCTCGACCATGGCGCGCAGCTTGCCGAAATCGACCGGGCTCGTGTCGACGACCTTGATTCCGGTCTGCTTCTCGAAATCCGCCCAGTAGGACTTGCGCAGCGACGCCGCCTGGGCGCCGCCCGAGGCGTTGATCACGATCTGGCGCGGCTTGGGCGGCTCCTGCGCCGCGGCCGGCATGGCGGCCAGCGCGACGGCGGCTCCCGCCAAGAGCGCCCGGCGCCCGATCCTCGTCCCCTTGTTCATCTCCATGGCGTCATCCTTTCCGGTTGTTCAGATTTTCCGCCCGTAGAAGGGCGGGGTGACGGTCCACAGCACGCGCGCCCTGGCGGGCCCGGGGTTGTGGAAGCGATGCGGCGTGCTGCTGGCGAACTGAAAGCTGTCGCCCTGTCCCAGCCGCCAGGAGCGGTCGCCGACCCACAGGTCGATGCAGCCTTCCAGCACGTGGCCGCATTCCTCGCCCTCGTGCGTGTAGGGCTCCGGTCCCGACCCGCCGCCCGCCTCCATGACGATGACCATCATCTCGAGCGTGCGGGCGGAGGCGGGCGAGACCAGTTCCTTGGCCATCCGCACCTCGGGAAACTCGACGCGCCGGCAATGGCCGGCCCGCTGCACCACGTCGTCGAAGCCGGGGGCGGCAGCCTCGTCGCCGAAGAAGCGCGCCAGGGGCACGCCGTAGACCTCGCGCAGACGGCCGAGCGCCCGCAGCGACGGCGTCGCGATGCCGCGTTCAATCTGGCTTAACATCCCCACAGACAGGTCCGACCGTTGCGAGAGCTGCTTCAGCGACAGGCCCCGCTGCTGCCGGAACTGGCGCAGACGGGCTCCAAGCAGCTTCTCGTCGTCCGTCGGAGGCAGTTCCGCCGTAGCGGTTGATCGGGCGATCATGACACTTCGAGTTCAATCCAATTGAACTCGGATGTCAACCTCCGGGTGGATGCGGCGTTCGCGCAGCGGTGGAACCGGCGCCCAGCCGGACCGTTGAGGACCGTACAGAAACCGCTGTTCCCCGAGGGTGGATGCCATGATCGCCGTCGAACTTCCACGCCGCCTGCACCGCCGCCCTTCGATCGCCCGCACCCCGATCCTGCTGGTCGCCTTCGCGACGGCCCTGCTGCTGGCGCTGCCGGGAATCGTGGTCGCCGGCCTGTAGCGAGTGCCACCGCCGACCTGACGCTGCCCCCGGGGCGGTGCTTCGGCGCCGCTGTGCTTGCCGCCCGGCGGGCCCGGCGGCACAGTGGCGCTCGACCGCAACCGGGGCCTGCCGCCATGTCACACATCGTTTCCTCCGTCGATCCGCGCAGCGACGGCTTCCGCCGCAACGCCGAGGCGATGGCGGGGCTGGTCGCCGACCTGACGGCCCGGCTCGACACCATCCGGGCCGGCGGCGGCGAGAGGGCGCGCCAGCGGCATCTCGGCCGCGGCAAGCTGCTGCCGCGCGACCGGGTGGCGGGCCTGCTCGACCCGGGCACGCCGTTCCTCGAACTGTCGCCGCTCGCCGCCCTGGGCATGTACGGCGAAGATGTGCCGGCGGGCGGCATCGTCACCGGCGTCGGCCGCGTGGCGGGCCGGGAATGCGTCATCGTCGCCAACGACGCGACGGTGAAGGGTGGCACCTACTATCCGATCACTGTGAAGAAGCACCTCAGGGCACAGGAGGTGGCGCAGCAGAACCGGCTGCCCTGCATCTATCTCGTCGATTCCGGTGGCGCCAACCTGCCCAACCAGGACGAGGTCTTCCCCGACCGGGACCATTTCGGCCGCATCTTCTTCAACCAGGCGACCATGTCGGCCGCCGGTATCCCGCAGATCGCCGTCGTCATGGGCTCCTGCACGGCGGGCGGCGCCTACGTCCCGGCGATGTCGGACGAGGCGATCATCGTGCGCAACCAGGGCACGATCTTCCTCGGCGGCCCGCCCCTGGTGAAGGCCGCGACGGGCGAGGTCGTGACGGCCGAGGATCTCGGCGGTGCCGACGTCCATTCCCGCATCTCGGGCGTCACCGACCATTACGCGCTCGACGATGCCCATGCGCTGGGGCTGGCGCGCCGCGCCGTCGGGCACCTCAACCGCGCGCGCCCCGCCTCGGTCGTCCTGCGCGATCCCGCGCCGCCGCGCTACGACCCGGCCGAGATCGCCGGCATCGTCGAGGCCGATGCGCGCCGGCCCTATGACGTGCGCGAGATCATCGCGCGCATCGTCGACGACAGTGCGTTCGACGAGTTCAAGCGCCTCTACGGCCAGACCCTCGTCACGGGCTTCGCACACATCTGGGGGATGCCGGTCGGCATCGTCGCCAACAACGGCATCCTCTTCTCCGAATCGGCCCAGAAGGGCGCGCACTTCATCGAGCTCTGCGCCCAGCGCGGCATCCCGCTCGTCTTCCTGCAGAACATCACCGGCTTCATGGTCGGGCGGAAATACGAGGCGGGCGGCATCGCCAAGGACGGAGCCAAGATGGTGACGGCGGTGTCCTGCGCGGCGGTGCCGAAGCTGACAGTGATCGTCGGCGGCAGCTTCGGGGCCGGCAACTACGGCATGTGCGGCCGCGCCTTCGCCCCGCGCTTCCTCTGGATGTGGCCCAACGCCCGCATCTCGGTGATGGGCGGCGAGCAGGCGGCCTCGGTCCTGGCGCAGGTGCGCCGGGACAATATCGAGGCTGCGGGCGGCGCCTGGCCGGCCGACGAGGAGGAGGCGTTCAAGGCGCCGGTCCGCAGCCAGTACGAGACGCAGGGCCACCCCTACTATGCGTCGGCCCGCCTGTGGGACGACGGCGTCATCGACCCGGCCGACACGCGCCGCGTCCTCGCGCTCGGGCTTGCCGCTTCGCTCAACGCGCCGGTGGAGCCGACGCGCTTCGGCGTCTTCCGGATGTGAGCGCGGACGGCGGAACCCCGTAGCGCCGGCGGAAGGCGCGGTTGAAATAGGAGAGGTCGCCGAAGCCGACGGCATAGGCGACGGCGCTGATCGTCTGCCGTTCGTCGGGCTGCTCGATCATGCGGAGCGCGGCGGCGAGGCGCCGGTCGAGCACGAAGCGCGAGAAGGTCGTGCCCTCGCCCTGGAAGAGCCGCTGGAGATACCGCGGCGTCACCCCGTGCAGGGCGGCGATCTCCGCGGCGCTGAGGTCGGGCTGCGACAGCCGGCTTTCGATCTCGGCCTTGACGCGCTCGAGCCGCAGCGCGGCGCCGCTCGCGGACGGCGCGTCCAGATGCGCGGCGACCAGCGGCAGCAGCTCGCGGAAATGGGCCAGCGCGAGTTCGGCCTCGGCGGCCGACAGCGGGCTGCGCATCAGCAGATAGGCGCCGTAGGTGACGAGCAGCAGCAGCGGCGGGAAGTCGCGCGGAATTGGCCGCAGCAGGGTCTGCGCCAGGCGCCGCGCCGACAGTCGCAGCGCCGACTGGGGCAGGCGCGCGCAGTCGATCCGGCCGCCCTCGGGCAGGTGCCATTCGAAGGGACAGGCGGCGTCGAGGAAGACCAGTTCGCCCGGTGCGGCGGACGCGGCGCGGCCGCCCTGGGCGACGACGAGCGGCCCGTCCATGCTGCGGACCATCAGGAGGTGCGGCTCGGGCGAGGATGCGGGACGCCGCAGGGCGGTCGGGCCGGGCGCCAGGATGCAGGTCGCGACCGCCAGCCCCGGCAGGCGGCAGACTATGCCGCGGCGGCATATCGGCGGCTCGCCGCCTTCGAGTTCGATCTCGCCGAGCATGTCGGCGAGGAGGCGCCGCAGCGCCGCTTCGCCGTCCTCGTCCGCCGAGAAATGGGATGCCGCGGCGATCGCCGCGGCGCCGGTTCGCTCCAGGCCCATCCGTTGACGCTCTCGTCCAAGCTTGCCCGAGATATCACGCGCTAGAACAGACCCAGAGCCACACCTTTAGACGAGTTCGGGCCTCCCGGCGAGCGCCTTCGTCCGCCTGCTCCGGACGCAATTGCTCGCCACCACGGAGCCCCCGGACGCGGGAGGAGTCGTATGCGTCGTTCCCTGGCGGCGGTGAGCAGCCGCGCCCTGATGATTTCCCTCGGCATGACCGCTGGTGCGCACGCCCAGACCCAGACCGGCGACGGGGCCATCGCCCTCGATCCCGTGACGGTCACCGCGACGCGCGCCGAGCGGCCGGTTTCGGCCATCCCCGGCTCGGTCCAGGTGATCGGCCCGGCGGATATCCGCGAGCAGCAGGCCATCTCCAACGACGCGGCGGCACTGGTCGCCAAGCTGGTGCCCGGCTTCTCTGTGCCGAACCAGACGATCTCGGGCGCGTCGATGACCTTCCGCGGCCGCAGCGTCCTCATCATGGTCGACGGCGTGCCGCGCAACACGCCGCTCCGCGACGTCTCGCGCACGCTGTCGCTGATCGACCTCAACACGATCGAGCGCATCGAGATCCTGAACGGCGCCAGCAGCCTCAACGGCACGGGCGGCACCGGCGGCACCATCAACTTCGTCACTCGCAAGGCCGACAGCGCCGAGCCGTCGGTGACGGTCGGCACGACGCTCCGCGCCTTCACCGCCAATGCCGGCCGGTCGCTGGCGCCGGAGGTCACGGCCTCGGTGTCGCAGAAGCTGGGCGCGGTCGACTATCTCTTCTCCGGCACCGGGCGGAAGCAGCGGCGGACCTATGGCGGGGACGGGGCCGAACTGCCGTCCGACGGGATGTTGGGGCAGGGCGGTGGCGACCGCTACGAGAGCCTCGACCTCTTCGGCCGCGTCGGCGTCGATTTCGGCAGCCGCCGCTTCGAGATCACCGGCGAATGGCAGTATCTCGACCAGAAGCCGGACTGGTTCACCGACTATTCCGCCTCGCCGGCCCGCCCCGACCGGTCCAGCCCCTACTACGGGGAGTCGCTGCAGGAGGATTCGAAGTACCTGACCGCACGCTTCGTCGAGCGCGACTTCGCCCTCGGCTCGGTCGAGGTCAAGGGCTTCTACAACGACATCGCCAAGCGCTCGCCCTACACCCGCTTCGACGCGGTCGTGAACAACCAGGTCTATTATTCCGGCGACCCGTCCAGCCCGGCCGCGGACTTCGCGCAAGGCACCCTCTACAGCAAGCGCGCCGGCCTCAACGTCACCGTCGACACGCCGCTCGACGCCGTGCGCCAGGGCATGCGCCTCTCCTGGGGGGCGGACTACACCTTCGACGACACGAGCCAGAAGCTGACCAACGGCTGGCACATCATCAGCCCGATGAAGCAGCACGGCGTCGCCGCCTTCGCCCAGCTCGACGTGCCGGTCGACGATCGGCTGACCCTGCGCGGCGGGGCGCGGTACGAGCGCTTCTTCCTCAATGTCGCCGACTATGAGCGGCCGGCGATCTACTACATCAACCGCGTCTTCCCGGCGATCGACGTCGAGGGCGGATCCTTCGACTACGGTGCGGTGACGTTCAATCTCGGTGCGACCTACGCGGTCACCCGCAACGTCCAGCTCTTCGGCGGCTTCTCCCAGGGCTTCTCGCTGACCGACGTCGGCGGCTTCACCCGCCGGGCCGGCGCCAACAGCAGCGCCGAACTGTGCGACGCCTATGGCAATCTGGTGTGCCCCGGCGCCGGCCTGCCCGACTACATGGTCAGCTATGCCAACTTCGCGCCGAAGCCCCAGATCGTCGACAATTACGAGATCGGCCTGCGCGGCAAATGGTCGAACTTCGGCGGCAGCGTCTCGGCGTTCCTGTCGAAGTCGGACGAGGGGGTGAACTACGACGTCGCCTCCAACCGCGTCTCGCAGCAGAAGGAGCGCATCTGGGGCTTCGAGGGCACCGGCTGGTGGCGCGTGACCCCGGCGCTGACCCTGGGCACGGTCCTCTCCTACCGCGAGGGCCGCTACGACAAGGACGGCGACGGTGAGATCGACTCCTGGCTGCCGAACAACCGCATCGCCACGCCCTGGCGCGGGCTCGTCTACGGCACCTGGGTCTTCGGCAACGGCGCCGCCATCCGGCCCGAGCTGGAGTTCTTCACCGGCCGCGACCGCGCCGGCGTCTCGCCCGAGATCGAGGGGGCGGCACTGGTCAACCTGCTGGCGACCTATCCGCTGGGCCCGGGCGAACTGACCTTCGGCATCCAGAACCTGTTCGACACCGACTATGTCAACCCGACCGCGACCGCCACCCGCGGCATCGCGATCAACGGCTTCGGCCGGCTCGTCTCGGTCGGCTACAAGGCGACCTTCTAGGCGATGATCGGGCTTGCGGTCGGCGGCGACGGGATCGTGCGCCTGCATCTGGAGGCGCCGATGGAGGAGGCGGACGAGGAACGCTATCTCGCCGCGCTGGAGCGGATCGGGACGCTGGCGGGTCCGTTCGCCATGCTGGTGGAGATCGACGGCTACCGCCACCTGTCGCGGGCGGGCGAGCTGCGGCAGGCGGCATGGGCCAAGGTGACCCGCCAGCACCTGAACCGCGCCTGCCGGGCGCTCGCCATCGTGCGGGCCGAACCCAATCCGCGCACGCAGGCCTCCTTCGGCCGGTTCTGGTCCTTTCCGGTCCATGTGACGGCCGATCCGACGGAGGCGCGGGCCTTCCTGGCCCGGCATCTGGCGGGTGCGGCATGACGGTGGCGGCTTCGCCCCCGGCCAGGAGCGGACGTCTGCGGTTGTTCGCCGTCCTGGCCGGGCTCTACCTCGCCCAGGGCGTGCCGGGCTATCTGCTGGTGGCGGCGATCCCGCCGATCCTGCGCCAGCACGGCGTGTCGCGGACGACGATCGGGCTCCTCGCGGTGCTGATGATCCCGCTCACCGTCAAGTTCCTGTGGGCGCCGCTCGTCGACCGCGTCCGGCCGATGGCGCTCGGACATCGCCGCGGCTGGATCCTGCCGACCCAGGCGGGGACGGTGCTGGCGATCGCGGCGCTGGCCCTCGTCGAGCCGACCGACATCTGGGCGATCTTCGCGATCGGATTCGTCGTCGCGCTGTTGACCTCGACCCAGGACATCGCGACCGACGGCTATGCCACGCTGGCGCTGGCGGCCGAGGACCGCGCGGTCGGCAACGCCATCCAGGGCGGGGCGATCGCGGCCAGCGTCATCGTCGGCGGCACCGGTGCGCTGGTGCTCTATGAGCATGCGGGGTGGCAGGCGGCCGTGCTGGCGGTGGCCCTGGTCTCGACCCTGCCGCTCGTCGCCGTCGCCTTCATGCCGGAGGATGCCGGCACCCGCACCGCGCCGCCGCCGGGACCGCCGCCCTCGCTGCGCGCCTTCCTCGCCCGGCCGCAGGCGGCGACGGCACTGGTCGTCGCCCTGACCTATCGCGCCTCCGAAGGGCTGGTGAAGTCGATGGAGGGGGCCTACCTCGTCGATGCCGGACTGCCGCTGTCCTGGATCGGATATCTCAGCGGCATCTCGGCCGCGACGGCGGGACTGGCGGGCTCGGCGGTGGCGGCGCTGATGGTCCGGCGGTCGGGCACCAGCGGCGCACTCCTGCTGCTCGGCGTGCTGCGAACCCTGTGCTTCCTGCTCTTCACGCTTCATGCCGCCGGCCAGATCACGGGCATCTGGGCGGTGCTCGGTGCCGCCGGATTCCAGACGCTGATCCGCTACATGGAGATCGTGGCGCTCTACAGCCTCTTCATGGCCGTCGCTTCGAAGTCGCAGCCGGGCACCGACTTCACGATCCTCGCCTGCGCCCAGCTGGTGGTCTATCTCGGCGGGTCGATGGTGGCCGGTGCGATCGCCGACCGCTTCGGCTATCCCGTGCTGTTCGCCGCGGCGACGGCGATCTCCGCCGCCGCGGTGTTCCTGACGGTGGCGCTGCTGCGCCGGCTGGATCAGCCTGCGCGCCAGTGCGGCGGGTAGGTCCGCTCGTAGCCGGGCATCGCCTCGATCCGCGCCACCCATGCGGCAAGGCGCGGGTAGCGGGCGGCCAGCGGCTCCACGCCGTGATCGAGTCCGCGCGCGGCCTCCTTGCCGGCGGCCCGCTCCAGGTACTTGATGAAGGGCAGGGCGGCGAAGTCCGCGGCCGATGGCGCGGGGCCGCCGGCCAGCCAGTCCTGGCCGGCCAGTGCGGCCTCGAGTTCCCCCAGCTCGCGATGCAGCGCGGGCAGCGCCGCCTCGGCCTTGGCGGCCGCGTCGGCCTCGGGCTTTGCGGCCATCAGCGGCCTGCAGACCCCGTACACCGCCGCCTCGAGGTCGGACATGATCCGGCTGCACCACTCCAGGACGCGGGTGCGCTCCTCGGCAGTCGCGCCGAACAGGGCCGGGCCGGAGCCGAGCCCGTCCAGATGGTGCATGATCGCCAGGGACTCGGTGACGATGCGGTCGCCGTCCTTCAGGGCCGGCACCTTGCCGCGCGGGTTGATCGCCAGGAAGGCCGGAGCCCTGTGCTCCTTCGCGCTGAAGGACAGCAGCCGCGATTCGTACGGAACGCCCCGCGCCTCGGCGGCCAGCAATACCCGCCACGCATAGGGGCTGCCGCTGCCCCAATAGATTTCCACGCTCATCCCGGACCCTCTTGATCTGTCCCGGCCGGCGGCCGGGCAGGTCAGGAAGTCGGGACGCAGGGCGCCGGCGTCAATGGCGGCGGCGGTCGCCGCCGCCGGTCAGGACCAGGTGCGCCCGCCGCCGGCCCGGCGCGGGAAGGCGGGCGTCTCGTCGAGGTCGTCCGGCCGCTCGTCGACCACCAGCGGATGATCCTCCGGCAGCAACGTGTCGCCCGGGCGCGACGGCGGCGTCTTCGGCCGCCGGCCGACGACCTCGATCAGCCGGTCGGCCGCCATCAACTCGGCCACGCGGGCGACGTCCCGTGCCTGTGCCAGCTGGGCGTGGACGAAGGCCGTCTCGGGCGTCAGCGGCTCGGGCGGGCACAGCAGAATCGGATGACAGGCGTCGCTCGCCGTCACCAGGAAGAAGCCGCCGACGCGTTCCTGGATCTGCTCGCCCGCGCGCGACCGCGTGCGCCAGCAGACGAACTCCCGGAGGCGCTGCGCCGCCGGGCCGGGCTCTGCAAGCGCGCCGGAATTGTCGACCCAGACCTGGCTCAGCCGGCGGCCGATGACGCGGAAGACCTCGATGGCGGCGGGGGCCTCGAATGCCCGCAGCGGGCGCGGCTGGATGGCGCTGCGGCCGCGGGGGCGGGGCGGAGGTGCGGGGGCCATTGGACAGCCCCTTCCGCGAGCTAGTAGCCCTCGCGCTCCATGCGCTTGCGCAGTGCCTTGCGACGACGGCGAACGCCTTCGGCCTTCTCGCGGGCGGCCCGCTCGGAGGGCTTCTCGTAGGCCCGGCGCATCTTCATCTCCCGGAAGATACCTTCGCGCTGCATCTTCTTCTTGAGCACGCGGAGCGCGCCGTTGACGTCGTTGTCGCGGACAAGAACCTGCATGGTCACCTTTCCGTAGATGCCGCCCCGGCGGACGGCAAAAACGCCCTGACGGGCGTCGCTGAGGGTCGTCGATCCGATGAATCCGTGGCCGGCGCAACGCCGGCGCCCGCCTCCCGCGAAGCAACCGTCGCCGCACGCCGGCAATACCGGCTGCACGGGAAGTCCCGCTCCGCAAGCTGCATGTGGCACGTCGGGGCCGGAGTTGCAAGCCGAACCGTCGCCCCTTGACGCTGGCGGCGCGGGCGAACATCGTCCGCGGGCGTCCCCAAAATCCCCCACTCGAGGCGCAGCACAGCGATGGCCGGCACCGTACTCGTCACCACTCGCGGGTCCGTCGCCCGCGTCACCATGAACCGGCCGGAGGTCCACAACGCCTTCGACGACCGCCTTATAGAAGAACTGACAGCGACCTTCGAGCGACTGGCCGCGGACAAGGCGGTGCGCGCGGTGCTGCTGGGTGCCAACGGCCGCAGCTTCTCGGCCGGGGCCGACCTCAACTGGATGAAGCGCACCGCCGGCTATTCCGAGGCGCAGAACCTCGAGGACGCCCGGCGGCTCGCGCGGATGCTGCGGGTCCTCGACGGGATGCCGCAGCCGACGGTGGCGCTGGTGCAGGGCGCGGCCTATGGCGGCGGAGTCGGGCTGGTCGCCTGCTGCGACATCGCGGTCGCGGTGCCGGAGGCCGCCTTCTCGCTGTCCGAGGTCCGCCTCGGCCTTCTGCCCGCCGCCATCAGCCCCTATGTCGTGGCGGCCATCGGCGCCCGGCAGGCGCGGCGTTATTTCCTGACGGCCGAGCGCTTCGACGCCGCCGAGGCGCGGCGCATCGGCCTCGTCCACGAGGTCGCCCCGCGCGAGGAGCTGGAGGTGGCCGGGGAACGCCTGCTGGCGGCGCTGGCCGGCGGGGGACCGCTGGCGCAGGCGGCGTCCAAGCGGCTGATCGCGCGCGTCTCGTCCGGCCCGCTCGACGACGCGATGGCCGAAGACACCGCCCGCCGGATCGCCGAGCTGCGCGCCGGCGAGGAGGGGCGGGAAGGGGTCGCCGCCTTCCTGGAGAAGCGCCCGCCCACCTGGCGGGAGGATTGATGGTGGGCGGCACGCGCGCGATGTTCCGTTCCGTCCTGGTCGCCAATCGCGGGGAGATCGCCTGCCGCGTCATGGCGACCGCGCGGCGCATCGGGATGCGGACGATTGCCGTCCATTCCGAGGCCGATCGCGACGCGCTGCATGTCCGCATGGCCGACGAGGCCTGGCCGGTCGGGCCCGCGCCCGCGCGCGAGAGCTATCTGTCCGTCCCCGCCCTGGTCGAGGCGATCCGGGCCTCCGGTGCCGAGGCCGTCCATCCGGGCTATGGCTTCCTGTCCGAGAATGCGGAGTTCGCGGAGGCGGTGGCTGCCGCGGGCGCCGTCTTCGTCGGCCCGCCGCCGGCCGCCATCCGCGCCATGGGCTCGAAGAGCGCCGCCAAGGCGCTGATGGAGCGCGCGGGCGTGCCGGTCGTGCCCGGCTATCACGGCGACGACCAGTCGCCCGCCGTGATCGCCGCGGCGGCGGAGCGCATCGGCTATCCCGTCCTGGTCAAGGCGTCGGCGGGCGGCGGCGGCCGCGGCATGCGCGTCGTCGAGCGGCCGGAGGATCTGACGGCGGCTCTGGAGGGGGCGGCGCGCGAGGCGGTGTCGGCCTTCGGCGACGGCCGGCTGCTGATCGAGAAGTACCTGACGCGGCCGCGGCATATCGAGCTGCAGGTCTTCGCCGACTGTCACGGCGGCGCGATCCACCTCTTCGAGCGCGACTGCTCGATCCAGCGCCGCCACCAGAAGGTGATCGAGGAGGCCCCGGCGCCCGGCATGACGGCCGAACGCCGGCGCGCCATGGGCGATGCCGCGACGGCGGCCGCCCGTGCCATCGGCTATGCCGGCGCGGGCACGGTCGAGTTCATCGCCGAGGGCGAGCAGTTCTGGTTCATGGAGATGAACACGCGCCTCCAGGTCGAGCACCCGGTGACCGAGATGGTGACCGGCCTCGACCTCGTCGAATGGCAGTTCCGCGTCGCCGCCGGCGAGCCGCTGCCGTTGGCGCAGGAGGCCGTCGCGCTCACCGGCCACGCCATCGAGGCGCGGCTCTATGCCGAGGATCCCGCCCAGGATTTCCGCCCGGCGATCGGGCGGCTCGTCCATCTGGCGCTGCCCGCCGGGCCGGGCATCCGCGTCGACACGGGCGTCGCGACGGGCGATGCCGTCACCGTCCACTACGACGCGATGATCGCCAAGATCATCGCCCATGGCCGCGACCGGGAGGAGGCGCTGGCGCGGCTCGGGGCGGCGCTGGCCGCGACCGAGGTGGCGGGGCTCACCACCAACCGCGATTTCCTCGGCCGCCTCGTGCGGCATCCCGCCTTCGCGGCGGCCGACCTCGATACCGGCTTCATCGCGCGCCACGGCGACGACCTGCTGGCACCGGCGGAGCCCGCGGCGGCGGCGGACGTCGCCGCCGCCGCGCTCGCGCTGCTGCTGGCCGAGCACGAAGCCGCATGCGCCGATCCTTCACCCTGGGCGGCGGCGGACGGCTGGCGCATCGGCGAGCGGCAGCGCCGCGTGTTGACCTTCCGGGAAGGCGAGCGGTCGGTCGCGGTCGCCGTCACCTACGCGGCCGGCGGCTGGCATCTGGCGGTCGAGGGCGTCGCCGGGGAGGCGACGGCCGAACGGGCAGGCGGTGCCGTCATCGCCATCCGCTTCGCCGGCCGGCGCTTCCGCCGCGCCGTGGTGGTGGCGGGCGACCGTTTCCATGTCTTCGGACCTGCGGCGACGCGCCTGCTGACGCTGCTCGACCCGCTGGCGCCGCCGGCCGCGGCGGAGGCTGGCGCCGGGCACCTGACGGCCCCGATGCCCGGCCGCATCACGCGCGTTCTGGTGGCCGAGGGCGACATGGTCGCCGCCGGCCAGCCGCTGCTGGTGCTGGAGGCGATGAAGATGGAACACACCATCCGCGCGCCGGCAGCCGGCCGCGTCGCACGCCTGCGCCATGGCGAGGGCGATCTGGTGGACGAGGGGACGGAGCTGGCGGAGCTTGCCGTCGACGAGGCCGCCGGATGCTGACGCTCTGGGGCAATCTCGAATCGGGCAACGTCTACAAGGTGCGGCTGCTCTGGGGGTGGCTCGGCCTGCCGCATCGCCGGATCGACGTCGACCAGACCCGCGGCGAGCCGGCAACGCCTGCCTTCCGCGCCGTCAATCCGATCGGCAAGGTGCCGGCGGTCCGCCTGGAGGACGGCCGGGTGCTCGGCGAATCGGGCGCCATCCTGCAGTTCTTCGCCAACGGCACACCCTATTGGCCGGCCGATCCCTGGGAGCAGGCCGAGGTGCTGCGCTGGATGTTCTTCGAGCAGTACAGCCACGAACCGGCGATCGCGGTGAACCGTTATCTGCGCCGCTTCGTCGCCGAGCGCAGCGCCTTCGACGAGGAGCGGCTGCGCCACAACCATCCGCGCGGCGAGCGGGCCCTCGACGTCATGGAAGCGCGGCTCGCCGGCCATGACTGGCTCGTCGGCGAGGGGCCGACCATCGCCGACATCGCGCTTTACGCCTATACCCGGGTTGCGGACGAGGGTGGCTTCGACCTCGCTCCGCGCCCCGGCATCGGCCGCTGGCTTGCGCGCATGGAGGCGCTGCCGGGGTATTTTCCGATGCGCCAGGAGACCGCCGTGGAAGTTTTGGAGTTCCCGTCATGACCCGCCCAGCCGCGGTCAAGCTCGTCGAGGTGGGGCCGCGCGACGGGCTGCAGAACGAGGCGGTGCCGGTGCCGACCGCCGTCAAGGTCGAGCTCATCGAGGCGCTGGCCGACGCCGGCATGCCGGTGATCGAGTCGGGCAGCTTCGTCTCGCCGAAATGGGTGCCGCAGATGGCGGACACCGGGGCGGTGCTGGCGGCCGTCCGGCGCCGGCCGGGGGTGTCCTACCCCGTGTTGGTGCCGAATGCGAAGGGACTGGAGGACGCGCTCGCCGCCGGCTGCGAGGAGGTGGCGATCTTCGCCGCCGCGTCCGAGAGCTTCGCGCGGCGCAACACCAACTGCTCGATCGACGAGAGCTTCGAGCGCTTCGCGCCGGTCGCCGAGCGGGCGCTGGCGGCCGGCATGCGGGTGCGCGGCTACATCTCCTGCGTCGTCGCCTGCCCCTACGAGGGGCCGGTCGCCCCGGCCGCCGTCGCCGACGTGGCCGGGCGGCTCGCCGACCTCGGCTGCTACGAAATCTCGCTCGGCGACACGATCGGGGTCGGCACGCCCGCCCAGGTGGTGGCGATGCTGGAGGCGGTCGAGGCGCGGCTGCCGGTCGCGCGGCTGGCCGTCCATTTCCACGACACCTACGGCCAGGCCCTGGCCAATATCCTGGCCTCGCTCGATCGCGGCATCGCCGTCGTCGACTGCGCCGTCGCCGGGCTCGGCGGCTGCCCCTATGCCAAGGGGGCGACCGGCAACGTCGCCAGCGAAGACGTCGTCTACCTGCTGCACGGGCTCGGCATCCGCACGGGCGTCGATCTCGACCGGCTGGCCCTCGCAGGCGACCGGATCTCGGCCCATCTCGGCCGGCCCAGCGGCTCGCGCGTCGCCCGTGCCCTTGCGGGGAAGCGCCATTAGCGGGCTCCTCTCCCAGCGCCGCGTCATCCCGCTGCTTGCGGCGCTGGCGCTGGCCATCGCCTTCCTGGTGCCGGCGCCGGCCGGCGTGCCGCAGACGACGATGCATGCGGGCGCGCTCGCCTTCTTCACGATCGGCCTCTGGGCGACCGGCGCCATGCCGGAGCATGTGACGGCGCTCGTCTTCATGACGTTGGCCGTGCTGCTCAAGATCGCGCCGCCGGGGGTCGCCTTCGCCGGGTTCGAGGCGACGGCGATGTGGCTGGTCTTCGGCGGCATCATCATCGGCACCGTCATGCAGCGCACGGGGCTCGGGGAACGGCTCGCCGTCGCCATCCTGCCGCTGTTCGGCGCCTCCTACACGCGGGCGCTGATCGGCGTCGCGGCGGTCGCGGTGGCGCTCGCCTTCGTCATGCCGTCGACGATGGGACGGATCGTGCTGCTGATGCCGATCATCCTGTCGCTCGCCGACCGCATGGGCTTCGTGGAGGGGCGGCCGGGCCGCACCGGCATGGCGGTGACGCTCGCCATCGTCAGCTTCATGGTGCCCTGCACGATCCTGCCGGCCAACGTGCCGAACATGGTGCTGGTGGGCGCGGCCGAGTCGCTGCACGGCGTCACCCTGACCTACGGCCAGTATCTCAAGCTGCATTTTCCGGTGACCGGCCTGCTGAAGGCCGTCTGCATCGTGGCGGCCGCGCGATTTGCCTTTCCCGACCGGCCGATCCCGCCGCCGCCGCTGCCGGCGCGCGGGCCGATGAGCGGCGACGAGCGCAAGCTGGCCGTGCTGCTGGCGGTCGCCCTCGGCTTCTGGGTGACGGACTTCCTGCACGGCATCAACGCGGGCTGGATCGGCCTCGCGGCGGGCGTGACCTGCCTTCTGCCGGGGATGAACCTCCTGCCGGCGCCGGCCTTCGCGAAGGAGGTCAATTTCTCCTCCACCCTCTACGT